>CAZOLR010000028.1:17627-26626 GCA_964580905.1 uncultured Hyphomicrobiales bacterium | reverse complement strand
AGGCAAGCCGCTGCTTGCAACCTGACCACAGACCTTTTATATAATTATTGTGCGCGGCGGGTATGATGTAATGGTAGCCTGTCAGCTTCCCAAGCTGAACGCACGGGTTCGATTCCCGTTACCCGCTCCAGATGCCAGGCAATTTACGGCCGCAACGCGTGGGGGATGAGAAAACCCGCCGTCAGCGCGCCTCAGGCGTCGTCAGCCTTATTGTCGCAAGTCAGTTGACATAGCCATGAACTTCAATAGATTTAACCTACCCGGCCGTATGGCCGGATTTTTCACTGTTGAGAGAGAATAGAGTTGCAAGAATTTCTGGAAAAAATTGGCATCACCGATGCCAGCGAGATCGTTTACAATCCTTCCTATGATCGTCTTTACGAGGATGAACTTGATCCGGCCCTTGAGGGTTATGCACGCGGATATCTCTCTGAACTCGGGGCCGTGAATGTGCTCACCGGGGAGTATACCGGCCGCTCACCCAAGGATAAATTCATCGTCAAGGATGAAACCACCGCCGATACCCTCTGGTGGAACGGCGACGGGGCCAAGAACGACAACAAGCCGATCACTCCCGAAATCTGGTCACAGCTCAAAGAGCTTTGCATGACACAGCTCAGCGGCAAGAAACTCTATGTTGTCGACGGGTATTGCGGTGCCAACAAGGACACCTGCCTTAAAGTCCGTTTCGTGATGGAAGTGGCCTGGCAGGCGCATTTCGTCAAGAATATGTTCATCCGCCCCAGTGAGGAAGAGCTGGCGGATTTTGAACCTGACTTCACGGTCGTCAACGCATCCATGGCCAAGAATGAAAACTGGCAGGCACAGGGGCTGAATTCATCCACCTTCATCGCCTTCAACCTGACCGAGCGCATGCAGCTCATCTGCGGCTCCTGGTACGGAGGGGAAATGAAGAAGGGCATGTTTGCCATGATGAACTATCTTCTTCCCCGCAAAGGCATTGCGTCCATGCATTGTTCCGCCAATATGGGCAAGGATGGTGACGTGGCGCTGTTCTTTGGTCTTTCCGGCACCGGCAAGACAACCCTTTCAGCCTCGGCTAACCGCAGCCTTATAGGAGATGACGAACATGGCTGGGATGACGATGGTGTGTTCAATTTCGAAGGTGGCTGTTACGCCAAAACCAGCGATTTGAAGGAAGAGAGCGAACCTGAAATTTACCACGCCGTGCGTCGTGATGCGTTGCTTGAAAACGTCATGGTGGATGCGGACGGCAAGATAGATTTCAGCGACACAAGCCTGACCCAGAACACGCGGGTTTCTTACCCTATTTATCACATCGATAATATTGTACGCCCTGTTTCAAAAGGTGGTCATGCCAGGAATGTGCTGTTTCTCACAGCGGACGCCTATGGTGTTCTGCCGGCGGTATCCATCCTTGATGATGCTAAGACCCAGTATCATTTCTTAAGTGGATTCACCGCTAAAATGGCCGGAATGGAACGGGGGATGACCGAACACCAGCCCACGTTCTCCGCCTGTTTCGGGGCCGCTTTCCTGACCCTGCACCCGACGGTCTATGCCGATGTGCTGAGCAAGCGGATGCGGGCGGCAGGTGCACGTGCCTTCCTAATTAATACCGGGTGGAACGGCAAGGGAACCCGTATTTCACTGGCCAATACAAGGGCATTGATCGATGCCATTATGGCAGATGAGATAAATGAGGCCGAAACCACGACACTTCCCATTTTCAATCTCAGGATTCCGACACGTCTTGCCGGCCTTGATGAACGTGTTCTCGATCCGCGCTCCAGCTATGATGATCCCGCGGAATGGCAGAAAAAGGCAGAGCATCTTGCCAGTCTGTTCATTGAGAATTTCAAGAAATTCTCTGATACCGAAGCGGGCCGTGTACTGGTAAAGGCAGGACCTCAGCTCGGCTGACTGGTCTTTGCCCTCAGGCTGGGGCTTTTACCTGCAGAAGGTGTCAGGCGGATAATGTGAGCAGTATCTTGCCCCGCTGGCTGCCGCTTTCCATCAGCGTATGGGCGGCGGCGGCCTCGTTGAGGGGGAAGGTTTTATACGTGGTGGGCCTGAGACCACCATTACCCTTACCGAAAAGGGGCCAGACCTTCTGTGCCAGATCAGCCGCCACGTCAGCCTTGAATGTGTCGGGACGAGACCTCAGGGTTGATCCGGTCAGGGTGAGCCGTTTCAGCATCAGCGGCATCAGGTCAATGTCAACTTTCGATCCCTGGTTGAAGGCCAGCTGGATGATGCGGCCGTCGGCACGTGATGCTTTGATATTTCGTGCGATATAATCCCCGCCGATGATGTCGAGAATAATATCCGCGCCGCCTGCCTCACGCAGTATGGGGACAAAATCTTCTTCCCTGAAATTGATGGCCTGCGTGGCGCCGAGCTCCTGACACCAGGCACATGCCCCGGCGCTGTCGGCGGTTGTATAGACATTGAGCCCCATGGCATGGCCGATCTGGATGGCGGTTGAGCCAATGCCTCCGGCACCGCCATGGACAAGAAAATTACCGCCCTCAAGGATGGTGTGGCCGAAGAAAACATTGCTCCAGACCGTGAAATAGGTTTCCGGCAGGCCGGCCGCATCAACACTATCCACGCCATCCGGGATCGGCAGGCAGTGACTCGCGTTGACGGCGACAAATTCCGCGTAACCGCCGCCATTGGTAAGGGCACAGACAGTATCACCGATATTCCAGCCACGGACCTTATCCCCGAGGGCGGCAATCCGGCCCGAAACCTCAAGGCCGAGAAGATCGGATGCGCCTTTCGGCGGCGGGTAATGCCCCCGCCGCTGGACCAGATCAGGGCCGTTGACCCCCGCCGCCACAACTTTAATCAGCACTTCGTTTTCCGCAGGAACAGGGGTGGCGCGTGTCCCGGGGACCAGTACATCTGGTCCGCCCGCATCCTTCATGATGATGACGTTCATGGTATCGGGCATGGTATCGGGCATAGTATCGGATGGGCTCATGTCTTGATCCTGTTCAAAAAATGTTATGCTAAGGCTGTTGGTCGTAAGACTGTCGGGTATCCACCTATTCCTGTCGTGAATTTGGTAGCGTAATCAGGCCCGGTGGTCAATTAAGGTATATACAGATCGCAAGATCAGGCACAGTAGCGGCACAAATGGCTGGGATGAAAAAATTATCTGGTATACCAAATAATTTGTTTGACGCATCCGGCCACAAATGGAAAACTCACAACATAGCCGAGGGAGGATGAGTTGACCGCGATTACCGAAAATAAAGGCGTGTGGAAGAGTGGTTATGGCAAGGGGAGAAAGACGCCGAAGGGGCGGCAGGTTGATGCGGCTGCATTGGCGGATATCCGCGATCTCCTGGGCTCATCTCCGCGCCGACGTGATCTCCTGATTGAATATCTGCACCTCATCCAGGACAAATTTGGCTATCTTGGTCATTCCCATCTTTGCGCGCTGGCGACCGAGCTCAAGCTTGCCCAGGCAGAAGTGTATGAGGTGGCGACATTTTACGCGCATTTAACGGTGGTGGCCGAAGACGAAACCCCGCCGCCGGCATTGACGATCCGTGTCTGCGATTCCCTTTCATGTGAACTTGCGGGTGCCTCGGCGCTCCGGTCGGCACTGGAAGAAGGTCTTGATCCGGCGTCGGTGCGGGTGCTCCGGGCGCCGTGCATGGGACGTTGCGATACCGCGCCCGCGCTTGAAATTGGTCATAATCACATCGATCACGCTGACCTTGAAAAGGTTGAGGCGGCGATTGCTGCGGGTGATACCCATGCCCATCTGCCGGATTACGAAAAACTTACGGCATATCGCGCCGAAGGCGGCTACGCCAAACTTGAGGAATTGCGCAAAGACGGATCCTGGGAAGATGTGCAGGAGATGGTGCTGGCAAGTGGTCTGCGCGGCCTCGGTGGTGCCGGTTTCCCGTCCGGGCGGAAATGGGGGTTTGTCCGTGCCGCGGAAGGCCCGCGGTATCTCGCGGTTAACGGCGATGAAGGTGAGCCCGGAACCTTCAAGGACAGATATTATCTCGAACGTGTGCCGCACCTGTTTCTCGAAGGCATGCTGATTGCTGCCTGGGCGGTGGAAGCGGAGAGATGCTATATTTACATGCGTGATGAGTATCCGGCGGTACTGGAGATTCTCCGCCGTGAGATTTCGGCACTCGAAGAGGCCGGTTTGGTGGATCAGGGTTATATTGATCTCCGCCGCGGTGCCGGAGCGTATATCTGCGGTGAGGAAAGCGCGATGATCGAATCGATCGAAGGCAAGCGCGGACTGCCGCGTCATCGTCCTCCCTATGTTGCGCAGGTCGGTCTCTTTGGCAGGCCAACGCTGGTGCATAATATCGAAACCCTGCATTGGGTCGCACGGGTCTGCCGTGAAGGACCTGAGATTTTGTCGTCGGTGGAAAAGAACGGACGAAAGGGCCTCAGGAGTTATTCGGTATCCGGCCGGGTGGCAAAGCCTGGCGTTTATCTGCTGCCGGCAGGCTCAACAATCACGGATATCATCGATGCCGCAGGGGGAATGGCATCAGGCCATGAATTCCGTGCCTATCAGCCTGGAGGGCCGTCTTCGGGGATATTGCCGGCAACGATCAATGATGTGCCGCTTGATTTCGATACCCTGCAGCCATTGGGAAGCTTTATCGGTTCCGCCGCGGTGGTGGTGCTCTCGGATCAGGACCGTGTTCGTGATGCGGCGCTCAATATGCTAAGGTTTTTTGAAGATGAAAGTTGCGGGCAGTGCACCCCGTGCCGGACAGGTTGCGGCAAGGCCGTGCAGCTGATGCAGGAGGAGAGATGGGACAAAGACCTGCTCGCGGATCTCTGCCAGGTGATGGAAGATGCATCGATCTGCGGTCTCGGGCAGGCGGCACCGAACCCGATCCGGCTGACAATGAAACATTTTGCTGAAGAAATAAGCTGAGGCAGGGCCATGCTTGATACAACAACGACCAAAACCGTTACCTTCACGCTGGATGGCAGGGAAATCACCGTGCCTGAAGGGACCACGATCTGGGAAGCGGCGCACGCCCAGGGGGTTGAGATCCCGCATCTGTGCCATAAGCCGTCGACAGGTTACCGGGCTGATGGCAACTGCCGGGCCTGTATGGTTGAAATCGAAGGTGAGCGCACGCTGGCGGCATCCTGCATCCGGTCTGCGACCGACGGCATGGTGGTGTCAAGCGCCAGCGAAAGGGCGGCAAAATCAAGGGCGCTGGTGGTTGAACTGCTGGCCGCGGATCAGCCGGAAGAGGCGCATGACCGCTCGTCTCATTTCGCGGCGATGAAAGCGGCAAACAATGTTGAAGAAAGCCGTTTTCCCGCGCGTGAGGCGGGTTCAGTGCCGCTTCTTGACGACAGCCACGTGGCCATGCGGGTCAATCTTGATGCCTGTATCCACTGCAATCTCTGTGTCCGCGCCTGTCGTGAAGTGCAGGTGAATGACGTGATCGGCATGTCCGGCCGCGGCCATACGGCTGAGATCGTCTTCGATATGGCGGACCCGATGGGAAGCTCGACTTGTGTTGCCTGCGGCGAATGTGTTCAGGCCTGCCCCACTGGTGCGCTTCTTCCGGCGACAGTGGTGGACGAAGATCAGCATGGCGATACTCAGGACTTTGATCGCGAGGTCAGTTCGGTCTGCCCGTATTGCGGGGTTGGCTGCCAGCTCAGCTTCAAGATCAAGGATGATGAAATCAAATACGTTGAGGGGATTGAAGGGCCGGCAAACGAAAACCGTCTCTGCGTCAAGGGCAGATTCGGGTTTGACTATATTCATCATCCCCACCGGCTGACGAAGCCGCTGATCCGCCGTGATGATGCGCCGGCCAAGGGGCTGAATGTTGATCCGTCCGATCCGCTGACCCATTTCAGGGAAGCGAGCTGGGAAGAAGCGCTCGAAGTGGCGGCCTCCGGCCTTGCCAAACAGCGCGAGCAGGCCGGCACGAGGGTGGCAGGCTTTGGTTCGGCGAAATGTTCAAACGAAGAGGCGTATCTGTTCCAGAAACTGATCCGCCAGGGCTTCGGCCATAACAATGTCGATCACTGCACGCGTCTGTGCCACGCATCGTCGGTGGCGGCCCTGCTTGAAAATGTGGGCTCCGGCGCGGTGACGGCTACCTTCAATCAGATTGAACATGCTGATGTTGCGATTGTCATCGGGGCTAACCCGACGGAAAACCACCCTGTTGCCGCGACCTATTTCAAGCAGTTTGCCAAACGCGGCGGCAAGCTGATCGTCATGGATCCGCGGGGTCAGGGGCTGAAGCGCCACGCCACGCATATGCTTCAGTTCAGCCCCGGTGCGGATGTCGCCATGCTGAACGGCATCATGAATGTCATTGTTGAAGAAGAACTCTATGATCAGCAGTATATTGATGGTTTCACCGAAAACTGGGAGGAGATGAAAGCGCATCTGGCCGGATTCCCGCCTGAGAAAATGGCCGATATCTGCGGCATCCCTGCTGAGACCCTTCGTCAGGTCGCGCGGGATTTCGCCACCGCCAAAGCGGGGATGATCTTCTGGGGGATGGGTGTGTCCCAGCATATCCATGGCACGGATAATTCACGATGCCTGATCTCGCTTGCGCTGATGTGCGGTCATGTCGGCCGCCCGGGCACAGGTCTGCATCCGCTCCGTGGCCAGAATAACGTGCAGGGCGCATCGGATGCGGGCCTGATCCCGATGTTCCTTCCCGATTACCAGAGCGTGGCCGATGAAGGGGTGCGGTCCGCGTTTCAAGAGATCTGGCAGGAAGGCCGCATCAATCCGGAAAAAGGGCTTACCGTCACGGAGATCATGGATGCCATCCATGACGGAGATATCGGCGCGATGTATATCCTTGGTGAAAATCCGGCCATGTCTGATCCGGATGTCGCCCATGCACGTGATGCGCTGGCCAAGCTTGATCATCTGGTTGTTCAGGATATCTTCCTGACGGAAACCGCCAATTACGCTGATGTGGTGCTGCCGTCTTCCGCCTGGCCGGAAAAGACCGGCACGGTGACCAACACCAACCGGCAGGTGCAGATGGGCCGTCCGGCGGTGCCGCCTCCGGGTGAGGCGAGGGAAGACTGGTGGATCACCACCGCGCTGGCAAAAGAACTCGGCCTTGACTGGAGCTACACCCATCCGCGTGAGGTTTTTGCTGAAATGAAAACCTCGATGAAGTCGCTGTCCAATATCACCTGGGACAGGCTTGAGGAGCAGAGCGCGGTGACCTACCCGTCGCTCAGCCCTGAAGATCCGGGGCAGCCCATTGTCTTTGGTGATGGCTTCCCGAGAGAAGGGGGAAGGGCAAGATTTACCCCGGCCGGTATCATCCGTCCGGCAGAAGATCCGGATGAAAACTACCCGATGGTCATGACAACAGGGCGCCAGCTGGAACACTGGCATACCGGCTCCATGACCCGCCGGGCCAGCGTCCTTGATGCGGTGGAACCGGAAGCCAACGCGTCCCTTAACCCGGCAACTCTTGCCAGGCTCGGGGTGAAGGCAGGGGAGACCATCGCCATTGAGACCCGCCGCGGGAAAATCACCATCATGGCCCGGGCGGATACCGCGGTGGCCGAAGATATGGTTTTTGTCCCCTTCGCCTATGTCGAAGCGGCCGCCAATATCCTCACCAACCCGCAGCTTGATCCTTACGGCAAAATACCCGAATTCAAGTTCGCGGCGTGCCGGATCTCCAAAGCCTGATACCGGACCATCAAGGGTAAAACTTGAAAATGTAAAATATTTACAATTTTCAAGTTTTCACTCTTTTCCTGTTTTCCGGCCCTGCATTCTAGTAGGTTGATCTTTGTCTTTCGACTATTTGCGAAGAAGGTGAAGATCATGCGTATTCTGATTCTCGGAGCATCCTACGGCTCACTTTTATCGACCAAACTTCTCATGGCGGGACATGATGTATCCCTGATCTGCCGTGCACAAACCGCGGCACTGATCAACGCTGAAGGAACTGAGGTGCGGATAAAACTCAAAGATGAGGATACGCATCGCGCCATCCGTTCCGTTGACCTGCCCGGTTCCGTTGATGCGGTCACGCCGGAGGATGCAAGGCCCGAAGACTATGACATGATCGCCCTTGCCATGCAGGAGCCGCAGTATTCCTCCCCTTCCGTGCGGGGATTGATGCAGCGTATCGCCAAAAGCGGTAAACCGTGTCTGTCGATCATGAACATGCCGCCGCTCCCGTATCTGCGCCGCATTTCAAGCCTGGCTGATGCCGACCTTTCCGATTGTTTTGACGATGTCAGTGTCTGGGACAATTTCGATCCGGATCTGGTGACTCTGTGCAGCCCTGACCCGCAGGCGTTCCGTCCGCCGGAAGAAGGCGCAAACATTTTGCATGTCGGCTTGCCGACCAATTTCAAGGCGGCGGATTTTGCCCGCCCGGAACACAGCGCGATGTTGCGTCAGCTCGAAGCCGATATTGCCGAAGTCCGGCTCGATGGCAAGGATGTTCCGGTCAAGCTCCGGGTGCATGACAGCCTTTTTGTGCCGATGGCGAAATGGAGCATGTTGCTCACGGGGAATTACCGGTGCGTTGAAGTGGATCATGTTCAGCCGATCCGTGATGCGGTGCATGGTGATGTGGCCTCGTCTGAAGCCATGTACCACTGGGTGGATGAGCTGGCCCAGCGTCTTGGGGCGTCAGCCGCAGATCAGGTGCCGTTTGAAAAATATGCCAATGCCGCGCTTAATTTGCTCAAGCCGTCTTCGGCGGCGCGTGCCATAGACAGCGGCGCCGTGAAAATTGAACGGGTGGATCGGCTGGTCCAGAAAATCGGCCAGCGTTTCGGTCTTCAGAACCCCACGGTGGATCGTATCGTGGCTATTGTTGACGCGAGGCTTGATGCCAATTCAGCCCAATCGGTGGTGATGTCCAAAGCCGTTTAGGCTCCACATACTCATATCCGGAAAATAAGCCCGAAAAAATAAGAGCGTCACGATAGTGACGCTCTTATCCTTTGGGAGGAAGTGGTTAGCCTTTCAGCAAATCAAC
>CAZOLR010000028.1:0-17527 GCA_964580905.1 uncultured Hyphomicrobiales bacterium | reverse complement strand
GATAGTGACGCTCTTATCCTTTGGGAGGAAGTGGTTAGCCTTTCAGCAAATCAACCAGAGTCTGGCCAAGCTGTGCGGGTGACGGTGACACCCTGACCCCGGCAGATTGCAGGGCATCAATCTTGTCTTCAGCCCCGCCTTTGCCTCCGGAAATCACGGCGCCGGCATGCCCCATGGTGCGCCCAGGAGGTGATGTTCTGCCGGCAATGAACCCGACCGTGGGTTTGGCGCGGCCCTTTTTGGCTTCATCTTTCAGGAACCGGGCGGCATCTTCTTCGGCAGATCCGCCGATCTCCCCGATCATGATGATGGATGTTGTTTCAGGATCAGCCAGGAACATGTCCAGCACATCGATGAATTCCGTGCCCTTGACCGGATCGCCGCCAATACCTACCGCGGTGGATTGGCCGAGACCTGCCTGGGAAGTCTGGAAAACAGCTTCATAGGTCAGGGTGCCGGAACGGGACAATACGCCGACAGAACCGCGGCGGAAAATGCTGCTCGGCATGATGCCGATCTTGCATTCTTCAGGCGTCAGAAGGCCGGGGCAGTTCGGCCCTATCAGTCTTGAGCTTGAGGCATCAAGCTTTTCCTTGACCCGGACCATATCCTGAACAGGCACGCCTTCGGTGATGCAGGTGATAAGTTCGATGCCCGCATCGATGGCTTCCTCAATGGCGGCGGCGGCACCTGCGGGCGGCACGTAGATGACCGAAGCATTGGCGCCGGTCGCATCCCGCGCTTCAGCCACGGTGGCATAAAGCGGCAGTTTGGCCCCTTCCGCGCTGGTCCATTCCTGTCCGCCCTTCATCGGGTGTGTTCCCGCAACCATCTGGGTGCCATGATAGGCCAGCGCCTGTTCGGTATGGAAAGTGCCGGTCTTGCCCGTCAGGCCCTGGACAATGACTTTGGTGTCCTTGTTGATAAGAATTGACATGGCCTTTACCCCCTGACCGCTTTGACAATTTTTTGTGCCGCATCATCAAGATCATCGGCGGCAATGACATTCAGTCCGCTTTTCTCGATGATGGCTTTGCCTTCGGCCACCTTGGTGCCTTCAAGCCGCACCACAAGGGGCACTTCAAGCCCAACTTCACGGGCTGCCGTCACCACACCTTCGGCGATGACGTCACAGCGCATGATGCCGCCGAAAATATTAACAAGGATACCTTTGACATTCGGATCAGCGGTGATGATTTTAAAGGCGGCGGTCACTTTTTCAGTGGTCGCACCACCCCCGACGTCGAGGAAGTTGGCGGGTTCTGCCCCGTACATCTTGATAATGTCCATGGTGGCCATGGCGAGACCGGCCCCGTTGACCATGCAACCGATATCCCCGTCAAGGGCGATATAGGCAAGATCATATTTGGAGGCTTCGATCTCCTTGTCGTCTTCTTCGGTGATATCGCGCAGTTCCATGATATCGGCATGGCGGAAGAGCGCGTTGCCATCAAAGGAAACCTTGGCATCAAGAACCTGCAGCCTGTTTGCCTTGGTGACAATCAGGGGGTTGATTTCAAGGAGACTCATATCTTTCGAGGTGAAAGCGGTATAGAGACTGACAAAAAGCTTCATCCCGTCGGCTCTGGCTTCGCCCTCAAGCTTGAGGGCATCGGCAAGCCGGCTTGCGTCGTCTTCGGTGCAGCCGGCGCTGGCCAGAATGCCGACAGAATGGATTTTCTCCGGTGTTTCATGGGCTACGGTCTCAATATCCATGCCCCCTTCGGTGGAAACAACGAAAGATGTCCGGCCGGTTTCACGATCCACCAGAATAGAAAGGTAGAGCTCCCGGTCGATATCAGCGCCGTCTTCGATATAAAGCCGGTTGACGGCTTTGCCCGCAGGCCCTGTCTGGTTGGTCACCAGTGTTTTGCCAAACATCTCGTTGATATTGGCGAGCGCTTCATCGCGTGAGAAACTGACGCGGACACCACCCTTGGCATCGTCGGCAAGCTCTTTGAATTTGCCTTTGCCGCGACCGCCGGCGTGAATCTGGCTCTTGACAACCCAAACCGGTCCCGGCAACTGGTCAACCGCCGCTTCAGCCTGGTCCAGACTGGTGATGGCAACCCCATGGGCAACCGGTGCACCAAAATCCTTCAGCACTTGTTTGGCCTGATATTCATGAATATTCATTGTCTCATCTCCTTCACTCCCCTGATAGGCCGGCGCCGGAATTATGGGCAAACTGGCGGCAGGAACACTGTTTCTTATGCCTGTGCCGGGTGATGAAATCAACGCCATGTTGATGCTGATCGGTCATCTGAATGCCCCCCCCCTGGCATGGGGCATATAATTTATGCCCCTTTACGTATGACGCCTTAAGCCTCTTTGATATCCGGATGTATGTAATCCAACACCAGAGCCAGAATATCATATATTCTTGGTATACCAAATGCCAAAAAATGCAATAATTTTCTTGCCGATAACTAAAAAAAATAGGCTTGACCGACTTTGGATAGGGTGTAAGGTATACCAGATAAATGCTATAAAAGTTTCCGGACCAGCATGAAACCTGGCGTGGTCTGACCCGGGGGGAGAAGAGTGCCGATAGACGTGAAATTAAAGCCTGTTTCGATCAACTTCACCTTGAAAGATCATATATATGAGGTGTTGCGGGACAGTATTCGCAAGGTCGACATCTACAACTTCAGTCAGGACATGCGTCTTGATGAGCGTAAACTTGCAGAACAGCTCGGTATTTCCCGCACCCCCATTCGTGAAGCGCTGGCCCGCCTGTCGCAGGACGGGCTGGTGGAAATCATTCCCCGCAAAGGTGTGTTCATTCATCGCAAATCTCTTCCCGAGATTCTCGACATGATCAAGACATGGGCGGCGCTGGAAAGCATGGCCGCCTACCTTGCCGTAGATGTGGCGACCGACGCAGATCTCAAAGCGCTGCGGAAATTCGCCATGAGTAACAGCACCAAGTCTTCCATGGCTGAGCTCGGGGAGTATTCCGACGCCAACATCAAGTTTCATCAGAGCATTCTTGAGCTTTCGGCCTGCCCGCTTTTGTGCAGTTCGGCCGAAGATCTTTTCATCCATATGTATGCGGTGCGCCGCCGCGCCATGGGTGAGGATAACCGGGCGTCACGTTCGGTTGCCGACCATATGGAAATTATCGAAGCGCTGGAGGCCCGTGATGCAGAACTGGCCTCACGACTTGTGCGTGATCATACGATGCGCCTGCATGACCATATCCATGAACGGTGGACACGTCTGGATAAGCTTGAAGACAAGAGCAACACTGCCGATACCGAAGATTGACGTTTAGACAAAAAAGTCCTGAGGAGAGAGAGATGACAGCGCCAGAAGCAACCGCACCAGAGACGGAAATCCAGAACCTTACGGATGGATTTCATCTTGTGATTGATGCGCTCAAGCTGAATGGAATTAACACCATTTACGGTGTTCCCGGTATTCCGATCACGGATCTGGGCAGGCTGGCGCAGGCTGAAGGCATGCGGGTGCTCTCTTTCCGGCATGAACAGCATTCGGGCAACGCCGCCGCTGTCGCCGGATTTCTGACCCAGAAGCCGGGAATTTGCCTGACGGTTTCGGCCCCGGGTTTCCTCAACGGGCTGACAGCGCTTGCCAATGCCACAACCAACTGTTTTCCGATGATACTGATCAGCGGGTCATCTGAGCGTGAGATTGTGGATCTTCAGCAGGGTGATTACGAGGAGATGGATCAGCTGGCCATCGCCAAGCCTCTCTGCAAGGCCGCTTACCGGATTCTGCACGCCGAAGATATCGGGATCGGTGTTGCCCGCGCTATCCGGGCGGCGGTATCCGGGCGTCCGGGCGGGGTGTATCTTGATCTTCCCGCCAAATTGTTTGCCCAGGTCATGGACGCAGAGAAAGGCAAACAGTCACTGGTCAAGGTGATTGACCCGGCGCCGAAACAGCTGCCGGATCCGAACGCGGTGACCCGTGCGCTTGACGTGCTCAAATCCGCCAGGAAGCCGCTGATCATTCTCGGCAAGGGCGCGGCCTATGCCCAGGTGGATGATGTGGTGCGGAATTTTGTTGAAAAAAGCGGCATCCCTTACCTGCCGATGAGCATGGCCAAGGGGCTGTTGCCGGATGACCATCCGCAATCTGCCGGGGCGGCGAGATCTCTTGTGCTCAAGGAATCTGATGTGGTCATGCTGGTCGGCGCGCGCCTGAACTGGCTGCTTTCGCATGGTAAGGGAAAGACCTGGGGTGAACCGTTCACAAAGAAATTCATCCAGGTGGATATCGAAGCCATGGAAATGGACAGCAATGTCGAGATAGCCGCGCCGCTGGTGGGTGATATCGGCTCCGTGCTCGAAGCGATGCTGAATGGCATGGGTGATGGCTGGGCCAGCCCCCCGGCCCAATGGGTGGATGCCATCA
The DNA here is from genome assembly GCA_964580905.1 of uncultured Hyphomicrobiales bacterium. Classification (GTDB taxonomy): domain Bacteria; phylum Pseudomonadota; class Alphaproteobacteria; order Puniceispirillales; family UBA1172. The sequence continues at coordinate 13,144 of CAZOLR010000028.1, read as the reverse complement.
ACGAGAAAAAGGAAGTCAACCTTGAGCGTATGGCGGCCAAACTCATGGGCAACGCAACGCCGATGGATTTCCACAGCGCTCTTGGTGTGCTTAAGAACGTGATCAAAGAGCGCCCCGATACCATTCTGGTGAACGAAGGGGCGAACACCCTCGATTTTGCCCGCAGCATCATTGATATCTACCGGCCACGACACCGGATTGATGTCGGCACCTGGGGGATTATGGGTATCGGCATGGGGGCCGCCGTTGCTGCGGCTGTGGAAACAGGACAGCCGGTGCTGGCGGTTGAGGGCGATAGTGCCTTCGGGTTCTCGGGCATGGAGATTGAAACCATCTGCCGTTATAACCTTCCGGTCTGTGTCGTTGTCTTCAACAATAACGGCATTTATCGCGGAACCGATAAAAACCCGACCGGTGGCAGTGATGTCGCGCCAACCGTGTTTGTGAAGGATTCCCGTTATGACCTGATGATGCAGGCCTTTGGCGGAAACGGGGTCTATGCCACCAGCCCGGATGATCTGCGTCAGGCCGTTGAGGAGGCGCTTTCGTCAGGCAAGCCAACGCTGATCAATGCCGTCATCGATGAAAACGCCGGCACGGAAAGCGGGCGGATCGGCAATCTCAATCCGCAAAGCGTAGTCAGCAAGAAATAGACAAAAAAACGACAGTCATTCCAGAGAAACAGGACCAGATACGATGAAAGCTCTTGAAGGAATCAAAGTACTCGATTTTACCCATGTCCAGTCCGGGCCGACCTGCACCCAGTTGCTCGCCTGGTTTGGCGCGGATGTGATCAAGGTTGAACGTCCCGGCGTGGGTGATGCCACCCGTAAACAGCTGGTCGATGTCCCCGGCGCGGACAGCCTTTATTTCACCATGCTCAATCACAACAAGAGATCAATAGAGCTCAACTCAAAGAACGAGAGCGGCAAGCAGGTGCTGACCCGTCTTATTGAAACCTGTGATGTGCTGGTGGAGAACTTTGCTCCGGGTGCGCTGGATCGGATGGGATTTTCCTGGGAACGTATTCAGGAGATTAATCCGCGGATTATTCTGGCCTCGATCAAGGGGTTCGGGCCGGGCAAATACCAGGACTGCAAAGTGTATGAAAATGTCGCGCAATGCGCCGGCGGATCCGCCTCAACAACCGGCTTCCTTGATGGCCCGCCTCTGGTGACCGGGGCGCAGATCGGGGATTCCGGCACCGGTCTTCATCTCTGCCTTGGTATTGTAACGGCGCTGTTCCAGCGTGAAAAGACTGGCAAAGGTCAGCGTGTGACTGCCGCCATGCAGGATGCGGTGCTCAATCTTGCCCGGGTCAAGATGCGGGATCAGCAACGGCTCAGCGCAGGCCCGCTCAAAGAATACTCGCAATTCGGTGAAGGGATCCCGTTTGGAGAAGCCACGCCGCGTGCCGGCAACGATTCAGGTGGCGGCCAGCCGGGCCGGATTCTGAAATGCAAGGGCTGGGAGAATGACCCCAACGCCTACACATATTTCATTATTCAGGCCGCGGTCTGGGAAAAAGTATGCGACGTCATTGACGAGCCGGAATGGAAGACAAAAGAAGGCTACGCAACACCGCCCGAGCGGCTCGACAAACTGAACGAGATTTTTGAGCGTATCGAACAATGGACCATGACAAAAACCAAATTTGAGATCATGGACGTGTGCAATCCGCTCGACATACCGGTGGGCCCGATCCTGTCGATGAAAGAGATTTCAGAGGATGAGGGGCTCTATGCCACGGGAACGCTTGTCCGTGTCGATCATCCTGAACGCGGGGAATACATCTCGGTGGGCTGTCCTATCAAGCTTTCCGAAAGCCCGGTGGAGGTGGAACGCTCTCCTCTGCTCGGTGAGCATACGATGGAAATTCTGTCCGATGTTCTCGGGTATTCGGGTGATGAACTCGACAGCATCATCACCTCAGGCGCTGTCGGTGAAGTCAAGGCAGTTGCGGAATAGAAAAAAGAGAAAGAGGGAGATCAGAGATGCGAGTTGTCCTGCATGGCCAGCAGGCCTTTGGTAAAGCGGTTCTGGAAAAACTGCTCGAGCGCGGCGAAAATGTGGTGGCAGTCTGCTGTGCACCCACCAAGGAGGGCAAGCCTGAAGACCCCCTTGCTGAACTCGCACGTGAAAAGGGGCTCCCCCTGCATCAGCCGGCGTCCTGGAAGACACCGGAAGCTCTTGAGCTGATGCAGTCTTTCAAGGCCGATATCTGCCTGATGGCGTATGTGCTTCTGTTCGTGCCGGAAGCGGTGCGGGATGCGCCAACCTACGGCACCTTTCAGTATCATCCGTCGCTTTGCCCGCAGCATCGCGGCCCTTCATCGATCAACTGGCCTATTGCCATGGGGAAAAAACATACGGGGCTGACAATCTTCTGGCCTGATGATGGTCTTGATGAGGGCCCGATCATGCTACAGAAGACATGCCCGATCGGTCCGGATGAAACCCTGGGCGATGTCTATTTCAACAAGCTTTTCCCGATGGGCGTTGACGCCATGATGGAAGGTCTTGATATGGTCAAGGCCGGGGTCATCATCAAACACGACCAGCGTCTCGACGATGGCAGTTATGAAGGCTGGTTCAATAAGGAAGCCGCAAAAATTGACTGGTCAAAACCTGTACATGAGACCTATAACATAATTCGTGCAGCAAACCCGGCTCCGGGTGCCTGGACAACGCTGGGGGAGGAAGAAATCAAAATTTATGACAGCGCCATATGTGATGGTGATGGCACCCCCGGTGAGGTGGTGGACATTACCGGCGAAGGTGTTGTCGTGCAGGGAAACGGTGGCCGCATCCTCATCAAAAGAGTGCGTCCAGCAAATGCAGGTAAGCAACCGGCTCTTGAATGGGTGCAAGCCAGTGGTCTAACAACAGGACAGAAATTAGGATAATACCATGACGTATAAAACGGATATTGAGATAGCTCGTGAAGCAAAGAAGCAGCCCATCGGGGAAATCGGCGCAAAGCTGGATATTCCCTATGAAGATCTACTGCCCTTTGGGCACGACAAGGCGAAGGTTTCGGAAAGCTTCATCAAAAGTCTTGCAGGTAAGCCCGATGGTCGCCTCATTCTGGTGACGGCGATCAACCCGACACCTGCCGGTGAGGGTAAGACAACGACAACCGTAGGTCTTGGCGACGGGCTCAACCGGATCGGCAAGAAGGCCGCGGTCTGCATCCGTGAAGCCTCCCTCGGCCCATGTTTCGGTATGAAGGGCGGGGCCGCCGGCGGCGGCTACGCGCAGGTGGTGCCGATGGAAGAGATGAACCTTCATTTCACGGGTGATTTTCATGCGATCACCTCGGCACATAATCTGTTGGCGGCGATGCTGGATAACCACATCTACTGGGGCAACGAGCTTGAAATTGATATCCGCCGGGTGGCGTTCCGCCGTGTGCTGGATATGAACGACCGCGCGTTAAGACAGATCGTGTGCAACCTTGGTGGCGTGGCAAACGGTTTCCCGCGTGAAGCCGGATTTGATATCACCGTTGCCTCTGAGGTCATGGCGATCCTGTGTCTGGCAACAGATCTTGAAGATCTGGAAAAGCGTCTCGGCGACATTATTGTGGCCTACAGGCGTGACCGGAGCCCGGTCTATTGCCGGGATATCAAGGCCGACGGCGCGATGGCGGTGCTGTTGCAGCAGGCGATGCAGCCCAACCTCGTGCAGACGCTGGAGAACAATCCGGCCTTTGTCCATGGCGGGCCTTTTGCGAATATCGCCCATGGGTGCAACTCGGTGGTCGCCACCACGACAGCACTGAAACTTGCCGATTACGTGGTAACCGAAGCCGGGTTCGGCGCCGATCTCGGGGCAGAAAAGTTCCTTGATATCAAATGCCGTAAAGCAGGGCTTAAGCCGGATGCGGTCGTGATTGTTGCAACCGTTCGGGCCATGAAGATGAACGGGGGTGTCGCCAAGGCTGACCTCGGCGCTGAAAATGTCGATGCCGTGGTGTCGGGGTGTGCCAATCTCGGGCGTCATATGGAAAATATCGCCAAATTCGGTCTGCCATTTATTGTGGCCATCAACCATTTCGTCACCGATACCGATGCGGAAATTCAGGCGATGAAAGATTTTGTTGCCGCCAAGGGTGGTGAAGCTGTACTGGCCAAGCACTGGGCGCTGGGCAGCGAAGGCACCGAAGAGCTGGCCACCAAAGTTGTTGATCTGATCGACAGCACGCCGTCCAAATATGCGCCTCTCTATCCTGATGAGATGCCACTGTTTGAAAAGATCGAAACCATTGCCAAAGAGATCTACCGTGCCGACGAAGTTATCGCCGACCAGAAGATCCGTGATCAGCTGAAACAGTGGGAAGACCAGGGTTATGGTCACCTGCCGGTATGTATGGCAAAAACCCAGTACAGTTTCACGACAGATCCGAACTGGCGCGGGGCGCCGACCGGCCACAGTCTGCCGGTGCGGGAGGTTCGCCTTTCCGCCGGTGCCGGTTTTGTCGTGGTGATCTGCGGTGAGATCATGACCATGCCTGGTCTGCCGCGCGTGCCATCGGCCGAAAGCATCCGCATCAACGACGACGGCCTTATCGAAGGTCTGTTCTAACCGAAAGTTGAATTGTTTCCCCGGGATATGTCTGACGAATTTTTTCTGCACGTCGCATGTATTCCGGGGACGCTTTTCTGAACGTTAAATTGTAATCATATTTCAACATTATATTTTACCTGATTGTCACGTGATGACATTCCACCTGACAAAGTAATTTCCATCCTTTTGGTCAATTCCGTCACAAAGAAATCCGGCGTTACAGAAACGGGCGCCTGCCCCAAATCATCAGGACGGGAAGCAATCTAAATTAGGCTTTGATATACCCTCCTCTTTTACAGGGATGAATCGGAACTGATGCGATTGGCGCATAATCTATGGCGGCAATAACACGTATTTCCAGGCTCGAAACTTTCTCTCTGAAGCCTGAATATATTTCGGATTAAATAAATGATTATATGCGGAAAATTAAGGCCGTGATGGCTTGACTTCGTATGCGGATATGGCTCAATAAAAATTATGAAATAGTTGTTGCTTTGTGTGGCGTCTGGTATACCATATTTTTAAAAGGGGGGGTTTAATCTAAACGACAACTATAAAACGCTGACAGTCTTTACTCGTGTTGAAGTTTGTTATGCAGTGGTCTCAGGCAAGGTCCTGTTCTCATGTATGCAAATTCCCCCCTGCGAGACAGATTAAACAGCATTTCAAGTGGAGGAACATAATGAGAATATTAAAATCATTACTGGCTTGCGTACTGGCGCTTGGCCTGACAACCTCTGTGGCTATGGCAGGTAGTCACGGATGGAAGCCAAAAAAACCAGTGGAATTCATTATCATGGCAGGTGCCGGCGGCGGAGCGGATCAGATTGCTCGTTTGCTGCAGGGCATAATTGAAAAGAAAGGCTTGTCGCCACGCCCATTTATCCCGATCAACAAGCCGGGTGGTTCTGGTGCAGAAGCATTGCGCTACCTCAAGGATAAAACAGGCGATGATCACACTGTTATGATGACTCTTAACAGTTTTTATACAACGCCGATCATCCAGTCAGACCTTGGTGTTGACCCAACTGCCTTTACGCCAATCGGACTGATGGCTATGGACACTTTCTTGCTTTGGGTTCACTCAGATCAGTCGGGTATCACAGACATTGACTCCTATGTGAGTGCTGTGAAATCTGCCGGTAAAAACTGGAAAGTTGGCGGCACAGGCTCCGGACAGGAAGACAGTGTTCTCACAGCAATGATGGAAGCTGAGTTCGGCTATAAAGTCACCTACATTCCATTTCCTGGTGGCGGCACAGTCGCAAAGAACCTGATCGGCAAGCAGATTGACTCAACCGTCAATAACCCATCAGAGCAAATGGCCTTCTACAAGGCTGGTGACTCAAAGCCAATCATTCAGTTCACTGGCTCACGTATGGCTGCATTCCCTGATGTACCAACTGCAAAAGAGTTGGGCATCAACATTGAATATTACATGCAGCGTTCCGTTAATGGCCCTCCAGGCATGTCTGAGGGTGCTGTTGAGTTCTACACGAATTTGTTCCAGGAACTGTTTGACTCAAAAGAGTGGCAGGACTTCTGCACCAGCGACGGTCTGACATGTGACAAGATGCTCGCAGGTGCTGAACTGGGTAAATTCCACGCGGATCAGTACGCAGCTCATGAAAAGCTGATTGCACAGGTTGGCGCTAGCGCCATTACCGGCGAATAAAACAAATCATGCCCCTAGAACAAGAATTGTTCTAGGGGTCATACCCTTTGGATGTTTCCCGTTTTATTAACTCATTTTCGTCTGTACTCATCGTGACGATGCGACAAGAGAATGTGAAGGAGAAAGCAATGTCTACCAGAAATATTGAACTCATAATGGCTGTTGGGATGTTGGTGTTTTCGCTGGGTATGATGTGGAATATACACAATGACGGCCTGGTTATCGGATGGGTGCCGGAGCGGGGACCCGGATCCGGAGTCTGGCCATTTTGGTTAAGCCTTGGAATGGCATTATGTTCCGTTTGGACAATTATCAGGTGGTTTAAGGGCACGACCGCCGAAAGTCGGGACGAAACACCCTATATAGATCCAGAAAGCATTGGTTTAGTTGTTATTTCATTTATTCTGCTTACAGCCATGATCTTTCTTGTCAAATTCATTGGCACCTATCTGGCGGTAGCACTTTTCCTTGGCGCATACATGCGTGTGATTGGTCGGCATGGTTGGCTTCAGACCTCAGCATTTATGGCTGGCTCAATAATCTTTATTTATTTTCTGTTTGAGTGGCAGTTAGCAAAATATCTGCCAAAGGGATTGCCTGTTTTTGAGGACGCGTTCCTGTGGATAGACAATTACCGTTGGGAATATTTGATGTAAGGTCGCAGGGGGAGACACAAATGCTTGAAGTTATCACATTACTAGGAGGCGGCCTTACGCAGGCCTTCGAGCCGCTGAATCTGTTCATGATTTTTGCTGGCTGTCTTGCCGGGCTGTTTATTGGTGCAATGCCTGGCCTGGGTTCGGTGAATGGTGTGGCAATCTTATTACCTGTGACCTTTCTGGTCCCTCCCACATCAGCCATTATTTTCCTTGCTGCACTGTATTATGGTGCGATGTATGGCGGGGCTATATCATCCATTACGCTCGGTATTCCGGGCGCATCGACAGCGGTTGCCACTGTTTTTGATGGCCGGCCGATGGCTCGCAAGGGCTTGGCTGACCAGGCTCTGATGGCTGCTGCAATTGCATCGTTTATTGGCGGCACCGTATCTGTTGTTCTGTTCACGTTATTTGCGCCGCCACTGGCTGATCTGGCACTGAAATTTGGCCCGCAGGAAGAATTCGCCCTTATGATTTTGGCGTTTGCAACCTTTATTGGTCTTGGCGGTGATGACATTCCTAAAACAATCTTCTCGATATTGCTTGGTCTGGTTATGGCAGCGGTCGGCTTTGACATCATCAGTGGTAAGCCAAGGTTGATCTTCTTTGACCTTGTGGAATTCCAGAGAGGTATCGGGTTCCTGGTCCTGGCTATTGGCATCTATGGTATTGGTGAAATGCTATGGACCCTTGAACACACCAAAGGGCAAGTTCAGATTGAGGCGGTGAAGACAACCTGGTCACGTGTTCTTTTAAATATCTCAAAGATAAAAGAATACATCGGAACAACGACACTTGGTTCAATTTTGGGTTTCTTTGTTGGCACCTTGCCGGCAGCGGGCGCAACGCCAGCTTCACTTATGTCCTATGGACTGGCAAAAACATTCTCAAAAGATCCTGACAGCTTTGGCAAGGGTAACATATCTGGTGTTGCGGCGCCTGAAGCGGCAAATAACGCAGCATCAACCGGTTCAATGTTGCCGATGATTACACTTGGCATTCCGGGATCTCCGACCACGGCGATTCTGCTTGGTGGGATGATCATCTGGGGTCTGCGGCCCGGCCCGTTGCTGTTTGCTGAACAGCCGGATTTTGTTTGGGGCCTGATCGGATCAATGTATGTTGCAAATTTTGTGACTGTCATACTGAACTTGGCATTGATACCCATTTTTGTGCGTGTTCTTGCAATGCCATTTACCATACTGACGCCAATTATCTTCATTCTGTGTTTTGTGGGCGTTTTTGCGACCACAGACAGGATGTTTGATGTCTGGTTGATGATTGTGTTGGGGCTGGGGGGGTATCTGCTGCGCAAGTTGAACTATCCGGTTGCGCCTGCAGTGCTGGCTATTGTTCTCGGTCCTTTAGCGGAACGATCAATGAGGCAATCGCTGATTAGTAGCCGCGGGGATGCGTTTACCTTTATCAATCCGGTTGAGCATCCGATTTCATTAGCCTGTATTTTGGTGGCTATATTGCTCATGCTTTACCCGGCTATTCTAAATTACCGCAAGCGTCGGATGAAAAGCGTCGCACAATAATGATTTTATCAAATTAATGATAAATATCTGATGTGCAGTGCTTATATGGATTTACATTCTGATCCAGCTCTTATCTAAGGGCTGGATCAGGCTTTGAGATTTATGGTCTGTCAAACACCACGTTCCATAGGTAACCATCGCCAGGAGATGAGTTGGTATGGCTGAAACCGGCGGCCCGCAACAATCACCGCATCATGCATGGAATCCGGGGATAACGTCGGTGATTCCCAGCCGTCTTCGGCCGGCCATCACGCTGTATCGGCCGGAAAACGCACATCTCGGCTACGGAGAGATAAGGGAGGCAAGTGATTTCTGTGGCCTCAAGCCGTTTGAGCTGGCATTCCTCAAAACCGAACGCCTGCTGATACATGAATTGCTGGTTCGGGTCACGGCGGATCTTTCGGTACCCGACGGCCCTGATTATGAATATCTCGGCCTGTCTTTGCGGGCCATGGTGCGATGCCTTCATCAGGATCATGTTCGGCATCACCTGCCAGATATAGAGCAGAAATTTGACGCCTACAGGCAAAAGATCCGCGAAGAGATCACCGCAATCCTTGATCGGGATTTCTATCTGGCAAGAAAGAATAAACCCAGAAGAGAGGAAAAATCCCGGCGTGGATGGTGGCCGTTCACACGAAACCGTCCGGCACGCCGCAGTGACCGGGGAGAACCGGAGGAATTAACAGAAGAACAGGCCCTTGCCCGCTGGAGGAACCTTGCAAACAGCAAGAAGGACGAAGAGAGTGAAATCTGTGAAGCCCTTCTCCGTATTGCCGAGGGTATCATCACCCAGCATGGCAGGCTGGTCGCGGACCGTGATCTTCTGGCTGATCTTGCGCTGAGATATTTCATCAACCAGAAGGGCCAGCGTGAAATCCGTAAACTGATGGCCCCGATATTTGAACAGGCGGTGCTGGCGGCAGGATACAGGTTTCTGCCCGTTCAGGATAAGCTGATCGTGATGAACACGAAGGGCGCTTCGGCGGCAGGGAAGAGTACGATCAGACCGGCGCAACGGCAACTGGCCGAAAGCCTCGGCGTTCCCTGGGCTGATTTTGCGCTGGTCAGTCCTGATTACTGGCGCAAATATCTCCTCGATTACGACAGCCTTGGCGATGACTACAAATACGCGGCCATGCTCACGGGAGAAGAGCTGGCGATTATTGACAAGAAACTGGATGACTACATGGCGGAAAAAGCGGAACGCAAGGCGATGCCGCATCTTCTCCTCGACCGTTTCAGATTTGACAGTTTCCTCATCGACAGCGAAGGTGATTACCAGAGCACCCTGCTCAGCCGTTTCGGTGATACGGTTTTTCTCTTCTTTGTGATTACATCACCGGCGGCAACGGTAGAAAGAGCCTGGCAACGGGGGCTGTCCACCCAGCGGTACAAGGCGGTGGATGATCTTTTGTACCACAACATTGAGGCGTTCAAGGGAATTCCGGAAATATTCTTTTCCTGGACAGCGATCAAAGACAAGACGATTCATTTCGAATTTCTCGACAACGACGTACCCCTGGGCCAGCCGCCACGGACAATTGCCTATGGTATGAATGACCGGATGACCATCCTTGATCCGTTGGCGCTCGACAGGATTGACCGGTTTCGTTCCGTCAATGTCGATGCCGCCGGTCCTGAAGAAGTGCTCAAACCTGAAGAAAACCCGGAGTATGAATTTCTGCGCCAATGTATTGATGAGATACCGTTCATTGACTGGCTGACCCATGATACAGCGCGGCTTTATGGCCAGACCATCAACGGCAGATGGACAACCTGCCACGAAGATATCGCCCCGCCGGACCTAATCAGGGAAAAGGGGGGGTGTCTATTATCCCTGGGCTGGCACGCTTCAGGGGGCAGGACGGATGAGCCGTCACCACCTCTTGATCTTGCGGCGGCCCGGCACTTCACCCTCGGCCGCTGGGGAGAGGCGGCATCAGAAACCTGACCACTTCCTCCGAAACAGGGAATGGTTTAGGCTGGGTGAACAAATTCGAGAGGAGAGTAGGCCATGGGTGGGTCAGCGGCACAGGATTTTGAAGATCTGTTGGTGGTTTCGGTAGAGCAGGCGGTGGCGGCGCCCTACGCTTCGGGCAAATTTGCCGAAGGTGGCGCGAGAGTGATCAAGGTGGAACGTCCTGAAGGGGATTTTGCGCGGCTCTATGATGCTGATGCCATGGGGATGAGCTCATACTTCGTCTGGCTGAACCGGGGCAAGGAATCGGTCTGCCTTGATCTCAAGACACCGGAAGATCAGGCTGTGCTGAAATCGATGCTGGCCCGGGCCGATATTTTCATCCAGAACCTGATGCCCGGGGCGATGGACCGTCTCGGCTTTTCAATGGAAAAACTCAGGGAAAAATACCCCTCACTTATCACCTGCTCGATCAGCGGATATGGCAGTGGCGGCGCCTACAGCCAGATGAAAGCCTATGATCTGCTGATACAGGCCGAATGTGGTCTTGCGGCGATCACCGGCAGCCCGTCAGAACCGGGACGTGTCGGGGTGTCGATCTGTGATATTGCCGCCGGCATGACATCGTATCAGGCCATTTTGCAGGCGCTCTATGCCCGCCGGAAAACCGGTGAAGGCCGGCATATCGAAGTCTCGCTTTTCCATGCCTTGTCCGACTGGATGAATGTTCCCTATCTTCAGCACCGCTATGGTGGCAAAACCATTGGCCGTCCGGGGCTGCACCATCCGACCATTGCACCTTACGGTGTTTATCCGTGCCGTGATGGCGGCATGATCCTGCTGTCCATACAAAACGACCGCGAGTGGAAAAGGCTGACCGCAGAAGTCCTGGGGGATGCGGGTATAGCATCTGACCCGAGGTTTGAGACGAATATCAAACGTGTCACGAACCGGGCTGAGCTCGATAACATCATGCATGAGGTCTTCAGCCGCAACACCCGTGATGAAATGGCGGAAATCCTCTCAGGTGCAGGGATAGCCTATGGGCGGCTCAACACGGTGGAAGATCTGCTCACCCATCCGGAAACAAGGATTGTGACAACCCGAACCTCCTCGGGGGAAATGGAAATGATCGCTGCCGGTGCCGTGGTCAATGGTCATCTGGCGGCGTCACGAGATGTGCCGGATCTGGGCCAGCACAGCGATGCCATCCGCAAAGAGTTTGCCGCCAGCTGACCTGACCGTCACCGTGATGCAAGAATATGCCCGAAGGTGCGGGCCGAAGTCTCCTGGGGGCTGGTGACCGCTTGCCAGATTTCGGCCACCACCCTCTCATCATCAATGGCAGAGGCCTTGGACTTAAGCCGGGCGGCCCTCTCTTCTTCTGGCAGAGGGGCGGCGATATCGGCTTCGGCGTCGAGGGATCTTCCGTCTTTCAGTTTAACCGAAATACGGGCGGCGGTATCGCTGACCGACGGATCGGGTATAACATCAACCAGTTCAGCGCAGCGGCCAAGATTTTCATCTCTTACGGTGCTGTCCGCGTAACTGGTCAGCGCGGCGGTGTCCCATTTTTCCAGCACCATCGCCGCCAGCCAGACATAGCTGAACTTGACCTCAAGCCCGGTGCGCGGCGAAGGAATATTGCACACGCTCATCCAGCGCGGGTTGGTGTGAAGCGTCACGGCCTCTACATGTGTTGCGGTAATATCATGATCACGACAGAGAGCCGCAAGCGCATCGATCATGGCGTGGGTGCCATGACAGCAGGCATGGTATTTATGCGACAGCCCGAGGGCGAGATATCCGTTGTCCTGCCATGGGGCATCATCGGGGAGATCATCGGGGTCAAGATGCGTCGGGAAAAACCCCTGATGGCCCATCAGCCCGTCATCTGCCGATGTCATCCCTGCCCGGGCAAGTAAAACGGTCTCAACCCCGTTTGATGCGGCCAGCCCGGCATTATAGGGTTTGCCCATGGTGCCGAACTGGGATTTGAGCCCTGATGCGCGGGTTGCGGTAAGGCCGATCGCCTGACGCCGCTGGCCGCGATCAAGGCCAAGCAGACGTGCAGAGGCAAGTGTTGCCCCGAACGCTCCGGCGGTTGCTGTCTGGTGAAAGCCTTTGTTGTAATGGGCCCGGCCAAGGCGGGCGCCGATCCGGCAGGCCGCCTCAATGCCGATAGCATAGGCATCAATCATCGAAGCAAGGTTCATATCCTCCGCTTCGGCCAGCGCCAGCACCGCAGGGTATATCGCCACCGACGGATGGCCGACATAGGCAAAATGCGTGTCATCGTAATCCAGCGCGTGGCTGGTTGCGCCATTGGCAAGGGCGGCGGCGCGTGGCGCCACCCGGCGAGATGAGCCGAAAAGGGAGGCATCCCCTTTGCTGTCTTCGCTTTCAGCAAGATTACGGAGGATCACGCTCACCTCTTCGCTCCGTCCGGCACGGGCAACGGCGGCCCAGTCAAAAAGCGCATCACGCGCCATATTCAGCACAGATGAAGGCAAGGCATCAGCCGGTGTTTCGCTGAGGTTGAGAATACTGTCAAGAAAGGCGGAATGGGTCATGGTCGTTCAGTAGGATTTCGGCAGGCCAAGGATATGCTCGGCAATGTAGGACAGGATCAGGTTGGTGGAAATCGGCGCAACCTGATAAAGACGGGTTTCGCGGAATTTGCGTTCAACGTCATACTCTTCGGCGAAACCAAACCCGCCATGTGTCTGCAGGCAGGCTTCCGCCGCTTCCCAGGAGGCATCCGCCGCCAGCATCTTGG
>CAZOLR010000027.1:0-27564 GCA_964580905.1 uncultured Hyphomicrobiales bacterium | reverse complement strand
GCGCCAGCAGAAGCCCCTGCTGAAGAAGCTTCAGCTGAAGAGGCTCCTGCGGAGGAAGTCTCCGCTGAGGAGGCCGCCGCCGAAGAGGACGCGGCAAAGAGCTAAATGGTGGTGCGGAAGGTCTGTCTTGGTGCCATTGCCTCACCTCACGGGGTGCGGGGCATGGTCCGGATCAAGCCCTTCACCGAAGAGCCGGAAAACATCGGTGCTTATGGGCCGGTCAGTCTGGCTGATGGACGCCGGTTTTCCTTATCGGTGCGGGGCGTTGCAAAAGGCATGGTTCTGGCGTCTCTCGATGGTGTAGCCAGCCGGGATGAGGCCGAAGGGCTGAAGGGCGAGAAGATCTTTGTCGATCGGGACCGCCTGCCCGAAGCCGGCGATGAAGAGATCTATCATGCGGATCTCATCGGCCGTGAGGTTCATGACCCGGCGCTCGGGCTGATCGGAACCATCACAGGGATTTATGATTTCGGTGCTGGTACTGTGATGGAAGTCCGGAGACAGAAGGGCAGGGTCGTGATTCTGCCTTTTCCCGAAACGAACCCATTTGAGGTCGACCCGGGTGAAGATGGGCCGGTAACACTTACGGTGGACCCGGTCTGGCTTGAAGATGGAGCCTGAAATGGCGGATGCCGGAAAAAGCAGGTCAGAAGGAACATGCTGGCGGGTGCGTGTATGCACCCTGTTCCCTGAGATGTTTCCGGGCCCTCTTGGCCAGTCGCTGGCGGGCAAGGCTCTTGATAAAGGGATCTGGTCGCTTGAGCTGATCGATATCCGGGATCACGGGATCGGCAGGCACAGGGTGGTGGATGACACGCCCTTCGGTGGCGGGCCCGGGATGGTGATGCGGCCGGATGTGATGGATGCCGCGATCACCACCGCCATGACGGGGCTGGATCAGGGCACGCCGAAACTCTATTTCTCGCCCCGGGGCAAAAAGCTCGATCAGCACATGGCACAACAGCTTGCCGCCAGCCCGGATGTGGTCATGATCGCCGGTCGTTATGAAGGTCTTGACCAGCGCGTTATCGATGACGCCGGGCTCACCGAGGTCAGCATCGGGGATTACGTGCTTTCAGGTGGTGAGCTGCCAGCCCTTGTTGCGATCGACGCGGTGGTAAGGCTTCTGCCGGGTGTCATGGGCAATGCCGACGCCCATGAAGACGACAGTTTTTCCGCCGGGCTTCTTGAGCATCCGCTCTACACCCAGCCCAGGGAATGGAAAGGGCATGAAGTTCCGTCGGTGCTGACCAGTGGCAACCATAAGGCAATAGCCGACTGGCGGCTCCGGCAGGCCAAATCAGTCACCCGCATCCGGCGCCCGGATATGTGGCAGGCTTGGCAGAACAACGAAGACAAGAAATAAGCGCCGTGCATTGCCCTTTGGGGGTGACAGACGGCATGGACAGTGATATATGAGCGTTCACCGCATTAAATGGTAGCGCATCGAACCTTGGAATAAGGAGACAGGGCCATGAACATTTTGGATCGTATTGGCCAGAAGGAAATGGATAAGGTTATCGCCGAACGCGAGATTCCGGATTTTGCTCCGGGTGATACGCTTCGGGTTGACGTGAAGGTTGTCGAAGGCACGCGTGAGCGTATTCAGGCTTTCGAAGGTGTCTGCATCGGCCGTAAAGCCGCAGGTGTCAATTCGTCTTTCACGGTGCGCAAGATTTCTTATGGCGAAGGCGTGGAGCGGATCTTTCCGCTGTATTCACCCCGTGTTGCCGGTATCACCGTGATGCGCCGTGGTAAAGTCCGTCGGGCCAAACTGTATTACCTGCGGGGACGTACAGGTAAAGCCGCACGGATTGCCGAAAAATCACGTGAGCGCACCGCCAAGACCAGCACTGAAGCCAGCGCTTGACCAAAACCCCCGTCATCGCCATCGCATACGTATCATTGGTATCGTGACGATGGCGGGATCTTTCTGCCCGCAACGGGCGGATCTTGAGGAGGGGGCCAATGTCCGAACCACGTACACTTTTTGATAAAATCTGGGACGCGCATCTTGTCCACAAGGACGAAGATGGCTCCAGCCTGATTTATATTGACCGGCATCTTGTCCATGAAGTCACCAGCCCGCAGGCTTTTGAAGGTCTGCGTCAGGCTGGCCGCAAGGTCGCCTGCCCGGAACGTACTCTTGCTGTCGCCGATCACAACGTGCCGACCACAAGCCGTTCCGAAGGTATTGCTGATACGGAATCACGCATTCAGGTCGAAGCTCTTGAAAAGAATGCCGCCGATTTCGGCGTGCCCTATTTCGGCATGGATGATATCCGGCAGGGCATTGTCCATGTGATCGGGCCTGAGCAGGGCTTTACCCAGCCGGGCATGACCATTGTCTGTGGCGATTCCCATACCGCAACACACGGTGCGTTTGGTGCCCTTGCCTTTGGTATCGGGACGTCAGAAGTTGAACATGTCCTCGCAACCCAGACCCTTATCCAGCAACCGGCAAAGAATATGCGGATCACCGTGGATGGTCTGCCCGGCCCGGGGGTGACGGCAAAGGATATCATTCTGGCCATCATCGGGAAAATCGGCACCGCCGGAGGCACCGGCCATGTGATCGAATATGCCGGGGAAGCCATCCGTAACCTTAGCATGGAAGGGCGGATGACGATCTGCAACATGTCCATCGAAGCCGGCGCCCGTGCCGGCATGATTGCCCCGGATGAGGTGACGTTCGAATATATCAAGGGCAAGCCAATGGCGCCCCAGGGTGAGATGTGGGACCGGGCGGTGGCCTGGTGGAAGACCCTGCCTTCGGATGAAGGGGCCAGCTACGATAAGGAAGTCGTGATCAGGGCAGCGGATATCGCGCCGACCATCACCTGGGGAACCAGCCCCGAAGATACAGCCCCGATTACAGGAGTTGTTCCGGATCCGGCCAAGGTTTCTGATCCTTCGCAAAAGGCAAAGATCGAGCGTGCTCTCGATTACATGGGGCTGACCCCGGGTATGGCGATCACCGATATTGCCATCGACACGGTCTTTATCGGCTCCTGCACCAACAGCCGCATTGAAGATCTTCGTGCCGCCGCCCAGATTGCCGAAGGCCGTAAAGTGGCAGATGGCGTGCGCGCCATGATCGTACCCGGATCAGGTCTGGTGAAAAAACAGGCCGAAGACGAAGGCCTGGACGTGATCTTCCGGAATGCCGGTTTTGACTGGCGTGAAGCCGGATGTTCGATGTGTCTTGCGATGAATGCCGACCGCCTCTCCGAAGGTGAGCGTTGCGCGTCGACATCAAACCGCAATTTTGAAGGCAGGCAGGGCCGTGGCGGACGTACCCATCTCGTGAGCCCGGAAATGGCTGTTGCCGCGGCGGTTACCGGTAAACTTGCCGACGTCCGGTCACTTTAGGGAGAGCATCATGCAGAAATTTGATAACCACAAGGGCATCGCCGCACCGCTCGATATCATCAATATCGACACCGATATGATCATTCCCAAGCAGTTCCTGAAAACCATCAAGCGCACTGGTCTTGGCGCCAACCTCTTTGATGAGATGCGGTTCTCCCGGGATGGGTCTGAAAAAGCCGATTTCGTGCTCAACAAAGAGCCATGGCGCGGCGCCAGCATTCTCGTTGCCGGGGACAATTTCGGGTGCGGATCAAGCCGCGAACATGCCCCGTGGGCACTGCTTGATTTCGGCGTCAGGGCAGTTATTTCCACCAGTTTTGCTGATATTTTCTACAATAACTGCTTTAAGAACGGTATTCTGCCGATCACTGTCTCCCCTGAAGAACGTGACGCGCTCATGGCTGATGCGAGGGATCCTGAAAACCCTGAACTTGAAATCGATCTCAACGAGCAGGTTATACGCCGCCCCAATGGTGCGTCGGTTTCATTTGAAATAGATCCCTTCCGCAAACAGTGTCTTCTTGATGGCCTGGATGATATCGGGCTGACAATGGAGAAGGAATCCAGGATCTCTGCTTTTGCATCCGACCGTCAGCAAAGCCATCCCTGGCTCTGAAATTTCGATAAGGATACGTGATATGGCATTGAATAAGAAACTCATGGTGATGGCGGGCGATGGTATCGGCCCCGAAGTGATGTCTGCAACGCTCAAGGTGGCCGACTGGATGGCCAAACACCGGTCACTGAATTTCGATATTTCAGAAGGTCTTGTGGGCGGGGCCGCTTATGATGCCCATGGAACACCTCTTTCCGATGAAACGCTGGCCGATGCAATGGCCGCGGACGCCACGCTGTTCGGGGCTGTGGGTGGCCCGCAATATGACGATCTGCCGTTTGATCTCAAGCCTGAACGCGGCCTTCTGCAACTGCGCAAAGAAATGGATCTTTTTGCCAATTTGCGCCCGGCGATGGTGTTTCCGCCGTTGGTTTCGGCATCAACCCTCAAACCTGAAGTGGTCTCCGGTCTCAATATCATGATCCTGCGTGAGTTGACGGGGGGTGTCTATTTTGCTGAGCCACGTGGCCGCCGCACCCGTGATGACGGCATGGTTGAGGCTTTTGACACCAATCTCTATACCCCGCCTGAAATTGAACGGATCGGCCGGGTGGCCTTTGATCTGGCCCGCAAGCGCCAGAGCCGCGTGACCAGCGTGGAAAAAGCAAACGTGATGCATTCCGGCGTGCTGTGGCGTGAAGTGATGACCGCTCTGCACAAGGCCGAAGGTGAAGGCGTCCGGCTTGACCATATGTACGCGGATAATTGCGCGATGCAGCTTGTTCGCAACCCCAAACAGTTTGATGTCATTGTGACAGACAATCTTTTTGGCGACTTGCTTTCAGATTGTGCCGCCATGCTCACCGGTTCGCTCGGAATGTTGCCTTCGGCGTCTCTCGGGGCACCTGACCCGGTGACGGGCAAGCGTTACGCTCTCTATGAGCCTGTCCATGGTTCGGCACCGGACATCGCCGGCAAGGGGCTTGCCAACCCGCTCGCGCAGGTCCTGAGCTTCTCGATGCTGCTTCGCTATTCCTTTGATCAGGCCGAAGAAGCGGACCTTGTCGAGGCTGCGGTGGACAAGGCGCTCAGCGGTGATGTCCGGACCGGGGATATCATGGCCGACGGTTTCACCCAGACAGGGACCGATGGCATGATTTCAGCCGTGCTTGACGGGCTTGACCAGCTGGCAAGGTAGTTTTTTCAAGTTTTGATCATACGGTAAGACACATATCGAAAGGATATAGCCATGGGCTATAATATAGCGGTTGCCGGAGCCACGGGCGCGGTCGGGCGTGAGATGCTCCAGACCCTTGCGGAGCGTAATTTTCCGGCGGATTCTGTTCATGCGCTGGCGTCACGCGGATCCGTCGGAAAAATGATATCCTATGGTGAGGACAGAGATTTAACGGTTGAAGCGCTGGAAAGTTTTGACTTCTCGAAAGTTGATATCGTTCTGTTTTCGGCAGGTGGCAGTGTCGCCAAGGAATATGCCCCCAAGGCTGGCGCGGCGGGTGCCGTGGTGATCGACAATTCGTCGGCGTTCCGGATGGATGATGATGTCCCCCTGATCGTTCCTGAAGTCAATGGCGATGTACTGGATGGATTTCTGGCCGATAAAGACCGCCGCAATATCATCGCCAACCCGAACTGTTCCACAGCACAGATGGTGGTGGCGCTCAAGCCTCTTCACGATGCGTATGGCATCCGCCGGGTGGTGGTTTCAACCTATCAGGCGGTTTCCGGTGCGGGCCGCGCGGCGATGGATGAGCTCTTCAACCAGACCCGCGGTGTCTATGTCAACGAGCCGGTCCGCCCGGAACAGTTCACCAAGGAGATTGCCTTTAACGCCATCCCGCATATCGATGTTTTTCTGGACGACGGTTTCACCAAAGAAGAGTGGAAGATGTCGGCGGAAACCAAAAAAATACTCGATCCTGCCATCGAAGTGGTGGCCCATTGCGTCCGGATACCTGTTTTCATCGGCCACAGCGAGGCTGTTTTCATTGAATGCGGGAAGCCGCTTGACGAAGATGCGGCGCGGGAACTCCTTCGCAAGGCTGAAGGTGTGGTGGTGATTGATCATCGCGCCGATGAAGGCTATGTCACACCAAAGGAAAGCGCGGGCGAAGATGCGGTCTATATTTCAAGATTGCGCCGTGACCCGACGGTTGAAAACGGTCTCGTCTTCTGGTGTGTGTCAGATAATCTGCGTAAAGGGGCTGCCCTCAATTCGGTTCAGATAGCCGAAGAGCTCATCAGGCGTGGTCTCTGATCCCGCGGACTATCCGGCGAACAGCATCCAGCGATATATTGGCCATATTTTTATCGTCGCTAAGTTTCAGCACCTGGCCTGAAAGCTGGCTTGCGGATGCGGCGGCGTCCTGCCAGCACGCGCCATTGAGCCAGTGCAGCATCATCAGGGCGGCAAAAAGATCACCGGCACCGGAATACCCGCCGCTGTTCCGGATAAGCGCGGGTTTTTTGAACAGCGTCATGCCTTTCCGGTCAATCCAGGCATCCGCCACGTCCTGATCAAGGGGAAGGCCTGTTACGGCAATGCCTTCGATATTCACGTGGTCCTGAAAAAGACTGAACGCGGCCTTTTCGGCGTCATCAGGTGTTGAAATCAGCGTTGAGGTCAGATAGCCGAGCTCAAAGGCGTTCGGCGTTACAATATTTGCATCGGGCAGAAGCTGCGTTGCGACACCCTTCGCCGTTTCCGTGTCGACATAGATGCGGCCATGATCACCGATCGCCGGATCAAGCATCACCGGCCCGTTGCCGTTGAGCCTGTATCCGGCAAGGGCTGATTTGATCGGGCCGATCTGCCCGGCACGGCCGATATAACCGATCATCACGGCAGAAAAATCCGGCCAGAGTCCAAGGCGGCTGATGCCATCAAGAAGATCTGCAAAATCGGTATCGGAAACCGATCCGCCGGCGCGGAAGCCATGCCCGGGATGGGCCGTCAGCTGAACCGTGTCAACCCGGCAGAAATGATGTTCTGATCCTGCCATCACCTTTTCGGCCATGGTGTTGCCAACAGCACCCCAGGTTACGGCAGATTGTATTGAAAGCAACGTGGACATAAGGGCCTTTAAAAATCTTTGTGATTACAATGATACGACAGGAACATCAGAAAAAACGCGACAATTTAGTCTTCCGATGCGCATTGACTACAAGCCGCTGATACGTGATATATATCTCGTAGAGGAAAGGTTGACAACATGGCGAAGGAACGCCCTTTATCACCGCATCTTATGATCTATCGGCCACAGCTGACCTCGATGATGTCCATCAGCCATCGTCTTTCCGGCGCGGCACTGGCAGCAGGCAGTCTGTTGCTCGTATGGTGGGTGGTGGCGCTGGCCAGTGGTGCCGGGTATTACAGCCTGGTTCAGGGCATCATGCTCAGCATACCGGGACGTCTTGTCCTGTTCGGTTTTTCCGCCGCTGTTTTCTATCATCTGAGCAATGGCATCCGTCATTTGTTCTGGGATTTTGGTATCGGCCTTACCATTGAAGGCGTGTACCGGAGCGGCTATCTGGTGATTGGATCAACCCTTGTTCTGACACTGGGGCTCTGGTCGCTGATTGTGTTTGGTTAGGGGGTCATTATGGCAACCAGTTCATCGATGCGATCTGCCCTTGGCAAGGCCCGGAGTCTTGGCTCCGCACGCACAGGTGTGAGCCATTGGTGGTCCCAGAGACTGACAGCAATAGGGTTGATACCGCTGGTTCTCTATCTGGTTGCCGGGCTCGTGTTGCATGCCGGCGCCGAATACCATGCCGCGCGTGCCTGGATCTCGGCACCGTTCAACGCAACGGCGGCTCTGCTCTTCTTCGGGGTTGGTTTCTACCATGCCAGCCTCGGGATTCAGGTTATTATTGAAGATTATGTTTCGAATGAGCGGCGTCGCCTTCTGGCGCTGGTCGCCTCCAAGATGGTCATGACAGGGCTTGCCGCTCTGTCGCTTTTCAGTGTCCTGTCAGTAGCTCTTGCCTGAGAAAGGGTCTTTTATGGCTGCGTATGAGATTACCGATCATTACTACGATGTTGTTGTGGTTGGCGCCGGCGGTGCCGGATTGCGGGCAACCCTTGGCATGGCGACCGCCGGGCTTAAGACAGCCTGCATAACAAAGGTTTTCCCAACCCGCAGCCATACCGTAGCAGCTCAAGGGGGGATTGGTGCTGCCCTCAATAATATGGGTGAAGGCGATAACTGGCGGTTCCACATGTACGATACGGTCAAGGGGTCGGACTGGCTCGGTGATCAGGACGCGATTGAGTATATGTGCCGGAACGCCATTCCCTCGGTGATCGAGCTCGAACATTACGGCGTGCCGTTTTCACGGACAGATGAAGGCAAGGTCTATCAGCGTCCTTTTGGCGGCCATACGCTTGATTACGGAAAGTCGATGGCCCGGCGGGCCTGTGCCGCCGCCGACCGGACCGGCCATGCGATCCTGCATACTCTTTATCAGCAGTGTATCAAGCACAACGCCGAATTCTTTGTTGAATATTTTGCCCTTGATCTGCTCATGGATGATGAAGGCGTGTGTCGCGGGATGATTGCGCTTTGCCTTGAAGACGGGACAATTCACCGTTTCCACGGTCAGCGCACGGTGCTGGCCACCGGGGGATATGGCCGTGTCTATTTTTCCTGCACGTCGGCCCATACCTGCACCGGCGACGGCAACGCCATGGCGCTGCGGGCAGGACTGCCGCTTCAGGATATGGAATTTGTGCAATTTCACCCGACCGGCGTTTACGGAGCCGGCGTGCTGATCACCGAAGGTGCCCGGGGTGAAGGTGGTTACCTGACCAATTCCGAAGGCGAGCGATTTATGGAGCGCTATGCCCCGACGGCAAAAGATCTGGCTTCCCGTGATGTGGTCAGCCGTGCCATGACGATGGAAATCAACGAAGGCAGGGGTGTTGGCCCTGATAAAGATCACATTCTTCTTCACCTTGAACATATTGACGCCGATACCCTGGCTGAACGCCTGCCCGGCATCACCGAGACGGCACGGATTTTCTGCGGGGTGGATGTCACGCGTGAGCCGATCCCTGTTCTGCCCACGGTGCATTACAATATGGGTGGTATCCCCACCAATTATCATGGCGAAGTCCTCTCTCCGACTGAAGACGATCCCCAGCGTGTTGCCCCGGGGCTGATGGCCATCGGCGAGGCGGCGTGTGTCTCCGTGCATGGAGCCAATCGTCTGGGGACAAATTCGCTTCTCGATATTGTTGTTTTCGGTCGTGCGGCGGCGTATCGGGCGGGTGCCACGGTTGAGCCCGGGTCACCCCACGCGCCTGTTCCCCAGTCAGCAACCGACAAAGCTCTGGATCGTCTGGACCGGATGCGTCATGCCCGTGGTGGTGAGCAGACCAGCACCATCAGGGATGCGATGCAACAGGCCATGCAGCGCCATGCCGCTGTCTTCCGGTCCAGCCAGTCCCTGACCGAGGGAGTTGAGAAAATGGATCAGGTCGCAAGCCGGATGGCGAATATCAGTATCAGCGACACATCCATGATCTGGAACACGGACCTCATTGAAGCGCTTGAACTGGATAATCTGATGTCTCAGGCCCTGGTTACGATCAGATCTGCCGAACAGCGCCTTGAATCCCGCGGCGCTCACGCGCATGAAGATTTTCCCGAACGTGACGACAAGGAATGGATGAAACACACGGTCATGTGGATGGATGACAAAAATAATTCCACCCTCGGCTATCGTCCGGTTCAGATGAACACATTGACCAATGATGTCGAACCCGTGCCGCCGGTCGCCCGTGTGTATTGATTGTATGAGATGGATGTATCAGAAGGACTGACCCATGGCTGAATTTGCTCTGCCGAAAAATTCGAAAGTCAATAAAGGGAAAATTCATCCTCAGCCGGAAGGCGCAACCCGGACCAAGACGTTCAATATCTACCGCTGGTCACCGGAAGATGATGCCAATCCCCGAATGGACAGCTACACGATAGATCTCGACAAATGCGGGCCGATGGTGCTCGATGCGCTGATCAAGATCAAAGGGGAAACAGATTCCACCCTGACATTTCGTCGGTCCTGCCGGGAGGGCATTTGCGGGTCCTGTTCGATGAACATTGACGGCACCAACACCCTGGCCTGTCTCAAGGCGATCGATGACGTAAAGGGTGATGTTGATATCTATCCCCTGCCGCATATGCCGGTGGTCAAGGATCTGGTTCCTGATTTGAGCCGTGCCTACGCCCAGCTGGCCTCGGTTGAACCGTGGATGAAGGCAGACACCCCTGCTCCCGAAGGCGAAGAACGGCGGCAGAGCCCTGAAGAACGTGAACAACTCGACGGGTTGTGGGAATGTGTCCTTTGTTTCAGCTGTTCTACCGCCTGCCCGAGTTACTGGTGGAACGGTGACCGGTATCTTGGCCCTGCTGTTCTGCTTCAGGCCTACAGGTGGATTGCCGACAGCCGGGATGAACACACAGGTGAACGTCTTGATGCACTTGAAGACCCTTTCCGTCTCTATCGGTGCCACACCATCATGAATTGCACCAAGACCTGCCCCAAAGGGCTTAATCCGGGCAAGGCCATTGCTGAAATCAAGAAGCTTCAGCTTGAGCGCCGATAAAGGTCTTGATCCGGCGGGTACAGGTTACGCTGAACGGGGCCCTGAATGAGGGCAGGCATGTTGCTTACCGATGAATATGAACGCCGGATATCCGAAGGGCGTCTTCAGGATGATCCGGCCCAGCGGGCTGTCCTGCCACATCTCGATGCCCTGGCAGAGGCGCTGGCCTCATCCTCCGGGCTTGCATTGAGATTTCTGCCCATCGGACGAAAGCCGGCCCCAAAGGGGCTTTACCTCTGGGGTGGTGTCGGGCGCGGCAAGTCCATGCTGATGGATATGTTCGCCGCGGCGGTCGGGGAGAAGACCCGGGTCTGCCGGTTTCATTTCCATGATTTCATGGTGTCGGTTCATGACCGAATTCATGCGCCGGAACTGGCCGGATCAGCTGATCCCGCCCGTGAAGTTGCACGCAGCATTGCTGATGGGGCGAAGGTGCTTTGTTTCGATGAAATGGAAATCCGTGATATCGCCGATGCCATGATTGTCGCTCGTGTTATCGAAGGGTTCATGGACGGAGGTGGCGTGCTGGTGACAACATCAAACCGGCATCCGGACAGTCTTTATGAAGGAGGGCTTCATCGCGAAAGGTTTTTGCCCTTCATTGAGATTATCAAAAAGCGGCTTGCTGTTCATGAACTGGCAAGCCCGGTGGACTGGCGGCAACGCATCCTCACAGGCATGCCCAGCTGGTACACGCCCCTTGGCCAAGACAGTGATGAAGCCATGGAAAAAGCATTCACCCAGTTGAGAGGCGGTGTGCCGGTATCTCCTCAGCAGGTTGAGGTGGCCGGGCGTAAGATTGAGGTGCGGTGCGCTGCCGGATCAGTTGCCATGATGGAATTTGAAGCGCTTTGTTGCCAGCCGCTGGCGGCGCGTGATTATCTTGTGCTTGCCGACAGGTTTTCAGGCTTGCTGATCTCAGGCATCCCTGAAATGGATGATACGATGCGAAACGAAGCGCGCCGTTTCATGTGGCTGGTGGACGCATTTTATGATCGCGGGCGTTTTCTGGTGTGTTCGGCGGCAACGGGCATCAGCCAGCTGTATCAGGGTGAAGCATGGATAAAGGAATTTCCCCGAACCCAATCCCGTCTTGCTGAAATGACGGTTGTTCCTTCGAACCCATAGACTGGAAAATTCCGACGGTTTCTCTTGCAGTTGAAAGCCTGATCGGCTATGCAAAAATTCACTTGGGGACGATGTCTTTAATCCATGGATCAATCAAGGTGGTGAAGGCGGCAGGCCCGGCAGTTCAGCTGGTCATGGTTCCCGGTCACGGCGCCGATTTGGCGTTTCAGGTTACACAAGCTGGATAAGGATGACATCATGGCACGCAACAAGATCGCATTGATTGGCGCCGGAAATATTGGCGGCACACTTGCCCTTCTCGCAGGGCTGAAGGAAATGGGAGATATTGTCCTTTTTGATATTCAGGAAGGCATTCCCCAGGGCAAGGCACTTGATATCGCCCAGGCGTCACCGGTGGAAAGATTCAACGCATCTTCAAACGGTGCCAATGATTACAGCGACATTGCCGGGGCGGATGTGGTCATTGTAACCGCAGGGGTTGCCCGCAAGCCGGGGATGAGCCGCGATGATCTTGTCGGCATCAACACCAAGGTCATGCAACAGGTTGGTGCCGGGATCAGGGATCACTGCCCCGAAGCTTTTGTTATTTGCATCACCAACCCGCTCGACGCCATGGTGGGTGTGCTTCAGGAAGCCTCCGGTCTGCCTAAATCCAAGGTTGTCGGGATGGCAGGGGTTCTGGACAGTGCCCGGTTCCGTTATTTCCTGGCTGAAGAATTCAACGTTTCGGTTGAAGACGTCACGGCTTTTGTTCTCGGCGGTCATGGCGATACCATGGTTCCGCTGGTACGGTATTCGACGGTTGCGGGGATCCCTGTCCCTGACCTGATCGATATGGGCTGGAGCAGTCAGGAAAAAATCGACGCCATTGTTCAGCGCACCCGTGATGGCGGGGCCGAGATCGTTGGTCTCCTGAAAACAGGTTCCGCTTTTTATGCGCCGGCATCTTCTGCCATTGAGATGGCTGAAGCGTATCTGAAAGACAAGAAACGGGTTCTTCCTTGCGCGGCATATGTGGAGGGAGCCTACGGGCTTGATGGTCTTTATGTCGGGGTGCCGGTCATCATCGGTTCCGGCGGTGTTGAAAAGGTGATTGAAATCAACCTCAACAAAGATGAGCAGGATATGTTCGATCATTCCGTCAATGCGGTCAAAACATTGGCTGAAGTGGTGGCAAAGGTAAGCGGCTAAACGGATCAGCCTGCTGGTTGCAGGCCTCCAGAGCCAAAGATTATACATTTAAACTCGCAAAGACACTTGCCGGAATACATCAAGTCTTTTTATACTAATATCGCCTAGTGGCGGGGGTTATGTAATGGACAGTGAACAACCGGATCAGGATTTTCTTTCCGGTGCCAATGCGGTTTTCATCGCAGAGCTTCAGCAGCGTTGGCGTGAGAACCCGAACAGCGTTGACGGCCAATGGGCAACGTGGTTCGCAAGCCTTGAGAAGCTCGGTGAGGATCGCTCCGATGGTCCAAGCTGGATGCGTGACGGCAACCGCATCATCGGTGTTGAAGATGCGTTAAACAAGAACGCCATACCCAGCATCACGGATATTGATATCAGATCAGCAACGCTGGATTCGATCCGTGCGATCATGTTGATACGCGCCTACCGGATACGCGGGCATCTTCAGGCTCATCTCGACCCGCTCAATCTTGGCGAGAAAACGTATCACCCTGAACTTGACCCGGCAACCTACGGGTTTACCGACGCCGATATGGATCGCCCGATCTTCATCAACTATGTCCTCGGGCTGGAAGTGGCGACATTGCGTGAAATTCTCTCGGTTGTCCGCGATACCTATTGCGGCACGATCGGGGTTGAGTTCATGCATATCCAGGACCCGGACCAGAAAGCCTGGATTCAGGAACGTATCGAAGGTATCCGCAATCACACCGAATTTACCAGTCGTGGGAAGAAAGCTATTTACGAAAGGCTGGTCTCAGCCGAAAACTTTGAACAGTTCCTGCACAAGAAATATGTCGGAACCAAGCGGTTCGGTCTTGATGGTGGCGAGGCGGTTATCCCGGCGCTTGAGCAAATCCTGAAAAGAGGATCACAGCTCGGGCTCAGGGAAGTCGTGGTTGGCATGGCGCATCGCGGCCGCCTCAACGTGCTGCATAATGTCCTCTCCAAGCCGTTCCGTGCCATTATTTCAGAATTTCTCGGCAATCCCGCCAACCCGGAAGAAGCAGGCGGATCGGGTGATGTGAAATATCATATGGGAAATTCCGCTGATCGAGAATTCGACGGCAATGAGGTTCACCTGACACTCAACGCCAACCCCTCGCATCTGGAGGTTGTCAATCCGGTTGTCATCGGCAGGACCCGGGCAAAGCAGAATCAGCGCGGTGATGAAATCAGAAAAGAAGTTCTCAGTTTGATCATTCATGGTGACGCCGCTTTCGCCGGTCAGGGGATCGTTGCGGAAACATTTGCTTTTTCCGCTCTCCGCGGCTACCGGACGGGCGGCACCCTTCACATGATCATCAACAACCAGATCGGCTTCACCACGGATCCGTCCTTCTCCAGATCATCACCCTATCCGACGGATGTTGCAAAGATGGTCATGTCACCCATCTTTCATGTGAACTGCGATGATGTTGAAGCTGTGGTGCATGTTTGCCGCATCGCGACCGAATTCCGTCAGCAATTCCAGACAGACGTGGTGGTAGATCTGATCTGTTACCGGCGCTTTGGTCACAACGAAGGCGATGAACCGTCTTTCACCCAGCCCATCATGTACGACACGATCAGGTCTCATAAAACTGTGCGCCAGCTCTATGCCGAACAGCTGATCGGCGAAGGGATTATGACCGAAGACGAAGCCAGGGCCGTAATCGATGAAAACCTCACCTACCTCAACCAGGAGTTTGAGGCCGGAACCAGCTACCGACCCAACAAGGCGGACTGGCTTGAGGGCCAGTGGTCAGGTTTCCGTGCCGCCCATGGAGAAGATCGGCGCGGAACAACAGCGGTTGATCGTGAGGCCATCGATAAGGTCGCCAAACTGATGACCACCGTGCCCGAAGGGCTGAAGATTCATCCGAAGCTTCAGCGGGTCATTGATGGAAGGCGCAACGCTATCGAAAAAGGTGAGGGCATCGACTGGGCATGCGCGGAACAGCTGGCTTTCGGCACCCTTCTTCTGGAAGGCCAGGGTGTGCGTCTTTCCGGGCAGGATTCCTGCCGCGGCACATTTTCTCAGCGCCATGCCGTTTTTGTCGATCAGGACAGCGGTGACCGCTACACGCCGCTTCACCATATCAGCCCTGATCAGGCCCATTTTGAGGTGATCGACTCCCCCCTGTCCGAGGCATCGGTGCTGGGTTTTGAATATGGTTTCAGCCAGGCTGAGCCGAATGCCCTTGTTTTGTGGGAAGCTCAGTTCGGTGATTTTGCAAATGGTGCGCAGGTTATCGTGGATCAGTTCATTTCATCTGGCGAAGCCAAATGGTTGCGGATGAGCGGGCTTGTGATGCTGCTCCCCCACGGTCATGAAGGACAGGGGCCAGAACATTCCTCAGCACGGCTTGAGCGCTACCTTCAGCTTTGTGCAGAAGACAATATGCAGGTGGTCAACTGCACGACGCCGGCAAATTACTTTCATGTGTTGCGCCGTCAGCTTAAACGTGATTTCCGCAAGCCGCTTATTGTGATGACGCCTAAATCCCTTCTTCGTCACCGGCTCTGTGTGTCGAAAACGGAAGACTTTCTTGAAGGGACGAGTTTTCATCGTATCATTGAGGAAACCTCACCAAAGATCGCCAAAAAAGCACGCCGTATTGTTCTGTGTTCAGGCAAGGTTTATTACGACCTGCTGGAAGCCCGGGAAAAGGCAGGCATAGACGATATAAGCCTGATGCGGATGGAACAGATCTATCCTTTCCCGCACCGGACCCTGAAAACCCTTCTGCAGGAGCGTCCCGATGCCGAGGTGATCTGGTGTCAGGAAGAGCCACGCAACATGGGCGCATGGTTTTTTGTTGAAAGCCGGATCGAAGCTGTCATGGCGGAAGTTGGCGGCACCCATACCCGTCCAAAATATGTTGGACGCACGGAAGCGGCATCACCGGCGAGCGGAAGTTTGTCAAGGCATCTTAAGGAACAGGAAGCACTGGTTCACGAGGCGCTCGATATATCCAGTTCGGCAAAGAACAGCGCTGCAGAATAAACACATCAGCCGCAGGATCTCCTCGGCACAGTAAATGAGGCAAGGCATGTCTATCGAAATCAAGGTTCCATCGCTCGGAGAATCGGTCAGCGAGGCAACGGTTGCACGCTGGCTGAAAAATGTGGGGGATGCCGTCGCCCAGGACGAGCCCGTCGTTGAGCTTGAAACCGATAAAGTGACGCTGGAAGTTCCGGCCCCGGCCGCTGGTGTATTGTCAAGCCAGGTCGCAGCCAGCGGGGAGACGGTGGGTCTGAATGCTGTTCTTGCGCTGATGGAAGAAGGCGCGGGCCCTGCCAAAGCAACTGATACCGTCAAGCCCCCGGCACCCCAACCTTCGGAAGAGCCGGTGGCTGAGCCGGTCAGCACTTCACCACCTTCTGCCCCCCCTCAGTCTGGCGCTGCTCCCGCGATGCCGTTGTCTCCTGCGGTCCGCCGCCTTGTTGAAGAAAACAACCTCAACCCCGCCCTTATCCCGGCTACAGGTAAAGACGGCCGTCTGACCAAGGGAGATGTTCTGGAGGCAATAGACAAAGGCATGGTCGGGGCAGGTTCAACCGCCATATCTGCAGCCTCATCCGGTCCGGTGTCGCCGAAACCGAGGGCAGACGATGCCCGGGAAGAACGTGTTCCGATGACACGTCTTCGCAAGGTCATCGCCCAGCGACTGAAGGATGCTCAGAATAATGCTGCTATGCTGACCACCTTCAACGAGGTGGATATGAGCGCCGTGATGGCATTGCGGGCTCAGTACAAAGACGATTTTGAGAAAACCTACGGTGTTCGCCTTGGGTTCATGTCGTTTTTTGTCCGTGCGGCGATCGAAGCACTCAAGGAATTTCCGGCCGTCAATGCTGAAATTCACGGCGATGATATCATCTACAAGAATTTCTATAATATCGGGGTTGCCGTCGGTACTGCTCAGGGCCTTGTGGTTCCGGTCCTCAAAGATGCTGACGCCATGAGCTTTGCTGAAACCGAGGCGACCATAAATGCCTTTGGTCAAAAGGCAAAAAACGGCCAGCTCAGCATGGATGACATGTCCGGCGGAACCTTCACGATCTCAAATGGCGGTGTGTATGGCTCAATGATGTCCACCCCCATTCTGAATCCACCGCAAAGTGGTATTCTCGGGATGCATAATATCCAGAAACGTGCCGTGGTGATCAGCGGGGCTTCCGGGGATGAAATCGTAATCCGCCCGATGATGTACCTTGCCCTGTCCTATGATCACCGGATCATCGATGGCCGGGAAGCTGTTTCCTTTCTTGTGCGGATCAAGTCGATGATCGAAGATCCGAGGCGGCTTCTTCTTGGTCTTTAACCTAAGCGATAAGGAATGCTTTCATGGCAAGCTCATCTCCTGCTGATCTTATTGTCATCGGTGCCGGCCCGGGCGGGTATGTGGCGGCAATCCGCGCTGCACAACTGGGCATGAAGGTGACCGTGGTCGAAAAACGCGCAACCCTGGGCGGAACATGCCTCAATGTTGGCTGCATTCCTTCAAAAGCGTTGCTGAATTCATCGGAAAAATACGCTGAAATCGCTTCTGGTGAACTTGCTGATTATGGCATCGGTCTTGGTCGTCCCAAACTTGATCTTGCGGCCATGATGAAGGCCAAGGACGACGTGGTCAGCAGCCTTACCACCGGGATTGACCATCTTTTCCGCAAAAACAAGATCACCCGGATTGAGGGGCATGCCACCATCACCTCTCCCGGTGAGGTCAGGGTGACGAAGGGCAAGGAAAGCGAAACACTGAAAGCCGAACGGATATTGATCGCAACAGGTTCAGCCCCGGCAGATCTCCCCGGCGTGGAGATTGATGAGAAGAAAATCGTTTCTTCAACAGGGGCGCTGTCGCTTACATCAGTGCCGAAAAAGCTGGTTCTCATCGGCGCCGGATATATTGGCCTTGAGATGGGTACGGTCTGGCGACGACTCGGGGCAGAGGTTGAGGTGGTGGAGTATCTGCCGCGCATTCTGCCGGGCATGGACAGTGAAGTGGCCCGCAAGTTCAAGACCATGCTGGAAAAACAGGGGCTGTCCTTCCGGCTTTCCACCGCAGTCAAATCAGCCAAAGCCAATAAATCCGGTGTGGTTCTGGATATCGAGCCGGCAGCTGGCGGAGACAGGGAAAAACTTACCGCCGATATCGTGCTTGTTGCCGTCGGCCGCAAGCCGAACACCGAAGGGCTGGGCCTTGAAGATCTCGGGCTCAGGCCGGATGAACGTGGGCGTATTCCGGTAGACGAAGATTTTGAAACATCCGTCCCGGGCATCTTTGCCATAGGTGATGTCATTCCGGGGCCGATGCTGGCCCATAAAGCGGAGGAGGATGGTGTTGCTGCGGTTGAGATCATGGCCGGTCTTGCCGGGCATGTGGATTACGATCATGTTCCGGGCATCGTCTATACCGCCCCTGAAATCGCCACCCTCGGAAAGACGGAAGATCAGCTGAAAGAGGACGGGATTGCCTTTAACAAGGGCGTCTTTCCTCTGCAGGCCAACAGCCGTGCCCGCGCCATCGGGCATGGGGAAGGCTTTGTGAAAATCCTGGCCGATAAAGCCACCGACAAAGTGCTGGGTGTACACATCATCGGTCATGAAGCGGGCACAGTCATTCACGAATGCGCGACAGCCATGGCTTTCGGGGCTTCAAGCGAAGATATCGCCCGCACATGCCACGGCCACCCGACATTGAACGAAGCTGTTAAGGAAGCTGCCCTTGCCGTCGATGGGCGGGCTATTCATATCTGACCGGGGCTGTTGGACAAAAAAATCTAGCTTGCCCGCATTTTTGAGAAAAGCGTGATCAGCACCACACCGGCTATGATAAGGGCTATCCCCGCAATGGCCGGAAGATCAGGTTTCTCATTGAACCGTATGATTGAGATAAGGGTGATGAAGACGATCCCCAGGGCAGACCAGAACGCATAGGTTATTGCAACCGGAACATGGCGCATTGTCAGAATCATGAAATAAAAGGAAATGCCATACCCGACAGGGATCAGCAATGACGGGAGAAGTATGGAAAACTCCTTTGATGCTTTGAGCGATACCGTGCCGATGATCTCACCAACAATGGCCAAGGTCAGCCAGAGCCAGGCTATGGGCGGGATGGACATACGCTTTTCCTGAAACGATTAACCCGTATCTGTAATATCGCTTTTTCAGCCATCCGTGTCAAGTGAAGTCTGGTTGGCGGAAGCGCGATGACTTTGACCTGACCTCGGATGTGTACTGGCATGAACATGTTCAATCTGCCCGTGATCAACCGCCGTATAGCGTTGGGTTGTCGAAAGACTGGCGTGACCAAGCAGAGATTGTATGGCCCTGAGGTCACCGCCACCTGCAAGAAGATGTGTTGCAAAGGCATGACGGAGGGCATGGGGCGTTGCGGACCGGTCAAGCCCGAGATGATGGCGAAGTTTTTCCATCAGCCGCTGGATGGCTCTGGCATTGAGTGCACCGCCCCGGCTTGAAACAAAAAGCGGGCCTTCCGGGCCGGGATCAAAGGGGCTGACGGCAAGCCAGGTATCGACGGCAAAACGAACAGAGGGAATGACGGGAATATCACGTGATTTGCCGCCCTTGCCCTGAATTCTGAGCCAATCACCAAGTGGCGCATCATCTCTGCGTAAGGAAAGCGCCTCCGAGATTCTGAGCCCGCAACCGTAAAGGAGGCTGAGCACAGCAATATCCCTTGTTTTAACCCAGTCCGGAGCATCAAGGCGGTGAATAGCATCGATCAGGCTTGCAGCGTCATCTTCGCTCACCGCCTTCGGAATAGTGGCGGGAAGTTTGGGGGATTTCATAAAACTGGTTTCCACAGCCGGGTATAGCCCGGAACGGCTGCCATAGCGATAAAAACTACGAATGGCGGAAACACGTCTGGCGATGGTGGAACGCGCCAATTCCTGGCGTGCGAGTTCAGCCAGATATCCACGAAATTCAACCTTGCCGACATCATCAATGCCAAGCTTGTTGTTCTGAAGATAGCCAAGCCAGCTGTCGAGATCCCGGCTATAGGCATCCAGCGTTGTGGGGGGGTAGCGCTTCTCGTTCATCAGCCAGTCCAGCCAGTGACGCCGGGCCCCGATCATGCCCGCCCCCCACGGGCAAGAAGACCGATGGCAATCATCCGGACGGTAAATTCAAGCAGGTCCGTGCCATGGTTTTCAGTGAAACTGTCCGCATCGTTTCCGGCCAGCGCGAGCGCACTTCCCCGGATAAGATCACCGCCTTTATCGCCGCGTGGCAGGATCGCGGGCAAGGCCGCTATCGCCACACTTGGTGGTGGTGTGCTCATGTGATACCGGAAGAGTTCACCCTGAAGCCCGGCCGGTTTTCCGAGAATGAAGCGCGCCCCGCCCATCAGGCCTGAGATATATCCCATGTCAAGCGAGACAACATA
Source organism: uncultured Hyphomicrobiales bacterium (assembly GCA_964580905.1). Classification (GTDB taxonomy): domain Bacteria; phylum Pseudomonadota; class Alphaproteobacteria; order Puniceispirillales; family UBA1172. Next base: position 7,325 of record CAZOLR010000027.1, on the reverse strand, counting down.
AGGGCAGGAGGCCAGAGGGGAGGTGTCGGGGACGATCAACGTGGCGGCGGCTGTATCAAGTATATCCGGAAAACTGTCACGGATCAGACGAGCGATCTCTTCCGTTGTCCGGGCGGCAATGAGCAGGCAACAGGCGTGGTAAACCCGAGCCTGGATGATCTGGTTTTCGGAGGTGATATTCACCATACTGCGGCCAGCGGCACGGGTCCGGCGCATCGCATCCCGTGCCCGATTGAGCACAACCTGGCTGAGACCAACAACCTGGCCAGACTTTCCATAAGGGCCAGCCATTGCATCCATGATACCGGATTTGAGGAGGTATTCGGGGTTGTCATCAAGAAACCGCCGAATCTCCTCTTTGGTGAATTTGCGATCCGTCATGGCTGTCCGGGTGACATTGTTCAGAGAATGCTCTGTCCTGTTTTCTCCCAATCTGCAAGAAAGGCTTCAAGACCCTTGTCGGTCATGGGATGCTTGTACATTGCGTGTATCACGGATGGGGGAACGGTGGCCACATCAGCCCCGATCAGCGCAGCGTCAACAACATGCTGAACCCCGCGCACGGAGGCTACCAGTACTTCGGTGGCAAAATCATAATTGGCATAAATGGTGACAATATCTTCGATCAGCCCCATGCCGTCTCGCCCCAGATCATCGAGGCGGCCGATAAATGGCGAAATAAAACGCGCACCGGCCTTCGCCGCCAGCATCGCCTGGGCAGGCGAGAAGCACAAAGTGACATTGACCATGATCCCATCATCGGAGAGAGATTTGCAGGTAGCCAGACCAGCCGGGGTCAATGGCACTTTCACCGCCACGTTATTTGCAATGGCGGCAAGTTTCCGGCCTTCAGCCAGCATCTGACCGGGATCGGTTGCGGTAACTTCGGCGCTGACCGGCCCGGCCACCATGGCGCAGATTTCAGCAATGGTTTCGGCCATGTCCCGGCCTGATTTCGCAATCAGTGACGGATTTGTGGTGACACCATCGACCAGACCGGTTTCGGCAAGGGCGCGGATTTCATCGAGATTGGCGGTATCAAGAAACAGTTTCATCTATAAAGCCTCAAGGTTATGGGTAGCCTATTAGGTGCGGGCAAGGTTAGGATATGCCCGAAGAAAACACATCAGGATCAGTATATGCGAAAATCCAGATTTTCTCCAGTCGGATCATGCACGATTAGAGTGATAATCAATAACACGGCAGATGGAAAAGCATCCTGGCGGCAACGTGATCATCCGGGTGCACCAAGGGCATGAAAACAACGCATCACATCCGGGTTTGGCTTGCAACACCTGTTCCTGTCGGCGGAGGTGTTCTTGACTATCTTGCCGAAGGCGAGATGCCGGCGAGAGGTCAGGTGGTGATCGCTCCTCTGGGATCACGGCAGGTGGCAGGTGTGGTGCTCGGTCTGGCTGACAGGCAGGATACTTTTTCGCAAAGCAAGGCGAAAACCGGCGGCAAAAAGATGAAGCTACGTCCGATACTTCGTTGGGCTGATCTGCCTCCTCTTTCTGATGCTTTTCTGGACTGGCTCAACCGGGTGGCGCACTGGACCATGTCACATCCGGGCGCTGTCCTGCGAATGGCTCTGCCTGTTGCCAGGGGGCTGTTGGATATTCCTCCTCCCATGGGCTGGATTGCTGCCGGCCCTCCCGGTGATGATATAAGCCCGAAGCGCAACCAGGTGCTTGAGGTATCCTTCGGGATGCCGCCCATGACAGCCACCGATATGGCTCGCCTTGCCGGGGTCAGTCCTTCCACTATCCAGGGCATGGCGAAAGCAGGCTTGCTTCTTCAATCTCCCATGTTGCCGGAAAAACCTGTGCCACCTGATCCGAGCCGGGCAGGTCTTGCTCTCAATCCGGAACAACACGCCGCAGCACATGCCCTTAGCGAGGCCATAGAAGGAGGCGGTTACGCCCCTTTCGTTCTGGATGGGGTCACGGGATCAGGAAAGACCGAAGTATATTTTGATGCGATAGCTACGGTGCTGAGGCAAGACCGTCAGGCTCTCATCCTGTTGCCTGAAATCGCTCTTTCGCCGGCAACCGCAGATCGCTTTACCCGTCGTTTTGGGGCAAAACCGGTCCTCTGGCACAGCGGCCTTACCGAAGCAAGGCGAGCAGAAGCTTTCCGGCAAGTGGTCGATGGCGGCCCGTTAGTGGTTGTGGGCGCGCGATCTGCCCTGTTCCTGCCGTTTCCCGATCTCGGGCTTATCGTCGTGGACGAAGAACATGACAGCAGTTACAAGCAGGACGAGCAGATTGTGTATCACGCAAGAGATATGGCGGTGATGCGGGCCTCCTGTGAGCGGTTTCCCGTTATTCTTGCATCCGCCACGCCGTCGCTTGAAACCGAAGTCAATATTGACCGCGGCCGATACAAGAGGCTGACCTTGTCTGCGCGGATAGGAGAGGCTGTCCTGCCGGAATTGAAGCTGGTGGATATGAGAAAAACACCACCTGATCGCCAGGCCTGGCTGGCCCCGCCGCTTGTTGAAGCCATTGACGAGACACTTGAAGCAGGTCAACAGGTGATGCTCTTTCTTAACAGACGAGGATATGCTCCGGTCACGCTCTGCCGGACCTGCGGGGAGAGAATCACCTGTCCAAACTGCGCAACCTGGCTGGTGGACCACCGCCAGAGCCGGGATCTGCGATGTCATCACTGCGGGTATCGCACGGGTCAGCCGGAAAGCTGTCCTTCCTGCGGGACGCCGGATCATCTGGTCGCGTGCGGGCCCGGGGTTGAACGTCTGGCCGAAGAGGTGGCTCGCCGCTTTCCTGACGCCCGCCAGGCTGTGCTGTCCAGCGATCATGTCACCACCCCGGCGGCGCTGACACAATTTATCAGGGACGTGGAAGCGCGTGAAATTGATATCATCATCGGCACCCAGATGGTGGCGAAGGGTCATCATTTCCCCGGTCTGACGCTGGTGGGTGTGGTCGATGCCGATCTTGGCCTTGCAGGCGGTGATCTCAGGGCGGCTGAACACACCTGGCAGCTTCTTGTTCAGGTTGCAGGCCGGGCGGGCCGGTCGGAGCAGAAGGGACAAGCCTTGCTCCAGACACATATGCCGGACACCCCGGTGCTGAAGGCCCTGATGATGCGGGATCGCGGCATGTTTCTGGAGGCTGAAAAATCTGCCCGGGCGGAGGCTGGCATGCCGCCCTACGGAAGACTGGCTGCCCTTGTTCTGACCAGTCCTTCTGAAGCGGATCTGAAGGAATCGGCAGCTGCACTCGGCCGGACAAGGCCAAATTATGAAGGTGTATCCATTCTGGGGCCGGCACCGGCACCGCTCGCGCGCCTTCGCGGTCGGCACCGGATGCGGTTTCTCATCAAGGCGGACCGTCAGGTGGACATTCAGGCTGTTTTGCGGGAATGGCTGGAAGCCCGGCATATATCGAGGTCAGTCCGATGTCAGATTGATATCGATCCTTATCATTTTCTCTGAAGAAAAGGCCTCATCAGAGGCACTTTTGAGGGGCAATTTGCCACGCCCGCCGCTTTACTGTTTCTCAAGGCTTGCCTATCCTCATGGACTGTGTTAGCACCCCATTAACCTAGGTTGTAATCACGGTGACAGACTGCTTTTTAAAGACAGTCTGCTGGTACTAAACAGGAGGTCATCCGTGTCATCAAGTCTGGCTGGATTTACTGGCCGTTACGCTACTGCATTATTTGAGCTCGCCGAAGAGAATGGCCGCATTGACGCTGTTGCTCAGGATCTTTCATCCCTCGCTGAGATCATGTCAGAATCAGAAGATCTTTCCCGCCTTGTCTCTTCCCCGGCGATCAGTCGTGACAGCCAGTCAAAAGCCATGGCGGCTGTTCTGGACAAAGCCGGAGCGGATGATCTTGTCAAGAAATTCATCGGTGTTGTTGCGGGAAATGGGCGCCTTTTTGCGCTGCCTGCCATCATCGAACGTTTTATGGCCGATCTTGCTGCCCGTCGCGGCGAAGTGTCAGCCGAAGTTGTTTCAGCTGTGTCGCTTGACGGCAAGCTGGAGAATGAGGTCAGATCTGCCATCGCAAAAGTTGCCGGCAGTGACAAGATTTCTCTTTCCATGCGGGTGGATCCGTCGCTGATCGGCGGCCTTGTTGTCCGTGTGGGTTCACGCATGATTGATACATCGATCAAAACCAAGCTTAACAGGCTTGAAATGACCATGAAGGGTGTAGGGTAATGGATATTCGCGCCGCTGAGATTTCAGCAATTCTTAAAGAGCAGATCGCCAATTTTGGCAACGAAGCTGAAGTGGCTGAGGTTGGCCGCGTGCTTTCCGTCGGAGACGGGATCGCTCGCGTCCACGGTCTTGACGAAGTACGGGCCGGTGAAATGGTTGAGTTCGATGGCGGCATCAAAGGCATGGCGCTCAACCTTGAAAGCGACAATGTCGGTATCGTGATTTTCGGCGATGACCGCTCGATTCAGGAAGGCCATATCGTTCGCCGGACCGGGGCTATCGTTGATGTTCCCACCGGAAAAGGCCTGCTTGGCCGCGTTGTCGACGGTCTTGGCAACCCGATTGACGGTAAAGGCCCTATCAAGGGTGGAGATCGCCGCCGGGTTGAAGTCAAGGCCCCCGGGATTATGCCACGTAAATCCGTGCATGAGCCCATGCAGACAGGTCTTAAGGCGATTGACAGCCTGATTCCAATCGGACGTGGCCAGCGTGAGCTGATCATCGGTGACCGCCAGACCGGAAAGACAGCGATCGCTGTTGATACCTTCCTTAACCAGAAAAGCGTCAACGACGCGGCGGGTAAGGATGATACCAAGAAGCTGTTCTGCATCTATGTTGCTGTTGGCCAGAAGCGTTCAACTGTTGCGCAGATTGTCCGCACACTCGAAGAAAACGACGCTATGGAGTATTCTATCGTTGTTGCGGCAACGGCTTCTGATCCGGCGCCGTTGCAGTTTCTTGCTCCATACACCGCCTGTGCGATGGGCGAATATTTCCGTGACAATGGCATGCATGCTGTGATCGTTTATGACGATCTCTCCAAACAGGCTGTTGCCTATCGCCAGATGTCCCTTCTGCTTCGCCGCCCGCCAGGTCGTGAAGCTTATCCTGGTGACGTTTTCTACCTCCATTCACGCCTTCTGGAACGGGCCGCCAAGCTCAATGATGAAAATGGCGCCGGTTCCCTGACGGCTCTTCCCGTGATTGAAACCCAGGGTGGTGACGTTTCGGCGTTTATTCCCACCAACGTGATCTCGATCACCGATGGCCAGATCTTCCTTGAGACGGAACTGTTCTACCAGGGCATCCGTCCTGCGGTGAATGTCGGTCTTTCGGTTAGCCGTGTCGGCTCTGCCGCCCAGATCAAGGCAATGAAGCAGGTGGCCGGCACCATCAAGCTGGAGCTTGCCCAGTATCGTGAAATGGCGGCATTCGCCCAGTTCGCATCAGATATGGATGCCGCGACAAGGAAACTACTTGATCGTGGATCGCGCCTCACCGAGTTGCTCAAGCAGCCCCAGTACAGCCCGATGCCGGTTGAAGAACAGGTCATTTCCATTTTTGCCGGGGTGAACGGATATCTGGACGCGCTTCCGCTTGCGGATGTGGATCGCTTTGAATCCGGCCTTCTTGAACATATGCGTTCCGCTGGTAGTGCCCTCTTGGCAACCATTCGTGAAGAAAAAGCCATCTCTGACGAAACCCGTGAGAAGCTGACCGCTGAACTTGATGGATACGCCAAGGCTTTTGCCTAGGCTCAGTCCGCTGGAGACGTAAGTCATGTCAAACCTCAAGGATCTTAAAAACCGGATCAAGAGCGTTAAATCAACGCAGAAGATCACGTCAGCCATGAAGATGGTTGCGGCAGCGAAACTGCGGCGTGCCCAGGATAATGCCGAACAGGCACGTCCCTATTCCAGCCGTATGAGCGGCATGATCGCTTCTCTTGCAGCGAAGACAGACGCCACCTCCGGCCCTACCCTTCTTGTGGGTACCGGCCGTGATGCACAGCATCTGGTGGTGGTGGTCTCAGCTGACCGCGGTCTTTGTGGTGGTTTCAACGGAAGCATTATCCGCGCCACCCGACGTGAAATTGATCGCGTTCGCGGTGAGGGCAGGACTATCCGTTTGCTGATGGTCGGACGCAAAGCCGCAGATGCCCTGCGGCGGGAATTTTCTGATCTGTTTGTTGACAGGCTTGAAGGCATTCAGGGAACATCTGTTTCCTTCAGTGATGCCGACCGCATCAGCCAGCAGATCCAGTCGATGATCGAAGAAGAGTCGATTGATACCTGTTCAATCGTCTACAACAAATTTGTTTCGGCAATTTCGCAGGAAGTTACCTTCACCTCCCTCGTGCCTGCCGAAGTCGACGATGTGGCTGATGACGATGCTGTCCGGGGCGCGGTCGCGCCAAATGAATATGAGCCGGATGAGGCGTCGGTACTTGCCGATCTCCTGCCGCGTGCACTTACAACACAGATCTATGCAGCCCTTCTTGAATCTTCCGCGAGCGAATTGGCTGCCCGGATGACAGCGATGGACAACGCGACCCGCAATGCCGGTGACCTGATTGATCGCCTGACCATGGAATACAACCGGAGTCGTCAGGCTGCCATCACCACTGAACTTATTGAAATTATTTCCGGGGCAGAAGCGCTGTAAGCGGCCCCTAAGCACGGAGTAAGAAACCATGGCCAAGAAAGCAAACGGTAAAATTACCCAGATTATCGGCGCGGTTGTCGATGTCGAATTTGACGGCGACCTGCCGCCAATCCTGAACGCGATTGAAGTGGACAATAACGGCCAGCGTCTGGTGCTGGAAGTAGCCCAGCATCTGGGCGAACAGGGCGTTCGTTGCATTGCGATGGACTCCACCGAAGGATTGGTTCGTGGTCAGGATGCCGTTGATACCGGCGCCCCGATCACCGTACCCGTCGGCCCCGAAACACTTGGCCGTATCCTCAATGTTGTTGGCGAGCCCGTGGACGAGCGCGAGCCGGTGAAATCAAAGAAAACTTACGCCATTCACCGCCCGGCACCGGATTACGTGGATCAGTCCACCGAAGCCGAGATCCTGGTTACAGGCATCAAGGTTGTTGATCTTCTCGCACCTTACGCCAAGGGCGGTAAAATCGGTCTGTTCGGTGGTGCCGGTGTTGGTAAAACCGTTCTGATCATGGAACTGATCAACAACGTTGCCAAGGCCCATGGTGGGTATTCCGTCTTCGCCGGTGTTGGTGAACGGACCCGTGAAGGCAATGACCTGTTCCATGAAATGGTGGAATCCGGTGTGATCAATCCTGAAGGTGACGGATCCAAGGCAGCGCTTGTGTATGGTCAGATGAATGA
>CAZOLR010000026.1:0-29449 GCA_964580905.1 uncultured Hyphomicrobiales bacterium | reverse complement strand
CCGATGCTTTCGCGCCGTTGATGCGCCAGCCGCCACTTATGGCCTCCCCGCCGGGAATCCCCGGGTGGAGTCCAGATTTTTGGCAACAAGGGTGATGATTTTATCATCGGATCAGAAGGGGATGACCTTCTTGATGGGGGTCAGGGCAAAAATATTTTGATCGGAAATAACGGCGATGACGATTTTGCCAGCGCTTCAGGCGAAGACGTCATTGATGGTGGTCACGGGGAGGATACGTATTTATCGCCAAGTGCTGAAGCTTTTACGAAGGATGTTGGTAAAGATACAATCAACATTGCCATTCTCATGGACGTTACGGCCCTTAAATGGAGATACGACAGCTATACAGGGAAGTGGATTGAGGATGTTGAGGGCGTTGATGACGGGTATAGTTACGAATATGTCCGGCTGAAATATGATTTTCCAGATCCGTACGATGACCGGTACACCTACCTGAAAAACATCGAGAAGTTTGAGTTTTCGCCGGTATATGACGCCCATGATACAATCATAACAACAGGTAATTACGACGACAGGATCAATGCCGGCAATTATAACGATATCGTCCGGGCTGGTGGTGGCAACGATACCATCATAGGCGGCAGAGGCGAAGACCAGCTTTATGGTGAAGACGGCAACGATGACATAGAAGGTAAGGGAGGAAACGATATCATCGATGGTGGCCCGGGTAATGATACCATCAGGGCCGGCAAAGGCCAGGATTACATTACCGGCGGTAAAGGCAATGATATCATTGCAGGGGGCGGGAACGGTGATGTTTTCCATGTGTATCTCGGATCCCACGCAAAGGGAGAAACGAACCGGCATATTGTGACGGACTTCCACTGGGAAACAGATTCAAGCACCGGAAAACCAACATCAGACAGCGACACCGTGAATATCGGCGATACCAGAGATGACGCAATAACCGCGCTGACAACACTGAGGTTTTCAAATGCGCATTACTCGGATCTGGCACCGGATGGTATAACAATTCCGGAAAAAAGTGTCGATGATGATCGCACAATCAAGGATATCCTCATCTTTAATACCATGGGCACGGCCAGTGAAGCCGATGATATCCTCGTGATGGTGTTGCTGGATTTTGTGACGGATCAGGTCATGGATATAGACAGCACGCTGTTCACCCACAATCTTGTTGCGTAGAGGTCTTGCCGCTTCAGCCCTGAAGCCAGCCCCCCATATTCTCATCAACAAGTGTGCGGATGACCTTCATGCCCAGCGCATCGGCATTGAGGCAGGGGATATAGGTGAATTCCTCGCCTCCGGCTTCAATGAATTCTTCTCGCCCTTCCATGTTAAGCTCTTCAAGTGTCTCAAGGCAGTCGGCGGCAAATCCTGGCGCCATGATGGCAAGAGACTTGACCCCCTCATGGGCCAGACGCTCTATCGTTTCATCCGTATATGGCTTGATCCATGGCTCACGGCCAAAGCGGGACTGAAAGGCGACATGATACTTTTCCGTATCCCAGCCCAGTTTCTCCCGCAACAACCGGGCCGTTTTCATGCAATGGCAGTGATACGGGTCTCCCTGAACAAAATAACGCTCCGGGATGCCGTGGAAGGAAACCAGCAGATGATCCTTTTTCTTTCCTTTGAGCGTCTGTTTAACGCTTCTGGCAAGGGCATCGATATAAACATCATGATCATGCCATGGGGCAACGGTCCGCACCGCTGGTTGCCAGCGTTGCCTGAGCATCCAGGCAAAGACCTCATCGTTCACCGTTGCGGTGGTTGCCGCCGCGTATTGCGGGTAAAGGGGGACGATAAGGAGCCTGTTGCACCCTGCATCCTTAAGCTCTTGCAGGCGATCAGGAATGGAAGGCTGACCGTACCTCATCGCATAGGTGATGGTCACACGGTCAGCGGCAACAGCGTCTTTCATATCCGCTGCAAGGAACTCCGCCTGTTCACGGGTATATTTCCGTAAAGGGGAGCCGTCCGGATCACCATGGAGCCATATCCTGTCATAGGCCGCGCCGGATTTTCCGGGCCGGGTATTGAGGATGATCCCGTTCAGAATAATCCACCACAGCCAGCGCGGGGCTTCCACCACACGTTTATCGGATAGAAACTGATGGAGATACCGGCGCATCGACTTGAAATCCGTCCCGTCAGGTGTGCCGAGATTAACCAGCAATATGCCTGTCTTCGGGTGGCCGGGGAGGGAAGGGTGATCAGATGGAACAGGTTTAACGCTCATGGTGTTCTATATGAACCTGAACCCGGGCAACGGCAAGCCCTGACCTTGTGATACGGCGGAAAAAAATGACGCAGGATATATTCTTTGTTGACGAGCGTGTTCAGCTGTCCGTCATGTCAACCGGCAGAAGCCTGGCTTTTTCTGTGTCGATCAGCTGTTTGCCCTGATGTTCAAAATTGACGGTGACGCGATTGCCGATGACAGACTGCACCTGACCGATCCCCCAGTCTTCGGCAAGTGGGAGATAAACAAAATCACCTGGATTGAAATCTGCCCCCGGACCTGATGGCATGTTATACCTCTCTTTATTGCACTTAAAGATAGGGATGTCAGGCCCGGGGGCAAGGGGGGGTTAATTGGAGGCGCTGTCCCGCAAAACATATCCCTGACCCCACACCGTATGGATATAGTTCTTCCCACCGGTCATATCAGCCAGTTTCTTGCGAAGCTTGCAGATAAACACATCGATGATTTTTGATTCAGGTTCATCAATCCCGCCATAAAGGTGGTTGATGAAATGTGTCTTTGTCAGCGTGGACCCTTTGCGAAGACTGAGCAGTTCAAGAATATGATATTCCTTCGATGTCAGATTGAGACGTTTTTTGCCGACCATGACCTCATGCTTGTTGATATCGATGGATATCGGCCCCGTAATGATACGCGAATCCGCGTGCCCGTTGGTGCGGCGGATGATGGCCGTCAGGTTGGCAAGCAGCTCCTGCCGGTCAAATGGCTTGATAAGATACCCGTCTGCCCCTGCGGTGAGCGCTACGACACGATCCGTCACCGATGATCGTCCCGAAACAACCAGCACCGGCGTATTTGTATTGCCCTGGCGGATTGTCTTGGCAACCTGGAAACCATCACCATCCGGAAGATTGATATCCAGAATAATGGCATCGTAAAGACCTTCCCGTGCCGCATTCAGCCCCTCGGTGCCGTTATCGCAGATATAATAGTAATGCCCTTCATTCTTAACCGCTATGGCGAGGCTTTTCGCGCAAATGGGATCATCTTCAATAATCAGAATGTTCATTTTCTACCTCTCTACATCGAAGTTTTAGAAGATTTCTGGTTTGGCTGATGAACTCCCCTCACTGAGACTGAATATCTGCACCTGCTTGTTCCCCTGATGAATGCCGAAGCCAATCGTTGGGGTCATTTTATGTTTTGGTCCGGCATGAATTTTGTTGACGTAAACATTATTGTTCTCATTGTTCTGGGCAGACAAAAAACGTCTCTGTAAACGGTTTATTATTGTTTTCCTTCAACCTCGTTAGCAAATCACTAATTCGTGATAACTTAAGGGTTTCAATCAAATTTTTGTGAATTCAAAATACGTGACAAAAGGCTTGCCAGAAAAACGCGATGAAATTATAAACCCATCTCACGGGGAGTTTTCAGGCCGTCATCATTGGGGCCGGATAAATCTTCCTTTGCATATTTGGAATGTTGCAGGTGCAGAACATCAGTTTGTATTTTCAAAAGGATGGATAAAAAAACCATGGCAAAGAAAAACACAGCGACCAACAATAATGCCAGTATCGTTAATCTGAACAGCCCGATAATTCTTCCGGACGGCTACAAGCCCTCTGACAAGGAAGAATTCATGAACCCGATGCAGACGGAATATTTCCGACAGAAGCTTCTGCAGTGGCGTCATGAACTTCTTTCCGAAGCGACGGAAACATTATCTACACTTTCTGAAGAAAACTTTCAGAAGCCGGATATAACCGATCGCGCTCAGATGGAAAGCGACGCGTCTCTTCAACTCAGAACAAGGGATCGTGAACGCAAGCTTCTGTCAAAAATTGAAGCCGCGTTGCGACGCATCGAAGACGGCACATACGGTTACTGCGAGGAAACCGATGAGCCCATCAGCCTGAAGCGTCTGGAGGCCAGACCTATTGCCTCACTCTCGCTGGATGCCCAGGAACGTCATGAGCGGATGGAACGCACCCACCGTGACGACTGATCCTTTTCGGGGTCTTGTTTCCTGAAGAACTTTTTTCATTTTATCACAAAAGCCTGTCCCGGGCTTTTGTCTGCTGTCAGCTTTTTGTCTGGCCATAGTTTGAGTTAATTGTTCATTAACTTTTATCTGTTACAGTAATCATAAATCAGCGCATCATCTTTTCCCATCTCAGTGCGGGACTGATTAAACCTGTGAATGGGTGATGCATGGGCGACAAGCAACCTGTCCATATCGAAAATACTGTCTCGCCCCCCTCCAACAAGGCTGATGGAGGGCATTCCCCCGCTGTTGACGATACTGATCAGCGTGAGATCGTTATTCGTGGGGTCGTGCATGATGTGAACAATATGCTGATGGCGGTATTTGCCGCCTGTGATCAGCTGGAAGACATCAAAACCATCCCCAAAGATGCTGAAATGGTGATAGAAACGATCCGCACGAATGCCCGCGGAATAACAGGCCTGATGCGTGATATGGTGCGGTCTCAATCCAGTGATGCGCCGATGATTATGGATAAGGTTCAGCTCAGATCATTTCTCAAAGGCATCATGCCATCATTGAAATATGTGGCCGGGCCCGATGTTACCATAGAACTCGGTTCGGTTTACACCAAACCTGTCAAAGTTCATACAAAACCTCTGCTCAGAGTGTTGATGCAGATAATCCGTAATGTAGGTGATGTCGGGGTGCCGCATCCTCTGGCTTTTATTTCGGTTCGTCTTGTCGATAACTGGTGTGAGATTTCCGTTGCCGACAATGGCCCCGGTATTCTGAATATCAATAAGGAAGATATTTTTAAGCCCGGGGTTACCTCCAAGGACGATACCGGTGCCCGTGGATACGGGCTTTCGACGGTCGCAACCGCTGTCAGCAACTGGGGCGGGGAATACGGGGTGGACAGTATCGCGGGGGATGCAGGTTGCAGGTTTTGGATCAGGCTGCCTCTGGCCAATACCTGAAATGTTCCAACTCTCCCGTTAATCTGACGCGTTTTGTTGCTTTATCTTCTTTCCGGTCACTTATAAATAAGAACAAAACATGAAAACTTCTTGCAAATGAGAACAAAACATGAAAATATGTGAAAAATTTGGATTCGTATCAAGTATCTGATAGCGGCAGGGAATTGACATAAACACGTGCTCAGATTTCTTTGAAAGACAGGGAATTCATCAATTGTCAGCCGTGGCAGTATATGCAACATAAAGGAGCAGAAAATGGCGGCAGAGGTATTGGAAATTGGCATGAAGAAAGATGATAAACTCAAAGCGCTTGAAGCAGCAATCGGCCAGATTGAGAAGAATTTCGGCAAGGGTTCTGTTATGCGCATGGGGCAGCAGGATGTTGTTGACGATATCGAAGCTGTTTCCACCGGATCGCTCGGCCTTGATATTGCTCTTGGTATAGGTGGTCTGCCGAAGGGGCGTATCATTGAAATTTACGGACCTGAATCGTCCGGCAAAACCACACTGGCTCTCCATGCTGTTGCCGAAGCGCAGAAAAATGGCGGGTCCTGCGCTTTCGTTGATGCGGAACATGCCCTGGACCCGAGCTATGCGCGCAAACTCGGCGTTGATCTTGATGAATTGCTCATCTCTCAGCCTGATGCCGGCGAACAGGCGCTGGAAATTGCCGATACGCTTGTTCGCTCAGGTGCGATAGATGTTCTGGTCATTGACAGTGTTGCCGCGTTGGTTCCGCGGGCTGAACTTGAAGGTGAGATGGGGGATACCCATGTCGGCCTGCATGCCCGCCTGATGAGCCAGGCTCTCCGTAAGTTGACCTCTTCGATCGCGCGCTCGAATTGCCTTGTTATCTTCATCAACCAGATCAGGCTCAAGATCGGTGTTATGTTTGGCAATCCCGAAACCACGACCGGCGGCAATGCGCTTAAGTTCTATGCATCTGTCCGGCTGGATATCCGGCGGATCGGCGCCATCAAAGACCGTGATGAAGTTGTCGGCAACCAGACACGTGTCAAAGTGGTGAAAAACAAAGTTGCGGCCCCGTTCCGGACAGTTGAATTCGATATCATGTACGGTGAGGGGATTTCAAAAACCGGGGAGATTATCGATCTTGGGGTTGCCGCCAACCTGATAGAAAAATCAGGATCATGGTTCTCCTATAAGGATCAGCGCATTGGTCAGGGCCGTGAAAACGCCAAGCAGTTCATGCGTGACAATCCGGAGATTGCGGAGGAAATTGAAATGGCTCTCCGGCAAAACGCGGGCCTTTTCGATGAAGTTATGCTTGATCAGGCTTCCGCAGGGGAAGAGGGTGGTGAAATCGCTCTTGATGCACCCACGGAAAAATAAAGATCGCTTACAAAGTAAATTAGCGGAAAGGGGCGATCCGTCGCCCCTTTTTCATTGCCTGTAATCTGCAATCCGGGACTGGACAAAACGAAGCGTGCAACCTAAAACATTTGCATTATTTCATAAGGATGCCCGATGAAAACCGTCAGCGATATTCGCGATACATTTCTGAACTATTTTGGTCAAAACGATCACGAAATTGTGTCATCGTCACCACTTGTGCCGCTAAACGATCCGACGTTGCTTTTCACCAACGCAGGCATGGTTCAGTTCAAGAACGTTTTCACCGGAGGGGAAACCCGTTCTGTTCCGAGGGCGGTAACATCACAGAAATGTGTCCGCGCCGGGGGCAAGCATAACGATCTTGAAAACGTCGGCCACACCGCACGCCATCATACTTTCTTTGAGATGCTGGGAAATTTTTCCTTTGGGGATTATTTCAAGGAACAGGCGATTTATCACGCATGGACTCTGATCACCGGTGTATATGGCCTGCCTAAGGATCGCCTGCTTGTCACCATCTACCATGATGATGATGAAGCGGCGGGGTGGTGGAAGAAGATCGCTGGCCTTTCCGATGATAAAATCATCAGAATAGCGACCTCTGACAATTTCTGGTCAATGGGTGATACAGGACCTTGCGGGCCCTGTTCTGAGATTTTCTATGATCATGGTGACCATATCCCCGGCGGCCCTCCGGGTTCGCCCGATGAAGATGGCGACCGGTTCATTGAGATCTGGAATCTCGTCTTCATGCAGTTTGAACAACTCGAAGGCGGCAAGCGCATTGATCTGCCCAGGCCGTCGATAGACACAGGCATGGGACTTGAGCGGATTGCCGCGGTCATGCAGGGGGTTCACGATAATTACGACACTGACCTGATGCAGGCGCTTATCAATGCTTCGGTTGAGGTTTCTGGCGTGGCCAAAGACGGGGATCATGCCGTCTCACACCGTGTTATGGCAGATCACTTGCGGGCGTCGTCTTTTCTGATTGCCGACGGGGTGCTTCCTTCCAACGAAGGCAGGGGATATGTCTTGCGCCGGATCATGCGCCGGGCGATGCGTCATGCCCACCAGATGGGATCGGTCGAACCCACCATGTACAAATTGGTCCCGGCGCTTGTCCGTGAGATGGGCGGGCATTTCACCGAACTTCAGCGATCTGAGAGTCTGATCACCGAAACGCTCAAAATGGAAGAAGCCCGTTTCAAGGAAACACTGGGCCGCGGCATGAAAATCCTCGTCGATGAAGTAGAAGGTAAGCCCGAAGGCGGTATTCTGGATGGAACCACCGCGTTTAAACTTTATGATACCTATGGTTTCCCTCTCGATCTGACGCAGGATGTCATGCGCGGCTATAAATGGACCGTTGATCTTGATGGTTTTAATTCCTCCATGGAAGAGCAGAAGGCCAAGGCCCGGGCGGCATGGGCGGGTTCAGGCGACAGTGCGCTTGCCCCGGTATATCTTACGACGGCCGATAAACTGGGCAGCACCGAATTCCTAGGCTATGAGCAAAACAGTGCAGAAGGTCTGATCACGGCGATCATCGCAGATGAGAATGGGTGTGAAAACGCCAGCCGTGGCCAGTCGGTTTCACTTATCTGTAACCAGACGCCGTTTTACGCGGAATCCGGCGGACAGATCGGGGATACCGGCACATTTCTCCTGCCCGGGTCCGATACCGTGATCGCCAATATCACCGATACCTGGAAAACACCGACAGGATTGTTTGTTCACAAGGCTGATATCGTCACTGATAAGGTTGCGGTTGGGGACGCGGTGGTGATGAAGATCGATGCGGCACGACGTAACCTGCTGAGGTCTAACCATTCGGCAACCCACCTGATGCATGAAGCTTTGCGAGAGGTGCTTGGTGACCACGTCATGCAGAAAGGTTCCATGGTAGCGCCGGACAGGCTGCGTTTTGATTTCAGTCACCCCCGTGCCGTGGAAAAGGATGAGCTGCGCAAGGTGGAGGATATTGTTAACTCCCGCATACGCTTGAATTCGGATGTCAGCACCAGGCTGATGACCCCTGACGCGGCGATTGCCGAAGGCGCGCTTGCCCTTTTCGGGGAAAAATATGGCGAAGAGGTCCGGGTTGTTTCCATGGGTGGCGCGACGGAAACAGAAGGACGCTCCGCCTGGTCGGTTGAGCTGTGTGGCGGAACACATGTTGGCCGTACCGGTGATATCAGTGTCTTCAAGATCACAAGTGAGAGCGCCGTTGCGGGAGGTGTGCGGCGTATTGAGGCGGTTACAAGTCTCGGCGCGCTCGACTGGGTCAATTCAAGGCTTCAATCTCTTGATGACGCCGCGGCTTCACTGAAAACAACACCTGATATGCTGGCTGAACGTCTGAACAATCTTCTGGCTGAACGCCGCAAGGCCGAACAGACAATCGCTGATCTGAGAAAGGCTCTGGCTGAAGGTGGCGGCGGCAACGCGGAGAGCAGGGATATTGACGGGGTATCATTTGAAACGCGAATAGTCGATGATACGCCGGCACGTGATCTCAAACCCATGGCGGAAGCTATTCTCAAAAACCTGGGCGCAAGTGGTGTTGTTGCGGTTATCTCCCGCGCAGATGGGAAAGCCTCACTCGTCGTGGCGGTGAGCGCTGAGATCACCGACAAGATCGATGCCGTTAGCCTTGTTCGTGCTGGTGCGGAGGCGCTTGGCGGAAAAGGTGGGGGCGGCAGGCCTGATATGGCACAGGCCGGAGGGCCGGATGCTAGTCAGGCCGAAGCGGCACTGGAGGCTATCGCAAATTCAATAAAGGGGTAAACTTCACCGCTTAGTAAATTGAATTAAAAGTAAAAGCCGCCTAGAAATTGGCGGCTTTTTTCATATTTTCATCCAGTGTGTCAAGAAACGCATCGGTGGTTTGAAATTCCTGATCAGGTCCAACGAGAAGTGCCAGATCCTTGGTCATCTTTCCGCTTTCTACAGTTTTGACACAGACATCTTCCAGGGTTGAAGCAAAGGCGGCAAGATCAGGGGTGTTGTCAAACTTGGCCCTGAAACGAAGACCCTGAGTCCAGGCAAAGATGGACGCGATCGGGTTTGTTGAAGTTTCCTTACCCTGCTGATGCTGGCGGTAATGACGTGTCACCGTACCGTGGGCGGCTTCCGCTTCGACACATTTGCCATCAGGGGTCATCAGAACCGACGTCATCAGGCCAAGCGAGCCAAATCCCTGGGCAACTGTATCCGATTGCACATCACCATCATAATTCTTACAGGCCCAGACAAATTTGCCACTCCATTTAAGGGCGCAGGCCACCATGTCATCAATCAGGCGATGTTCATAGGTAATACCGGCGGCGGCAAATTTTTCCTTGTATTCGGACTGGTAGATTTCTTCAAAAATATCCTTGAAGCGGCCGTCATAGACCTTGAGGATCGTGTTCTTTGTGGAAAGATAGACAGGCCAGCCCAGATCAAGCCCGTAATTCATGCAGGCCCGTGCAAATCCCCTGATGGATTCATCCAGATTGTACATGCCCATCGCAATGCCGCTATCGGGGAAAGTAAAGACTTCCCTTGTCACGGGCTCGGATCCGTCTTCGGGGGTGAAGGTCATTGTAAGAGTGCCCGGGCGGTCGATCAGCATATCTGTCGCGCGATACTGATCACCAAAAGCATGGCGGCCAATGACGATTGGCGACGTCCAGCCCGGCACGAGGCGCGGAACATTGCTGCAGATGATCGGCTGACGGAAAACAGTTCCGCCCAGAATATTGCGGATCGTTCCATTAGGAGAACGATACATTTTCTTAAGGCCGAATTCTTCGACCCTTGCTTCATCAGGCGTAATGGTGGCGCATTTGACGCCGACGCCATATTCCTTGATCGCGTTCGCCGCATCAATGGTGACCTGATCATCGGTTTCATCCCGGTATTCCATGCCGAGGTCATAATATTTGAGGTCAATATCAAGATAGGGGTGGATCAGCTTGCTTTTGATTTTGTCCCAGATAATACGTGTCATTTCATCGCCATCAAGCTCAACAACCGGTGTTTTAACTTTAATCTTGGACATGGATCATCCCCCCTTAATCATGCGTGTTGGCGTGGGTGTTTTATATGCCCCTCAAGGGACGATATCAAGCCCCCTTGGAGAGATGATCGAGATGATCGGCAAGCGTGTCCAGGCTGTCCATTCCGTCAACAAGGTTCAGCTGATGCGGGCGGATAAACCCGGCCTCGCTTGACAGGTGAAACATGGTCATCAGATGATCCCAGAAGCCATCAGGGTTATAAAGGCAGATGGGTTTGTCGTGAACACTGAGCTGACGCCAGGTGATGATTTCCAGAACTTCTTCCATTGTTCCGAATCCGCCCGGCAGGGCGAGAAAAGCATCGCTGCTTTCATACATGATGGTTTTACGCTCATGCATGGTTTCGGTGATTGTCAGCTGGCTTATCCCCTGATGGGCTATTTCGAGGGTATCAAGAAACCTCGGGATGATGCCGTGAACATGGCCACCGTTTTCTGTCGCGCCATCGGCGATCGCGCCCATAAGGCCTGTTCTGCCGCCACCATAGACAAGGCCGAGGCCACGGGCGGCAATCATTGCCCCGATGCGATACGCCACTTCAACATATGCCGGATCATGTCCTTTTGAGGAACCTGCAAACACGCAGATATTTTTCATGGCAGCGCATCCTTTCGATTTATCTGAATGTGCGTTGAACATATATATACTGGAATGAATTTTCCCCCATGGCTAGCCCCTTGCAGTTTTAAAATACCTCCGCTTAGACCTTTGCGATTTGAACAACCATGAGGTATTGTGTTTTTATAGTCTGAGGGGGCATAGATGAAATCAGGACCGTATTTGCTCATGCTGGGATCAGTGGTTACTGCTGGCCTTGCCCTCGGTATATTTCTTTTCACCACAAATGATGACGACGTAACAGATAATGCAACCGGGGCAAGTGTTACCGTTGAAGGGCAAACGGATACGGCCACCACATCAGGCTCCAATAACCTGACGGCATCTCCGCCAACAGGCGAAGCATCTTCCGCTGTTTCCTCTGCAAATAATTCAACATCTGCTGCCCCTTCATCGGCTACAGATGAGGCAACAAGTGAAATTGAAATCGGGATCAATCTTGCAAGAGTGAGGCAGGATGGGACAACGGTGATAGCAGGACATGCCATCCCCGGAAGTACCGTTAACCTGATACGCAACGGAAAGATCATCGGAACCACGATCGCCACTGATGCCGGGGAATGGGTCATTGTGCCGGATATCCAGCTCGAAGCAGGGTCACATCTCCTCAGCATGGAGATGATCACGCCGGATGGAGAACGTATCGTAAGCCCCATGGCCGTTGTCATTGATATGCCATCTGCTGCCGATACAACGGCTTCTGCCGAAGATAAGGGAACGCCTCTCGTCGCCCTCGTCCCCTATACGGATCAGGCCGGGGAGGTTGCCCGCGTTCTTCAGGCTCCTGACGAATCTTCCCTGTCAGGAACACCATCATCCGGCGATACCAATTCTTCAACAGCAGACGCATCTGTGACGGATCGCGGCGATGGGACTGACGCTGTTCCGCCGTCAATCCGGATCCGTGTGATTCAGGCTCTTTCACGTGATCAGCTGGCGGTGAGTGGCGATGCACGTGGTGGTTCATCCGCAACCCTGCACGTCAACTCAGATAGTGTTGATGCCGATCTTGATGATGCCGGCAAGTTTTATGCCGCAGCCCCGATTGATCCCGAAGCTCAGGTATTTCGTCTTCGGGTTGAAGTTAAAAATGCTGACGGAGAAGTGCTGGCTCAGGCCAACCTCAAACTCAGCCGGGCCCAGATTCAGCAGACACTGGCCAATAACAGCCTCGTGGTGGTCCATCGTGGGGATGCGCTCTGGCGTATTGCCTACCGTACCTATGGCGAGGGAATTCGATATGTCGACATTTACAGGAAAAACCAGAAACAGATTGACGACCCTGATCTGATTTATCCGGATCAGATCTTCGTCATCCCCAATTCCTGAAGATGAACGGGGCAGGTCATGCTTGATACCCGTATCAGGCGCATCATTGATCCGCCAATGGATAAATGCGGCATTATTCTCAGCCGTTACGGTATCAGTGCCAACAGAATGACCGTGGCCGGATTTGTCATGGGTGTCGGCGCTTTTGCGGCTTTGTCCTTTGGTGAATACACACTTGGGCTTGTTCTTATTCTCCTGAACAGGCTGGCCGACGGACTGGATGGGGCGATTGCCCGCCATGAAGGCATCACGGATCTTGGCGGGTATCTTGACATCGTGCTGGATTTTATCTTTTACGCACTTGTCCCGCTTGGTTTTGCCATTGCTGAGCCTGATTACGCGGTTGCTGCGGCCTTCCTTATCGTTAGTTTTGTTGGGACGGGCACATCTTTCCTGGCGTTCGCCATCATGGCGCAGAAAAGAGGAATGCCGGGCGCTGGACCTCAACGTAAATCACTCTATTTTCTTGGCGGATTGACCGAAGGCACGGAAACCATTCTGGTCATGATACTGTTCTGTCTCGTGCCTGATCTGTTTGTGCCGCTGGCTGTTGTTTTCGGTATTCTGTGTTGGATCACGACGGCAACACGAATTGCAACGGCAGTGGAAACTTTTGGCGACTGAAATTTAGGTGAAATCATGGCTAAAGTTGAAAAATCGGAAACTGAATGGAAATCACAATTAACGGAAGAGCAGTTTCGCGTAACCCGGAAACATGGAACGGAACCTGCCTTTTCAGGTGCGTACTGGGATGAAAAAGCCGACGGTGTCTACGATTGCATCTGTTGTGGTGAGCCTCTTTTCTCTTCATTGACAAAATACGATTCCGGAACCGGCTGGCCGAGTTTCTATGAGCCAATGGATGAAAAACAGATCGGAACCAAAACAGATCGTTCCTTTTTTATGACAAGAACCGAAGTTCACTGCCAAAACTGCGCGGCACATCTCGGCCATGTCTTCCCGGATGGTCCGGATCCTACGGGGTTACGCTATTGCATCAACTCAGCATCGCTGAAATTCAGGCGTGATAGCGCGGAGGAATAGGCCGTTTCTGCCGGTTGTTGCCGCCGACCATTCCTTGCACGGGTTAATTCTGATTGAGCAGTTCGGGCAGGGTGGCCGGGGTGAAACCAGCCCCCTCAAGACCGGATTTGAGAAATCTGATCATCTCCAGCGCCGAAGGCTCATCTCCATGGACACAGATGGACTGCCCGTTGATTGGCATTTCCGTTCCGTCCACCGCACGGATTTTACCTTCCCCGATCATCCTGAGACAGTTTTCAAGCGCTATCTCCGCATCATGGATCATGGCATCCGGACGGCTGCGCGGCACCAGCTGGCCGTCGGGCATATATGCGCGGTCGGCAAAAACCTCCCCGGCAACATTCAATCCTGCCTTCTGCCCTGCTTTGACCATCTCGCTCAAAACAGGGGCGAGCAGGATCTGATCCGGATCAACAGCCTTGATCGCTCTTGATATCGCCATGGACATGCCGAAATCAGTTGCCGCCATATTATTGAGTGCCCCATGAGGTTTGACATGGGTCACCTTTGCGCCCACCAGTTCAGCCATGGCAATGGCGGCGCCAAGCTGATATGCGATCAGGTTTTCGATTTCAGCTTCGCTTAATCTGATCTGACGTCTGCCGAAGCCATGCAGATCATAAAACCCGGGATGCGCACCAATGCTGACGCCCTTTTCCTTAGCCTGACGCATGACATTGGCCATGATATTATGATCGCCCGCATGAAAACCGCAGGCAATATTGGCTGAATGCACCAGATCAAGCAGGCCATCGTCATCACCCATTTTCCAGGGACCATAACCTTCAGCCATGTCGGAGTTAAGATTGTATCGCATTTCATTTCCCACGGTTGCAGAACCATTCATTTGGGTTCAGTATCTTGACTTGCGATCCTAATTTCAACATCAAATGCGTTAGCCTCCTATTAACGCGGCAGGACGGAAATGACAGCATCAACACGTAACTCCGGAAGTTTCCATCGCTACCTTTCTGCGGGCGATAGTGGCGTTATCGTGAATTTTGCCGATCATGAAAGTGGCGATGCCACGCTTCTGGCTCGCGGGCTTGCGGAAAAGCTCCGCCATGCTGATCACGCTGTTCTGGCCGGGGTGCGTGATTATATCCCGGGCATGGCCAATCTCTTGATACAGTACGATCCTCTTAAGGTGACGGCGGCACAGTTAACGGACGTTGTGGATCTGTTTGTTTCAGACCTCAGAATTGACAGCATACCAAAGGGCCGTCTTTGGCGTCTGCCTGTTCTTTATGGAGGTGAGGCAGGGCCGGATCTTGAAGACGTTGCCGAAAAAACAGGATTGAGCATCAATGAAGTAATTGAGCGTCATTCCGCCAATGTGTTGACTGTTGCCATAATGGGTTTCATGCCGGGGCTCGGCTATCTGAAAGGGGTGGATTCTGCACTGTATCTGCCACGCCGGTCACGTCCGCGGGAACATGTTCCGGCGTTGAGTGTCGGCATCGCGATGGACCAGACGGTTATCTATCCGCTGGCAAGTCCCGGAGGATGGAACCTGATCGGGCGTGTGCCGGTCCGGCTTTTTGATCCGGCGCGGGAAGATCCTGTGCTCTTTCGTCCCGGTGATCAGGTTGCTTTTGAGCCGGTTGATGTAACAACCTTCAAATCGTTATGGCAAAAGTCAGAGGAGGGGGCATTGGTCATCTCCCCGGATACATCCTCATGAAACCGATGATACGTTTTCTGACAGCAGGGCCGCACACCACCGTTCAGGATGGAGGCCGGGCAGGTTTTCAGGGGCTTGGCGTTCCCGAAGGCGGTGCCCTTGACAAAGATGCTCTGTTTTTGGCAAACGCCCTCGTCGGCAACGCCCCTGATATGGCAGCACTCGAAATCTGCCTTGGCGGCGTTGGGATTGAGCTGATGTCCCCCTGCCGTGTTGCCCTCACAGGCACAGCCGCAGGTGTGATGACCATTCAGGACAGTACCGGTCAACTGCTTGAGGTTCCCTCCAACAGGTCCGTTGATCTGGGTGCAGGCCGGATCATCCGTCTCGGTATTCTTCCTGATACAAATACGGCAACGCTGGCTTTTTCAGGCGGGATTGATCTGCCTCTCCTTTTCGGGTCAATGTCCACATCTCCAAGTGCCCGGATTGGCGGGCTTGAGGGGCGTCTTCTGCAAAACGGGGATATATTGCCGCTAAAGACGGCAGAGCGGGAGGATGAACCGGAATGGATATCAGATTATCAGCTTGAAACTCGTGCGGATATCCGCTGTGTTCCCGGCCCGCAGGACGACCGTTTTACAAAGAGCGCGATCAACACCTTCCTTTCCGAGCCTTTTCAGGTCTCCCCTGTATTAAACCGCATGGGGATGCGCCTTAATGGTCCGGTGCTTGAGCACAAGGATAACGCAGATATTCTTTCCGATGGCATTGTCACCGGATCGGTTCAGGTGCCCGGTGAAGGAAAACCCATTATTCTGCTTGCTGATCACCAGACAACCGGAGGATATACCAAGATTGCGACAATTATCTCAGCAGATATACCAAGACTGGCGCGCCTCAGGCCCGGCCAGCATATCCGTTTTCACGCCGTTTCTGTTGATGAGGCGGAACGACTGGCCCGCCATCAGGCTGAAAATCTCCAAAGGGCAATGACCTCCTTGAGGCCGGCCCCACCACTGATGGATCAGGGGGCATTATATCAACTTGGTGATACCACATGAATTTGCACCAATTTCACTTGCTCCCTGCCGAAGAAACGCTAGGATACGCGGCATGATTACCTCTTCCATACATCCAGCCATCACCGGTATGACCCGGGTTTTTGGCGTGATAGCTGATCCTGTCAGCCATGTTCGCGCGCCGATGGTCTTTAACCCGTATTTTCTTGAAAAGGGAATAGATGCGGTTCTTGTCCCGATGCATATTCCCGAAGCCAAACTTGAAGAGACAATACGTGGCCTTGCCGGAATGCCGAATATGGGCGGGGTATGCGTTACCATACCTCACAAGATGGCTCTGGCCGGGCTTTGCGATGAACTTGGCATGGCCGCCCGCATCACCGGAGCGGTAAACGCGGTTCGATTTGATCAGGGCAGGCTCATCGGGGACAATTTTGACGGGGCTGGATTTGTAGCCGGTTGCAAGGGTGAGGGGATTGTTCTTGAAGGCAGGAATATCCTGATGCTGGGCGCGGGCGGCGCGGCTCGGGCTATCGCTACGGCTCTTGCCGGGAGTAATGTCTCTCAGCTGACGATTGCTAACCGAAGTATTGAAAAAGCAGAAGCTCTTGTTCATATTATCCGGGAATATTTTCCGGATATTTCCTCGGATTTCATAAAACTTGAGGCAGACGGACCTGATCTTTCCGGTGTGGATATGGTGATAAACACCACCTCCCTCGGGCTTCATGAAGATGATGCGCTTCCCTCAGCGCTGAATAGTGCTGGCCCTGAAACGGTCATCGCTGATATAATAATGATACCACCAGTAACCCGCTGGATGGAACTGGCCCGGAGTCTCGGGCTCAAGACCCATGCAGGTCGATATATGCTGGACTACCAGCGTGACCTCATATTTGATTTTTTGAAAATGGCCGACTGAGGCAGGATAGGGATATTATTATGGCAGATACACCAGTCTGGACAGAAGAACGGTTGAACAAGCTTCGTAAGCTTTGGGAAAAGGGGCTGTCCATCTCCCAGATCGGCGAAGAACTTGATGTATCGAGAAATGCCATCGCCGGTAAGGTTTACCGCCTTGGCCTGCCCAAGCGCCAATCACCTATTTCAAATAAATCGGTGTCAAAATCACCGGTAAAGGTAGCACCTGTTGCGGAATTGCAGGATACGGAGATGGATAACATGCCGTTAAAACTTGCCTTGAGAAAGATTTCATGGTCCCGCAGCAAATGCAGCTGGCCGATAGGCGACCCTAAATCCACGGCTTTCAAATTCTGTGGTGAAGAAGTGGTTGTCGGGAAGCCGTACTGCAACGACCATTGCTTTGAAGCCTATACCACCAACCGAGATAGCGGCGGATCCTGATAAATGCGTGAAGCTCAGGCAGCGGCCCCTGTCCGGCGTGATGCGTACACGCCGCCAAGCCACGCGGTAGATACGGTTGATCTTACCATCGCCCTTTATCATGACAGGGCTGTTGTGACCTCACGTTTGTCTGTGCGCCGGCTTGTTGACGGTGATCTTCCTCTTTTGCTCAAAGGAGGCGAGGGCCTGTTGCTTGAGCAGATCCATGTTGATGGTAAAGCGATGGACAAATCAACCCTTGATCCGTCCTCCGGTGAAATTAGCATCATGACAGGTGACGAGGCCCTGATTGAAACCATCAGCACGATCCATCCTGCTGAAAATACGGCACTTGAGGGCCTTTATAAATCTGGTGATATGTATTGCACCCAGTGTGAGCCTGAAGGGTTTCGTCACATTACCTGGCATCCTGACCGGCCGGATGTGATGAGTATATACACAACCCGGATTGAAGCCGACAAATCGATGCCTGTCCTGCTCTCAAACGGCAATCTCATCGAAGAGGGGGATCTGGATGATGACCGCCATTACGCGATATGGCATGACCCGTTCCTGAAACCAAGTTATCTGTTTGCCATGGTCGCTGGTGATCTTGACCATGTGCAGGATAATTTCACCACGAGCGACGGGCGCAATGTCGATCTCCGGATATATGTTGAGCATGGTAACGCCGGCCGGACGGCCCATGCCATGGATAGTCTCAAGCGATCCATGCGCTGGGATGAGGAGGTTTTCGGTCTTTCCTATGATCTTGATATTTTCATGATCGTTGCGGTCAGTCATTTCAATATGGGAGCGATGGAAAATAAGGGATTAAACATATTTAATTCGAAATTTATCCTCGCTGATCCGCAAACCGCAAGCGATGCCGATCTTGAACGTGTCGAAGGTATCGTCGCCCATGAATATTTCCATAACTGGACCGGCAACCGCATCACCTGCCGCGACTGGTTTCAGCTGACCCTGAAAGAGGGGCTGACCGTATATCGCGATCAGGAGTTTACCGCCGACATGCATTCCCGCGGGGTCAAGAGGGCAGATGATGTTGCCTTGCTCAGGTCCATTCAGTTTCCGGAGGATAACGGGCCAACTGCGCATCCCATCCGGCCTGAAGAATATACGGAAATCAATAATTTCTATACGCCGACCGTCTATGAGAAGGGCGCGGAAGTTATCCGGATGCTGAGAGTGATGCTGGGTTACGATGCTTTCATGAAAGGCATTGGTATCTATATTGAGCGTCATGACGGTACCGCCGCAACATGTGAAGATTTCATCCGTGCCATGGAAGACGGCAGCGGAACGGATCTCAGTCAGTTTCGCAACTGGTATAGCCAGGCCGGAACGCCGGTTGTCTCCATTTCACGAAACTATGATGCGAAAAGTGGGAGCCTTACGCTGACTTTTCAGCAGATTCTTCCGGATACATACGCGAAAACCCCGCGCCGGCCGTTGGTTATTCCCATTCGCCTTGGTCTGGTCAGCACCACAGGAGAAGACCTGCCCCTCCATATGATCGGGCAAGGGGAGAGGGTGGTTGATGATACAGTGATGCTCGATACATTTGAGACAAGCATTACACTTACGGATGTGCCGTCCGACGCGGTTCCATCCTATTTCAGGGGGTTTTCGGCTCCCGTCCGACTTGAGACGGACCTGAAAACAAGTGACCGGATTACGCTTTTGTCCGGTGACAGCGATTCGTTCGGTCGCTGGGATGCCGGGCAAACCCTGATGACCGATGCGGTACTGGCCATGATGGAGTCCCCGTCGGATGAAACAACATCTGGTCTCATTGACAATCTTTGCGCTGGCCTCGTCGCTGTATTTGAAGATACGCGGTTGGATGGTGCTGAAAAGGCACAGATGCTGACCCTTCCGTCTCAGGCCATACTTGAGGCTGCGGTTGATGAACCTGATCCTATCCGGATATGGAAGGCGCGTCGGCAGGTGGCACGGCAAATCGGGCTTTCTCTTGCTGATGTTATCAAACCTTATCTGAAAACCTGCCTTGCCGATCCGGAAAAACTTGACGCAAAAGGGCGTGCTCTTGTTGCCCGGATACTTGGCCTTGCCGTTCTGGCTGAATATGATGGCATCGCTGAAGAGGCAAAAATGTTATCCTCCTCATCGAACATGACCTTGTCGGAAGCGGCGCTTCATGCTCTTAATCAGGGCAATACCCCGCAGCGGGATGACAGCGTACGCAAATTCGCTGAACGCTGGCATGATAACGCACTTGTCATGGAAAAATGGTTTATGATCGAAAGTTCAGCGCCGATGATTTCCACACCGGATTACTGCGCGCAACTGATGAAACATCCGGCATTTGATGCAACCAATCCGAACAAACTGAGATCCGTGTTGTCGGTTTTTGCATCC
The DNA here is from genome assembly GCA_964580905.1 of uncultured Hyphomicrobiales bacterium. Lineage (GTDB taxonomy): Bacteria > Pseudomonadota > Alphaproteobacteria > Puniceispirillales > UBA1172. The sequence continues at coordinate 9,484 of CAZOLR010000026.1, read as the reverse complement.
TCAAATCCGCGAAACTTCCATGCTATAGATGGTAGCGGCTATATGTTCCTGGCAAAACACATTGCCAAGATCGATAACCGGAACCCGCAGATCGCGGCCCGCATGGTTCTGCCGCTGACCAGATTTTCCCGCTACGATGAGGAAAGGCAATCGCTGATGAAAGGGGCGTTAACCCGCATTAAAACCAGCGCAAGTCTTTCGACTGATTTATCAGAAGTTATCTGCAAAGCGCTGAATTAAAATATAATTATGAGGTCAGAAATGCCGGAACGTGGTCAGAGTTCTTGAAACTGTCGCCGCTGCAATCCGGTGGAACCGGCCGTTCACCTTTATAGGTTTTACCGGTCCTTTTAGATGAAGCTTTGGCCGCTGGTTTTTTGCTTTCGGGTACATTTTTCACGCTGTTGACGGTTTTCCCTGATCCTTTGCCATCGGGGGTCAGCACGTTAATTGTCTTGCCGATAAGCTTTTCGATGGCGGCAAGATAATGGCGGTCATCCTCACTGGCAACCAGGGTGAAGGCACGTCCGGATCGTCCGGCCCGGCCCGTACGGCCAATGCGGTGAACATAATCTTCGGCGTTCATCGGCACATCGAAATTGAAAACATGCGACAGCCCGGCAATATCAATGCCCCGTGCAGCCACGTCGCTGGCAACCAGAAGCGGCACGGCGCCGTCTTTGAATTTGGCAAGGGCGTCGTTACGGGCGGATTGTGTCATGTCGCCATGGAGGGCAAGGACGCTGAAACCATGGCGTTCCAGCGACGTTTTGAGGGTGCTGATATCACGCTTGCGGTTGCAGAAAATGACCGCATTTGAAACATCTTCCTGATTGAGCAGGTCCCGGAGCGTCTCACGTTTCTGCTTTGTGACCGTATGGGTGACGAACTGTTCCACCGTATCTGCCGTAGAAGCAGGGGGAGCAATCTCGATAATTTTAGGGTTCATCACGAATTTTGATGCAATCCCATGCATGGTTTCATCAAGGGTGGCGGAATAGAACAGAGTTTGCCTGATTTTCGGCAACAGTGAGGTTATCCGCTCAACATCAGGAATAAATCCCATATCAAGCATTCTGTCGGCTTCATCGATCACCAGGATCTTCACGTCGTTAAGCATGACCTTGCCGCGCTCAACATGGTCGAGAAGCCGTCCCGGGGTGGCAATGAGCACATCCACGCCCTTATCAAGAGCCGCTTCCTGTTCGGTAAAGCTGATACCGCCGATCAGCAGTGCCATGGAGAGATTCTGGTTTTTGGAAAATGCCTTGAAGGATTCAGCCACCTGTGCGGCCAGTTCCCGCGTCGGGGTCAGGATAAGAGAACGCGGCAGGCGTGCCTTGGCCCGGCCGGAATCCAGAATATCGATCATGGGCAGGGTGAAGGACGCCGTTTTACCTGTGCCTGTCTGTGCAGAGCCAAGTACATCACGCCCCATCAGCACCACCGGAATTGATTTTTCCTGAATAGGTGTTGGGGTTTCGTAGCCAATGGACGCTATGGCATCGAGAAGCTTGTCGCTTAAACCAAGATCGTGGAAAGTCAAAATATCATCCGATTTCTGTGCGAATGGATCAGCGCGGTGTATATTGCGCCTGAAAACAAAATGAGACATACAGAATTGCATGCTTCCCGTCAACAGCAATGCTGATCTTAACCTGTTTCAATTTTCTTGTTTTGAATGATTTTGGACCGAACCATCATGACAACTCTTATTTTTTCGCCTGGTCTCCTGCTTACGGAAAAACTTTATGCCGGTCTGGAACACCATCTGGATGGCCGTTACCCCATCCATCATACGGATACGACAGGCGCTGATACTATCACCGCCATGGCCGAAAGAGCGCTCGATCAGACAACAGGCCTCATCATTCCTGTCGGGCTTTCGATGGGGGGATATATCACGCTTGAGATAGCCCGGCTGGCCCCGGAACGTCTCAGGGCTCTTGTCATTATGGACAGCAACGCCATCGCCGATACACAAGAGCGGCGCGAGGAACGCCGTAAACTCATTGAAATGAGCAAAATCGGCCGTTTCAAGGGTGTTACATCTGCTTTGATGCCCAAATTCATTGCCAGGCATAATCTTGGTGATGAGCGTATTACCGGGGCTGTCACTGAAATGGCGCAGGAAATCGGGCGTGATAATTTCATTCTTCAGCAAAACGCGATCATGTCACGTCGTGACCAGTTTGATACCTTGTCGGGCCTTGATCGGCCCGGGCTGTTTATCGTTGGCAGTGAGGACACACTGACACCGCCGGAACAGGTCAGGGCGATGGCTGACGCCATGCCGGACAGCACCTTTGTCGAAATCAGGAACAGCGGCCATCTGCCGCCGCTTGAAGACCCTTTGTCGGTGAACCGGGCTGTTGAAAATTTTCTTTCCGGGCTGGAATAAAAGATATCAGATATCAAGTTCCGCCAGAACATCGGCGGCGTGATCCCTGATATAGGCAAATCTGAGCTCAGGTTTACGCCCCATCAGGGTATTGACGAGACCATCGACGCGGCGGCGGTCATCGGCGCCTTCGGCATCACGTTTCGGCAAATTGACCTGCAACAGCCGACGCGTATCCTGTTTCATGGTCGTTTCCTTGAGCTGCGCCGGCGGCATTTCGCCGAGACCTTTGAAGCGGCTGATATCAATTTTCCCGCGTCCCTTGAATTCAGTCTCAACAAGCTGGTCCTTATGCGCATCATCAAGGGCATAGAGAACTGTTCCGCCCTGGGCAAGGCGGTAAAGGGGCGGTTGGGCAATAAAAAGCCTGCCGCTTTCAATCAGCCCTGGCATCTGCTGATAGAAATAGGTCATCAACAGCGCCGCAATATGGGCGCCATCGACATCGGCATCGGTCATGATGATAATGCGGCCATAGCGTAAAGCCTCAAGGTTGAAATTCTTGCCTGCCTGCACCCCGAGAGCCAGGGCAAGATCAGATAATTCCTGATTTTGCATCAGCTTATCGTCGCTGGCGGAGGCAACGTTGAGTATTTTTCCCCGCAAAGGCAGTACCGCCTGAGTGCGCCGGTCACGTGCCTGTTTGGCAGAACCGCCCGCGCTGTCACCTTCAACAAGAAAGAGTTCGGTTTCAACGGCATCAGTGGAAGAACAGTCCGCCAGTTTTCCGGGCAGGCGAAGCTTTCGGGTGGCGGTTTTGCGCGCGACATCCTTATCACGCTTGCGACGTTTGCGTTCTTCCATTCGCTCAATCGCCGCATCAAGCAGAAATCCGGCCCTTTCCGGATCACTGGAAAGCCATGTTTCAAATCGGTCCCTCAGGCTTGTTTCCACCAGTTTGGTTGCGTCCTGGCTGACCAGCCTGTCTTTTGTCTGCCCCTGAAAATGCGGCTCACGGACAAAAACGCTGATCACTGCACCGGTGCCTGCCATGACATCATCAGCGGTCAGGTCCGCAGCTTTCTTGTTATTGGCAATTTCGCCGAACGTCCGCATACCGCGAACCAGCGCCTGCCTGAGGCCGGTTTCATGGGTGCCGCCGTCGGGGGTGGGGACGGTATTGCAATAGGACTGCACAAATCCATCCTCACCCGGGCCGAGCCAGGTGATGGCAAATTCAACCTTCTCCCCGTTGATTTCCACCATATCAGCAAAGGGCTGGGCGGTTATCAGCGCCTTGTCCCTTGTCACGTCATTGAGGTAATCCGTAAGACCGCCCGGATATTTGATCACGGCTTCGGCCGGAATATCGCTGCCATCCTCAAGCCATTTAGCGGCACATTTCCAGCGAATTTCAACGCCGGCAAAGAGATAAGCCTTCGATTTAACCATCCGGAAGAGCGTGGCAGGACGGAAGGCCCAATTCGCACCGAAAATCTCTGCGTCAGGAAGGAAGGTTACATCCGTTCCGCGACGGTTGGGGGCCGTGCCGATTTCTTCAAGCTTAGTCGTTGCCACACCTTTGCTGAATTCCTGGCGGTAGAGCGTTTTGTTGCGGGCAACCTCCACCACCATTCTTTCAGAAAGGGCATTGACCACGGATGCGCCAACTCCGTGCAGCCCCCCTGACGTGGCGTAAGCCTTACCTTCAAACTTACCGCCCGCATGAAGAGTGGTCATGATGACCTCAAGGGCGGATTTTTTGGGGAATTTGGGATGCGGATCGGTAGGAATACCGCGGCCATTGTCCCCGATAGTGAGGCTTCCATCCTCGTTGAGGGTGATCTCAATCCGGCTGGCATGGCCGGCGACGGTTTCATCCATCGAGTTATCAAGGATCTCCGCTGCCATATGGTGCAAGGCCCGGGAGTCGGTGCCGCCGATATACATGCCCGGGCGACGCCGAACAGGCTCCAGCCCTTCGAGAACCTCGATTTCAGCCGCCGTATAGTCAGAAGCGGTTGCGGTATTAAAAAGATCAGCCATGGGTAATTCCTTTAATTCACCCCTTTTTCTACATCATCTTGAAACAAGAGCAAGTGGGAATACAAGTCCTTGTAGAAATACGGCAACAAAAAAGGCGGCCCAAAAGCCGCCTTTTCTGATCTTTAGGTACCGATTTAGGAGGAATAGTACATCTGGAATTCAATCGGATGCGGGGTGTGCTCAAAAGCCACGACTTCTTCCATCTTCAGCTCGATATAGGCATCGATCTGATCGTTGGTGAAGACATCACCCTGGGTCAGGAATTCACGATCCGCATCAAGGCTGTCAAGAGCTTCCCGCAAGGATGCGCAGACGGTCGGAATATCTTTGAGCTCTTCCGGCGGCAGATCATACAGATCCTTGTCCATGGCATCACCAGGGTTGATCTTGTTGCGAATACCGTCAAGCCCGGCCATCAGCAGGGCAGAGAAGGCAAGATACGGGTTTGCGGTAGCGTCCGGGAAACGGACTTCAACGCGCTTGCCTTTCGGGTTGTTGACAAACGGTATCCGGCAGGAAGCCGAACGGTTGCGTGACGAATAAGCCAGCAGAACCGGCGCTTCATAACCCGGGATCAGACGCTTGTAGGAGTTTGTGCTCGGGTTGGTGAAGGCATTCAGTGCCTTGGCGTGCTTGATGACACCGCCGATGTAATGCAACGCGGTCTCCGAAAGATCAGCGTAACCGTTGCCGGCAAAGAGCGGCTTGCCATCCATCCAGAGAGACTGGTGAACGTGCATGCCGGAGCCGTTATCACCAGAGATGGGCTTCGGCATGAAGGTCGCGGAAACACCATAGGCGTGGGCGACGTTATGCACAGCGTATTTATAAAGCTGGAGATTGTCAGCGGTTTCGATCAGCGTGCCGAATTTCATGCCAAGTTCATGCTGGGAAGGGGCAACTTCGTGGTGATGCTTTTCAACAGGCACACCCATCTCAGCCATAACGTTGAGCATTTCGGAACGGATATCCTGCCCGCTGTCCACTGGAGGAACAGGGAAGTATCCACCCTTGATACCTGGACGATGGCCAAGGTTGCCTTCTTCGTAATCACGCGCAGAGTTGTAGGGGCCTTCGACGCTGTCCAGCGCATACATGGCACGGTTCATGGAAACGTCGATCTTGACGTCTTCAAAGATGAAGAATTCTGCTTCCGGGCCAAAGAACGCCGTATCGGCGATGCCGGCAGAAGCCATGTGCGCGAGCGCGGCCTTTGCGGTGGAACGCGGGTCGCGGGCATAAGGCTCACCGGTTGACGGCTCAAGCACATCACAGAAGATGGCAAGAGTTGGGTGCACGAAGAAAGGATCGATATAGGAACGGGAAAGGTCAGGCATGAGGGTCATGTCGGACTCGTTGATAGCTTTCCATCCGGCGATGGATGAGCCGTCAAACATGAAGCCTTCAGCAAGACTTTCTTCGTCGATCGTATCAATATGTTGGGTAACATGCTGCATTTTGCCGCGTGGATCAGTGAACCGAAGATCAACGTAAGTGATCTCGTTCTCTTTGATCATTTTCAGAATGTTTTTTGCGTCAGACATGAGCAAACTCCTATTTTGGGTTGTTGGGGGTTAAATCAGATTGCGTCCGGGCCGCGTTCACCTGTGCGGATGCGGATCACGTCTTCAATAGGGGAAATGAAAATCTTGCCGTCGCCAATCCTTCCGGTTGCAGCGGCACCAAGAATGGCGTCAACCGAGGCTTCCACCAGATCATCTGCTATAATGACCTCAATTTTGACCTTTGGCAGAAAGTCCACGACATATTCGGCCCCACGATATAATTCGGTGTGCCCTTTCTGTCGCCCAAAACCTTTTGCCTCCGTGATGGTAATGCCCTGGATCCCGACTTCATGAAGGGCTTCTTTGACTTCATCAAGTTTGAACGGCTTGATGATGGCTTCAAGTTTTTTCATAAGATCGTCTCCTGTAAGAGATTACATTTAACAATAAGCAACTTCTGTTCCTGCCGGGATATTGCAGAAAAAATAGGAGAAGTCTTCAAATTGCTGCCGGAAAAGCCGGAGCCTGCCAGGTATCCGCAACACTGGGCAATTAAATGTGCCTAAATACTGGGCAAAATTGATTAAATATTAGGCAATAAATGCTTAAGCTGAGAGATGGCCTTCGAGCCAGGTCCGGATGCGTTCAAGGGCTTGGCGTATAGCGTCGTCGGAATTGGCACAAGAAAAGCGGATATACCCTTCGCACAAGTCACCAAAACTTGTCCCGCTGATCAGCGCAACGCCGGCCTCTTCGAGAAGGGAGGTTTGCAGGGACTGGGATGACAATCCTGTTAGGGAGATATTTGGGAAAGCGTAAAACGCACCGGCCGGGGGACGACAGGTGATCCCTGGCAATGCATTGAGACCGCGGCTGATCAATCCTGCTCGTCTTTCGAAAGCCTGCCGCATCTCAGCGATGCAATCCTGGGGGCCGGTGAGGGCGGCAAGGGCCGCCTGCTGTGCCGCAGCATTGACGCAGGAATGGATGTTAACGGCAAGTTTGTCGGCTGCTTCGATGAGGAACGATGGCCAGACAGCATAACCAAGACGCCAGCCGGTCATGGCGTAGGTTTTGGACCATCCGTTCAGAATGATCAGGCGGTCACGAATTTCGGGAAATTCCAGGAGGCTTGTCATGGTGTTTCCCTCAAAGACAAGCTGATCATAAATTTCATCAGACATGATGGCCACATGGGGATGATCTTCAAGCCCGCGGACCAGTTTTTCAATCTCTTCACGCGGGGTGACGCCTCCCGTCGGATTTGCCGGTGAATTTACGATGATAAGGGATGTTTTTTCCGTAATCCGTCCCAGCACATCATCCGCGGAAAAGGCAAAATTATTTTCTGCCAGCAACGGGTAGGGGCGCGGGGTCGCGCCACTGAAGGCAATGGCGGATTGATAGATGGGAAATCCCGGATCAGGATAGATGATCTCCCGCCCGGCTTCCCCCATGAGCATGGCAGAAAAAAAGATAATCACTTTACCGCCGGGCAGGATCTGGATGTTACCCGGAGAAATATCAACGCCGTGCCGACGGTGAATATCAGTTGACACAGCTTCTTTCAGGGGCAGCACCCCACCGGAAGGCGTGTATCCGTGATGGCCGTCCCTCAACGCCTTGATGCCCGCTTCCACAATATGCTCAGGGGTGGGAAAATCAGGCTGGCCGATGCCGAGATTGATGATATCCCGACCGGCGGCGGTGAGTTCCGCGGCCCGTGCAAGGACAGTAAAGGCCGTTTCAGTGCCAAGATGTGAGGCGCGTTCGTTTATGGATGCCACCATTTCCTCCGTGGGACAGGGATAATGCAGAATACGCCCGCTTGTTCATTCTTGTCCAGACGGCACAAGCAAAATGCAACCTTCCTGATCAAGTTTGGGTTGACGGAGAAAAGGCATTTGTATAGGACCTGTTTATCCCGTGGCGGGTGTAGCTCAGTTGGTTAGAGCGCCAGATTGTGGCTCTGGAGGCCGCCGGTTCAAATCCGGTCACTCGCCCCACTGAATTTATGCAAAGACAGGACGTCATCATGGATGTTACCCAGACAAACTCGGAAGGCCTGAAGCGCGAATACAGCATCACTCTTACCGCAGCCCAGATCAATGAGCGCGTAGATGCCCGGATCGCCAGCCTTGCAACAGAAGTCAAGATGCCGGGTTTCAGGCCCGGTAAGGTGCCCCCAAGTGTGGTCAAGACACGTTACGGCAAACAAGTGCTCGGTGAGGTTCTGCAAGGCGCGCTGGACGATGCCACCCGCTCTATCATCGATGACGACAGCCTTCGGGTCGCCACCACGCCCAACATGAATGTTGAAAGCTACGAAGAAGGTGGTGATCTCAAAGCAACCATCTCGCTTGAAGTGATGCCGGAAATTGAGCCGATTGATCTTTCCGGGCTCAGCATCAACAAGCCTTCCGTTGATGTCGACGACAGCGAAGTTGACGAAGCCGTTGACCGGATTGCCGAAGAAAACAAGCCCACCATTCCTGTTGAAAAGCCACGTGCGGTCAAATCAGGTGATACGGTGGTTATTGATTTTGTCGGGCGGATTGACGGGGAACCATTTGAAGGCGGATCTGCTGAAGGTCACAGCCTTGGGATAGGATCCAATACGTTTATCCCCGGCTTTGAAGATGGTCTGATTGGCGCCAAGCCCGGCACGACCGTTGACGTGCCCGTGAGCTTCCCTGAAGACTATCCCGCAAGCCATCTTGCCGGTAAGGAAAGTGTTTTTGAAGTTACCATTCACGAGCTTCGTGAACCGGGTGAAGTCAAGATTGACGATGAATTTGCCGCGACACTCGGCATGGATAACCTTGACGCCCTCAAGGCGGCTGTCCGTGATCAGATTGGCCGCCAGCATCAGACAGCTATCCGGGCCAAGGTCAAGACTTCAGTTCTTGATGCGCTGGATGGAGTTGCCGGCAGCTTTGATGTTCCGCCGACCCTTGTTCAGCAGGAATATGAAAGCATTTGCAGGGTGATGGGCAATCAGGATCACGACCATGACCACGATCATGACCATGACCACGACCATGATCATCAGGTGGATGAACATTTGTCGGATGAGGAAAAGGCAGACGCGGATGCCATCGCTCGCCGCCGTGTGCGGCTTGGCATGGTGCTGACGGATATCGGCCGGCTGAACAATCTTCAGGTCACGGAAGATGAAAAGAACCGTGCCATTTTTGCTGAGGCACAGCGTTATCCCGGGCAGGAAAAGGATGTGCTCGAATATTTTCAGCAGAACCCGCAGGCGGCCCAGCAACTCGCAGGACCCATCTTTGAAGATAAAGTAATCGATTTCATCCTTGAAATGGCAACGGTCAATGAACATGTAATTACGGTCGAGGAGCTTTACCGCGCCGATGAAGACGAAGCCGCGAAAGCTTCGGCATCAAAGGCGTCCAAAAAAGCGGCAAAGAAGTCCCCGGCCAAGAAGACCGCATCGAAAAAAACAGCCGCCAAGTCTTCAAGTGCCAAGTCTTCAGGTACCAAATCTTCAGGTACCAAGAAAGCAGCGGCCAAGAAAGCGGCCAAGAAAAAGTAACGCATTTTGGGTAACCAGAGTTAATATCCAGTTTGA
>CAZOLR010000025.1:0-30472 GCA_964580905.1 uncultured Hyphomicrobiales bacterium | reverse complement strand
GTGGCGGGGGCCAATCTCATCCAGCTTGCCGACGGGAGCGGGCCGGAGGATACGTGGTCGTATTTTGTCATCAATGACACAACGGAAACAGACAGCGTGACAAATGCTGAAACACGAACACAGGAATATATTGAATACCTCCTTTCAGGGGCGATAAGTTTTGCTTCGGATGGCACGCTCACCATCGCTGATGGTGCTTTTGAAGTGTATCGCGATGTTGCGATCAACGGGGTGTTTCAGGACCATGATGATCTCTTTACCGGGCGGCGTGATGAAACGGACCTTTCGGATCCCTTTGGCGGGGAGACTCCGGGCCCGCGTGAGCCGCTCAATGGTCAGGTGGTGGCCTATCGCGGGCTGACCTTGCTGGCGGATGAATATGACGCCCATGATATTTTCTATCTCTATCAGGACAGGGATGGAAACTGGAGCGTTGAGCAGGTCAGGGCGGACCTGAAAGAAACGCACACCATGAACACCGAGGACACCTCGGATGATCTGACGACCTTTACGACTTCAGCGGATATCGGGGATTACAGGCTGATCCAGATCAACGCGGACAAGACAGGTTTTGACCGTCTGAACGATGCGGTGACGACGTATGAGATCACGGCAAAACAGGTGGAGAATGACCCGACGCTTGATGCCTCGGATATTGGCACCCATTCCTATACGCTCGACAGTTACGCCGTGGTGGATATCGCCGAGGGGACGATAGCACGGACGGCTACGGACACGCCGGTCTATCAGGTCCGGGCGAGCGACGCGGATAACGATACTATCACCTATGAGCTGGTCAATGTGGATGGTGATCTGGATGGCGGGGCGTTCCGGATAGACGCCGATACAGGGATGATTTACCTCAAGCCGGAAAGGTCTTCAGCGGGGGAGTTTGTTTCCATCCTTGATCATGAAGGACAGCACACGCACAACCTTGTTGTCCGCGCAGGCAAGGAGATCATGCGTGAGGATCCGAATGATCCCACCAGGATGATCACGGAGCTGGAAACCCCGGAACATATCAGCGTCATGGTGCGCGTCACGGATGTGGACGAAGGGCCCTATGATATCGAAATCAGGACACTGCCTTCATTCGCGCGGGATGTGAATATCGGGAGTGAAGCGGAGGCGGCGCGGCTGGTGATCCGTGATCAGGATGGCCTGACCGCGGTGATCGATGACCCGGACAATCCGGGTACGCTGATCAGGTCAGCGGTGGATGCCTACAGCCCGGATGATATTAATCTCGAAGGGGCAGACGAAGACCATTTCAAAGTTAAAAAAGGTGACGACGATGGCGAGCTGATCCTTGTCTATACCGGCGGCGCGGACAACATCAAGAACAGCTATGATCTCAAGGTGATCGCAACAGATCCGAATGCGGTGATGGAGCCGACCCTGATGAAGGATATAACCTTCTCTTCCCTTGGGACCATACTGTTCACGGATGACGGGACGGAGATCCCCTCCGGTTTCCTGCGCGATAATGGCAACGGGTTTTTGAAGGAAAATTCCGATGGCAGTTCAACCCGGATCAAGCTTGGTCTGATCGGGCATGAAGCCGGGCATACGAAATTTGTGCTGGCACGGGACGCGCAGGGCAATTTCGCGGAGGATAACGCGGATTTTGAGATCGAGGCCTTAACCAAGACAAGATATATCGGCGCTGATCCCCAGACCTATACCGAATATACGCTCTATTACAAGGGCTCGGATTCCGGTAATTTTGAGGCTGGCGATACGCTGACGGTACGTATCACCGCATCGGAGCCTATCGCCGCGGTCAATCCTGACAGCACCAGCGTCGCCACCGAAGATTTTGTGATCAATCTTCTCGATGAAGCAGAATTCACCTCCCCGGAAATAGCCGCCCAGTCCTTCAGCGTTGCCGCCGGGACCAGTGTCAGTTCCGCCATCGGGACGGTTTCCGCCACCGATCTGGACGGAGATTCGATCACCTATTCGCTGGCGGCGGGGCTTGAGGATAACAACAAGTTTGAAATCAACGCCACCACCGGGGAAGTGACCGCCAAAACAGGGCAGATCAGCGCCTATGCCAGCGGAGACAGTTACAAGATCGTGGTGCTGGCCAGCAACAGCAAGGATGACCGTCCGAGCACGGACGAGGAAGTCGCGGAGATTACCGACCAGCCATATGTCTTCCTGCATGGGCTGATCCTCGCCCGAAAGGACGGGGCAAATCTGGATGGGAATGAACTTGCGCCTGAGGATATGGATATAGATTTTATTCCAAAGACGACCAATACGGCAGAACCACCATTTGTATCCTTATTTTATAGGAGCAGTCTAAGTAAATTGTCGCTCTTATCGAAAAGTAGCAAAGATAGGATGGCGACACTTGAGGAGATACACGATACTATTGCAGATGGAGGCCGTGCGCATGCAGGAGTTTACGGGCCTCAACTTCACAAACTGGTGGAAGTGCGATACGCCACCGATGCGGCGGGCAACGAGATCGGTGATCGAGGGCACGTCATCAATTTCAATAGCCAGGTAGAACCGCTCCTTTTTCAGGATTACGAGGTGATCACGATTGACGTGGTCTGACGGGGCCGGGCTTTCCGGTTTGATATTCTCCACCCGGGGGAGGGAGATGCCCCGAGGCCAGGGCCTCGGGGCTGTTTCCCATTTGGCCCGGAAGGCGGGGGCGCTTTATGCTTGAGCACGGGGCAGGGTATCGCTAGCCTGAAGGCAGATTTTCCGGGTGAAAGATACAGAAGGCTCCTGATGATACGGTTTTACCAGCGCGATGACCTTGCCGCCATTACCGCCATCTATGCATGGCATGTGCTGAACGGCACCGCCTCTTTTGAAGAGGCGCCTCCGTCCGAAGACGAAATGGCGCGGCGCTTTGATCTTCTGGCCGGGGACGGCATGCCTGTTTTTGTCTCTGCCGATGATCAGGGACATATCAGGGGATACGCCTATGCGGGGCTGTATAATCGCCGCTCCGCCTATCGTTTCACGGCGGAAAATTCCATCTATGTGGATGTTGATGCACAACGGCAGGGGACAGGCAGGGCACTGCTCACGTCGCTGATCCGCCACTGCCGGGAGGCCGGTTTCAGGCAGATGATGGCGGTGATAGGTGACAGCGGCAATATCGCCTCCATCCGTCTCCATCAATCCATGGGATTTGAGCATATCGGCACCGCCGGAAAGATCGGGTTCAAATTTGATCGCTGGCTTGATGTTGTCTACATGCAACGTGACCTGCACCCGCCGGTTTGAGTGAAAGAGGCTTCCCTCCTTCGGGTATTGGGTGGGTGTTCAGGCCTTTGATCGTGACTGGTTCTTACGTGGTGTATCGCGTGAGGATTGGAGATATTTCACGACCTCCATCAATGTCACCGTCGCGGCAAAGAAAAAGCAGAAGGAATCCCTGATCTGATCGAGAAAAAGCTCATCCTCATCAAAGGAAGGGTGTGAACTGGCGGAATGTTCTGGTTTCGGATCGGCCATGTTTTCCAAACAAAACCCTGCAGAAGGGCAAATCGGGGCAGATTGAGCCTACGCCGTCCGGCGGAGGAGGTAAAGTGTGTTCATCGGCAGGGGAAACCGGATAAATCACTTGCTTATCCGGCAGGAACGCGAAAAGATTGCAAATAAGAATTTTTATAAACTTTGGAGAGGAGATACCCATGAGTATCATGAAAACAGGATTAGCCGCGCTTGCCGTAACCTGCATGGCTTTATCCTCCGCCCATGCGGAAACATTGCGCTGGGCCAGATCAGGTGACTCGCTGACACTGGATCCCCACGCCCAGAACGAAGGGCCGACCCACACACTGGCTCACCAGATTTATGAGCCGCTTCTGCACCGGGATATGGCCGGGCAGATCACACCGGCGCTGGCCACATCCTGGAAAGCCCTGCCGGATAACCCGAATGTCTGGCGGTTTACTCTGCGCAAGGGCGTGACGTTCCACGACGGGTCTGCCTTTACCGCGGATGATGCGGTCTACAGTTTCAACCGTGCCATGATGCCGACTTCGGCCATGAAAGAGCTGCTGACCAGCGTCAAGGAAGTCCGCAAGGTCGATGACCATACCATCGATATGGAAACCAACGGGCCTAACCCGCTGCTGATCAACAACCTGACCAATCTTTTCATGATGGACAGCGGCTGGACCGAAAACAACGGCGCCAGCGCCCCGCAGGACGTCGCCGGGGGTGAGACGACTTTTGCATCGCAAAACACCAACGGCACCGGGGCCTATATGCTTGTCAGCCGGACCCCGGACCAGAAGACCGTGCTGAAGGCCAACCCGGATTACTGGGGCAAGGGGCAGTTTCCGCTTGAAGTCAGCGAGATTATCTACACGCCTGTTCAATCCGCCGCGACCCGTGTGGCCGCCCTTCTTTCCGGAGAGGTGGATTTCATTCAGGACGTGCCGGTGCAGGATCTTGATCGTGTCCGGGGGCAATCCGGCCTCAAGGTTGTCACCGCTGCCCAGAACCGGGTGATTTTCTTCGGCATGAACAGTGGCCTTGATGATCTCAAGACCGATAATGTTGATGGCAAGAACCCCTTTGCCGATCTCCGGGTGCGGCAGGCGATGAATATCGCGATCAACCGTGATGCGATCAAGAAAGTCGTGATGCGGGATCAGTCTTCGCCCACCAATGTTATCATGCCTCCTTTTGTCAATGGCTGGACCCCTGAACTTGATCAGATACCCGCCAATGATATCGCCAAGGCCAAGGCGCTGATGGCGGAAGCCGGATATGGCGACGGATTTTCCATCACCCTTAACTGCCCGAACGATCGCTACATCAACGATGAGGCAATCTGTCTGGCGGCGGTTGGCATGCTTGGTCAGATCGGGATCAAGGTTAACCTTGATGCCAAGCCAAAGGCCCAGCACTTCCCGCTGATCAAGAACAAGACCACCGAGTTCTACATGCTCGGATGGGGTGTGCCGACGTTTGACTCGCACTACATCTTCAACTTCCTTGTTCATGAGACAACCGATAAACGCGGCTCATGGAACAACACCGGCTACAGCAATGCGGCGGTGAACGCGAAGATCGTCAGCCTTGAATCCGAAACGGATCTGGCAAAGCGTGATGCGACCATCGCGGAAATCTGGGCGCAGGTTCAGGCTGACCAGATTTATCTGCCGATTCACAACCAGGTGCTGAACTGGGGGATGAAGGACGGGATCAACTTTGATGTCCAGCCGGAAGACCAGCCTCATTTCAAGTATCTGAGCTTTAAATAAAATTGGCGGCTGAGGCGGATTTCCGCCTCAGCCTTTCCGCTGGTTTCCGTTCATGCTTGCCATCCTCCTCCGACGACTGTATCAGGCCGGGCTTGTGCTCTTGCTGGTGGCGCTGGTGTCGTTCAGCATCTTCCGCTTTGTCGGTGATCCGGTGGATAATATCCTCGGCCAGGAAGCCACGGTTGAAGATCGCAGGGAGCTGATCGAACGGATGGGACTTGATGATCCTGTCGCTGTCCAGTATGTGCGCTTTATCTGGAATGCTGTGCGGGGCGATTTCGGCATTTCCTACCGTACCGCTGAGCCGGTATCCGGGCTGATTGCGGAACGTCTGCCGGCAACTCTTGAACTTGCTTTTGTCTCGGCGATGTTTGCTCTCACCTTCGGCATCCTGCTTGGCATCTACACCGCGATACGTCGGGACGGTTTTCTTGCCAATCTGGTGATGACGGTCTCGCTGATCGGGGTGTCGCTCCCCACTTTTCTGATCGGCGTGCTGCTGATCTGGCTGTTTGCGGTCGAGCTTGGCTGGCTTCCCTCTTTCGGCCGCGGCAAAACCGTGATGATTGGCAGCTGGGAAACCGGCCTGCTTACGGCATCGGGGCTCAAATCAATCCTTCTGCCTGCGGTTACTCTCGGCCTTTACCAGATGACGCTGATCATGCGACTGGTGCGCTCGGAAATGCTTGAAGTCCTGCGCCAGGATTTCATTAAATTTGCCCGGGCGCGTGGGCTTACCGAACGGATGGTGCTGTTTCGTCATGCGCTTCGCAATACGCTGGTGCCGGTCACCACCGTCGCCGGGCTTCAGCTCGGTTCCATCGTGGCTTTTGCCATTATTACTGAAACGGTGTTTCAGTGGCCCGGGGTCGGGCTTATGTTTATCAACGCCGTATACTTTGTCGATATACCGGTGATGTCGGCCTATCTGCTGTTGGTGGGAACCTTGTTTGTGATCATCAATTTTGCCGTTGATCTGCTTTATCTCGCCATTGATCCACGGATCAAGGATGATCACCTCAAAGGAAATGGATCATGAAGAGCGCCGCGCCGAAAACACGCTGGCAACGGTTTCAGGAAAGTGATTTCATCTTTGATTACCGGCACGCGCCTGTCACCATCGTTGCATCTGTTGTGGTGCTGGTGCTGGCGCTGACAGCAGTGCTGGCGCCGCTGGTTGCTCCGAGCAACCCTTTTGATCCGGCATCGCTCAACCTGATGAATGGTTTCACCCCGCCGATGGAGCCAAATGCATTCACCGGCGAGACATTTATCCTTGGCACCGATGACCAGGGACGTGATCTGCTTTCAGCGATTATCTATGGTCTTCGGGTGTCTCTTTTTGTCGGGATCATGTCCGTGATGCTGGCCATGGGGATGGGGGTTACGCTCGGTCTGCTGGCGGGGTATATCGGTGGCTGGGTCGACAATCTTATCATGCGCTGTGCCGATATTCAGATGACCTTTCCTTCCATTCTGATTGCGATGCTGATCTTTGGTGTGTTGCGCGGGATAATTCCCCCGGATCTGAGGGATGAGATGGCGATACTTGTTCTCATTCTGGCGATCGGCCTTTCGGAATGGGTGCCTTTCGCACGGACAGTTCGGGCGACCACATTGGTCGAAAAGGAAAAGGAATATGTTCAGGCTGCGCGGCTGATCGGGCTCAGCCGTATCCAGATCATGCGCCGGCATATTCTTCCCAATGTGCTCGGGCCGGTTCTTGTGATTGCCACAATTACCCTGGCCTTGTCGATAATCGCTGAAGCAACTTTGTCTTTCCTTGGGGTGGGAGCCCCGCCAACGGAACCCAGTCTGGGCACGCTCATCCGCATCGGCCAGGATTATCTGTTTTCAGGTGAATGGTGGATCCTTCTGTTTCCGGCCCTGACCTTGCTGGCATTGGCGCTTTCGGTCAATCTGCTCGGAGACTGGCTGAAAGACACATTGAACCCGAGGCTCAAATGACGGCGCCGCTTCTTGAAATCGAAGGATTGCGGGTTGTCTTTCCGACACGCCGGAATGTTCTGACGGCACTTGATGATATTTCCTTTACTCTGGAACGGGGTGAAATTCTTGGCTTTGTCGGGGAATCCGGTGCCGGCAAATCAATCACCGGGGCTGCTGTCATGGGACTGATCGAGCCGCCCGGGTATATTGAAAGCGGGATCATCCGGCTTAAAGGCAAACCGGTTGCGGATCATGGTGCTGCGCTCAGGGGCAGGCAGATCGGGATGATATTTCAGGATCCTCTGACCAGTCTCAATCCCTTGCGGCGGGTCGGGGATCAGCTTACTGAAACCATCCTTTTTCATCTCAATGTCACCCCGAATGAAGCGCGTCAACGTGCGCTTGCCGGATTTCAGGAGGTCGGAATTGCCGCAGACAGGTTTGATGCCTATCCCCATGAATTTTCGGGCGGGATGCGGCAACGTATAGTCATTGCTCTTGCACTTGCGGCGGAACCTGATCTGATTATCGCCGATGAACCCACCACCGCCCTCGATGTTTCGGTGCAGGCCCAGGTCCTTGATCTGTTAAGGGATATCTGCCGTCGGCGCGGTGCTTCCGTAATTCTGATCACTCATGATATGGGGGTGATTGCTGAAACAACGGATCGTGTTGCGGTACTCTATGCGGGGCGTCTGGTTGAAATCGGCCCCACAGCTGAGGTGATGCGCAAGCCGCGGCATCCCTACACCAAAGGGCTGATAGCTTCGACGCCCGTGCTTGAAAGTGTTGACGCGGATACGGTTTTGTCTCAGATCCCGGGATCAATGCCCTCGCTGGATGCACTGCCCCCGGGGTGCCGTTTTCATCCGCGCTGTCCGGTTGCAACCGCCCGATGTGGCGAAGAAAATCCAGCTTTTCAAGGCGGCGTTGCCTGCCACCTTTTCGCGGAGGATGATCATGGCTGATCCATGGCTGATCTGCGCAGGGCTGACCAAGGTCTTTGATCTTTCGCCGCCCTGGCTTGTCCGCAAACTGACCGGTGAAGGTCAACGCCAACTGGTGGCGGTTGATGATGTCAGTTTTGCCATTCCCCGTGGGCAGACTTATGCCTTAGTGGGAGAGAGCGGTTCGGGAAAATCGACCATCGCACGCATGGTGGTCGGGTTGCTCCGCCCGGATCAGGGGCATATTTCCGTCGATGGTCATAATCTCAATGATACGGCGGTAAGTTTGGCCGCCCACCACGCGGTGCGTCAGAAACTTCAGATGGTTTTTCAGTCACCCTACTCCTCTCTCAATCCCCGCTGGCGGGTGGGTGATATTCTGGCGGAGCCCATCCGGGCCTTTCGTCTCATCGATGGCGAGGCGGATCAACAACGGCGCGTGCGTGCCCTCCTGGAGCAGGTCGGGCTATCGGCCAGCGATGCCGGCAAATATCCCCATGAATTTTCCGGTGGCCAGCGGCAGCGTATATCCATAGCCCGGGCGCTGGCGTCCAATCCTGCGTTCATTGTCTGCGACGAGCCGACATCGGCTCTGGATGTGTCGGTTCAGGCGCAAGTGCTCAACCTTCTCAAGCAATTGCAGAAGGATCTGGGGCTTACCTATCTCTTTATTTCGCATGATATGGCGGTGGTCCGGGTGATGGCACATCACGTCGGCGTGCTGAAGAATGGCCGTATGATTGAAGAGAAGAGTGCCAGTGCGTTGTTCTCCGACCCGGAGGCGGAATATACCAGGACACTGATCAATTCAACGCCCCGGATAAGGGTCTAGTTCGCTTTATTTCTCCGGTCTGGTCTGTTTCAGTCCGGGGAGGCTATTCTGCTCGATGCGTTCTTTAAGATGGTCGGAAAATGCTTCAACGATACGGGGCGGAATACTGTCTTTCTTGCGTGCGGTTCCCATGACCATGGGGCGTGGCGGGTGAGGGCTTGCCTCAAGTTCAAGAAAGGCCAGCTTTTCTCCGTCAGGGGCAAGCGACGTCGAGGTGTGGATATTCATCAACCCATAGCCGAAACCGTTGGCAACAAGACTGCGCATAACGGCAAGGTCAGGGCTTCGTTCGGCTATCTTGGGCCGCAAGCCCTGCTCATGAAACATACTGAGAAAATATTCACGGCTGAGCGGCAGATCAAGAAGCACCATGGGTTCTTCCGCCAGTGCCGTGAGGCTGACGGACTTTTTCCCCGCCAAAGGGTGGGACGTTGAAACGATAACATGAGGAGGAAGTTCGACCATGCCGGTGAAGGATATATCTGCAGGAAGATCAAGGTTGTAGGTGATCGCAAGATCAATTTCAGCGCGCCCGAGCATCGTCAGCAGATCAGCCTGGTGGGCGGTTTTAACACTGACTTTCGCGTCGGGATATATGGCCTCAAAACTGCGCCGGATGCTGGCGCTGACCACCGGGGCCAGCGTCACAAGACAGCCAAGTGAAATCACCCCGCGGGGTGTGCTGCTGATGTCGCCGGCCAGATCGGTCAGCTCATGGGCCTGATCCAGGATACGTTTGGCTTCATTAAAGATGCGCTGGCCGCCGGTGGTCAGCGAAAGCCCCTGGGCATGTTGGCGGATAAATAAGGTCACCCCAAGCTCAGCTTCGAGCTGGCTGATCGCCGCTGAAATCGACGCCGAAGAAATGTTTATGGACTGGGCGGCTTCGATGATGCTCCCCGCTTCACCTGCCGCGATGAAATATTCAAGTTGCCGGAACGTGTAGCGTAACTTCATTTCCACCTGCCGATACTAGCCTGCCAGACATCAGGTGATTAAGGCAAGACTAATCAGCAGCTGATCGGATTAGGAAAAACAGAATTACTCAGCGGCTTCACGATTCTGGCTGTCATACCATTGGCGGATGGCGGGGTCGCCTCCGGGGTCCTGCGGGGCAGGACGAACACGATCGGAAAGCCCGGCGCTTTTCTGGACAAAGTCAAGCGTCGCCTCCCAGTCAAAATTCCGCCATACCGCGCCCATCTGGGCAAAGGGTGCGGATTGTGCGAACAGCTGGAAGGTCAGCCGATGGCCGGCGTAATCCGAATTCAAAAGGTCCCGCGCATAGGCCAGGAGTTTGCGCCGGTCTTCGGCGCCCCACTGATCGTTGATGGTGTAGAATTTTTCCATCCACGGAGCTGTTTCAGGCGAGGTGAAGGTTGCGATATTGGGGGTGACGCATATCTGTCCGCCGCAGAGTTCACGGGCGATATGCATCATCTCGTTGAGCTGGTTGAGCGCAGCACAGCGACCGGTATAGAGAAGAGACTGATTTGGCATCATCAATCCCGCGGGTGAGCGTTCACCAAGGGTAATCGCTGCGGTGAGATGCGCGTTGATGTTTTCTCTCCAGATTGCCAGCCTGGCGAGTTTTTCCTGAACAGCGGGCTGATTTTCAAGACCTGTCTGGCGGGCATTGAACAGGGCGGCGCCGATCATCATGTCCGCCAGTTTAAGGGTGCGCTGAACAAAAGCGAAAGCCGAATAGCGGTGAAGGGTGGCGCGGATGAATGCCGCGGCCTTGGTGTGGCGATAAAACAATACGTTTTCCCAGGGGATCAGCACATTGTCAAAAATCACCATCGTGTCGACTTCGTCAAACTTGTTGGCAAGCGGATAGTCCAGCTGGTTGGCCCGTGGGCACTGGCCTGATGCGCCGGCAAATCCGCCACGGCAGATGAATTTCAGATTAGGGGAATTGAGATCACAGATAAACCCGACGGCATAATCGGACAGTGCCGCATCACCCCAGTTGGCTATGGTTGGTTTGGTGAAAGCCTGATTGGCGTAGGCGGCGGCGGTTTCGTATTTGGCCCCGCGCACGATAATACCCTCATCGGTTTCCTTGACCGCATGGAGCAGCATATCCGGATCCTGATCCTGCGGCGCTTTTGACCGGTCACCTTTCGGGTCGGTATTTGCGGAAACATGGAACGGGTCTTCATGGAGCACACGGTGGATGTGGCGTTCGATGTTTTTTGAAAACTGGGGGTCGACTTCATTCAGCACATCCTGGCCGTCGTAAAGTGACCACATCTCGCCCACGGTTTCGTCTCCGACCCGGGTGACAATTCCACCGACATCTTCCATCACGGCATCGGAAGCGCGCCGTTTTGCCCACCAGTCTTCCTGCGTATAAGGAAGCGCATTGCCGATGGCATTGATATCACCATCCTGTTCAACGGTCATGATCTCACGGGTGCCGGCTTCGTGCTGCATATCGTAAATACGTGCCCGGACATCGACAATCGGCTTGAACATCGGGTGCGTGGTGACGTCTTTTACACGTTCCCCATTCATGTAAATTTCGCGGGTTCCGCGGATGCTGTCTTTATACTGCTCACCTGTACGGATCATTGTCGCTCCTCCCGTTTATGGCCGAATTTCTTTGTGGCAACCACGCCCATTATTGTCTTTTCCCTGGTCGGGATTAAGAAAGGAATTCCATAACCTTGATTAGGAAATATCTAACCAATCAATGCTTGGATTAGGAGATACCTGTCGCTAAGATTTACAAAAATTGCGAGGGGGATGTCATGGCGCATAAACGTATCCGACCATTCAATACAAAAGTAACCTATCCGGAACAGAAACTGGATAACGATCTTGCCCAGGCAGTTGTGGCAAGGGGAACCACCATCTATCTCCGCGGACAGGTGGCGCAGAATCTGGACGATTCAACAAATATTGATCAGCTGGATCTTGTCTCGCAAACACACAAGGTGATGCAGAATATCCAGCAACTGATAGAAGAGGCGGGAGGCCGGATGGAACATCTGGCGCGGATCGTTGTCTATCTGACCGATATTCGCTACCGCGAAGATGTTTACCAGACCATGGGCCAGTATATCAAAGGCGTGCATCCGGTTTCCACCGGTGTGGTGGTGGATGCACTGGCACGGCCGGAATGGCTGGTGGAAATTGAGGGCACCGCTGTTATCCCGGACCAGGAGGGGTAGGCCATGACCTTTTCGATTGTTGCCAGATGCGCTGAAACCGGGCTTTTCGGCATGGCTGTATCGTCTTCATCCCCGGCTGTGGCGGCACGTTGCGCCCATGCCAGGGCTGGTGTTGGCGCCGTTTCAAGCCAGAATGTGACCGATCCATCTCTCGGCTCAAGGACGCTTGATGCCATGGCAGACGGGCTTACGGCGGATGAGGCCATACGCAAGGTGATCAGCACCGCTGATCACACCGAATACCGCCAGCTTCTTGCTGTGGATCAGCATGGGAATACGTCGATTCATTCCGGTAGCAATACCCTTGGCACCCATGCAGAAGCGCAGTCCGAGAATGCAGCGGCGGCGGGGAATATTCTTTCTGATGCCGGGGTTCCTCAGGCTATGCTGGAGGCATTCCACCAGCAAGACGGGCATCTTGGTGACCGGCTGATAGCGGCGATGAAAGCGGCACTCGCGGCCGGAGGTGAGGAAGGTCCGGTTCATTCCGCCGGGCTTTTAATCGTGGATCGCCAGTCCTGGCCCCTGGCGGAAATCCGTTGCGACTGGAGCGAAGACTGCCCGATCGCCGCCATTGCTGAAGGCTGGGCCGTCTACAAACCCCAGATGCATGATTATGTGACCCGCGCGCTCAACCCGTCGGCGGCCCCAAGCTATGGGGTTCCGGGTGACGAATAATTCCATAGGGGCAGGGGCTCAGATCCCTTCCTGAAGTCGTGAGATGAGACGCCGGAGCATGTCATCACAGGCATTGAGCTGACCCGTCGAAACGTATTCATCGGGTTTGTGCCCCTGTTCCATTGATCCGGGGCCGCAGACAAGTGTGGGGATGCCGAGATCACGCTGAAAAAGCCCGCCTTCGGTGCCAAAGGCAACCTTGATCACCTTGTTTGACCCCGTAAGCCCGGTGACAAAAGAAACAATTTCGGATTCAAGTGGCGTTTCCAGCCCGGGATAGCTGTTGGTTATTTTTATCTGGATATCAGCTTGGGGTGCGGTTTTCCTGGCAGCAAGGACAATAGGAGCGATCGCCCCACGAAGCCGGTTCAGAATCTCATCCGGGCTGTCTTTGGAAAGATTGCGTATCTCAAACGCAACCTCGGCATGGTTTGGCACGATATTAAGCGCAACGCCGCTCTGGATAAGGCCGGCATGCAAGGTGGTGTAAGGAATATCATACGCCTCATCCTGTGGGCCATTTTCCCGCAGATCATCCTGAAGACGCCGGATTTCCTGAACCAGATCGCAGGCCAGATGCACGGCATTGACCGCCGTCGGGGCAAGGGCAGAATGCGCTTCGCTACCAATGCACGTGGCTTTCAATGCCGTTTTTCCCTTATGACCAACTGCCACGGCCATATGTGTGGGCTCGCCTACGATGCAGAAAGCAGGACGGACCGGCGCATCTTCCAGCATTGAGATGAGAGATCTTACGCCGATACATCCGATTTCCTCATCATAGGAAAGCGCAAGATGAAGCGGGGTTTTGAGCGATACGGTGGTGGCATGGCAAAAGGCGCTGAGGGCAGAGGCAACAAATCCCTTCATATCCGCGGTGCCGCGTCCGTAAAATCGGTCATCCTCAATCGTGCATTCAAAGGCTGGTCTGGTCCAGTTCTGGCCATCAATCGGGACCACATCGGTATGACCTGAGAGCATGACCCCGGCGCCTTCCTCCGGCCCGGTGGTGGCATATAGGTTTGCCTTGGTGCCGTCGTCGTTTTCGATGATAACCGGCTCAACACCATGGAGCCGCAGTTGATCTGCCACCCAGTCGATCAGCTCCCTGTTACTATCCCGGCTGACCGTGGGAAAGCTGATCAGCTGCCGGAGCGCTTCGGCGGTGGTGATCATGCGTTGACGGCGCTGGCTATGTGGCGGGTAAAATCCCAGATTGTGCCTTCAAGATCCGAAGGTCCGAGTGGGGCCATCGGCCGGAAGGCTGTGCCAGTGGTCTTTTGCATGACTTCAAGAACGGCCTTGTCTTCAGCATTGAATTCATGGGCGAGAGAAATATAGTCTTTTGTCGCCTGAAGATCATCTGCCCCGTCCTGGACCAGAACCCCCATCCGAATATTCACGCTCTGGGGCGTATCCGGGAGCAGAATCAGGAAAATGGCGCAGTTCGGCCCTACCGTGATGACAAAATTCGGATAGACGCAGAACAATACCGATGACCGTCTTTCCTTAGGGGTAAGGCCTTCGGGGAAAGGTTTCCGCTGGGGGAAATCTTCATGATAGTTGGACCGGTAGGCTGTATATCGTGACCCGTTGCCCAGTTTTTCGCAAAGATTGGTCGGGGTGATATGATCCAGCGTTTCGGCATGTGTCACCGACAGATGATAGCCTTCCATGAAATTTTCAATGAGCGACTTCCAGTTTGTCTGCCAGGTTTCAACCCAGGTTTCGGTACTGTGGCGTTCTTCGGGGTGATAATTCTCAAGGAAAGGCTGCATGCCTGCCATTTCCCCGGCAAGGTCGGGAGCGTTGCCATCAATATTGATGAAAATGAATCCCATCCATTCTTCGAGCCGGAATTCGGGAAGGGAACAGGTTGAGGCATCAAAATCAGGAACCTGATCCATATAAGGGGCTTTATGAAGTTCGCCATCAAGCCCGTAGCTCCAGGCATGATACGGGCAGGTCAGTACCGAGGCACGCCCTTTGCCCTCAACTAGTTTCATTCCCCGATGACGGCAGACATTACTGAAGGCGCGGAGCCTGCCGTCCCTGTCCCGGAGAACAACCACCGGCTCATCCCCGATGGTCAGGGTGAAATATGCACCGGGTTTGGTGATCTCACTCTGATGGCCTGCCGCAACCCATCCGGTGCGAAACACCGTTTCCTTTTCACGCGCGAAGAAAGCAGGATCGTTATAATACCAGCCCGGCATGGAATGAGGCGGGCGTGTCTCATCCCGGGCGATAGACTGAAGGAGAGATGTTTTTTCGGTATCAAGCGGCATCTGAAACCTCAACGTTGCTGCTGATCAAAAAAGGATGCCCCGTCGGGGAGTTGAGGCATGGGAATATCAAAGGAAACAGATCTGATCTGTCTTTTGTCTTGGCCGCGGACAAGCATCCCCTGATCACGTGTCGGAACCGGTGACGGCGAAAGAGGAACAGCATCGGCCGAACTGTAAACACAGATATAGAGTGTCCGCGGAAAAGGTGAGTTGTTCGGGGCTGAGCCATGGAGAAGGCGGGTATGCATCAGGCAGACCGATCCCGCCTTGCCGGTGCAGAGGACGCGTTTATCGAGGGCTTTACGTGTTGTGTCCTCATCGACTGCGCCGGTGAAAACACCGTCATGCCAGAGAGAATGAATTTCGCCGTCATGGGTGGCAGGCCAGACCTCAAGCGGTCCGTTTTCCTCCGTAACTTCATCCACCATCAGAAGTGCCGTGATCAGGCTGTCGTTGCTGTGGGGGGTGAAGGGAAAATCCTGATGCCATTTTACTGCCGTGGCAGACCCGGGAAGTTTGGAATTGATCTTGGTGTGATGGAGTTTGACATCCGGGCCTATCAGTTCGGCCACCGCATCGGTCATGCCGCTGTCTGCCATGGCCGTGCGATACGCATCCGAAATCTCATGCGGGGCGTTAACCCGACGCAGTGCAGGTTGATCCGCGTTGTGCCCTTTTTCGACATCAAAACGAGGCTTGCCGTTGATCATTTCACCGAAACTGCCATCATGGCCACGGCTTTCCTCAACCCAGTTGTCGAAATCCTCTTTGAGCGAGGCCAGAAGTTCCGGGCTCACCACATTTTCGACGACCAGATATCCGTTGGCATTAAAAAAGTCTTTTTGTGCTGACGTTATCACCATAGCCTCCCGCAGTTTTCCTAATCAGTATTCAGTTATTTTCCTGCCGGTGCAAGTCTCTTGGTTCAATGATTTCTTCTTTCTGGCGATAACGATCACGGATGGTGACGAGGTCATTGAATAAGTGATAGTCGCAATAAAAGGCTTCCTGTAATGTGGTATCTCTTGAGGATTGAATTTTACAGATTTGGAGGGGTTTCATCATGACACTACATTTCGACAGTGAAGAATTCGCTCGCCGCCAGTCGCTGGCGAAGGATGCGATCAGTTCTGCCGGTTTTGATGCCATCCTTATGTTCGCGCCGGAAAGTCATCTCTGGCTCTGCGGGTACGATACATTCGGTTTTGCCATGTTCCAGTGTCTTGTTATGACAAGCAAAGGAGAAATCCATCTCCTGACCCGGGCCCCTGATCTCCGGCAGGCACGATACACGTCAACTCTGAACGATGACCAGATCCATATCTGGCATGAGAAAGAAGGCGCAAATCCGGCGCAGGATCTGCATGGCCTTCTGGCTGATCTCGGGGTCGGTAACGGGGTGCTCGGATATGAGTCCGATACACCCGGGCTGACCGACCGCAACGGACGGATGCTTCGGGGTGAAATCCCTGATCTGGTGGAGGCTTCTGATCTTATCCGGCATCTGAGGCGGTTTAAATCGGATGCTGAAATTGAGATGCACCGCAAGGCGGCCAGACTTTCCGATGATGCGCTTGACGCGGCGCTTGAACTTGCCGGACCCGGCGCGTATGAGGGCGAAATTCTTGCCGCCATGCAGGGGGCTGTCTTCAGGGGCGGCGGTGATTATGCCGGCAATGAATTCATCATCGGCTCAGGTCCGGGTGGTCTCCTTGTCCGATATTATTCCGGCCGCCGGCACCTTGATGCACGTGACCAGCTGACCCTTGAATGGTCCGGGGCTTTTGCCCGCTATCATGCCGCCATGATGCGGACCATCGTGATCGGCGGGGCGTCCGATATCCAGAAGAAAATGCATGCAGCTACCGCTGAGGCCATGCTTGCATGTGAAGAGGCGATCAAACCCGGCAAACCTATGGGTGATGTTTTTGATGCCCATGCCAGGGTCTTTGATGCGCGAGGATTTGGCCATGCCAGATTGCAGGCTTGTGGGTATGGCATGGGGGCTGTCTACAACCCGATCTGGGTTGATTTTCCCATGTTCTATGAAGGCAACCCGTTGATCATGCAGGAAAATCAGGTCTTCTTTCTGCATATGATCCTCCTCGACAGCGACAGCGGCCTTGCCATGACGCTCGGCCATTCGGTTCGTGTCGGCAAAGAGGGGGTGGAAAGGCTTTCCCGTCACGGGCTTGATCTGCTTGAACGCTAGACGTTTCTAGACCAGCAATGCGGCCAGCGCGAATGATGCCAGCAGGCAGGCGGGCTTGATATGGTGTTCCCCATAATAACGCTCTTTGTGCAGAAGATTTACAGATCCGCAGACGGTACCACCAAACATGAGCGGAATATTGAGGGCTGAAGCGCATCCCAGATCAGCGATGGTTTGATGATCTGGAAAGCAATCAATTATATCTTCTGCGGTGAAGCATATATGGGGATTGCCCAGTTCAAGCACGTTACGGGTCCATCTTGAGGGGACAACATCCTTACGTCCTGATACCGGGTAGGCGTCAGGCTGATTGGTGTAAAGACGTTCAAGTTCCCTTGGTTGCGGGTGCTGTCGCAGAACAGTAAAGAGTTTGTGCCCTATCTGTTCTTTCATAACCTCGTCCAGTGTTCTGAAGATTTGATCAGGTTGGGATGCTCTCCGCTGAGCCGCTAAGAGCAGGCCAACAGAGTTTTCAAGCGTTGAGAGGTTGCTGTTATCCATCAGATATCCATGTTCTCGTTCAGGCTTTTGCTTCGGCTTGAAAGGAGCGTGTCAAGCCGCGAGCGTGAAAGTTTGTGATGTTCGATGGCAAGTTTATCGGCCAGTTCGATATCCTGCGTGCTTATAGCGTCAAAGATCTGGCGATGCTGCCGGGCCGTTTCCGCAAGATGGCTGGAAATATGAGGATCGTTATACTGGCTTGCTGAAAAGCAAATCCGGTTGAGGCGAAGCGATTCCGTTACCACCGTCCGATAAAAACCCGAGATATACGGATTGCCGCTGGCATCGGCGATGGCCAGGTGAAAATCCTTGTTCGCCTCGGTCAGCATGACACCGTCAAGCGACGGAATAGCCGCTTCAAAAAGAACCATTTTATCGTGAATGATATCGAGCTCATCCGGGGTGCGCATTTCTGCCGCCAGACGCTGAACAAGACGGCTTGAGATAAGCAGCGCATCATAGAGAGGGGGGATGGCCGCGAGATCCAACTGGGCAACAGAGACCACGCGCCCCTTTCTTACCGCAAGCCCGTCAGCAATAAGCTGGATCAGCGCTTCCCTTATCGGGGTGCGGGAGACGTCCATCTTTCGGGCAAGACTGCTCTCATCAATGACTTCTCCGGGCTGAAGTTCAACACGCAGGATCGCTTCACGCAGGCGCTGATAGACGCTGATACCATCACGCTCATAGGTGTTTTGCCTGATTTTCGTCTTGTCCATGTTTCAGCCCGGCAAACAGATCTGTGGGTATAATTTTTGTTGCAAAAAAATATCTGTATGCAAATATTATACAATAAAAACGATGAATACAAACAGGATCTCAGTTTCATATGTCTTGGGTTTTAGGGGTAGATGTCGGGGGCACATTCACGGATTTTTCACTCCGGGATGACAGCACCGGAAAAGTATATATTCACAAGAGGCCATCCACACCTGAAGATCCCTCTCGCGCCATTATCGAAGGTTTTCAGGAACTGGTTGAAAACGTGTCTCTTGATGCTGCGGCGGTAACACGTTTTGCCCATGGCACGACGGTGGCAACCAATGCCCTTCTTCAGCGCAAGGGCGGGCGGCTTGCTCTTGTGACCACCAGCGGGTTCAGGGATTTGCTTGAAATCGGCCGCCAGGTCAGGCCAAAGGTATATGATCTGCAGATTGACGCACCGCCACCACTCATTCCCCGCCACCAACGATTTGAGATCAATGAACGGATCGGATCAAAGGGTGAGGTCATCACCCCACTGAAAGATCAGAATATAAATAAGGTGATTGAGGATATTCGTGCCCTTGGCGATATTGACGGCGTGGCTGTCTGTCTTCTCTTTTCCTTTTTGAACCCGGAACATGAGCGTCGAATCGGCGATGCAATAAGGGAGGCTCTGCCGGATATGGCGGTCTCTCTTTCCAGTGAGGTGCATCCGGAATTCCGTGAATATGAGCGGTTTTCAACAGCGGTGATCAACGCCTATCTGCAGCCGGAAGTCAGCCGGTATATGGAAAACCTCAAGCGTGGTATCGCAAGAGATGCGCCAGCCGCCAGACTTGGCATCTTTCAATCCAGCGGCGGGTTGACGTCGGTTGAGCGCGCCTCGCAGTTTCCTGTGCGGATGGCGCTTTCCGGGCCTGCTGCCGGTGTGGTTGGCGCAGCGCAATGTGCGATCAAGGCGGAGATCGGTGACGTTATTACTCTCGATATGGGCGGGACAAGCACAGATGTCTGCGTGATAAGAGACGGTAAGGCTGACCTTGCCAATATGCGTGATATTTCAGGCTTTCGTATCCGCCTGCCGATGGTGGATATCAATACGGTCGGGGCTGGTGGAGGGTCCATCGCACATATCGGGCGCGACGGGTTGATGAAGGTTGGCCCGATCAGCGCGGGTGCTGTCCCGGGCCCTGCCTGTTACGGGCATGGCGGCATTGAGCCGACGGTTTCTGATGCTAATCTCGTGCTGGGGAGATTGCCGGAGCAACTGGTCGGAGGCGGGCTGGTGCTGGATCATGCCAGGGCGGTTGCAGCCATTTCTCCGCTTGCTGATCATCTGGGGATGTCGATTGAGGCCACCGCACTTGGTATCATCGGCATTGTTAACTCGAATATGACCAGAGCCATCCGGGCCGTGACAGTGGAACGCGGCCATGATCCCAGACATTTTGCCTTAATGCCTTTTGGTGGGGCAGGGGGGCTTCACGCGATTGATGTCGCTGAATCGCTGATGATGAAAACAATTCTGATCCCCAGGTCACCGGGCATTTTGTGTGCCGAAGGGCTTATTGTGGCAGATCTTCAGGAAAGCTTTGTGGCGACCATGCGCACACCACTTGATGGTGATCTTTCTCCTGTAAGGAAAGTGCTGGCGGAACTTATCGGCAGAGCTATGCCCTGGTTTGAGGAAGAAGGCGCGGGCAGCGTGTCCCGGGCGCTCATGCTTCAGGTTGATATGCGGTATATCGGCCAGAATTATGAATTATCTGTTCCGGCGGGGGATATGCTCAGCTCATCCGAACTGCCCGCCCCGGATCTGTTAAAGAGTTTCTTCTTCGAAGCCCATGAGAGAAGCTATGGCCATCATGATAAGGATGCCGCTGTTGAGATTGTGAATATTCGTCTTCAGGCTATCGCCTCATTGCCTGAAATCTCCTCTGCCAAGGCGATGGCGTCGTCAACGTCTGAGCCTCTTGAATATCGTGAGGTCTGGTTTGATCCTGAAGGGCCAAGCCGGACGCCTGTTTTCGACCGCGCGTCGCTGGCGCCCGGTTTCACCCATGAAGGGGCGGCAATCTTCACCCAGACAGATGCAACCACGCTGATGCCTCCATGGTGCCGGATGCACGTGGACACACAGGAAAACCTGATCCTGGAGATTACCCGATGACGCGCCAAGAACCTGATCCCATTGCACTTGAAATCCTGTGGAATAACCTGAATTCAATAGCGGATGAGTGTTTTATCACCCTGATGCGCAGCGCGTTTTCCACCAATATCAAGGAACGCCATGACCATTCAACGGCCATTACTGATGCTGCCGGCAATCTCATTGCGCAGGCAGAGCATGCATTGCCGATCCATCTTGCTTCGATGGCGGGTCTGGTGGCCCATATCCTTGAAAAGTATGAAGGCGATATTTCCGAAGGTGATATTTTCATATCCAACGATCCCCATGTCGCGGGCGGCACGCACCTGCCTGATATCAACATGGCCATACCTGTTTTCAGTGAAGGCCGTCTGCTCGGGTTTGTTGCGAATATCGTTCACCACGCGGATGTGGGCGGGGCTATGGCCGGGTCCATGTCAGGTGGTATGGACGAAATTTACAAGGAAGGCCTGCGTATCCCTATTGTCAAACTCTACCGGCAAGGTGTGGTGGATGATCAGATCCTCCGGATACTGCTCCTTAATATGCGTCTGCCGGATGAACGCAAAGGGGACCTTAATGCCCAGATCGCGGCGTGCCGGCTCGGGGCATCCCGGATTGCGGATATCATTGAGCGATATGGTGCCGCATATCTTGAAGATGTCTATGCCGCCATTCTAACCCGTTCCCGGATGCGAATGGAGGCGGCGATTGAGGCTCTGCCCGACGGTGAGTATCATTTTCAGGACATGATGGATGATGACGGCATCGATACGAAAGATATCCTGATCGCCGTGGATATCACAAAAAAGGGCAAGAATATCCTGTTTGATTTCTCCGGAAGCGCTGCCCAGGTTCCCGGGAATTTCAACCTGACCTTCAATGCCACGCAATCGGCGGTATGTTATTCGCTGAAAGCGTTACTGGACCCGGAGATGCCGAATAACAGCGGAATTTTTCAGGCGATCGATATCACTGTGCCGAAAGGATCGTTCCTCAACTGTGTTGCGCCGGCCGGGGTGGCTTTGCGTGCCAATACCTGCCAGCGGGTTGTCGATGTGGTGATCGGCGCCTTTGCCGATGTTCTTCCCGAACAGGTGATCGGTGCGGCCAACGGAGCCAATACAAGCGCAGTCTTTGCCGGCGTTGATCCCGAAACGAATGCTCGTTACGTCTATCTTGAAACCCTCGGCGGCGGCATGGGGGCAAGGGCGACAAAAGATGGAAAAGACGGGGTTCAGGTCAATATAACCAACACGTCAAACCTGCCTGTTGAGGCGATTGAGATGGAATATCCCCTCAGGGTTGAAGCCTACGCGCTGGTGGAGGATTCCGGCGGGGCGGGTGAATACCGGGGCGGGCTCGGGATACGACGAACCATTCGTCCCGTCGGGCATGTTTGTGAGTTTAACGGCGTCGGGGAACGTTTCCGGCATCAGCCCTGGGGCATTTTCGGTGGTAAACCCGGTGCGGCGGGGCAGTTCTACATCATTGATGCGAAGGGGGACAAGATACCTCTTGCTTCCAAAACAGGCAGTATCAAACTTGACAGCAACAGTTGCGTTTTCATGGAAACACCTGGTGCAGGCGGTTACGGGCCTCCGGAAAAGAGGTCATCGGACAATCAAGAAGAAGATAGAAAATCAGGAAAATTCAGTGATGAATTTCTTGCCAAGTACTATCCGATGCAGTCAAACTAATGGACGTTCAATAAAGATTCAGCTTAGGGAGGAGAAAATGAACATCTTTGCAAAATCATTCCTGATTACAGCTGCGGCTATGCTGGCCTTGGTCTCGCCGGCTTGGTCCGCTACGGTTAAGTGGGATATGGCCAACGAATATCAGGAAAGCTCAATTCATGGTCAGGGCCAGAAAGTATTTTCTGAAACCCTGATGAAGGAATCGGGGGGCTCTGTTGTTGTCACCAATCACTTTGGCGGATCAATCGGGTATAAATCCAAGGAACATTTCGATGCTGTAGGTGATGGCGCGCTTCCGATTGCCAATACCTCCATGGGGCAGGTCGCTGGTATTGAGCCGATCTTCCTTCTCTCATCCTTGCCATTCCTCGTTGGATCAGCGGATGAGGCCAAGCTTCTCTGGGAAGTCGCCAAGCCGCATTACGAGAAAGTTTTTGCCAAGCATAACCAAATTCTTCTCTATGCATCACCCTGGCCGCCAGCCGGGATCTGGGCAAAAAAGTCAGTCCTCTCAACATCTGATCTGAGCGGGCTTAAGATCCGTGCATGGGATGCCAGTGGCACACGGACGCTCAAAACCGCCGGGGCTGCTGCTGTTCAGATGAGCTGGGCTGATGTGGTGCCTCAGTTGTCTTCCGGTGGGATTGAGGCTGTACTGACCTCTGCTGAAGGGGGTGTCAACGCCAAGTTCTGGGAGCATCTTTCGCACTTCAATGCGATTAACTATTCCATGTCTCTCAACATGACTCATGTCAACAAGGATGCCTTTGATGCCCTCAGCGCGGATCAGAAGGCAGCGGTGATGAAGGCTTCTGAAGCGGCCAGCAACGCAGCCTGGTCCGCCCTTGCTGAGCGTGTCGGCCAGAACTATAAGGACATGCGCGCAAACGGGATTACGGTAGCGGAAACCGTTCCTGCGGAATTCCTCGGCAAGCTGAACTCCGCTGGCGATGCTGTATATTCTGATTGGCTCGACAAAGTCGGTGATACCGGCAAGGCGATCCTCGATGAGTACAGAAAGCGTCGTGGAAACTAAACCTGAAAGACAACGGGCAGGGCTATCCCTGCCCGTTTTATTATGAGCGTTACGAAAAGGGGGAGTTATGCTCAGAGCTCTTGAAGGTTTCTCACATCGCCTGAGTACACTCGGCGCATGGATAGCGGCCGCCCTTCTTGTTTACATGGTGGTTCATATTCTGGTGGAGATCATTGCCAGAACCGGATTTGACAGCTCCACCTATTCCCTTGATGAATTTGTCGGTTATGCGATTGCCTCAATGACGTTTCTTTCATTGGGGCATACCTTCAGTTCAGGCAAGTTGATACGGGTTAATATTCTGACCAATGCCATTTCCGGATTATTCAGCCTTGTGGTTGAGTTGATCTGCATAGCATTTACTTTTTCTGTCATCCTGTTTTTTGCCCGTTATGTCTGGCGCAGTCTCCATCGCAACTGGGAGCGCGGGACAATCAGCCCTACGCTCACCGAAACACCGATCTGGATTGTGGAAAGTATCTTTTTCTTCGGTCTCTGCATTTTTCTTCTGCAAATGCTTACAACCGCACTTGTCAGGATTGAACGCTACAGATCCGGTGAAGACAAATAGGGGCATAAGGGGAAGAGAGCTATGGAATCACTGAATATCGCCTTTATCGTCCTGATGTTGCTGATTTTCTATCTTGGTCTCGGGGTATGGGTTTTTTCCGGTCTTCTTCTTGTCAGCGTAACGGGACTCACTCTACTGCTGGATATGCCTTTGCATCGTATCGGGACGATCATGGCGCCGCTCATCATTCGCTCTGCCACTTCATGGGAGCTTTCGGCCATCCCCATGTTTGTCTGGATGGGAGAGTTGATGTTCCGGACAGATATTTCGGATCGGCTCTTCCGAAGCCTTTCCCCGTTGGTCTATCACCTCCCGGGCAGACTTCTTCATACCAATGTCTTTGGTTCCGCCCTTTTTGCTGCGGTCAGTGGCTCCAGCGCGGCCACCACCGCAACCGTTGGCAAGATCACCACAACTGAACTGCTGCAACGCGGATATTCCCCCTCGCTCACTTTCGGGTCTCTGGCGGGTGCCGGGTCTCTTGGTCTCCTGATACCGCCATCCATCGTTCTGATCGTTTATGGTGTTCTCGCCGAAGTTTCCATTTCGAGGCTTTTTGCTGCGGGGGTCTATCCCGGGCTTTTAATCGCCTTTCTCTATTCGGGATATATTATTTGCCGGAGTCTTTTGAACCCCGGGCTTACCCCGGCTAAGGAGGCGCCGCCGACCATCATGGATATGGCATCGGGGCTATTTAACCTCATCCCTATCGGCGTGCTGATATTCATTGTCCTCGGGGCAATATATTCAGGCTTCGCAACACCTTCTGAGGCCGGAGCCGTCGGTGTGACGGCAACCCTGGTTATGGCTGTTCTGACACGCCAGATGACAAAGGAGATTTTCTTTGAAAGTCTGATGGCTTCGGTCCGGACGTCATGCATGATTGCGTCCATACTTCTGGCGGCGGCATTCCTTTCGACCAGCATGGCGTATCTGCATGTGCCGCAGGATGTGGCGATGAGCATATCCCGCATGGAACTTTCGCCCTATGAGCTGATTTTTGTCCTTGCGATTTTCTATATCCTCTTGGGGCTTTTCCTTGAGGGGATATCCATCACGGTGATGAGCCTGCCGATTACCCTGCCGTTGGTTCTGGCGAGTGGTTTTGATCCGATATGGTTCGGGATCTTCCTTGTAATCATGGTGGAACTGGCACAGATAACGCCACCTATCGGTTTCAATCTTTTCATCATTCAGGGCCTGACCGGCACGCCCATTTTCCGGGTTGCGATTGCGGCGGCACCGTTTTTCATCCTGATGTGCGTAGCCGCCACGATCATCACCATTTATCCGGAAGTCGCGTTATGGCTGCCGGATAAACTGTTTAATAAATGAGATGATTTTTAATGGAGACGGTTCAGGCAGATCTGACCTTCCTTCATCACCATTTTCAGTGATGTCTCCGGTGTTGTCATGACCGAGATGTCGGCAAGGGGGTCTCCGTCCACGACAAGCAGATCAGCGAAAAGACCTTCTTTGACCTGACCGATCGTATCTTCCATCTCAAACAGTCTGGCAGCATTGCAGGTGGCCTGACGGATCAGGTCCGTGTTTGAAACAACCGGGCTTCGGAGCGTGAATTCCTCCAGCTGGCGGCGATGCATGATACCCAGAAGATCGCTTCCGTACGCTATATTAACATTCTGCTCATAGGCAAGTTTGAGCGCATCAAGCCCGGCATCAAGCACTTCATAGGTTTTCTGCACCAGCTCGGCCGACAGGCCGGCTTCGGTTCCCTCGGCGACCAGCGCATGATAAATCACCAGCGTCGGCACCAGAAATCTGTTGTGACCAAGCATGATATCAACACTTTCCTGATCCAGCAGATTGCCATGTTCAATAGATGTCACCCCACAGCGGAGAGCTCTGTTAATCGCCCTTGCGGTATAGGCGTGCGCCATTACAGGTATGTTCGCGGCATTGGCTTCATTAACGATAGCCCGCAATTCATCCTCGGAAAACTGGGTGGAAGTAATGCGATCAGTTGGCGATGAGACCCCTCCAGATGCCATGATCTTAAGGTGGGTTGCACCACGCCGGATTTCGTCCCTGGCAGCGCGGAGAACTTCGGTGATCCCGTCGCAAACGTGACCCATCCCGGAACAGCAGAAACATTGATGCAAACTGCCTTCACCCGGACCCCGGACATCGCCGTGGCCACCTGTCTGCGACAGCGCATGCCCGCAGAATAACAACCTCGGGGCCATGGTCGGATTTTCTTCAACCGCTTTTGCCAGACCATAATCTGCGCCGCCGGCATCCCGGACCGTGGTAAAGCCACGGGCAAGCATTCCTCCCATGATCTCAAATGCCTTGATGCCCACGTAAAAGGGTGACGTGGCTTTCAGTTTTGCAAAATCCGCTGTGTAGGCGGTTACATGGACATGGGCATCACACAGACCAGGCATCAGTGTCTTGCCACCTAGTGGTATTTCAACAGTATCTTTGCCGCTGCTCACGGTGGTCCCGATTTCGGTAATCCTGCCATCGGTTACGCGTACGGATTGCCCGGCCAGATAGTCTCCGGCCAGAACATCCAGGACCCTTGCATCTGTGAAAACAAAATCAGTCATTTTTCTCCCCTTTTTATTAATTTATTTTAAAGGAATTGGGCAAAGCTTTCACCTGAAAAAGTGAAAGGGGGAGAGCATAAGCCAATAGTTCCGGCAATTGGCACTGGCGTGAGGAGAAATCATCTGGTTAAATAATTTGTCCGGATGCTGGTGAGTTATCAGCCCGGATAAAACCAGCGATAAACCCCAAAGGGATCAGCCCATGCCTCTCGTTTTTGATGTTTACGGAACATTGCTGGATGTTGATGCGGCGGCACGTGAGGCGGCGGCCGAACCCGGCATGTCGGCACTCAAGGATAATTGGGCGCCGCTTTCAGCCGCCTGGAGGCAACGTCAGCTCAGCTATTCCTGGCTGAGAACGCTGATGGGAAAATACGTTGATTTCTGGCAGATCACGACGGATGCGCTTGATGTCACCCTTGATGAGCTTGAGATCGGTGATCCGGTTGTACGGGAAAGACTGTTGCAGCTGTACACAAGGCTCAGTGCTTATGATGAAGTGCCCGGACAGCTCAAGGCCATGAAAGAGGCGGGATATCAGCTCGGGGTGTTATCCAATGGCAGTCCGTCTATGCTGCAAAGCGCCCTTGAAGGCGCAAATATCCTTGCATTTCTCGATCAGGTGCTGAGCGTCGATGATATCGGCATCTACAAGCCGGATATGCGTGTTTATGCCCGGGTAACCGAAGCCTATGGCTGTGCTGCCGGTGATGTGACGTTTTTTTCATCCAACAACTGGGATGTTGCCGGGGCAGGGACCTTTGGCTTTCGGACTGTCTGGGTGAACAGGGCCGGGCGTATCTGGGATGACCTTCCCGGATCACCGGATCATGTTGTTTCGTCAATTGCTGAGGCGATGCCATTGATTTCCTGATTTCCTGACGGATGATCTGTGGGAAGATTTCTAATCCGTGGTCGGAAACATTTTTGTATCCTTTGCTGAAGGTGCAAGGAATGAGGTTCATCTCATGCCGGTGCTGAATTATTGCCGGAAGAGTTAAATTTGGCTTGCATAACCCCTTTTCCTGAGGTAGAAACCGCCATTCATCTAAAACCTGATGACAAAAACGGCTCCTGCCGCACGTGGGTGCTGATCGAAGAAATGAAACGTAAAAGTCAGAATTGACTTGCTTGGATGCGACGGAATGGCTAGAACAACCCCTGCACAATTTGTTCGTCAGGTTCGGCAGGAAATAAGCCGGATTACCTGGGCATCGCGACGCGATACGGTCACCGCTACGATAACAGTTCTGGTGATGACCTTTATTGCGGCCGCGTTCTTTTTGCTTGTGGACTGGATTCTGTCAAACGTTGTGCAACTGGTTCTGGGTATTGGCGGCTAGGTGAGCGGCATTCGGGGCATTGAGCCCTGCTATTTTGACGAGAGTTTAAAAGAATGGCAAAGCGCTGGTATGTTGTTCACGTGTTTTCGGGCTCCGAGAAAAAGGTGGCCCAGTCGATCCGTGAGCAGGCGGCAAGTTATGGTCTTGAAGACCAGATCGAGGATGTGCTTGTCCCGACCGAAGAGGTAACGGAGATCAGGCGAGGCGCCAAAGTTTCCTCTGAACGGAAATTCTTTCCCGGCTACATTCTTGTAAAGATGGAGCTCACTGATCAGTCCTGGCATATCGTCAAATCGCAGAACCGGGTCACCGGGTTTCTTGGTGGCCAGGGCAAGCCCGTGCCGATCACCGATGCAGAAGCGGATCGTCTCATCAAACAGGTTACCGAAGGCATCGAACGTCCGCGCACCGATATCATGTTCGAAATTGGTGAACAGGTTCGCGTTTCCGACGGGCCGTTTGCATCATTTAACGGCTATGTTGAAGAGGTGGATGAGGATAAATCCCGCCTCAAGGTGACGGTTTCTATATTTGGCCGGTCAACTCCGGTTGATCTTGAATATTCGCAAGTGGAGAAAATCTAACATCGGCCGCAAGGTCTGATGCTCGAGGGTTATAATCATGGCAAAGAAAATCGAAGGATACATCAAGCTGAACATTCCTGCCGGAGCGGCCAACCCGTCTCCACCTGTTGGTCCTGCACTCGGTCAGCGCGGCGTCAATATCATGGAATTCTGCAAGGCGTTCAATGCGGCGACCGAAAGCATGGAAAAGAATATGCCTGTGCCGGTAACTATTACCGTATATCAGGATAAGTCGTTTACTTTTGAAATGAAGCAGGCACCTGTCAGCTTCTTCCTTAAGAAGGCAGCGGGACTCCAGAAGGGTGGCCAGACCCCCGGCCGTGCCGTTGCCGGCTCAGTTACCATGGACCAGGTCCGTGATATTGCTGATAAGAAAATGAGTGATCTTAACGCCATCGATCAGGATGGTGCGGTTCAGATGATCCTTGGTTCGGCCCGTGCGATGGGCCTTGAAGTGACGGAGTAAATCATGGCGCAAGGCAAAAAGCTTAAAGCAGCGTACGAAAAAATCGATCGGGCATCCCAGTACTCGCTGGAAGAGGCAATCAAGATCGTAAAAGACAGTGCAGCTGCAACTTTCGATGAAACAGTCGAGATTTCGATGAATCTCGGGATTGACCCACGCCACTCCGATCAGATGGTTCGTGGTGTTGTCGCCATGCCGCACGGCACCGGCAAGACAATGCGTGTGGCGGTTTTTGCCCGTGACGATAAAGCCGAAGAA
The DNA here is from genome assembly GCA_964580905.1 of uncultured Hyphomicrobiales bacterium. Taxonomy (GTDB): domain Bacteria; phylum Pseudomonadota; class Alphaproteobacteria; order Puniceispirillales; family UBA1172. Next base: position 1,254 of record CAZOLR010000025.1, on the reverse strand, counting down.
GCCAAGGCTGCTGGTGCTGATATCATTGGTGCGGAAGATCTCGCTGATGAAATTCAGAATGGCCGCCTTGATTTTGACCGTGTCATTGCCACCCCGGATATGATGGGCGTAGTTGGCCGTCTCGGTAAAATTCTTGGCACCAAAGGGCTGATGCCTAACCCGAAGCTTGGAACGGTCACCCCGAATGTTGGTGAGGCCGTTGCCGCCGCCAAAGCCGGTGAAGTTCAATACCGTGCGGAAAAAGCCGGGATTGTTCATGCAGGGATCGGCAAGGTCAGTTTTGGTGAAGACAAGCTTCGCGAAAATGCGGCGGCTTTCATCGATGCGGTCGCCAAGGCCCGCCCGAGCGGGGCAAAAGGTGTTTTCATCCGGAAGATCAATGTCAGCTCAACCATGGGCGCTGGCGTTCCGGTCGATCCGGCTCAAGCCTCCTGAGGCTTGAAGAATTCCGGCATGTAAAGATGCCGGATCGGGGCTTCGGCCCCACCTGTCCAAGACGATAGGTGTGCTCGCGGGCGCTTAAATATCCTATTCAGACGGGGAGAGCGAGAGTTTCGCTTGAACTATGGGCAGGCCAAGGGATGGCTGCGTGGTGCAGGCATCCTTCGTGCAACCGGGGTTGGTTTGTCCGCCCCATAACTAGTGGAGACGATCGGTGAACAGAACCGAAAAAACGGAACTGATCGAAACCCTGCACGCAACCTTCAGCGATGCAGCCTCAGTGGTTGTAACGCATCAGGTTGGGCTGACTGTTGTTGAAAGCAGCGCGCTGCGGAATAAAATGCGGGAAAACGGTGCCGCCTATAAGGTCACCAAGAACCGTATTGCCAAAATTGCGCTGAAGGATACGGCTTATGAAACCATTAGCGACTATTTCACCGGACCGACGGCCATTGGTACGTCATCTGATCCGGTGTCAGCCGCGAAGGTGCTGGTAAATTTCGCCAAGGAAAACAGTAAATTGACCATTGTCGGGGGCGCCATTGGCGGCCAGATACTGGACAAGGACGGGGTCGAAGCCCTTGCCAAACTGCCATCCTTGGACGAGCTGCGCGCGAAACTGGTCGGGTTGCTACAGGCACCTGCCACCAAGGTCGCCCGCGTTACCCAGGCTCCAGCTGCACAGCTGGCACGGGTAATCCAGGCCAAGTCAGAGCAAGGTTAAAACTGGGCACTGCCCACGATCTCTAAGTTCAAGCCAAAGGAGACAAAAATGGCTGATATTGAAAAAATTGCTGAAGACCTCTCATCCCT
>CAZOLR010000024.1:6067-30701 GCA_964580905.1 uncultured Hyphomicrobiales bacterium | reverse complement strand
AAGCGCGTTCTGCTCACCCATGCCGCGAAGATCACGAAGAAGATCGAAAGGCGTTGACCAGGTCACGGTGATGGTCTCGCTGTCGGCCACCGGCAGGGCAAGCCCCGCCCGGCTGAGCAAACCACCGAGATCCCTGATATCCGCCATGGGCATGACACGCGGGGTCATGCCGCCGAGAATCTCACTTTCCGCTTCGGCAAAACAGTTGCGTAACGACAGCAACGTCTCCCCGCCCGGCAAGGCCAGCATCATCAGCCCATCTGGTTTGAGATGCCGGCGCAACCGTAGAATCAGCCCGGGCAGATCATCGACCCAATGAAGGGAACAGGCCGAAAAGATGGCATCCACCCCCGCCTCGGGAAACGGCAGATCAAAATAATCCGCCACCTGAGCTTCAATCCCGCGTGCTCTTGTGGCTGCAACCATGGCGGCAGAAATATCGATGCCGACCATTCTGCCGATTTTCCCCGTTTCCATGAGCCGGGCGGCAAGCCCGCCCGTATGGCACCCGATATCCAGCGCCAGGGGAAAATCGCGACGGATGATATCGAGCCGGTCTGCCATGCGTTCCGCCACGGCTGTCTTGAGGAAATCAAACCCGTCAAATCCCGCCGCGGCCTTGTCACGAAAGCGCTGATGGGCAAGGTGATCAACGAGGGGTGGCGGTTTGGTCGTCATCATGCTTCCAGCATGCCCGGCTGTTGCAAAAACGCAAGTGGCGTTAACCATTTATTCACCGATATGTGCAAGACTGGCATCATGCGGAATAATCGTCTCCTGCATTATCTGCTCAACACATTGATCCCGCCTTCATGCCCTTTATGCTTTTCGCTGGTTGATGACGTCGGGCTCTGCCCCGATTGCTGGGGCAATCTCCGGTTCGGGACAGCGGCGTCCTGCCTGCGATGCGCCCTGCCGTTTCATCATGACGGCGGCAACCCTGTCTGCGGCACCTGCCTGATGAAGCCCCAGGATTTTGATGAAGCGGTCGCCGGGATGATCTATGACGGCGCGGCGCGGGAGCTGATCCTCGGGCTGAAATACGGTGACCGACATGATATCACCCCGATCCTGACGGCAATGATGCTACGCCGGAGCCTGCCCTTGCTGAGCACCGCTGATGCTGTTGTCCCGATCCCCCTTCATCCGGTCCGGTTTTTCCAGCGGCGGTATAATCAATCCGCTGAACTGGCCCGGTTTCTGGTCCGCCACAGCAATCTTGCCGGAGAACTTTATCGTCCTGATCTGCTCAGGCGTCAGCGCAACACCCCTATTCAGGGACGCAAGACACGCAAGCAACGACAGGAAAACGTGCACATGGCTTTTGCCGTAAACCCGGATGCCGCCACCTCAATCCGCGGCCAGCATATCCTGCTTGTCGATGATGTGCTGACCACCGGGGCGACGCTTTCAAGCGCGGCGCGCTGCCTTAAACGTGCGGGAGCGAAAAAGGTTTCGGTTAGTGTGGCAGCCCGGGTATGCTAGTGCCTTAATGGAGGGATGTATGATGCCGGGATTCCGTTACGCCAACCTGCAATACACCGCACATGAAAGCGATGATCAGACGCTCGCACTCATCCTGCCGATGATCAGGGAGGCCGCTGAAGGCGGCGCGGATCTCATAGGTCTGCCCGAATGCGCAACGCGGATCGATGCCGCGAGAGATAACCTGCTCGCCACCGCAGAAACCGAAGCCGAAAGCCGGGCGCTTGATCAGTTGCGTGAGGCGGCAGCACGTCATGGTATCTGGCTTCTGATCGGGTCCATGCTGCTAAGGGGAGATGATCCCACGCGAACAGGGCGGCTGATCAACCGGTCCTTCCTGCTGGCACCGGACGGAAATATCCGGGCCCGCTATGATAAGATCCATCTCTTTGATGCTGATTTACCTGACCGGCCTTATCGTGAAAGCGAAACCTACGATGCCGGGGCAAGGGCGGTGGTGGTGGATACGCCTTTAGGCATAATCGGGCTCAGCATCTGTTATGACCTGAGGTTTCCGGCCCTTTATCAGGCGCTCACCGATGCGGGTGCAACCATACTCACCATCCCCTCTGCCTTCACCCGGCCAACCGGCGCCGCCCATTGGCACAGTCTTATCCGGGCACGTGCGATTGAGAACGGATGTTATGTGCTGGCCCCGGCACAGGTTGGTATCCATGATCGTGGTCGTGAAACCTTTGGTCACGGGCTTATCGTTAATCCTTGGGGGGAAGTGCTGGCAGATCAGGGTGATATCCCCGGGATCGCTTTTGCGGAGATCACCCCTGAGGCTGTTGAAAAAGCCAGACGGTCCATTCCGTCCCGGCGGCATGCGCGTCCGTTTGAGGTGCAGTTCACCTAGAATCAGGTGAGGCCCTTATCCCCGAGGGTGAGGTATTTTTCGTGACGCTGGCTGACCAGTTCCTGGCCGGAAAGATGATTTAATGATCTGAGCTGTTCTTCCACCGCATCCCCGAGATCACGGATGGCTTCATCGGGATGACGATGCGCGGCCCCGAGAGGTTCAGGAACAATCTGGTCAACAACACCGAGTTCTTCCATATCCTGCGCCGTCAGTTTCAGGGCTTCTGCAGCATCCTTGGCATGATCTGCGCTGCGCCAGAGTATGGACGCGCATCCTTCCGGAGAAATCACGGAATAGACCGCATGTTCATACATGACGACACGGTTGCCGGTTGCAAGGGCAATAGCCCCGCCGGATCCGCCCTCACCGATAATCGATGAGACAATAGGGCTCGTAAGGTTAAGGCAGGTTTCAATCGATCTGGCGATAGCTTCGGCCTGGCCACGCTCTTCGGCACCACGTCCGGGATAGGCCCCGGCGGTATCGACAAAAGTGATCACCGGCAGGCCAAACCGTTCCGCCAGTTCCATCAGGCGACGCGCCTTGCGGTACCCTTCCGGCCTTGCCATTCCGAAATTTCGTTTGATTCGCTCTTCGGTTGTGTCGCCCTTTTCCGTACCCATGACAACAACCGACTGGCCACGAAAGCGCGCAAGCCCGCCGATAACAGCGTGATCTTCGCGGTAATTCCGGTCACCGGCAAGGGGGGTGAAATCATCAAAAAGGCCGGCGATGATCGAAGCGGTTTTCGGCCGGTCAGGATGGCGGGCCACCTGCACCTTTTCCCACGGGCCGAGATTGGCGTAGGCGGATTTGATCTCACGCGTCATCTTCTGCTGCAGACGGCTGACTTCTTCGGCAATATTGATATCCATGTCCGATGACATGTGCCGTAATTCTTCAATTTTGCCTTCCAGCACCGCAATGGGCTTTTCAAATTCAAGAAAATGACGCATCGGAATACACCTTAAATCGAAGTTATATCTTCTTGTTATAAACCAGAAGACCGATTACGGGCAAGCGGGTGGGTGTCATGAACAAGGCCAGCCAGCCGTTCATCCCTTGTCCGGGTATAGATTTCTGTCGTGGTGATATCTGCGTGCCCGAGCAGAATTTGCAGTGAGCGCAGGTCTGCCCCCCGGTTGAGCATGTGGGTGGCAAAGGAATGGCGAAGCATATGCGGGCTGACCCGCGAGGAGATACCTGCATCCCGTCTGAGCCCGTCAAGCGCAAGGGCAAACCACTGACGGCTGACATGCCCGTCGCCTTCAGGAAAAAGAAAAGGCGACACCACGGCACCGGCATCCTTGTCACGACAGCTGATCCAGACGTCAAGCGCATCAAGCGCAGCCGCCGTCAATACAACAAGTCGCTCACGTCCGCCTTTGCCCGTGATCGTCAGCGTCCGCCGCCGCCGGCTGATTGCGCCCATGGGAAGGGTCACCAGTTCGGACACACGCATCCCCGTGGCGTAAAGGATTTCAAGCATGGCAACGAGACGTGCCCCGGCCGCGCCCTGCCGGGAGGCCGCCGCCTTCAGCAGGAGAACCACCTCCTCCTCGCTGAGACTTTTGGGCAGGGGTTTCGGGGTTTTCGGGCTGTCTATCATCCGGGTGGGATCGTTCTGTCTCATCCCCTCCTCAACACAGAACTGCATGAACTGACGCAAGGTGCTGAGCCTGCGGGAAAGGCTGGTTGCCTTCAGCACCCCGCTCCATCCGGCAAGGCATTGGCGCAGACCTTCTGCGTCAACCGTCAGCAACGTATCCGCCCCGGACAGAGACGTGGCAGTCAGCCGCAGGTCACGTTCGTAGCTCTCGATTGTGTTGGGCGCGGCGCCGCGCTCAGCGCTGATCGCGTCGAGAAATCCGGAAATTGCACGGGCATCATCACCATTCATCTGGCGCCGGTTACGAGGCATTGGCCGCCTTTCGGGCTGCCATGGCGTTAAAATGACGGTGCACAGTCCAGCTCCGGAGGATATCCCGGGCAAGGTCGCGCGCTGTCTCTTCAAGCCCGGCCTCAAAGAGAGCTCCTGCTGTTATGGCCGCATCATCACGCGACAATTGGTGAAGCGGGGTATCATCAAGGGCAAGAGCCGCCAGCAGAAGGGTTTCCGCCTTACGCCCGCCGGATGCGGCGGCTTTGAGCGCGTTGAGTCTGGCCAGTGAAAGAGGTGTCGTCACCCCCACAAGCCCGGTGGTATCGTCAAGGAAATCTTCCCAGACAAGCACCGACACATCCACGCCCACGGCGGCAAGAAGAGGAACCGCATCAAGAGCATCAGCAAGGATAAGATGCGAGGGATCAAGCGGCTCATCAGGCAGGCGCAATATCTCAGCCCAGGCTTCGGCCTCAACGGTGATCTGGTCTCTCGTGAAGGTATTGTCCAGCCCAAGAAGCGGGCCTGTTTTAAACGCAAAGCCGGGATTGTCTGATGCGGTGGCAATAAAAGGAAGCCATAATCCCAGCGCCCGGATACCGATATGATTGAGGTCAATCTCCAGCGCCGCATAGGCCAGATCAGCTGCGGCAATGGCATCTTCCTCAAGCACCGTAGCCTGCCAGGCATAGAGACGGGCAAGATCAATCTCATCCGCGGTGCCGCCGAGCCGAAGCCTCGTCAGTGCCTCACTGGCCGGGACTTTCGAGGGCGGCAGAAGGGCCCATGTTGCAATGATGTCGGTTACGGTCGCCTGCGGATTGCGCAGGATGCGTGCACCCTGAAGCAGGGATGCTTCATCCGACAGATTTCTCAACTGCCCGAGACTTGACTGATAGCTGGCATCAACTGAACTGATCACCTGCTCATCAATGGAAACGCGGGCGCTGTCCATCAGGACAAGATTGAGCAGACCGGTATCACCCGCCACCTCACTCAGCTGATCATCAGCTCCGGTGAGTTTGCGCATCAGCGCAAAGAAAACAGGATCCTCCACGCCGCGATCTTCAAGAATATCAAGGGCAAAGGATGCTTTGACATCATCACCCTGAATGATAAGACAAAACGCATTGATCTGATGCCATACAGGTTCAAGCGTGGTGGTGGCCTGACGATCAGCTATGGTGCAGGCTTCTTCATCCTCACGCATCAGCAGATCGTGATAAACGAGCCAGGTCTGCCAGTCCATCCAGTCTTCGGTTACCGGGAGCTGGCGCACAAGCGCGGCCAGATCATCACCTGCCACATTGTGTTTAAGCCAGTTGAGCCGGCCACGGACAAGGGTTTCCGCCATATCCACAGACCCTTCGGGGGGAACCGAACGCGACAGCATGAGATGCACAAGCCTGCCATGAAGCGCCGTTGCCGTAATCTGCCGGGGCAGCATCCCATAAAGCTGATTGACCCGCTCAGCCTGACTGCCATCCCACATCAGGCGGCCAAGCCCGTCCTGATCCGGACGATCCACGCCGAGAGCCGCAAGGCGGATTGCCGACGGATCCTGCCGGCGGAGACCAAGGCTGGCGGAACCGGCAGATGTATCAGAGGAAAGAGAAGGCTGACCGCTATCTGTTGCGGTGTTGCTCTCTTCAGAGAGGGCCGGGGTTTCAGCGCCATCGGCACTGTCTTCGTTGCCGGTGCTGTCACCGGCATTGGTGTTGGTTGCTGGCTCCGGCGATGTTCCCTGTTTGAGTATCGCGGTGATATCACGTGGCTTTGTCGTCTCAACTCCCGGAGACGTGGTGACCGTCTGGGCCATGAGCGGTTGCATCATACCCAACCCGGCCAGCGCCAGACCGGCCAGGATCACAAGATGAACATACATCCGATGGGACATGACATTCCTCCACAACAAATCAATCCGGCACAACAAAATCCGTCCGGCACACCGGCCAGGTTGCATGCTGTCACCAGACCGGGTCTCATTCGGCAACAGCATCTGACGCCGACAATCGGTTTCATAATATCCTTCAGTATTATGTCGGGAATGAGGCAGCAAAAAAAGCCCCCTGATGGGAATAAACGATAACGATATCAGATCCGGGGTTGTGTATGGTCCTTTCACTGGCTAATACATGGTCTCGACATCATGGAAGGTTTTCATGCCAAAAATTGACAAAAGCATTGTCCTGATCGGGTTGATGGGGGCCGGAAAATCAAATATCGGCCGCCAGTGTGCGCGGCTGTTTGATCTCAGCTTTACCGACAGCGATACCGCGGTCGAAGACGCCGCCGGCATGAGTATTGCCATGATTTTCGATCTCTATGGCGAAGATGCTTTCCGCAAACTTGAGGCGAAAACTCTCCGCCAGCTTCTCGACGGGACACCTGGCATCATCGCCACAGGCGGCGGTGCCTTTCTCAACGACACCACCCGTGCCCTGATCAAGGAAAGAGGCCTTTCTGTATGGCTGAAGGCTGATCCCGCCACGCTGGCCGCCCGCATCTCGAACATCGACAGCCGCCCTCTTCTCAAGGACAGAGACCCTGAAGAGGTGCTCACCGAACTGGCCGAAATCCGCTATCCCGTCTATGCGGAGGCGGATCTGTGCATTGACACGGACGGATTGCCCCTTGCCGATGCGGTGAAAAAGGTAAAAAATACCCTGACGGAGTATTTTGAAACAGGCCAGGCCTGAAATGAACCCATGACCACGGATCTGATGCAGACATGTGTCGAGGTAGGCCTCGGCCACCGGAGCTACCCCATTCATATCGGCACTGACCTTATCAGCGAGGCAGACAAGCTGCTGAATGATATTGCCGCGGACCGTCACCTTGTGGTGATTGCCGATGCCGCGCTGACCGGGACGCATTTGCCAGGATTGATGGATTCGCTGGGGCGAATCGCAAGCCGCCTTGACGCCGTGACCGTGCCTTCCGGTGAATCTTCAAAATCACTCAGCCAGTATAGCCGGCTGATGGAAAACCTGCTTGCGATGGGTGTTGACAGAAAGGTGATGCTGGTGGCACTGGGAGGCGGCGTCCTCGGTGATCTTGCGGGATTTGCCGCCGCCAGCCTCCTGAGGGGTGTTGATTTCATTCAGATACCGACCACCCTGCTTGCGCAGATAGACAGTTCGGTTGGCGGCAAGACAGGCATTAATGCCGCCGCCGGGAAGAATCTGATCGGGGCGTTTCACCAGCCACGTGCTGTGCTGGCCGATACGAAAACCCTTGCAACACTGCCTATCCGGGACATGCGGGCAGGCTATGCCGAAATGGTGAAATACGGCCTTCTGGGTGATTCTGAGTTTTTCATCTGGCTTGAAGAAAACGGTGAAGCCGTGTTGGGCCTTGATCCGGCGGTGATGATTCCGGCAGTGGCGCAATGCTGCCGGGCCAAGGCGCGGATCGTTGAGGAAGATGAACGCGAAAGCGGCCGCCGGGCCCTGCTAAATCTCGGCCATACATTCGGGCATGCCTATGAGGCTGAGGCAGGTTACGACGGATCGGTTCTCCATGGTGAGGCCGTCGCTGCGGGCATGGTGGATGCCTTCCGGCTCGGGTTACGGCTCGGGACATGTTCCCGCGATGATCTGGACCGGGTCGAAGCGCACCTTAGTTCGGCCGGCCTGCCGACACATCGCAGCCAGCTCAGCAACCGGCTAGGTGAGGCTGACCCCGCCCGTCTCCGTGATCATATGAAAAAAGACAAGAAAGCCTCGGCGGGAAATATTGTGTTCATCATCCCCCATGGGATCGGTGATGCCCGGGTTGACGCCACCGTTGACCCTGAAGAGGTGCTTGCCGTGCTGAAGGGAGATAACCCATGACACTCGGGGTTCTCCTGCTGATACTTTCGATCATCGTCCTTCTGTTCGGTTCTGCCTTTTTCTCCGGCTCGGAAACCGCGCTGACCGCAGCTTCAGAAGCCCGGATTCACGGGCTTGCCAACCGCGGTGATGATCGCGCCGGCGCGGTGGAAAAACTGCGTCACCATAAAGAAAAGCTCATCAGCACCCTTCTTATCGGAAACAATATCGTCAATGTGCTGGCCACATCACTCGCCACATCGGCGGCTATCGCCTATTTCGGGGAAACCGGTGTCCTGATTTCAACGGTGGGGATGACGATCCTGCTTGTGCTGTTTGCCGAAGTCATCCCAAAAACATATGCCTTCAATCACGCCGACAATTTTGCCCTCGGGGTTGCCAAACCGGTGCGGATACTGGTGGTTTTGCTTACGCCCTTTACCTCAGCCCTTGACCGGTTGGTGAAGCTTTTCATCGGCCGTGGTTCCCGGCCGGATGAAAGCCGGGAGGAAGAGCTGCGTGGAATGATCGCCCTCCATGGGCAGACCAAGGATGACGCCGAAACACGGGAACAGACAGCCATGCTGGCCAGTGTCCTTGATCTCGGCGAGGTCACGGTGGAAGAGGTGATGACCCATCGCGGCTCGGTGATGATGATCAATGCCGCAAGTGATCCGGATGAAGTGTTCCGGCAGGTGATGGAATCGCCCTATACACGTCATCCCGTCTATTCGGGCAAGATCGACAACATAATCGGTGTTCTGCATGTCAAAGCGCTTTTGCGCGGCCTTGGCAAGGCGGCGGATGGTCCGTCCCAGAATCTCAGCATTACCGATATTGCCACTGATCCGTATTTTGCCCCTGAAACCACCCTGCTGATAGACCAGTTGCAGGCCTTTCGCTCAAGACGGGAACATTTCGCGGTGGTGGTCGATGAATATGGTGATTTCCGGGGTATTGTCACCCTTGAGGATATTCTTGAGGAAATCGTGGGGGATATCGATGATGAACATGACCTTGAGATCAGCGGCATCCGCCCGCAGGCGGACGGATCATGGATTGTCGAAGGCGCCGTGACGATCCGTGATCTCAATCGTGCCCTTGGCTGGAATTTGCCTGATGATGACGCCACCACCATTGCCGGTCTGGTGCTGAACGAAACCCGGACCATCCCCAGCCCGGGTCAGGAATTCCGCTTTCACGGCACGCGCCTCAGAATTCTCAGGCGGACCGGAAATAAACTTGAACGTATGCGCGTCTGGTATGAGCCGCAACAGGCTGAAGAGGAGACATCGTAATGCCATCGGCAACAGTAACACGCGAACGGGTTCACACCCGGACCATCACCCTTGACGGATACAGCCGCAGCGATGGGTTGATGGATATCGAAGGTGAAATCAAGGACGTGAAAACCTATGATTTTCCCAACCGCGACCGGGGCGTGATACATGCCGACGAAGCCCTGCATCACATGAAAGTGCGTATCGCCATCGACGAAACCATGACCATTCGTGAGGCTGAAGCCGAAACCATCGCCGGCCCTTATCATATCTGCCCTTCGGCAACCCGTGTTTTCGACCGGCTCGTGGGACTGACCATTGCCCCGGGGTGGCGCAACATTGTCCGGAAAGCCATTGGCGGCATTGAGGGCTGCACCCATATCACTGAACTGATGGGGCCGGTTGCCACCGTCGCCTACCAGACATTATACGGGGAAAAGGCGAGGCAGAACCGGGCCACCCCGGATAACGCCAACCCACTTAAAGAAGAACATGATGCGCTTATCAACAGCTGCATCGGCCATGCCGAAGATCCGGAAACGGTGCTGGCGGGGCTGAATGAAACCCGGGACTAACGCAGGATTCTGATCTGCAGGGCGTGCAGACCGGTGGCAAGCTCATCCGCCAGCGCGTCATTGACACGGCGATGGGCGTCAATACGGCTCAACCCTTCCAGCACGGCAGCGCGGATATCCACCTCAAAATGGGTTTCCCCGCCTTCCCGCCATCCGGCGTGCCCGTGATGCTGAGCGGACACATCCCGCACCGAAAGCTCCACAGGGGAAAACTCGGCCCGAAGACGATTTTCTATACGATGCTGGCGTGATGATTGCTGGTCCATGAATGTTGGTATAGCGCGACTTTGTCGCGATGTCCAAGGTTGCAAGCGCGCCAATCCGGCTTATAGTTAATTTCATGAAAAAACAGCCCATCATCACACCGGATATCGCCGGGTTCAACACCCGGCAGGACCCCATGAGGCGGACCTGTGCACAGGAAGGATGCGATGCGGAAGGCACGCATCCGGCCCCACGCTCACGGTCTGATCTCAGGGATTATATCTGGTTCTGCCTCGATCACGTCAGGGAATACAACAAGGGCTGGAACTATTTCGAAGGTCTTGATGAAACCGGCATGGAAGAGGCCATCAGAAAATCGACGACCTGGGAACGCCCATCCTGGAAATTCGGCACCAGCCGCGATACATCCCGGCACTGGCGGACAGGGTTTGAGGACCCGTTTGGCGCCATGGGCGGTGACGGGAGTAGCGCAAGACAGGAAGGTCCGAAAATGCCGGAAGAAGAGCGTCAGGCCTGGTCAGTTTTTGGACTTTCTCCTTGCAAGGACGGGCAAACAGTGAAAAAACGCTATAAAGAATTGGCAAAGGCTCATCATCCGGATGCAAATGGCGGCTCAAAAGAAGCCGAAGACCGGCTGAAGACGATCAACTGGGCCTATTCCATCCTCAAACGTCAGTTTAACGGCGAAATGTGATACACGCGCAACATAAGGATCAAGCATGTCAACATCCGCAACGCATACCACCGCTGAACGCAAGCCTGCGCACAGCCTTTCCGCTCCCGATACCACGGTTAATGCCCGTGACGTGTTCAACATAGATGTGGATATGACCATCCCTGCCTTTTCCGGCGCCTCGGAATATGTGCCGGACCTTGATGAAAACTATGTATTTGACCGCGATACCACCCTCGCCATCCTGGCCGGTTTTGCCCATAACCGCCGGGTCATGATCCAAGGCTATCACGGGACCGGAAAATCGACACATATCGAGCAGGTTGCCGCCCGCCTGAACTGGCCCTGCATCCGTGTTAATCTTGACAGCCATATCAGCCGGATCGATCTTGTGGGCAAAGACCAGATCGTGCTCAAGGACGGCAAGCAGGTCACGGAATTTCGGGAAGGCATCCTGCCCTGGGCCCTGCAGAATCCGGTGGCGCTGGTCTTTGATGAATATGATGCGGGCCGTGCCGATGTCATGTTCGTCATCCAGCGGGTGCTGGAAATCGAAGGCAAGCTGACCCTGCTGGATACCAACCGCGTCATTCGTCCCAACCCCAGTTTCCGGCTTTTTGCCACCGCCAACACCGTTGGTCTCGGCGACACGACCGGTCTTTATCATGGCACCCAGCAAATCAACCAGGGGCAGATGGACCGCTGGTCGATTGTCTCCACCCTCAACTACCTGCCGCATGATGTGGAAATGGATATCATCACCGCCAAAATGAACCCGGACAGCGCCATTGTTAATCGCGATATGATTGACAGCATGATCCGGATGGCAGATCTGACACGGAAAGGGTTTATCGCCGGTGATATTTCCACCGTGATGTCACCGCGGACAGTGATTACCTGGATGGAAAACACGGAAATTCTGGGCGATGTCAAATTGGCTTTCCGCCTTTCTTTCCTCAACAAATGTGATGAGATGGAACGCCCGGTGGTCGCGGAATATTACCAGCGCTGCTTTGACGATGAGTTGGGTGATACCGTCTTCACCGTTGCCGCAAGCTAGATGAACCTCTTCATATCCCATGGCTAACCAGAACGACGAAAGTTTCCTGCGCTCCACCGCCGCCTGCCTCAGGGCCATGGCCGGCGGCTCCGGCCATGATGTGCGCTATACCGGCGCCAATACCGTGATTACGGCGACCGAAGTGCGGCTTCCGTCGCCGCCACGGGGCAATAATCTCGGGTCTGAAACCGTGCGCTCCCTGCAGGAACAGCGTGTCCGGGGCTCAGCGGACAGCGCGGCGGTCTGGATTGCCAACCACAGCGACAGCGTTCATAACCGCATGGCCCCTGTTGCAGGCCCGGCACGGGCAATTTTTGATGCCGTGGAACGCGCCCGGGTTGAAGCCGTCGGCATGCGGGGCATGCCCGGTGTCGCACGCAATCTGCGGGAGCAGATCGACGCCAAATACGCAAGCCAGCCCCTGCCACCTCCCGGTGCTGAAGATACAGGTGACAATCACGCCGCCATCGCCGATGTCGCGGGCCTGCTTGTCCGTGAGGCGCTCACCGGCGAGGCGCCACCCTCCAATGTGGCCATGACCGTTGATCTCTGGCGGCCATGGGTGAACAGCCGGGCAGGGGACCTGATCACCGCGCTCAAAGAGAATACAGACGATCAGGAACATTACGCTGAAGTGGCTCGCCGTCTGATCGGGGCACTTGAGACAGATCTGGGTGAGCCGGTTGAACCTGACGACAGCGACGAGGAGTCCGAAGAGGAAGATGCCTCTCAGGATGGTGGCGATGAGGACCAGTCCACCGCCCCGCAGGGAGAAGGGGAGGACGGGGAAAGCGAAAGCATAGATCAGGACTCCGATGCCTCAACCATGGAAGCCGCCGAAGGTGATATGAGCGAGGACGGGGAAGACGGCGAGGAAGCTCTTGCCGAAGGTGAAAATCCGGCAGGTGAAAGTGCCGATGCCGGAGAAACCAGCCGCGAGAAAAGTGAATACTACCGTATCTTCACCGAAGAATTCGATGAAGTGGTGGATGCCAGCGAATTATGTGACCCTGAAGAAATGTCAAGGCTGAGAGGGCTTCTGGACAAGCATCTGGAAAACCTCAACACCATTATCGGCAAACTGGCCAACCGGCTCCAGCGCAAACTGATGGCGCATCAGAACCGGAGCTGGGAGTTTGATCTCGAGGAAGGCATTCTGGATGCCGGAAAACTTTCACGGGTGGTCACCCAGCCGTCGCATCCGCTGTCCTACAAGATGGAAACCGACATCCGGTTCCGTGATACCGTTGTCACGCTCCTGATCGACAATTCCGGCTCCATGCGTGGCCGCCCGATCACGATTGCCGCGGTCACCGCCGATATTCTGGCCCGCACACTGGAAAGATGCGGCGTCAAGGTGGAGATTCTCGGCTTTACCACCAAGGCATGGAAGGGCGGGCAATCCCGGGAAAAATGGCAACTTGCCGAAAAACCAGCCTTTCCGGGCAGGTTAAATGATCTGCGCCATATCATCTACAAGCCTGCTGATGCCCCGATGCGGCGGGCACGGAAATCTCTCGGGCTCATGTTGCGGGAAGGCCTTTTGAAGGAAAACATCGATGGTGAAGCCCTGATCTGGGCACATAACCGGCTTCTCGGGCGTACCGAAGACCGGCGTATCCTGATGGTGATTTCAGATGGCGCACCGGTGGACGATTCGACGCTGTCTGTAAATCCGGGCAATTATCTCGAAGCGCATCTGCGGCAGGTGATCGAATATATCGAAACGCGTTCGCCTGTCGAACTGCTTGCCATCGGAATAGGCCATGACGTGACGAGATACTACCAGCGGGCTGTGACCATTACGGATGTTGAACAGCTCGGAGGTGCGGTAACAAGCCAGCTTGCCGATCTTTTCGATGAAGATACATCCCGGCCGCGAAAGCGTCGGCGCGTGGCCTAGAAAAAAACCTCCTTCCGGGGAAGGAGGTTTGAATTTTTATATGTTGCCCTTAGCGAAGCCAATGTTGACACAGCGCTTCGGGTACGGATGAATTAACCGCTGGCCTGAGCCGCCTTGATCGCCTTCTTCGTGGCAAGAGCAGCCCCGCTCAGATCCGAATCCTTCGCGGCAAGAAGAAAGGCGTCGATGCCTCCCTTTTTCTCGACTGTCCGAATGGCTGATGCCGATACCCGGAAAGAAATCGACTTGCCGAGGGTTTCGCTCAACATCGAAGCCTGTTGCAGGTTGGGCAGAAAACGGCGACGGGTGCGGTTGTTCGCGTGGCTGACATTGTTGCCAGTCATCACGCCTTTACCTGTAAGTTCACAGCGACGGGCCATGGCCTCGCTCCCTTCTTCTCAAAAAATAAAGCGGCTTGCGCCGCACCATAAGGCACCTTTCTATCGATCTTCACGAATAAGGTCAAGCGAGTTATGGCATCCGCATACCTATCCTTTTAGGCAGGTGTTACACAAACAAAGCATCTTTTAGAATAGGATCTATGAATAACCCGCCTTATACGGCAATCCGACCGGTTAGTCCCCGGAGACAACCCGGAAGGATTATCAGGATATAGGGACCAAAATGAAATCGAAAAATACCAAAGGCGCTTCCACAACGTTTCCTCTCCGGCGTGAAAAACGCAATGTTTATATCGGAGACAGACGCACCACGCTTTCCTTTGAATGTTATGTCTGGGAAGCACTTGAGGAGCTCGGCCGCTATGAAAGCCAGTCCGTTGATGAGATCTGCTCACAAATCGTGGCCAATTATCGGGGGGATGAAAATATCACCACCGTGATCAGGTACCTTGTGCTGGAGGCTACACGCATGCGGGTCATGGCAGAGATGCAGGTCTGGAGAGGGGATGATCTGCATGAGAATGTCATGCCGTTTCCCTCCCCCTTATACGCCGCCATGGCCAAACTTAACTTACCGCATCAATCGAACACCGACGCAAAGCATCTTCCATCCGAGAGATGGAACCAACAGCATCGGTAATCGAAGCAAAACCGTCTTCCTCGCACAGCGTGTTCAACCCGGAAAGAATATCCCGGGGCAGGGTTGGCCCCCTTAGGGCAAGACCGGTATAAAGCTGGACGAAAGAGGCACCAAGGAGAATTTTGGCATAAGCGGTCCGGGCACACCGGACGCCACCGGCGGCGACAAGCGGCATCCTGCCCTTTGTCAGGAGATGCGCCTGATGCAGCATGGATGTGGAGAGATGAAAGAGCGGTGCGCCTGAAAGCCCGCCCTGCTCACCCCGATGAATGCCACGAAGCCTGCCCGGCCTGCTGATCGTCGTATTGGAGATGATGAGCCCGGAAACATCCTTTTCAAGGGCAACCTCTATCGCCGCTGCAAGCCCTTTCTGGTCCAGATCAGGTGCGAGTTTGAGCAGCAGTGGCCGGTTGACGCCTGATGCGGAAATGCCGTCATATGTTGCATCCAGCACCGCCGCCAGAAAAGACGGCTCCTGAAGCCCGCGCAGACCCGGCGTGTTGGGGGAGGAGACATTCACGGTGATGTAATCTGAAAACGGCGCAAGGCAGGATGCGACCTGATGATAATCCGCCACCCGATCAGGGCTGTCCTTATTGGCGCCGATATTGACGCCGATGAGTTGCGCCGGATCCTGAGACATATCTTGATGCTGACGGAACCGCCTCAGCCTCCGTGCCGCGACCTCCATGCCGCTGTTGTTAAACCCGTAACGGTTGATCACGGCGCCATCTTCAGCCAGACGGAAGACACGGGGTTTGGGATTGCCGGGCTGGGGTTTCGGGGTGATCGTGCCCACTTCAACCGCGCCAAAGCCGAGCGCCAGCGTTCCTGACACCGCTTCAGCGTCCTTGTCAAACCCCGCCGCAAGGCCGAGCGGGTTCATGACGGCACGCCCGGCCAGACGGCTGAAAAGCCGGTCACCGTGAACATCAGCGGCCAGACGGGGGCCGATACCAAAGGCCAGAGACCGCACCGCAAGCCGGTGCGCAGCCTCCCCGGGAAGGTGCCGCGCTAGCGCTGATGCAACCTGCCAGATCACATGTCCCCCCGCGCCAGATCTCCGGCAACGGCATGGCCGATCAATGCCCGGGTTTCCGCAATACCGTAGAGTTTGATGAAAGATCCCATTCTCGGGCCTTCGTTCTGGCCGAGCAATACCTGATAAAGACAGGAAAACCAGTCCCTGAGAGGCTCATACCCTGCGTCCTTGCCGACGGCAAAGACAGCGGACTGGATATCTTCGGCAACGGCATCAGCCGCCAGAGCCGCAAGGCGGGCATCAAGTTGTTGCAATGCGGTGATTTCCGCATCATCCGGAGCACGATAGGATTTACCCGGCCGCACCCTTTCCTGATAATAGGTCACCGCATAGGATACCAGCCGCGCCAGCTGGGGGCTGTTTTCAGGGGTGAGGCCGGGGGCATATTGTTCAAGATAACCCCAGATCACATCAGGGGTTTCGGCCTGGCAGACCCCGGCCAGATTGAGCAGAAGCGAAAACCCGACCGGCAGGGTTTCCTGAGGCGGATTGCCGGCATGGATATGCCAGACCGGATTATCGATACGGGCAGTTTCATCCGCCTCCTGATATTTTTCAAGGTGGCTGAAATATTCATCGACCATTTTCGGCACCACATCAAAGAACAGTCTTTTGGCCCGTTTCGGCTGGTTATACATGAACAGCGCCAGTGATTCTTCGGTTCCGTAGGTCAGCCATTCTTCAACGCTGAGCCCGTTGCCGCGGGATTTGGAAATCTTCTCCCCGTTCTGGTCAAGAAACAGCTCATAGGAAATTCCTTCCGGCGGTACCCCGCCCAGGATACGGACAATCCTGGATGACAGATTCACCGATTCGCTGAGATCCTTGCCGCTCATCTCATAATCCACCCCGAGGGCATACCAGCGCATCGCCCAGTCACATTTCCATTGCAGCTTGCAGTTTCCGCCCGTCACCGGCACTTCACGCAGAGTTCCGTCACGGGGATCATGGTAAGACACCGTGCCGGCATCGGCGTCATGTGCCGTGATTTCCACCTGCAACACCTGCCGGGTATCCGGACATACGGGCAGGAACGGGCTGTAGGTGGCCCGGCGTTCTTCGCCGAGCGTGGGAAGGACCACATTGGTGATGGCATCGTAATGGCGCAGAATGGCGCGAAGCGCATCGTCGAAACGTCCTGATCTGTAGCATTCGGTTGCCGAGAAAAATTCATACTGAAACCCGAATCCGTCAAGGAAGGACTGAAGTCGGGCGTTGTTATGAGCACCAAAACTGTCATGGGTGCCAAAAGGATCAGGTACTTCCGTGAGCGCCTTGCCAAGATGCTGAGCCACCATGTCTTTGTTCGGAATATTATCCGGCACTTTACGCAGACCATCCATATCATCAGAAAAACAGATCAACCGTGTCGGAAGGCCGGTCAGTGTTTCAAAGGCATGCCGGACCATCGAGGTGCGAACCACTTCGCCGAAGGTACCGATATGAGGCAGACCCGAAGGTCCGTAGCCTGTTTCAAAAAGCACCGGTTTTTCCGCATCAGGGCTTGCCTTCATCTTGTCGAGTCTGGCAATCAGACTGCGGGCTTCGGCAAAAGGCCATGCTTTGGCATTGGCAAGAATTTCATCGGGAATCAACGACGGTGACATGATTGGAATTTCCTTTATCTGACTGGCTCAACAGGCCAGTTTCTGCCCGCAACATATGGCCGCGTTCCGATAAGGTCAATATCTGGTGAAACAGGTTGAGATCAGGTACAACCGGAACATGACCCCTGCCCCGCCCATGCCGATCTCGCTTCCTCCCCTGCCGGTGGTGTTTCCCACCGCCCGCCATGTTGTGATCCTTGATGCCGAAGGCGTGATCGACACGCTCAGCCCCCGCGACGCACAGGACAGGCTAAATGGCTCTCCCGCCCTGTTCTGCCATCGCCGGTGGACCGCAACACGTCTGGGGATGGATATAAGCGGCCTTGGCGCTCTTGAAGGGATAGACGCGCTTGAGCTCTTTGCCTTTGTCCGGCCCGCACAGTTCTGCCTGCCCACCCCGACCGGCCTTGGCCGCGCCCTCGGTCTTGACACAGCCGGGGATGAGGACAGCCAGGCCATGCTCATTCCGAAAGCCTGCCTTATCCTGCTTGAAGAACTGGCGGAATTAACAGAAGCGGCCCGGCAACAGGCCGCCGGCATTGCCCGCATGATGGCCCAGGGGGGTTGGGGCTGGGCCCCGTCCGTGCTTGCGGCACTGGGGGAGGCCATGCCGGATCCGGCCCCGCCCGACGGCAGACATGCGGCGATCTGGCACCGTCTGCCTGAAATTCCAGATACCGGACCCCTGCCTGATCCCGGGGCCTTTCCTGTCCGGGCTGACGCGGCAGAAAAGCGGCTGAAGGACATGCTTGGCCGGGGTGCGGAGGTGAGGCCAAGCCAGAAAGCCTATACCAACAGCCTGTTGCCGGCTTTTGACACGCCGCGTGAAGACGGAATGCCCCATCTTGTCCTGGCCGAGGCCGGAACGGGCACGGGCAAGACCCTCGGATATCTGGCCCCGGCCACGCTCTGGGCCGAAGACAACAGCGCACCGGTATGGATCGCAACCTACACCCGAAGCCTTCAGCATCAGGTTGTTGAAGAAATGGCACGTTTCTATCCTGAACGGGAAGACCGTGAGAGCAAGGTGGTTATTCGCAAAGGCCGGGAGAACTATCTCTGTCTTCTCAACCTTGAGGATGCGCTCAATACCGTTCCGGCGTCTCCGAGGTTTGCTCCGGCGCTCGGGCTGATGGCGCGTTGGGCAGAAGCCGATCCCGACGGTGATCTGACGGGAAGCGGCTTCCCCGCCTGGCTGACGGATCTGCTTGGTCACGGCCTGACCATGGGTCTTGCCGACCGGCGGGGCGAATGTATCCATTCCGCCTGTCGTCATTACCAGAAATGTTTTGTCGAACGGTCACGCCAGCGTGCCCGGCAGGCTGATATTGTTGTCGCCAACCATGCGCTGGTGATGATCGGGGCAACCATGGCCGCCCTCGTGCCGGATCAGAAGAATACATCAGCCCCGACGCGCATTGTGTTTGATGAGGGCCATCATGTGTTCGATGCGGCCGACAGTGCCTTTTCCACCACTTTCAGCGGCGCGGAGACAGCTGATCTCAGGCGCTGGATCAGGGGAAATGACGGCAACAGGCGAAGCCGGGCACGAGGCCTTAAATCACGTCTTGAAGATATTCTTGCCGGAAATCCGGGGGCGGTCGCGGATCTCGACGCGGCCATGGAAGCGGCCCGGATCCTGCCGGCGGCGGGCTGGCGGGGGCGTCTTTCGGATGCGGCACCCGAAGGTCCTGTTGAGCAGTTTCTTTTTGCCGCCAGAGCTGCGATTTATGCCCGCGCCTCATCACCCGACAGCCTTTACAATCTCGAGGCCGGCCTTGTTCCGGTCAACGAAAACCTTGCGCTGATGGCGATGGGGCTTGCCGATGCCCTGCGTGCCATTGCCGAGCCCCTGGAACGTCTGGCCGCACATCTCAGCCGGATACTTGCCGCCGAAGCCGACACGCTGGACACCCAGTCAAGATCACGACTGGAAGGGGCGCAACGCGGTCTGATGCGCCGGGCAAACGGCCCGCTCCGGTCCTGGATTGATCTGCTGACAGATGTTGCCGCCGCCAGTTCTGCCACCGAAAACGCCGTCGGGTGCCGCCCCGGCTTTGTCGACTGGATGGAAGCCACGCGGCGGGGCGGTGAAGATATCGATATCGGGCTGAGACGCCACCACCTCGACCCGAGCGAGCCGTTCAGCCGCCTTGTGCTTGGCATGGCCCATGGCGCGGTCATCACCTCTGCCACGCTGACCGAAGACAGCGCACCTGCCCCGGCGGTACCGACCGGCACGGCCGATGGTGAAGAGAGGGTAAAATCCGCCAAAACACCTGAGGCGGAGCCGCAAGACCCATGGAGATTTGCCCGCCTGTTGAGCGGTGAGAGCCATCTTCCCCATCCGGCGCTGGTCTCCACCGTCGCCTCACCTTTCGATTACCGGAGCCAGACCCGCATCATGGTGGTTGGTGATGTGGCAAGGGATGATCCTGCCCAGACATCAGCTGCCATGGCCGCATTGATGACGGCGTCGGGAGGCGGGGCGCTCGGCTTGTTTACCGCCATACGGCGGCTCAAAGATGTGCATGCCTCGCTCAACCCGGCGCTTGAGGCCGCTGGCCTGCCGCTTTATTCCCAGCATATCGATGCCATGAACCTCTCAACCCTGCTGCAGATTTTCAGGGAAGACCGGAAATCCTGCCTGCTTGGCACCGATGCGGTCCGTGATGGTATCGACGTGCCAGGAGATGCGCTGCAACTGATCGTCTTTGACCGGGTTCCGTGGCCCAGACCCGATATGCTGTATAAAGCCAGGGCCGGTTTTTTCGGTCGTGACGCCTGGTCCGACCGGCTGACAAGCATGAAACTTCGTCAGGCATTTGGTCGTCTTGTCCGGCGCGGCGATGACCGTGGTGTCTTTGTCGTGCTGGACAGCCGCCTGCCCAGCCGCCTGCTCGGCGCCTTTCCCAAAGGTGCGGAGGTGATACGTTGCGGGCTGGCTGATGCGGTGGCGGAAACCCGGCGTTTCCTGAAGGATTAGACCACGGGCCTGATCATTCATCATTCTCCGCGTAATGATTTTCATAAGATTTTGCATTTCCCGGCGCGGATGCGTATGATTTCCACATTGATGACCTTGCCCCTGACGGAGGCGGAGTCAGAACACACACGAAACATACCTTTACCAGGTGAAAGGGAAAAATCCATGCCTGCACTTTCGCTAAAGCCTTCACCAAGCCTTGCGGATGCCATTCTCGGAAATGAGGGGAACACCCTTTTCCGCAATGCGCTGCTTGTCCTTGCCGGCTCCGTGCTGATCGCCATTTCTGCGCAGATCGTCTTCCGTCTGCCGATCTCACCTGTGCCGATCACGGGCCAGACCTTTGCCGTTCTTATTGTCGGCATGGCGCTGGGCCCGCGTCTTGGCGCCCTT
This sequence comes from uncultured Hyphomicrobiales bacterium, assembly GCA_964580905.1. Lineage (GTDB taxonomy): Bacteria > Pseudomonadota > Alphaproteobacteria > Puniceispirillales > UBA1172. Next base: position 9,872 of record CAZOLR010000024.1, on the reverse strand, counting down.
GCCGCCATTGCCTATCTCATCGAAGGCATCTGGTTTCCGGTTTTTGCCGAAGCCCGGACCTGGGCCCATCCGTTCACCCTGTGGACAGCCGGATATCTGGCGGGGTTTGTCGGCGCCGCCTATGTGACCGGATGGCTGGCACAACAGGGCTGGGACCGTCATCCGTTCAGCACCGCTGTTGCGATGGTTCTGGGTAATATCGCCATCTATATTCCCGGCACGCTCTGGCTTTCCTATATGTATGCGGTCAATACCGATTTTGCCGGCATGGCACTTGTCGGTGAAGTGGCCACCAAGGGGTTTGCCCTCTTCCTGATCGGCGATGCACTCAAACTGGTGCTCGCGGTGCTGGCCTTCCCGATGGCCTGGAAGTGGGTTTCCGGCCGCCGATAGACATAAAACCATAAACATGAAAAGGCCGGGATGAACCCGGCCTTTTTTATTCCCTGACGTATTGGGGCTGGCCCGGGTTTAGAAGCCCATGCCGCCCATGCCGCCCATACCACCCATATCAGGGGCAGGTGCCGCAGCTTTCGGTTCAGGCAGTTCACCCACCATGGCTTCGGTGGTGATCAGCAGACCGGCAACAGAGGCCGCGTTCTGAAGAGCGGAACGTACAACCTTGGTCGGGTCAATGACACCAGCCTTGATCAGGTCTTCGAAAACACCTGTCTGGGCGTTGTAGCCTTTGGTTGTGCTCTTTTCTTCCAGCAGTTTGCCGACGATCACGGAGCCATCTGCGCCTGCGTTATTGGCGATCTGACGTGCCGGAGCCTGAAGGGCACGGCGAACGATGTTAACGCCGACATTCTGGTCTTCGTTTTCACCCTTGATGGAATCAAGACCGGCTATCGCCTTGACCAGTGCCGTACCGCCACCAGGAACAATACCTTCTTCCACGGCAGCGCGGGTTGCGTGCATGGCATCATCAACGCGGTCTTTACGCTCTTTCACCTCAACTTCGGTAGCGCCGCCAACCTTGATCACGGCAACACCGCCGGCGAGTTTGGCCAGACGTTCCTGAAGCTTTTCGCGATCGTAATCGGAAGTGGTTTCTTCGACCTGGGCGCGGATCTGGTTGCAACGAGCCTGGATCTGCTCTTTGTCACCGGAACCATCGACGATGGTGGTGTTTTCCTTGGTGATTTCAACACGCTTGGCGGAACCGAGCATTTCAAGGGTCACGCTGTCAAGCTTGATGCCGACTTCTTCGGAGATCACGGTGCCGTTGGTCAGAATAGCAATGTCTTCAAGCATCGCCTTGCGACGATCACCAAAGCCAGGTGCCTTGACCGCAGCTACCTTGAGCCCGCCACGCAGACGGTTGACAACGAGAGTTGCCAGTGCTTCGCCTTCAATGTCTTCGGCGATGATCAGAAGCGGACGGCTGGACTGCACAACCTTTTCAAGGATCGGCAGCATTTCCTGCAGATTGGAGAGTTTCTTTTCATGCAGAAGAATGTATGGCTCTTCGAGAACGGCTTTCATCTTGTCGCCATCGGTGACAAAATACGGGGAGAGATACCCGCGGTCGAACTGCATGCCTTCCACAACGTCAAGCTCGGTATCAAGGCTCTTGGCTTCCTCGACGGTGATAACACCTTCATTGCCGACCTTTTCCATCGCCTGGGCAATCATTTCACCGATATCGCTCTCGCCATTGGCGGAGATGGTGCCGACCTGGGCAACTTCAGCAGAAGTGGTGATAGCCTTTGAACGTGACGCCAGCGTGGCGACAACATTTTCAACAGCCAGATCAATACCACGCTTGAGATCCATCGGGTTCATGCCAGCGGCAACAGCCTTGGCGCCTTCCTGGGCGATGGACTGGGCCAGCACGGTTGCCGTGGTGGTGCCGTCGCCAGCCATGTCATTGGCTTTGGAGGCCACTTCACGGACCATTTGTGCGCCCATGTTCTCAAACTTGTCTTTCAGCTCGATATCCTTGGCAACGGTAACACCGTCCTTGGTGATACGAGGTGCGCCGAAAGCTTTTTCCAGCACAACGTTACGGCCTTTCGGGCCGAGGGTGACCTTCACTGCATTTGCGAGAGTGTCGACGCCTGCCATCATTCGTGTGCGAGCGTCTGAACCAAATTTTACATCCTTGGCAGCCATTTCAGGTTAACCTTTCCTTAATTATGTGATGTTGGGATACGGATCAGATCAGGGCTTATTCCATAATGCCCATGATGTCGGATTCCTTCATGATCAGGTATTCCGTGCCATCAATCTTGACTTCGGTGCCTGACCATTTGCCGAAAAGAACGCTGTCGCCTGCTTTGACGTCCAGCGGAACGACCTTGCCGGTTTCATCGCGGGCACCAGAGCCGACAGAAATGACCTTGCCCTGCATGGGCTTTTCCTGGGCTGTGTCCGGAATGATGATACCGGAAGCGGTTTTTTCTTCGCTTTCCACCCGCTGAATAAGAACACGATCGTGAAGAGGCTTGAATTTCATGCCTGTCCTCCTAAGAGTTGAAATTAAACACACAGGAGGGAAAATTGGCACTCTTCCCTCTTGAGTGCTGAAAACTACAACGTGCATATGAGACTTCTGGCCTCCGGCGTCAAGACCATATTCAAAAAAAAACTGATATCCGCCCGAAATCCGGCAAAAAAATCTGAATTTCAGCCTGACGCTTCAATTCGCCACGCCTTTCTGCCCGGCATCCATCTAGGCGTCATTCCGGAAAAAAGGTATGAAGTCATTTATGCAGAACTTACACCGTGATGAAGACATGTTTGGTGCCGAAGGTTTCCGCCCCGTGGAAATCTGGCTCTTTTCTGTTGCCGCCCTTGTCTTTGTCATGGTGGTGGTCGGCGGGATCACCCGCCTTACCGGCAGTGGTCTTTCCATGGTGGAATGGCGACCTCTGATGGGTATTCTGCCGCCGCTTTCCGCTGGTGAATGGGAACGTGTCTTCCTGCTCTATCAGCAATCCCCCGAATTCATCCATATCAACAGCGATATGGATCTGGCGGCGTTCAAGACGATTTTCTTCTGGGAATACGTGCACCGGGTATTGGGACGGCTGATCGGGATGGCTTATGCCCTTCCCTTTTTGATTTTCGCTGTCAGGAAAAAACTGCCTTCCGGATACGGGATGCGTTTTGTTCTTCTTTTCATGCTGGGGGGCCTGCAAGGGATTATTGGCTGGTGGATGGTCAAATCCGGCCTGGCCGAGGACCCTGATGTCTCTCAATACAGGCTGGCGGTACACCTTTCTATGGCATTGCTGATTTTCAGCATGCTGATCTGGACCGCCCTTGACCTGCGTCATGGCCGTGGCACCTGGCCCGGCGGACACACGGCCGGGGTTCTTATGATCCTCGCGGTCACCATTGTCGCCGGGGCATTTGTTGCCGGTATGGACGCCGGTAAACTTTATAACGAATACCCGCTGATGGGGGACGGGTTTATTCCTGTTGAGTATGGTGAAATGGGGGCGATGGATGCCTTTGAAAACGGCGCTTCCGCCCAGTTTCACCACCGGATCCTTGCCCTCATCGTCGTGCTTGGTGTCATCAGCCTTTGGCGGCGTGCCTCAGCAGCAGGACTGGGTGGCCGGGGGTATACCATGCTGGCCCTGGTGGGGGTGCAATTCACCCTCGGCATCGCCACCCTTCTTCATGCTGTGCCCGTCAGTCTGGGCACCCTGCATCAGGCCGGCGCGGCCGCGTTGCTTGCCGCCGTCATCTGGTGTGCCCATGGCCTTAGCCGGAAAAGCATCTCCGGCTGACCTGAGGGACTGCCCGCGGCTATTCACTTTCTGTCTGTTCAGTTGCTCTGGGGTTCTGAAGT
>CAZOLR010000024.1:0-5967 GCA_964580905.1 uncultured Hyphomicrobiales bacterium | reverse complement strand
GAAGTTTGGGGTTTGGGGGGAAGCTGGCGACGGATATGCAGCTCCCGTAATTGCTCATCCCCGACCTCGGATGGTGCCGCCATCATCAGATCTTCGGCCTTGCCGTTCATCGGGAAGAGAATGATCTCCCTGATATTCGGCTCCTGGGCAATGAGCATGACGATGCGGTCAATGCCCGGGGCGATCCCGCCATGGGGCGGCGCGCCGTACCGGAACGCGTTGATCATGCCGGGGAATTTGCTGTCCACCACTTCAGGGCCGTATCCGGCAATGGCGAAAGCCTTATACATGACTTCAGGCAGGTGATTCCGGATCGCCCCTGAAGACAGTTCCACCCCATTGCACACCAGATCATACTGCCAGGCCTTGATCTCAAGGGGATCCTGGGTTTCCAGTGCTTCAAGCCCGCCCTGAGGCATCGAGAACGGGTTGTGCGAGAACACGATTTCGCCGGTATTCTCATCTTTCTCAAACATCGGGAAATCGACAATCCAGCAGAAGGCATAGCCGTCTTCACGAAGCTCGCGATCATCGGCAATCTTGATGCGGGCACGGCCGGCGAGCGCGGCGGCTTCGGCTTCGGGCGCGCAGGCGAAAAACACCGCATCCCCGTCGGCAAGTCCGAGCTGATCTCTGAGTTCAAGAGCCTTATCTTCGCCAAGAGCCTTGGCCACCGGTCCACGGGCTTCGCCCTCGGCATAGATGATATACCCCATCCCCGGAGCACCCTCGCCCTGGGCCCAGGCGTTCATGCGATCTGCCACGGACCGGCTGCCGCAACCCGGCCCGGGAATGGCGCGGACAACGGCACCTGTTTCGATGGATCTGGCAAAAATTGCAAACCCGGAGCCGCGGAAGGTTTCCGTGACGTCATGGATGATGATCGGTATCCGCAGATCAGGCTTATCGGTGCCGTAGTTGAGCATGGCATCGGCAAAGGTGATGCGCCGGAACGGGGCGACAACATCAGCCTCGGTGAATTCCTGAAAAACCCCGGCAATGACCGGTTCCACCGCAGCAAAAACATCGTCCTGCTCAACAAAGCTCATTTCAAGGTCGAGCTGATAGAACTCACCCGGGCTACGGTCAGCGCGGCTGTCTTCATCACGGAAGCAGGGGGCGATCTGGAAATACCGGTCAAAGCCGGAGACCATGATCAGCTGTTTGAATTGCTGTGGCGCCTGCGGCAGGGCGTAGAATTTACCGGGATGAAGGCGGGACGGGACCAGAAAATCACGGGCACCTTCAGGTGAGGATGCGGTCAGGATCGGTGTCTGGAATTCCATGAACCCCTGCTCGACCATCCGCCGGCGGATAGACTGGATGATCCGGGCCCGCAACATGATATTCTGATGCGGACGTGAGCGGCGAAGGTCAAGGTAGCGATAGCGCAACCGGGTTTCTTCGCCGGCATCTTCATCGGAATTGACCTGCAGTGGCAGCAGCTCAGCGGCGGACTGCACCTCAAAGGTTTCGATCCGCACTTCGATCTCACCTGTCGGCAGGCTTTTATTCACGGTGTCTTCTGTGCGCTGAACAACCTTGCCGGTTACCGTCACCACCGACTCGTTGCGAATGGTTTCCACCGCAGCGAAGGTCGGATCGGAAGAATCGGCGACACATTGCGTGATCCCGTAGTGATCCCGCAGATCGATAAAGACAAGCTGGCCATGATCACGCTTGCGGTGAATCCAGCCCGATAGACGAACTTCCCTGCCTACATCATCAAGGCGCAGATCCTTACAGGTATGAGTGCGGTAGATATGCATGATAAACCCTTTTCCAAGTCAGCCTGATCCCCAGTCCACGGCGCGGAGTATGCACGGCTGGCCGGGATTGGCAAGAAAGACTTTTCAGGCAGGGCTGTGATTGCCGGCCGTGACTAGCGGCGGCGGCGGCCCCGGCGGGCGCCCTGACCGGAACGGCCCTCTTTCTGATCGGCAATTCCTGCCCAGGCCGGCCCCAGTTCGGCCTCAAGTCTGGCTCTGTCCGCAGGGCCCCGGGGCGGGGTTTCATCGAGCGCCCGGCGCATCGCGGAAATATGTTCAGGTGTTGTCCCGCAACAGCCGCCAATGACCGCCATACCAGCGTCACGGGCCAGCACAGCATATTTTGCCATCAGTTCCGGTGACCCGTGATAGTGGATAGACCCGTCGCGATATTCGGGTATCCCGCAATTCCCCTTGGCGATCAGCCTGACGCCATCAACATCACGCATACCCATAACGGAATGCATCAGCTCAGCCGGGCCGACGCCACAATTCGCCCCGACGGCGGTCGCCCCGCCTTCATGGGCATGGCGGGCGTAATCCTTCGGCTCAACACCCATCATCGATTTACCGGCTGTATCAAAGGTCATGGTTGCGGCAAATGGCAGACCCACGGCCTTTGCTGCATTCATGGCAGCGTCGACCTCTTCAAGCGAAGAGATGGTTTCAATCCACAGGAGATCGACCCCGCCTTCGGCGAGAGCTTCGGCCTGTTCGGTGAAGGCTGCCACCGCGCTTTCATGATCAAGCGCACCCAGAGGGGCGAACAATTCACCGGTCGGGCCCATGGACCCGGCGACCAGGGCATCCCGGCCCGCCTTGTCCTGAAGTTCCGAGACGGCTTGCCGGGCAAGTCTTGCCGCCGCGGTGTTGAGTTCATTCACCCGCGCTTCGGCGGCGTGAAGTTTGAGCCGGTAACGTGTCCCGCCAAAAGAGTTTGTCAGAATGAGATCAGAACCCGCCTCAAGAAAGCGTCGATGCAGATCACGGACATCCTGAGGACGTTCAATATTCCAGAATTCCGGCGGATGGCCGGTTTCAAGCCCGAGCGTAAAATAATTGGTGCCTGTGGCGCCATCGGCAAGGATGACGCCCTTTTCGGCCAGCAGACCGGAAAATTTATCGGCTGATACCTTATCCATGTGTTGAAACCCGCCTTGTCGGCCTTCTCTTTCGTCCGGTGTGTTCAGCCCGCCTGTCCCGCAGCTGATCAAGCAGTTGCATCTGCTCACCTGTGGTAAGCCGCGGCCAGGCCGCTATCTCATCACGCGTCCGGTAACAGCCGAGGCACTGGCCATCAACAGGATTGATCTGGCAAATGCTGATACATGGAGATGGCAGTCTGGCTTGCGTTGACATGACAGCCCTCAGGCAGCGGCTTCCTCAGCTGAAGCGTTCATGATAACGGCGTTGAATGCAACCATAATCTCTTCGGTATCACCCCCGGCAGGTGCCAGCACAAACGCATCCATGGTGGTGATTTCTTCCGGAATTTCTGAAAGAGAGAGCCCGCATTCCTGTGCCAGCCCCATCCCTGAGCCGATAAAAAGCGAGGGCACATGTTCACGGACGAATGCTGATGTGATGCGCTTGGCGTGCGCTTCGTTCAGCAGAATTTCGACATGCCGCTTGCCGTCAGGCACGACAAGAGCATCGTAATCCACCGCCAGTGTTTCGGAAATATGCCCATCAACAGGATAAGAAAGACCCCAGGCACCATCCGCCCAGCCATTGGTCAGGCCGGTATCGCGGGAAATCACTTTCACCTTCGCACCAGCCGCCGTCAGCGCACGCTGGAGGGCAACAAAAGGTTTTTCTTCAAATCCGCTACCAACAAGAATGGCAATGGTCTTTCCGTCAAAAGGTGATGGCATATCTGTCTCCTGAATATGGGAAAAGCCGCCGCAGGAACGCAGCGCTTTACATGTGATGATGTATGAATTGGCACGGTTATACCGCCAAGGGCCGGGAAGAGCAAGGTATCTTGCGTAAAAATTATAGGACCTGCTTTAGTTCAGGAAATACCGGAAAACCGGCGAAACCGCCAGTGACTGACCGCCCCTGCCAGCACGAAGACCATGAAAGGCAGCAGCATCTGAAGGCCGGTGGCAACTCCGAGGGGCTGGCGTCCGGCGCCGGTGGCAAGCGTAACCGCTTCCACCGTTAGCGTCAGGATCCGGGCATTGCCGGCAAAAATCGTGGGCAGATAGAGCGCCGCGCTGACCGAAAATCCGATGGCGAAGGCCGTCAGGATCGGGGTCAGCAAAAGCGGGATCTTGATGAGGAAAAACCGTTGAGGCCAGGATTTGCCCATGGTGGCGGCAAGAATGTCCCATTCCCGGGGATACGCCCGCCAGGATGGCGCCAGCGTCAGCCAGGCATAGGGAAAAACAAATAATAGATGGGCCCAGATCAACGCCGATCGCAGGCCATCCAGACCAAGCCAGAGCAGGATGATCTGCAGCCCGAACAGAAAACCGATCTGCGGGATCAGCAGGGGCATGAAAATCAGCTCTTCGGCAATCTTTGCCCGGGCAGGTTTCGCCTCAAGCCAGATGATGACCAGCACCACGCCAAGAAAGGCGGATATGCCTCCGATCAGCACTGTTTCCATCAGGGCAAGCCCGAGACCCCCTTCCAGCTGAAGCCAGTAACGTAAGGTCAGGAAAGAGGGCAGGGCATCAGGAAAACGCCACACACCTGCCACCGACCAGATCAGGGCGGAGAATAACCCGAGAAGCGCCAACACGAAGGGAAGAATCCCCGCCACCAGCAGTATCGCCGATGTGCCATGCCGGAAAACATTTCGCCACCTGATATATCTTACCCCACGGAATGAGAGCCACCGGCCTGCCCGGGCGGCGGTTTTCTCCAGCCCCAGCAAGACAACAAACCCCAAAACCGACAGGCCCAGCTGGACTAACGCGCCGGCCGAGGCCAGAAATCTCATGCTCAGATCAGGGTCCTGATACCAGCGCAGCACCCGCACCGCCAGGGGAGGCGGCGTGCCCGGGGCAAGCACGACAGCCATATCAACAACAGACAGCGAAAACACCATGACAATCAGCACCGGCAGACGCAACCGTGGCCACAGTTGAGGCAGAACAACCAGTATCCAGGATGTCATCTTGCCGTAGCCGAGACTCCGGGCAGATGTCATCAAAGGGATGGTGTTGATCTGCCCCAGTGACGAGAGCACCATCAGCACAAGAAAAGGGACCTCTTTGGCCATGAGTCCAAGTATCAGCACCAACCCCGCTTCATCCGGAACCAGCGCAAGATTGGGTGGCCTCGTCCAGCCCGTGAGCGCCGGAGAGACAAGACGGATCAGCCAGCCACTGGGCTGGAGCAAAAAGAGAAGACCCACCGCCATGGTAACATGGGGCAGGGAAAGAACAGGCGCCAGATATCGCCGGAGCAGACCAAATCCCCGCGACTGGAACAAAAGCCCCGGCAGCAGAACTGCAATGACGGTGGCGAGAGCCGTTGAAATCAGGCCCGTACGAAGGGTAAGCCAGATCGATGCCTCAATCCCCGGCACTTGCAGAAGCTCAGCAAACGCATCAAGGCCCGGATCGATCCGGCCAAGGGATGGCAGCACCCCGAAGGCCGGAAGCACCACCCCTGTAACCCCTGCCATGATAGGGAGGAGAAGAACAGCCATGATTATCCCGCGCATCTGCCCTCTGCCCTTCGTATGGATTTTCTAATTGCCGCTGGCAAAGCGTTTCTGCCACTCCTCTTCTATAAGGGGAATCCAGGATGGGTGCGGTTCAGCCAGGCTTTTGCCCAGCTCAGCTTCGGTCAGGGTTGCGATGCCGCGCGGAAGCGCATCAAACGCCGCCCGGTCCGCTGCCGGTAATCTGGACATGGCCAGTACCGTCGGATCTCCCCAGACGGAACTGTCGGCTTTGCGCAACTGGGCCTCAGGCGAGAGAAGAAAATCTGCAACTTTCATCGCAGCTTGTGGGGCCGATGCGTTAAACGGGATGGCAACGAAATGCACATTGGCGATGGTGCCGCCGTCATGAATATAGCTTCGCACCGTATCGGGCAGAACACCTGAAGAGATATTGTTGGAAAACTCGGCAGGGTTGAAGGCCATGGCAATGCTGATTTCACGATCCCCGAGCAACTGGACCATGGCGGTATAATTGGCCGGATAATGACGGCCCTGCCGCCAGAGATGCGGCGTCAC
>CAZOLR010000023.1:20591-31453 GCA_964580905.1 uncultured Hyphomicrobiales bacterium | reverse complement strand
ATCCATCCGATGAAAGGCCGCCATCCTGCGATAAAGAGAGAACGATGCTTTGCTTCGGCAAGATTGACATTTGTTTGCAAGCGGTCAGCTTCCTGCGTAATACGAGCCAGAATTGCCTTTTTATCGAGCCTTTCATCATCGGTGGTATAGAGCTCATCCACCAGCCGCGCAGCGGAACTCACCAGATCAGATGAAGGTTGCGAACGGGCAGAAACCATGCCGGTCAGACCGCCGGAAATGGCGCTGAGAAGGCCCATGAATATCTCCTGATAAAATTTGGGGAATTGAATTTATGCAGATCGGATCTCACGACCAATTCTTATCTGCATGAAAATACATTATAGACAGAAAACAGATGGAAACAATTATCCGAAGGGCAACAGAAACCTACCCGTCCGGGTAAATTTAGTGCCTGATATCACGCCCCTAACGGGGCCAATTCCACCAGGTATCGAGATGTTTTTCAAGAAAGGCTTCTATTTCAACAAGCCCCGCCATGCTGAGCGCTTTTCTCGCCTGTGCAAGAACCCGGGGCATATGTTGCAGATACCCGGGCTTTCCGTCGCGCCTCGCGAGGCGGACAAAAACACCGACAATACGCAAATGACGCTGCGCCGCCAGACGCCAGTACCCGGCCATAAAATCAGTGTGGTCGAGACCGGGGAACGCATCAAGGTAGCGTCGGATCATGATCTCTTCCAGATCATCGGGCAAATCGCGCCGTGCATCCTGCAGCATGGAAAGAAGGTCATAGGCAGGAGAGCCTGTCAACGCATCCTGAAAGTCAAGAATGCCGCAAGCCCTTACCCCTTCCCTGTCCGCAACCAGCATCAGATTATCCACATGAAAATCCCGCAAGGTCAGCGTGGTGTTTCCGTTGTTATGCAGGCTGAGAGGTTTTTTCCATAACGACAGAAACTCATCCCGGAAACGGGTTAAATCAGCGACGCCATTATCCTGACCAAGAATTTCCGGTGCAAACCAGTCCGCAAAGACTGTTAGTTCATCGCGCAGAATATCCGCATCAAAAAATGGCAGATCACATCTGGTGGCGTCAGGATGCTTATGAAGACTTATGAGAAGATCAACCGCGCGTGAATACAGCTCAGAAGGTTTCATTCCTTCATCAAGTGCGCGGGTAAAGGTCATCTGACCAAAATCTTCAATCAGGGCAAGCCCGGCTTCGGCATCATGGGCCTTTACATGGGGAGCAGAGTATCCAAGCGAGCAGAGATGCGAGGATATCGTGAGGAAAGCATCAAAATCAGGAGATCCGGGGATCTCTTCAAGGAGCATAAGCCCGGACCCTTCGAGGCGATAGTAGCGTCGCGGCGAGGCATCCGAAGGAAGTGCCGTGACTTTGACTGAGCCATATCCTTCACGGGTGAGAAAATTATCCCGGGCCAGGCGCCGGGTATCATCATCGATGTCAAGATAGCCGCCCGTCATTTTATCAACTTTCCGGTCTTCAATTTGCCTTACTATCTGTTTTCGCTTCAGGAAGACGCAACGCCGTAATCAGGCCCAGGATACATGAAAGAAGGATAACCCCGAAAGCCAGACGATAATCCGCCGGAACATAGATTCTGGCGCCGTCCGTCAACTCACCTTTCCATGTCAGATCGAGCACCAGCCCCACAATCGGTTGCAGCACCGCGCCTGATGCGACGGTAAGGGAATTGACAATACCCACTGCGGCCCCGGCCAGATTATCTGGCATGACTTCCTTTACCAGCGCAAAGCAGGACGTCATGGCGGCGCCAAAAATACCCACCATGACAAGAAGTGCAATGGTCGGCAAAAGAGTCAGATCAGGCAGAACAACCAGCAGGCCAACCATCACAACAAGCCCGGCCGATCCCAGCACCAGAATTGGCTTACGCCGGCCCATCCGGTCAGAGATGCGGCCACTCAACGGCGCGCTGATCGCCCACCCGATCAGCAGTAACGAGACAAGCCCCGCCGCCTCAGAACGTTTGAGCTCATATGCCGCCATAAGGTAAGGCGTGCCCCAGAGCGCACCAAGTGTCAGCATCGGCCCGGACATGGTCGCCGCAACAAAGGCTATCGCCCAGACCTTGCGTGAACGCATGACAAGACTAAGGCTTGTTTTCGTTTCCGCCCATGCGGCAGCAAGAGAAGTCTTTTTCTGAAAACCGCCCCGGGCCCTTGGTGTGTTGCGGACAAATCCATAGACAAGAACAGCCAGAACAGCACCAGCCACACCAAGCATGATCATACATATCCGCCAGCCGAAGGTTTCAACCAGTACGGCAAGAGGGCCCTGCCCGAATACCCCGGACATCATGCCAAAAAACATGGTGAAACCCGCAAGAAAGGCAAATCTGTCCGGGGCATGCCAGGCCCCGGCCAACGCGAGTGACCCCAAAAAGCCCACGCTTGAACCGATACCGATCATAACCCGCCCGAGATACGCCATGCCGGGGCTTTCCGCGAGGCCGAAAATGACGGACCCCATTGCCGCAAGACTGAGCGCCCCGGTGAGGATAAATCTGGTCCCTATATGCGACAAGGCCGCACCCAAGGGTACTTGAAGCAAAACATATGGATAGAAATAGAGAGCGGACAAAACCCCCAGCATTGCCCCTCCAAGGGCAAAATCAGCCATCAGGTCCTGTACCATCACGCCGGGGGCTACCCGATGGATGAAGGCATACCCGAAAGCAACCGCCGCAAGCCCCCAGATTATCCAGGCACGGAAGCCGCCACGACGGCTGCCTGCCTCTTCAGATTGATCTTGCATAGCACCCTTTCCCGAGACTGACGCAAAATGGAACCGGGCATACGGCCAGCTCTCCCGTATTGTCTCTTTCCTTATATCTCTGCTTTGGGGGGATTGGCTATGCGTAATTGAAAGTGCTTCTTATGGAAACTATCCCTATGCCTTAAAAAAGGATAATCCGGGGATAAAAAAACCGCCTCCGCTCAGGGATTAACGGAGACGGCTCTCATCTCAAATCACCACTCAGAAAACAGCAAAATCCTCTACAGTGAGCGGCACGCTGTAATCTTCCAGCACAACCACCACAAGGTCATCCACCTGCGTTTCCGTTCCGAGCCGATGATAGATGATTGTATCGTCGATATTAACATCATTGGTGTCAGTGACCGTATCCTGGTACTGCCCGATCTCCCACCGGATATCAAGTTGGAAAAGGATCTCGTCAATGCTCAACCCTCTTTCATCGTTAATTATGAAGGCAAGATTGTCATCTGATGTAAAATCTGTCACCAGATGAGTCTCATCTCCCATCTGAACGAAGATCAGATCCTTTCCTTCGCCTGAAGTGATTACATTCGTGCCTGCATCGCCGTAAATGAAGTCACCACCCCGGCCACCAAAGATAATATCATCGCCGCTATTTCCGGTAATGACATCAATCCCGTCGAAACCATAGAGGATGTCGTCATCCTCTCCACCCTGAATAAAATCATTCCCATAGCCGCCATGGATCGTATCGTCTCCTTTACCGCCGGAAAGAAGATCGTTGCTATGTCCCCCGGTAATAAAGTCATCACCATCCATGCCATTGATCATATCGTTGCCGGTCCCGCCATGAAGTTTGTCATTCCCGTCATAGCCCCAGAGCCTGTCATTGCCGCTGCCGCCAAAAACGATATCAAGACTGTCTCCGCCGTGAAGAATATCATCACCGCCATAGCCATACATGCGATTGAATGTATCATTACCGTAAACAATATTCCGGCTCTCCCCGCCAAGGAAGACGAAGGGATTGTCATCAGGGGCAAACTGCGTCGACAAATAATCAAAGGGTCTGAAATCAAAGATCGTAAACTTCACCCCTCCTTCTGACATGTAGAAAAGATTTCGGGGAGTTTCAGGAACCGGCCAGAGTTCGTCTAAAGAGGTAATTTTTTGTACCATGGTATCTCTCCTTATCGAGTTTATCGTGATACCGCAGAAACCATGAAAGCGGCTCGCATCCATAAGCGGACACTGAACAAAATACCCCTGAGCCTACCCCGGAGAATTGAGCAATTATGCTGTCCATCAAGGAAAAAAATTAAGAATATAGACGCCGGATGAATAATGCCCACTCTTCCTTAAAGATAAGAATGGGCCCTAAAACATTATCTGAAGAGATGATGTGCCGGAGCTAGTTGGTCAGCGTACCTATGTGACGAGACTGACCGGTTGACGTGTTATAAAGGACAATGCCGCCGCTTGCGACAGAAACGCCTGTGACAGCATTTATCACAACCTGATGCGTGACCATCAGGACAAGGCCATCAGGGGAAAGAGAGGCCAGATTTTTTTCAAGTTGTGCAAGAGTTTCTGCCCTGTCAACGTAACCCTGAAAAAAAGAATTCAGACCAGAGAAGCTCTCCCATTCACCAAGGCCCAGCTCTTCTGCTGTATCTTTGCACCGGCACCATTCGCTTGAAAGAATCCGATCAAATACGATCCTTTCCATTCGGAGGGTCTGCCCGATTTCCCTTGCCTGCCTTCGTCCCTGATGATCGAGATTGCGCTGGGTTGTGCAATCATCGATTTTGAAATCTGCCGGATCTCCGTAACCCGGAGCAAGCGCGTGACGCATGAAGACAACATTTGCTGAAAAATCCGAAATAACAGCCCTCAGATTTTCAGCAACAGCTATGTTTGGTAAAACCAACGCCAAAAAGATGACAAGAAAACGCATGAACCTATTCCGATGTTAAATCCCTATTAGCCGAAATAGATCATAAGCGGATAAATAACAGCCCATCTTAAGACCAATCTTTCCTATGGAGATATTGGTGTTCAGATAACTTCAGCCATCGCATCGGCCATTGTTTCAGCCATGGCCATGACGTCAATATCACTATCCATATTCACTTCATTCAAATCCGGGGAGTCATAGGCGAATGCTTTTACATGGCTTTCGTCCTCACCCATTAATGGCATGAACGTTGAGCACAAATCATACCCGGAAATAGCATCTTTGACAGTCATGATAAGATCAGGAGTATTCGTTGCGATCACCATTTCAACGATCTGACCTGCGGTAAGAACCCTGCAACTGAACGCCGGGTCTTCGTTCATATGATACGGATCAAACTGGGTGATATCGATATTATACGGTAAATGAAGTATCTCGCTGATTTCTGCCGGAGATAGTTCTGCCCCAACCAACAATTCTGTTAATGGAGAAATTACACTGCTGCCAGCAGGTGCACGCAATGTGGTTGTAACTGTTTCCGTCTCACCCGGCTCCTCGATGAAGGCAAGAAGAGGCCTGTCAATCTTATCGTGCGGAATAAATCCTGAAAAATATCCCTCTTCCCTCGTTGCATCGATGAAAATATCACCCGCGCTGTTTTCACCATTACCATCACTGTCAACAAAAACGGCTCCGCTTTTGATAACATGTGGCGACGACAAGGACTGCACATAACCTGATATCGGCAGCAAGGTTGGAGGTGCAAGTTCCGGAATTTCAAAGGGAAACGTTTCCTTAATGACAGCAGGCGGATCTGATTGCTTTTCTTCGACATGGACGGAAGAAACATCATCAATCCCGGAACTGGAAAGATCATGGCCATCATAAACGGAAACTCTATCAGGTCTTTCTGATCCTGCAGTCAGGACAAATCCGGAGAATTTGCATGATGTCAGGGCAAGAGCAATAAATGAAAGAGATGGCTGGAAATACCTGTTGAATAATAAGTTGGGCATGTCGTCTAAATGCAATACGTCCCCTGGTTCAGGTCAGGGGGCATAAAAGCATCAATCAAAACGGGCATCATGCAGCTTCCAATACACAAGCGATCCGTGAACGCGATGATTGGCAGTTGCAAGATCACCTGGCATCTGGCCTGCGCCGGTGCGCGCCTTCATGTTTGCCCCCGCTTCAATCAACAGATGGAGCTTGTCTGGTGTTCCTTTTTTCGCCGCCCAGTGCAATGGGGTGTATCCTCTTTGATCGCGCGCCTCAAGCATTGCGCCGGCGTCAATAAGTTTTCCCATGATCTGAACAGATCCATGCTGTGCAGCCCAATGCAGAGGAGTTCCTCCTTTCAGGCACCGGGATTCGATACTGGCACCAGCCAGAATCAGGGATTCCATATTTTGAACCTGCCCCGACGCAACAGCGGAATGCATCGGGGTCTGGCCGGTAAATTCGGTTACCGCGTCAAGCCGTGCACCCGCATGGATCAGCACCTCAATCACCTCAGCCCTGCTCCATCGAGCCGCAAGATGGAGCGGCGTCCAGTCGAAATCATCACGGCCATTAATCTCGCTCTGCGCCTCACCTTCCAGAATATCGCGCAATTCTGCCACCTCAACCTCCGCAAGCCAGTTGGCATCACAAAGAATGCGGCACGTATCAATGTTTGCATAAACCGGATACGCCAACAAAAAACCAGCAATCCAGAGGGTTCCAGCGGAAAACATTTTCATGGCGCTTATATCCTTAAGCGGGCGAATTGATACTTTAAGATCAATACCACGACCCGGATGAAGAAATAATTAACGCCTGAGAAATTATTTTTATCCCCGGGGCCTCGGTTGATGCTGGGCAAGAAGGACACCAATACCGACGACCACGGCCCCGGCCAGCCTTGTTTTGTCCCATTCGCCGCCATAGCCGAACACCATGATGGCCATCACATAGACGGGAACAGCGTTTAGGTGGAAAGACGCCAGCGCAACGCCAAGACCACGGGCACCGGCAATCCAGAGAGGCTGGGAAATCGCCGCAGAAAGAATGGAAAAGGTGAAAAGAGTGACCAGTGTATCCTGACTTATTATGCCAATCCTGATGTCCTGCGGAGAAATGAAAGCGGTGATAATCCAGATACAACTGACAAATACCCCGGCTCCGGCAAGGGTTATTGTTGTCTGCCCCATGGAAGACAGGTGATCAAGTCTCTTGTTTGTCGCGCGGGTTGCCCAGGCATACAACATTGTTGCCAGAAGACAGAAGAGAAAGCCGACACCTATATCATAGGCCTGCCATCTGACCCCGGCCGCCATCAAACCTCCGGCGATGGCGCAGATCAACCCCGCACCAAGAAGAAAGCGTATTCGTCTTCCATCGAGCAAGACTTCTAAAACCGCTCCCATAACAGGCATCATCGCGGCCGCAATCGCAGGGGTAACCGGGTTGGAGATCTGCTGACCATAGAGAAGAAGCGACGTGCCAAGGCCGAAACCTACCCCGCCTATGATCATCCCCTCTGACCATAACCGACGATCAAGGCTGATCCGGCCCTCCATGATGAACCATATGCCGATCAACACGAATGTGCTTGGAACAAGTCGGATCATCAGCAAGGTCAGCAGGTCCCATGAGGACATAAGACTGGAGCCTGCGGGGAAACCAAAAGACCAGGCCAAGGCCGCCAGAAAACATAAAAAATTGGCCTGTAACGGAGGAGACCCTGGCCGAGGTGGTGCTAATAATCCCGTTGATGACATGGCAGTGCCCTAAAGTCTTGATCTGCCCCTGAAATGTATTGGGGATCGGTAAGAAATCTAAATCAAAAATCCGGCTTGCCAAGCCTAATTTTCGGAAAATATCTAAACCCTCCCGGCGGATTGATTATTCCTCAGTTCAAGATATTGAGAACTATCAGGGCTGAACGGACAGATCATTTGCAAAGACGTTTAGGGAAGAGTTAATCTTACCCTTATACACCTCCGTAATGGATCAATCATGAGCCCAGATGAAGGCAATCCGACATGACATCCCCAACAACGAAAAAACCCTGCATCATTTGTGTTGCCATCACCGGCTCCCTGCCACGCAAATCCATGAATCCGGCTGTTCCCATCACGGTCGAAGAGCAGATAGAAAGCACACATGCCGCGTTTGAAACTGGCGCCAGCATCTGCCATGCCCATGTCCGGAATGATGATGAAACGCCCTCAAGTGACCCTGAAAAGTTCGGCCGTCTCAAAGAAGGAATAGAAAAGCATTGCAAAGGGATGATTATTCAATTCTCCACCGGTGGACGTTCAGGGGCAGGCAAGGAACGTGGGGGGATGCTGCCCTTGAGGCCCGACATGGCGTCGTTGACGGTTGGTTCGAATAACTTTCCCAATCGCGTTTACGAAAACCCGCCAGATCTTGTTGACTGGCTGGCGGAGCAGATGAAACGCCATACCATCAAGCCTGAAGTTGAAGCCTTTGATCTCTCACACATCCATCAGGCTGCTCTCATGCAGAAAGACGGCAGGCTTGCCCCTCCGGTCTATGTGCAATTTGTCATGGGAGTGAAAAACGCCATGCCTGCCGACAAGGATGTGTTCGATTATTACGTCAAGACCATGGCAAGGTTGCTGCCGGAAAGTGAATGGTGCGCCGCCGGTATCGGCCGACACCAGATTGAAGTCAACGAATGGTGCGTCAAGGCAGGCGGCCATGCCAGAACCGGCCTTGAAGATAATATTCGCATGGACAGAAATACGCTGGCGCCATCAAATGCCGCGCTGGTTAAGCGGGTGGTGGATTTATGTGCCAAATATGACCGGCCTGTCGCAACAGCTATCAAAGCGCGTGAAATGCTGGGCCTGGCGTAATTCCCGCAGAACAGCACCACACATAACCAGACCTGATTTAACCCTGAAGAAGCAGGCGGGCTTAAAATCTGGTCCAGGGCCTTAAACGAAACCCTGAATTAGAGCTCACCCAACAAAGCTTTCAGCTTTTTCTTGCTTTTGCCCATGGCTTTGGCTTTTTGGATCTGATCCATGTTTGAGGTGTCGCCCCCTACCACAACAAGACCGATCATCCCCATACCTTTATGTGGCGTGCACCAATAGTAGTAGATGCCCGGGGTGTCAAAGCTTACGGTCACATCCTTGCCCACTTTGGACTTGAGTTCCATGTCATTTGGTGACGCAACCATTTCGACATTATGGCCACGATCTGTTGCAACCCATGTCACGCTATCGCCAACATCGATATTCAGCAATTCCTGGCTGAACACCATTTTGTTGCCATTATCATCTTTGTTCAGCATCTCGATAGTATGTTCAGCAGCAGCAACCTGAAAAGAGAACAACACGGCAATAACAAGATAAAGATAACGCATAACAAATCTCCCAAAATCACATCTAATTTTGCGTAACATGTAAAAAATAACATATAACAGATAATCAGAAAGTTTTCTTATGACAATAAAAAACGTTTTTAAACGTGCTCTTTTCTGGCAATTGCGGAAAATATACAGCTATTCGGCCGTAATGACCTGCCCGCCAACCCGCCAGATCCAATTTGTCATATTATCACTGAAGTGATACAAATCAGGTTTGAAGAAACATTGAAAAGATACAGAAATGCAAAATAATGAAACGGCTAATTCTGGATACAGCCTGATAGGAAAAAAGGCCCCGAATTTTGCTGCCCGTTCAACCAAGGGTGATATCAAACTTAGTGACTTCAGCGGCCAATGGGTGCTTCTTTTCTGTCACCCGGCTGATTTCACGCCTGTGTGCACAACAGAATTTATCAGCCTGAGCGAACGCAAAGATGCGTTCGATGACCTCAACGTGCAATTGCTCGGCCTTTCGATAGACAGTATTTTTTCTCATCGAAACTGGATTGAATGGATAAATGCACAATTTGAAGTTTCCATCGATTTCCCTATTATTGAGGATGTATCGATGGAAATCGCTCGGGCCTACCAGATGATTGACGGCTCTCAGACGAGCACCGCAACGGTTCGTTCATGTATTTTCATCGACCCGGATCAGGTTATTCGGTCCTTAATTCACTACCCGATGCATGTTGGCCGGTCTATTGACGAGTTGTTGCGCGTTCAGCGGGCACTCATTGAAACCCAGGATAACAGCCTGGCCACACCCGCCAACTGGCAGCCAGGGGACGGTTTTATGAACATGGACCCTGATAATTTTTTCGAAAGTTCCGGCAACTGGCTTGAGCAGACCATTCGTGGCAAAACTTTTGCCTGAAGTCAGAATTAACCCCCATCAATGCGGCGCAAAACAATGGAAAACGACATAACGCATCATTCAGAAATTAATCATGATGCCATAAAATTGTTTCATGCTCTGTCGCATATTACAAGATTGTCCATTTGCATGGCGTTGATGAAAAAACCTCAAACCGTCAGCGAGTTGTGTGAAATTCTTGACCTCAAGCAATATATGGTATCGCAACAGTTGTCAGTGCTCAGGTCAGCAGGGGTGGTTCGAAACGAGCGGAAATCACGACACGTGATTTATTCGCTGGCAAGCCCCCAAATATCAAATATCATCCATATTGCCTGTCGGACGAATCTCAATCTGGCTTCCGACAGTCAAGACCAGAGATCAGGCAAAGAACTCAGCTCATTTGCCCGGATATTGTGATCAGAAACAGAGAACAGATGTATGCAGACAGCACATTATTTTCTCCCCCGGCCTCATCTTAATTTTGATTTTTTGCGTCATCTGTATCCGATTGCTCTTGGGATCATGCTGATCGGACTACCGAAACCCGGGATGGCCAAACTTTCCCTTATCATGTTTACTTCTGATCACTGCCCTTACTGTATGGCATGGGAACGGGAGGTAGGTTCGGTTTATGATAAATCAACCTATGCGGAAACCCTGCCTCTTACCCGATTGGAATTTGGATCAGCAATCCCTGATGATATTGAGATTATCGACCCCATACCGGGAACGCCGACGTTTATTATTCTTGAAAACGGCGTTGAAACGGGGCGCATATCCGGCTATGGCGGCGCGGAAATGTTCTGGTGGCAACTGTCGGAATATGCCAATACCACCCAATAATAAGGGTTAGCCGCCCTTTCCCATATATAAAATATTGCATATTAAACCTATAACATTTGCAATAACCTGCATGTGACGAGATACTGTTTAT
>CAZOLR010000023.1:17598-20491 GCA_964580905.1 uncultured Hyphomicrobiales bacterium | reverse complement strand
GCGCTACCGGGCACTGCATTTGCAACGGTTGATGCCGTGTCAGGACGGATAGCAAGCATAACAAATGGCAGCGACGCATCCGGCGATATTATCAGTCTCGATATGCCGGAAATCGCTGAAAACGGCAATCAGGTCAAGTTATCCTTCGAGGTCGAAAGCCCGATGACCGATGATGATTATGTCAAAACGGTCTATATCTTTGCGGATGGGAATCCGGAACCGGATGTGGCTCAGTTCCACTTCACTCCTGCTATGGGGTCCTGTTACGGATCCACACGTATGCGGCTTTCCAAAACCCAGAATGTCTATGTCCTTGCTGCATTGAGCAATGGCAGTTTTGCCCGGGCGGAAACCACGGTTAAGGTAACCATCGGCGGATGTGGCGGTTAAGGAGGATATACAAATGAGCGACGTTAAACCCCGGGTTAAAGTCCCCAAGAAAGCAGACAAAGATGAAGTGATCGAGATCAAAACACTGATCCGTCACCCCATGCACAGTGGCCGCGTTGTCGACGGTGACGGGAACACCATCCCAAAGAAAATAATCAGCCGGTTTGAAGCCAAATTCAATGGCAAAACCTTCTTCAGCGTCGACATCAAACCGTCGATTTCCCAGAACCCGTATCTTCTCTTTCCTTTCAAGGTGACAGAAGCCGGAACATTTGAGTTTTTGTGGGTGGAAGATACCGGCGAGGAATTCACTCTCAAAAAGAAAATCAAGCTTAACTAAGTCAATTCAGACCTGAATAAAATTTAGGGGGGATAGATGAAAAAAGAAAAGCAGCCAAATGTAAATGTTTCTCGCCGCGCGCTCTTGGGCGGGACCGCGGCAATGGGTGTTGCCGGCGCGACAAAACTTGCGATGGGTTCTGAATCGAATTCGGCAAATCTGCCACCAAATGTGTCGGAATGGACACCATATCTGGGCGCCGGGGTTGACGCCAATCCTTACGGCATGCCATCCGAGTTCGAAAGCCATGTTATCCGCAGAAACGTGGAATGGCTCACCGCAAGCACCGAGTCCTCGGTCAATTTTACGCCCTTGCAGGATCTTGAAGGTTTTGTGACCCCAAACGGGCTCTGCTTTGAACGTCATCACGGAGGCGTTCCTGAGGTTATTCCTTCAGATTACCGGTTGATGATTAACGGGCTTGTTGATCGTGAGATGATCTTCACCCTCGAAGATCTCAAACGCTTTCCCCAGGTCAATAAATTTTATTTTCTGGAATGCGCGGCAAATGGCGGCATGGAATGGAGAGGCGCACAGCTGAACGGATGCCAGTTCACTTTTGGCATGGTGCATAACGTGCAATATACCGGCGTCCGGCTGTCGGATCTTGTGCGCGAAACAGGCATGAAGCCGAACGCCAAATGGGTGCTGGCCGAAGGTGGAGACTCCGCCGGAATGAACAGATCCATTCCGATAGAGAAAGTCCTTGATGATTGTATGATCGCCTGGGCCATGAACGGGGAAGCTCTGAGACCGGAACAGGGATATCCTGCACGGCTTGTTGTACCGGGCTGGGAAGGCAATATGTGGGTCAAATGGATTCGCCGCCTTGAATTTGGTGATATGCCTTACATGGCACGTGAGGAAACCTCAAAATACACTGACCTCATGGCCGATGGTAACGCCAGAATGTTCACATGGGTTATGGATGCCAAATCTGTTGTGACAAGCCCGAGCCCGGAAAAGCCAGTATTGCAGAAAGGCGTGCACCAACTGCGCGGTCTGGCCTGGTCTGGGCGCGGCAAAATCACCCGTGTCGATGTCTCGCTTGATGGTGGCCGCAACTGGAGAACAGCTGAATTGCACGGCCCTGTCATGGAAAAATGCCTGACAAGGTTCACCATGCCATTCGAATGGAACGGCGAAGAATTGCTGGTGCAATCGCGGGCTATGGATGAAACAGGCTATGTTCAGCCCACCATTCAGGATCTGCAGAATGTCCGTGGCGTCAATTCTGTTTATCACAACAATGCCATTGCCACCTGGCTGGTAAACAAAAGCGGGAAGGTAGACAATGTCAGACTTGGTTAAATACACAATAATAGTAACTATTGGCCTGATGCTATCCTTTTCCATGGCCAGAGCCAGTGAAAGAGCTTTTAATCTGGGGGAAATTGCAACGCCGGAACAAGTGGCCGGATGGGATATTGATGTCCGCCCAGACGGTCTGGGGGCACCAGTCGGATCAGGCACGGCCTTTGATGGCGAAGAAATTTACGCTGATCGATGCGCGGCCTGCCACGGTGATTTTGGTGAAGGCGTGGATAACTGGCCGGTATTGGTTGGGGGCATTGACTCGCTTGACGGCCACGATCCTGTCAAGACAACGGGGAGTTACTGGCCCTACGCCTCGACCATGTATGATTACATTTACAGGGCCATGCCATTCGGGGAATCCCAGTCTCTTACCCATGATGAAACCTATCAGATCGTCGCATATCTCCTTTATATGAATGATATCATCGATGATGAATTTGAATTGAGCCATGAAAATATCGGTTCAATTGAAATGCCGAACAGGAATGGTTTCATGTTGCCGGATCCAAGACCTGATGTGCAGGTAACCAACGGCGATCCCTGTATGTCAAATTGCGATGTGCCGATCAAGATTGTTGGTAAGGCCCGGGATATCGACGTCACGCCAGATGACTGATGCCTGATGGCCTGTTGAAATGTTGTTGGCAAGGGCAGGAAAACCATCTTGCCCTTGCTTGTTTTGAACAGGTTACGGGTTTGTGCTGCTAAAAACAGTAATCAGACGTCAAGGTCATCAAAAACCGGACCTGATCTCAAAAAGAAGACTTTGCACTACGGAAAGGATACTGCCATGCGTTCGCGTCGTGAATTTCTCCAGATGGCTTCAGTGACCGCGACAATGCTGGC
>CAZOLR010000023.1:0-17498 GCA_964580905.1 uncultured Hyphomicrobiales bacterium | reverse complement strand
CTTGCCCGTGAATACGGAAAACTGGGCGGACTTGACCATACCGCCACCCTGATTAAGGCCATCCGTGCCGAAAGAGGCGATGATCGCGTTTTGCTTCTTGATGGCGGTGATACATGGCAGGGATCATACACTTCACTGAAGACTAATGGCGCGGATATGGTTTCCGCCATGAAGTTACTGAAGCCTGATGCCATGGTCGGGCATTGGGAATTCACCTTTGGTCAGGACAGGGTGG
Source organism: uncultured Hyphomicrobiales bacterium (assembly GCA_964580905.1). GTDB lineage: Bacteria > Pseudomonadota > Alphaproteobacteria > Puniceispirillales > UBA1172. The sequence goes on along the minus strand of CAZOLR010000023.1, from coordinate 17,263 downwards.
AGGAATTGATCGAAGAAATGGGGTATCCCTTCCTTGGCGGTAATGTCTTTGACACCGAATGGGATGAACCTGTGTTTGAAAGCACGGCTTATTTTGAAAAGGGCGGAGTCAAGATCGCCGTTATCGGCCAGCATTTCCCCTATACACCTATAGCAAACCCACGCCATCTGGTTGAAGGGTGGTCTTTTGGCATCCGGCCGGATGTTATCCAGGACAATGTGGATGCCGCAAGAGACGACGGCGCGGAAGTTGTTGTCTTGCTTTCACATAACGGCTTTGATGTGGATCAGAAACTCGCCCGTATGATCAGTGGCATCGATGTCATCCTGACCGGTCATACCCATGATGCCATCCCTGAGGCAATCCGGATAAACGATACACTGCTTTTATCCTCAGGTTCTCACGGCAAGTATCTCGGTCGGGTGGATCTGAAGGTTGAAGGCGGAAAAGTGGTTGATGCGAGTTCAACACTTATTCCGGTTTTTTCAGATGTCATACCTGCTGACCCGGAAATGAAGGATCACATTGATGAATTACGGGCACCCTTCGAAGCGGAATGCAACCGAGTGATTGGCCAGGCAGAATCCCTGCTCTACCGTCGCGGCAATTTCAACGGCACCTGGGATGACGTCATTTGCGATGCAATCATGCAAGAGCGGGACACAGAAATCGCACTCAGCCCGGGCTTTCGTTGGGGAACAACACTGCTTCCCGGGCAGGAGATCACGATTGACGATCTCTATACCCAAACATCCATGAGTTATCCTTCCGTTTACCGCAATGAAATGAGCGGAAAGATGCTGAAAGACATAATGGAAGATGTCTGCGACAATCTCTTTAATATAGACCCCTTCTTCCAGCAGGGTGGAGATATGGTTCGTGTCGGTGGGTTCAGCTATACCTGCAATCCCAAGGCAGAGATGGGGCAACGCATCAGTGATATGCGCATGATCAGCACCGGCGCACCAATCGAAGCAGATAAAACCTATATTGTCGGAGGATGGGCTTCGGTCAGCGAAGATGTAGAAGGCCCTGCCATCTACGATCTGGCCGAACAATATATCTCCAAAACCGGCAAGATTGCCCCCAAAAACCCGGGCAATGTTCGTGTCATCGGCATGGATTAAATCTCGGCATGATATTTTCCTGATTGAGTAAAACAACACTAAAAAAGGCGGCCTGTGGCCGCCTTTTCGTATTGATATCTATAGATCTTAGGAGAACATATCGCTGGTGATACCGTTATACCAACCGATGGATTCTTCATACGTTGTCTTCCTGAGATCAGCGTCTTCCCCGTTTTTGGAGATAAATCCATCAACCTTGTCAATCTTCTCAGATCCGGCAGTATAGTTGGCCCCGACTTTGATGCCATCATTTGTCGCCACCAGGGACCAGCAGGTATTGGCAAAACGAGGCTCATAAACGCGGCTTCCGGTCAGCGCACCACGAATATGGTTAGCGGCAACCTTGGCCTGGCTGTTGGCTGAGAAACCAGATTTTGGCATGGCCGAGGCAACAGAAGCATCACCGAGCACATAGATATTCTCATCTGCCTGTGATGCCATGCTGGCAGGAACAATCGGGCACCAGTCGCCGTCATTGACCCCCGCGGCCATGGCGATAGCGCCGGCACGCTGAGCCGGTACAACACATGCCGCATCCGCCTTGAATGTATCAAGATCGGTTTCAATTTCCATTTTTTCAGCATTCACATTGAGAATGCCGCCATGGGTATCCGGATCAAGCCATTCAATCATGCCAGCGTAATGCTTGTTCCAGCCTTCCATAAAGAGCCCCTGTTTGGAAAACTTCGGCTTCGGATCAAGAATGATGATCTTGGCCGTTGGATTTGTTTCCTTCAAAAGGTGGGCAATCATGGAAACACGCTCATACGGGCCAGGCGGGCAACGATATGGGTTGGGCGGCGGCACCATCACAAAGGTTCCGCCCTTGCGCATGTTCAGCACCTGATCGCGAAGAACCTGAACTTGCGTACCAGATTTCCACGCATGCGGCATGCGGGTCTGGGCTTCAGCTGAATACCCTTTTACACTGTCGTATTTAAGATCAATACCTGGTGAAATGACAAGCTTATCATAGGAAACAGAAGACCCTGAAGCTAAATGAACTTTCTTTGCCGCACCATCCACGGAAGATGCCCATTCATGAACAACATTCACTCCATGATTAGAGGAAAGCTTTTCATAGGTATGCCCGATTGAGCCATAATCCCGGAAACCACCAAGATAAAGGTTGGAAAAAAAGCAGGTGTAATACTGCTTGGATGCTTCGATCAGAGTGACATTGATTTCACCCTTTGAGTCCTTGGCAATATATCGTGCCGCAGTTGCACCACCTGCACCACCGCCGATAACCACCACTTTTGGGGCAGCCCCAAAAGCCAGTGATGGCATGGCAAGCATGGTCGAACCAGCCAGCACACCACCCGTAAATCGCCTTCTTGAAATAGTCATAAAATAACCTCCCTTGAGTTATTATTTACCTAATGAAAATATAATATGGTGATTTTTACAAATAAAAACGGTTAAACATGCAAATAATCACATGTGTCAATCATTCTGCAGCGGGCAAACCACCAAAATACACTGCAAGTGAGGCAATCTGCTCATCGTCAAGTCGACCAGCTACCATTTGCATAACATTATGATCAATTTCCTTGGCCCGATACCCCCGCATGATCCAAACAAAGGATGCAGGATCAAGCCCCGTAATTGATGGAATACCTTGACTTAAGCCCTGACTGTGATGGCAGGTAACGCATTCACCTGAGAGGTATTCACCATAACCGATATCAGCGCCGGCAAGCACATTTTCACTTCCCTTAGCAACACCGCCAAGACAACAGATGAAAATCAAAATTGCTTCCACACGGTAAAACAGAATGAAAATCCCCCTCAATAGTATTGATAATCATGACAAACGAGCCCCGCAAGTCAATACCTCTTTACCGAAATATAGAGATTATCACATATATATAATATGTGTGACAGAGCTATAAATGGGATTAAAAAAGTCCCGATGTCTTTCAGCAAAAGAGGAGGATGTCACAGCACCGATTTTATCAAAAGGCCAATAACGCTGATACTCGCAACTCCGGCGAGCCACAAGCCGATAAACCAGAGCAACTGATGGATACGTGATCTTACCATCAATGGTATCCTTCACCTGATCTGGTTTTGCCGCGGAATACCCAGTAGCTATAGGCCGTATACCCGATGATTACAGGCAACAGAACCAATGCCCCGACCAGCAGAAACCGGAGACTTTCATCAGGAGCAGCGGCCTGCCATATGGTGATCGACGGCGGTATCATCAGCGGATAGATACTTATCCCGAGGCCGATATAGCTTGTCAGAAACAGCCCGAGAGTCAGCACGAAAGGGCGATTATCGCGTTTTGAGTTCAGGTTGAGAACAAGACCAACAAAAAGCATGAAAGTCAGCACAGGCACAATACCGACATAATAAATGGACGGGCTTGAAAACCACCTTTCCATGAACACCGGATCAAGAAATGGTGTCCAGATACTGATAATCCCCATCACAGCCGCCATTGCAGGCGTAAGATACCAGGCCAGATGATAGGCACGACTATTCAGAGCATGATCGGTCTTCATGATCAGCCAGGTTGCCCCGAGAAGAGCGTAGCCTGTTGCAAGCGCGACTCCACACATAAGGCTGAATGGCGTTAGCCAATCCCACCAGCCGCCACCATAGGCCCGGCCGGACACTTCAATTCCCTGGATAAGAGCCCCGAGGATGATGCCCTGCGATAAAGCAGCCGTCAGCGAGCCAAGAAAAAAAGACATATCCCAGGTTGTTTTCCACCGGTTGGTTCGCCAGCGAAATTCAAAAGCAACGCCCCTGAAAATCAACCCGATGAGCATGGCGATGATGGGAGCATAAAGCGCGGGCAGAATAATGGCGTAAGCCATCGGAAACACGGCAAAAAGGCCTCCACCACCAAGGACAAGCCATGTTTCATTCCCGTCCCAGACAGGAGCGACCGTATTCATCGCCTGATCCCGATGGCGGACCCCTTTTAGAAAAGGAAACAGGATGCCGATGCCGAGATCGAAACCATCGAGAATGACATAGGCCAGAATAGCTATGGCAATAAGCGAAGCCCAGATAAATGCCAGATCAATCATCATTCGTCCCTCCTCTATTCCGCTGGTTGCGGTTGCTTTTCATTTGCATGAACAGCGATACCGCCAGCCGCCCGGGTTGGAATTCCCTTTTCCAGACCGGATTCCCCGTCATGGGGTTGTTTGCCCATGAGCCGCAGGATGTAAAAGACACCTGTACCGAAGACAACGAAATACACCCCGGCAAACACGGCCAGCGAAACAGCAACAGCAGGTGCATCAAGAGGAGACGCAGATTCCGCTGTTCTCAGAACACCATAGACGGTGTAGGGCTGGCGTCCGACTTCTGTGGTGATCCATCCCGCAAGCACCGCAACAAACCCCGACGGCCCCATCACCATCGCCATCAGATACGTCACCGGCGCATCATAGAGCGATTTCCTGAAGCGAAGCCAGAGGCTCCACATACCGAGCGCCATCATCGCAACACCAATGCCCACCATCACCCTGAACGACCAGAAAACAAGAGTTGCGTTAGGCCGGTCTTCAGGCGCCCATTCTTTTAGTCCTTTGACCTCGCCCTCCCAGTCATGTGTCAGGATCATCGAGCCCAGTTTCGGGATTTCCAATGCGTATTTTGTCTCTTCATCCTCCATGTCCGGCAGGCCGAACAGGATGAGCGGAGCCCCCTTCCGGGTTTCGAAATGGCCTTCCATTGCCGCCACTTTTGCGGGCTGATGTTCCAGCGTATTCAGGCCATGGATATCACCGGCAATGATCTGGATCGGTGCCACGATCGCAGCCATCCACATCGCCATGGAAAACATGACCTGAGCGGCCTTGTTTCCCCTGTTCTTCAGCAAATGATATCCCCCAACACCTCCGACGACAAAAGCCGTGGTCAGATAGGCGGCCAGCACCATGTGAACAAGCCGGTAAGGAAAGGATGGATTAAAGATGATGTCCCACCAGTCGAGAGGGATGAACTGACCTGCCGCATTAAAACCATATCCGGCGGGCGTCTGCATCCAGCTGTTAACGGAAAGTATCCAGAACGCTGAAAAGAGGGTTCCTGTCGCCACCATCAGTGTTGCAACAAAATGCAGGCCTTTACCCACCTTGTTCATGCCAAACAGCATAACCCCGAGGAAGCCGGCCTCAAGAAAGAAAGCGGACAGCACCTCATACCCCATCAAGGGGCCAAGCACAGGCCCTGTCATATCCGAGAAGACAGACCAATTGGTCCCGAACTGATAGCTCATGACAATACCGGAGACGACACCCATACCAAAGGCCAGTGCAAATATTTTCAGCCAGTAATGGAAAAGATCCATATAAACCTGCCGTCCGGTTTTCAGCCACAAGGCTTCAAGCACGGCAAGGTATGAGGCAAGCCCGATGGAAAATGCGGGAAAAACAATATGAAAAGACACGGTGAAAGCGAACTGGAGTCTGGCCAGATCTATGGCAAGTGGTAATTCCGTCATCATCAATCCCCCTCCTGGGTAAATCAAAGAGTTTTAGCTACACCAACATTCTTTCCGGCGGTAATGGCCAGTGTTCTGATCGCATCCATATGCGATAAAAAGACCTGACCAGAAATATGCCGGGTAAAGACAATTCGGTTCAGTCTGTCCATGACAGGCCCTTTGACCTCGGACAGATGAAACTTCACGCCCATGGAATTCAGTTTTTCGTTAATGGCTTCGAGAGATTCGATCGCGCTCGCATCGATTTCATTAATGGCTGAGCATTGCAGCACCACATGCTCAACAGACCGGGACCCGGCTATACGTGATGTAATAAAATTCTCAAGTGCCCGGGCATTGGCAAAGTAAAGGCTTTGGTCAACACGGATGGACAATACATTGTCCCAGGTCCTTACATCGTGACGAAGCACATTTCTGAAATGCTCGCTGTCCCCCACCTGCCCCACAATGGCTATATGTGGCTTTGCTGTCTTCAGGAGATAGAGAAAAATTGAACTCAAGACACCCAGTGTCACGCCTACCTCAATCCCGACCAGAAGGGTGCCCGACAGGGTGAGGAATACCGCTATGAAATCTGCTTTTGAATAGATCCAGGTCCGCTTCAGAACAGAAAGATCAACCAGCGACAAGACCGCCACGATGATGGTTGCGGCCAGCGCAGCCTTTGGCAGATAGAAAAGGAACGGCGTCAGGAACATTGTTGCAAGAGCAATGCCGATCGCCGAGATGGCTCCTGCCGCAGGTGTCGCGGCCCCCGCATCGAAGTTGACAACCGAACGTGCGAACCCCCCTGTTACCGGATACCCCCCTGAAATCGATGAAGCCAGGTTTGAAGCGCCCAGCCCGATCAGTTCCTGATCCGGATGTATTCTCTGCCTCTTTTTTGCGGCAAGTGTCTGGGCCACGGATACCGATTCAACAAATCCGATAATCGAAATAAGGAAGGCGGATCCGGCAAGTTGCGCCCAAAGCTCAACATCAAAGACCGGCAGACTGATAGCAGGCAATCCTTGCGGGACAGAACCGACGATATCGACGCCCTCTTTATCAAGATGGAGCATCTTTGTGATACCGACGGTCAAAATGATAATAAAAACAGGTCCCAGTTTTGACGCCAGACCCGCAGCCCGTTCACCAAGACCAATCTTCTGCAAAACCGACTTCAGGCCTGAACGCACCCAAAAGAGGAAAACAAGTGCCGGCAGCCCGATTAATACAGTCGGCCAGTTCACCTCATTTCGCGCGCCCCAAAGGGCAGCAACCAATTCCGCAAGATTATGACCAGACGCATCAACCCCCAGAATATGCTTGAACTGGCTGAAGGCTATCACTATTCCCGATGCCGCGATAAAACCAGCAATGACCGGATGACTCAGAAAATTTGCAAGAAACCCGAGGCGCAATACGCCCATAGCCATCAACATTACCCCGGAGAGGGCCGCCAGTGCTGAAGCCGCCATGATGATTTGTCCGGGATCGGCAAGACCAAGCTTACCGATGGCGGCGGCCGTCATCAGCGAGACGATGGCAACCGGACCGACAGCCAGAGCAGAACTCGTGCCAAAAACAGCATATGCCACAAGCGGAAGTATCGAGGCATAGAGGCCGATATGGGCAGGCAATCCAGCAAGCAGGGCATAAGCCAGGGACTGCGGGATCAGCATGACCGTGACGATAATGGCCGCCACACCATCATCGGTCAGCTGGCGGGATGAATATTCTTTCCCCCAGGTCAGTATCGGGAAATAGGATGCAAATCTCTCCATTTCAAATGGTTCCTGTCACGATGCCTGCTTCCGGGGTTTAGCCATCCATTCCTTGCCCTTAAGCATCCCATGCCAATAGAGGGAAGGCAAAATCTTCTCTTTAAGGAACCACGCCAGCCGCGTGGGTCTTGTGCCATTCAAAAGCCAAGTTGGAAATGTTGGCTGAATGCTCCCGCCATAGCCGAATTCAGCAAGGACAATCCGTCCCCTTTCCACTGTGAGCGGGCAGGAACCATAGCCTGAGTAATGCATAATCGGTGCATGACCTGCCGCGACGGCAAGCAGGTTTTCCGCAACAATCGGGGCCTGTTTTCTCACTGCTGCGGCTGTTTTGGCATTCGGTGTGTTTGCGGCATCACCCAACGACCAGATATTCGCAAAGCGTTTATGCTGCAATGTTTCCTGATCCACATCCACCCATCCCGCATCATCTGCCAGAGGGGAAGAGGCAATGAACGCAAGGGATTTCTGAGGCGGGCAGACGTGGATCATATCGAAGGTCTTTTCGACCCGTTTTTTCTTACCGTTGCCATCGGTTTCCTCAAAAGTTGCCACCTTTTTATCGCCGTCTACGGCGATCAGGTTTGATGAGAAATTCAGCCTGGCCCGGTATTTTTCCACATATTCCATGAGCGCGGGAATGTATTCTTTAACCCCGAACAGGACACCGCCCGCATTGTTGAATTCAATGTCAATATTGTTGAGCACACCAGATCGCATCCAATGATCCGCCGACAGATACATCGCCTTCTGGGGCGCACCAGCACATTTGATGGGCATCGCTGGCTGGGTAAACAAAGCCTTGCCGTTTTTAAGGGAAGTCACCAGCTCCCACGTATATGGCGCGAGATCAAAACGGTAATTTGATGTCACCCCATTACGACCAAGCGTGTCTTCCAGCCCGTCAACGGCTTTCCAGTCAAGGGCAATTCCGGGGCAAACCACGAGCTGGTCATAAGAAACCTTTTCACCATCCTCAAGCGTCACGCTGTTCTGCTCAGGCTCAAATGTCCCGACGAATTTCTTGATCCATCGGACTCCGCCCGGAATCTGACTTGCCATGGTTTTCACTGTATCTTCGGAAGTAAAGATACCGCCGCCTACCATTGTCCAGCCGGGTTGGTAGTAATGAACATCAGACGGGTCGATAATGGTCACCTCGACATCAGCTGATCTCTCCATCAGGCTTGAGGCTGTTGAAATTCCCGCAGCACCACCACCTATGATGACAACACGTGTTGCAGAACGATTATCAGCCGGGAGATTTTTATCTGAACTGTCTTGCCATGCTTGGAACAGTTTTGACGCACGGTTTCCCGAACGGCAATAGGCCAGAACAGGTGTTTCAATCCCTGCCATCAAAGCGGCAAACTCACCAACCTGCCCTTCTTTTATTCCTGTCAAACCAACCGGAAGATAATGGAACGCAATGCCGTGTTCGGAAGCGGCCTGTTTTATTGCCTCTATTCCGACAGACCCGGGCTCGTCTTCCGGACGATTGCATATGATGCTTTTAAAGCCTTCTTTAGCAATCTGTTCAACATCCGAAGGCTGAATTTGCCCGGAAACAGAGAATTCATCCGTGATTGTGGTAGTGTCCATAATTGCCCCCTTGAAAAATGAACTTTGTCAGCTGGCCATACTAATTTCGAAGACCACTCACAGGAACTTTCAGATAGGTGTCCCCATTGTCTTCCGGTTCAGGCATATGACCTGCCCGCATATTTACCTGGATAGACGGCATGATCAGTTTCGGCATTTTGAGCGTTGCATCACGTGCCTCGCGCCTGGCCACAAATTCATCTTCAGTAATACCTTCTCTGATATGAATATTGGCTTCACGTTGGGCCTTTACTGTCGTCTCCCATTCCACATCGCGCCCATCAGGCTGATAATCGTGGCAGACAAAGACACGGGTGGCGTCGGGAAGTGTCAAGATTTTCTTTATCGAACGATAGAGCGTCCTTGCATCTCCTCCCGGAAAGTCGGCGCGTGCCGTTCCACCATCAGGCATGAACAACGTGTCGCCGACAAACACTGCATCACCAATGACATGGGCCATACAAGCAGGCGTATGCCCGGGGGTATGGATCACTCTTGCCGGAATATTGCCGAGGTGATAGGTGTCGCCATCGCTCAACAATTTGTCAAACTGGCTGCCATCACGCTCAAACTCTGTGCCAGCATTGAACACCTTGCCGAAAATGTTTTGAACTGCGGTGATTTCCCTGGAAATCATAATCTGTCCGCCACATTTTTCCTGAATGTACGGCGCCGCAGAGAGATGATCGGCATGAACATGGGTCTCAACAAGCCACTGAAGGTTCAGGTCTCGTGACTTTATCTCGGCAATGATTTCATCCGCCTGTTCATAGGAAATGGCCCCGGCGGCATAATCAAAGTTCAATACCGAATCCACAACCGCGCAGGCTTTTGTTTCCGGGTCCACTACCAGATAGCTGACGGTATTGGTGTCCTCATCATAATAGGGATTGACTTCTGGAGACTGAAAAACGCTCATCACACACCTCTTACAAACAATATTAGTTGAGATTTAAACTTGTATAATTGATATAGCTTTACAGGTCAAATAAAAAGTTATATGTTTTATATATCTTTTAAAAGAGGCCTCTGGATGAAACTCACGCAATATTCCAATTACGCTTTACGCACATTGATGTTTGCCAACCTGCATTCGGAAAGATTATGCCAGTGTCAGGAAGTCGCGGATGCCTTTAACATCTCGAAAGCGCATCTTGTCAAATGTATTCACCAGCTGGGACAATGGGGTTTCATCCATAGTGTCAGGGGCCGGAATGGCGGCTTCAGGCTGGCAAAGCCCGCAAGTGAGATAACCGTCGGTGCCGTCATAAGGAAAACCGAAGACACCCTGGAATTGGTGGAGTGTTTCAACAACAAGACCAATACCTGTCCTTTGATCTTCGACTGCAAACTGAACAAGACCCTCATGCGTGCAATGAAAAACTTCATGGATGAAATGGATAGCGTGACCATTGAAGATATCACCTCTAATCAACGTGAACTTCTTGACCTGCTGAAAGTCTGAAACCACCCCTGACCTTCAGCATTGAAACTGAAACGGAACCGATAATTTATACTTCAACCACAGGGGATAAATCCCCGCCCAACCCAAAGCAGTAAGGAGTAACCTATGGCTGTTCGCATCAATGATATTGTTCCTGATTTCCATGCCGAGACAGATTTCGGCCCTATCCGGTTTCACGACTGGATTGGCGACCAATGGGCAATTCTTTTTTCACATCCGAAAGATTTCACCCCGGTCTGCACCACCGAATTTGGTGCGGTAGCCCGGCTTTCTGATGAATGGGCCGCACTCAACACCAAAGTGATCGGCCTTTCTGTCGATGGTGTCGAAGAACATAAAGGCTGGAAGAAGGACATCGAAAGTTATGCGGGTGCTGAAGCCCGTTTTCCCATTATCGCCGATAATGATCTCGAAGTATCCAAGCAGTTTGATATGTTGCCGGCCGATGCATATCTGCCCGATGGACGTACCGCCGCGGATTCCGCCTCTGTTCGATCCGTTTTCATTATCAGCCCCGATAAAAAGCTTCAACTGTCCATGACATACCCGATGTCGGTAGGACGGAATTTTGCGGAGATACTCCGCGCTCTCAAGGCCTTGCAGAAAACGTATGGCCAGCCACTGGCAACACCTGCCGACTGGACAGAAGGCCAGGATGTTGTGATTGCACTGACGCTGGACGATGGGGCCGCCAAAGAAAAATTTGGTGAATTTGATGCCAAACTTCCCTATCTGCGTATGACGTCCAACGCATAAATTATCCGAACATCATTTATAAAGCCCCCTCGCAAGGGGGGCTTTAACCTTCAAGCTACAGATACAGATGAACCACAAAGCCCGCCTGCAGAGCAAGCGAAGACACAAAGATTGTCATCACATGTATTCGAGGGTATGGGTAAGTCCGTTTTGGATATGAAGCGTTAATATTTCCTTTGCAGATTTACTGTCGCGGGCAAGGGCCGCATCAAAAAGAGCTTTATGTTCCTGCCTTGCGACTTCGCCCCGATAGGTAAGAACAAGTATCTGGTAACGCAAGTATTTTCCGAACAAGGTCGCGTGCAGTCCCAGTAAGTTATTTGAATTACAGGCACGTATGAGCGCGAGATGAAACTGCCAGTCATACCGTTTCCAAGTTTCCAGATCAGATTCATCACCGTCCTGCATCAGGCGTTCGACCTTGCCCAATTTGTGGTAGGAGCCAACCACTTCCGCTTCCCAGTCTTCATCTCCGTTCTGGAAAGATTCCTGCAAGGCGTGACATTCCAGCAAAATCCGCAGGTTTGCTATCTCGCCAAGATCATCCGTGGAAACAGGCGTTACGAAAAACCCTCGCTGCTCAGCGGCGGCAACGAACCCGTCACTTGCCAATCTGTTTAGTGTCTCACGAAGAGTGGATACACTGGCCGAATACTCTTTCCTTAGGGTTTCAAGTTTCAGTTTGGCGCCCGGCTTCAGTTTGCCAAAAATGATGTCGTATTTGATTCTTTCATAGGTGGAATATGCAACGGTCTTTTGTTGGTCGCTGTTCAGGAATCCCAGTTTGCTATGATCTTTCAGCATCACGTTTAATGGCACATCTTTCAAAGGGTGAGCATAAGTTTGGCTGAACATACTATATATCGCAATACTGCCATAGAACTTATAAAATCATTGATTATTGAAAATATATGATATTTAACAGGGATATTGTTTAAAAAGTTGGGGAAACATGGCATCCATGGCGGGCAATTTGAAATGGACATGAAGGCTGAACCTTCAATCCGTCTGGCCATTGCAGGGCTTGGCCTGATAGGCCTTCGCCATGCGGATTGTATCCGTCAAATTGATGGGGCAAAGCTTTGCGCGATTGTTGACCCTGCCCAAGAGGCCCGGGATAAGGCGGCCGAGTTGGGTGTAGACTGGTTTGCTGATCTCAAGGAAATGATTAACTCCAAGAGACCAGACGGTGTAATTCTGTCCACACCAACACCCCTTCATGTGAAGCAAGGACTGGAATGCGCCGAAATGGGTATTACCACTCTTGTTGAAAAGCCTCTTGCGGATAACCTGCGGGAGGCGGAAATTCTGGTGCAGGCCTTTGAGGCAGCCAATATCCCCTTATTGGTGGGGCATCATCGCCGTTTCAACCCTATTATTCAGAAAGCCAAGGCTATCTTGATGGAGCGGAAAATCGGTGAATTGCGCTCTGTTCATGCTAAGTGCTGGTTCTATAAGCCGGATGATTATTTTAATGACGCGCCTTGGCGTAAGTTAAAAGGGGCAGGTCCGATTTCCGTCAATCTTGTGCATGAGATAGATCTGCTTCGTTACCTGTGCGGTGAAATTACCCATGTCCAGGCCCAAATCACCCCTTCGGTACGGGGGTATGAAAATGAAGATGTCGCCGCCGCGATATTACGTTTTGCAAATGGTGCAATCGGAACTGTTATGGTCTCGGACAGCATTGTCGCACCATGGAGCTGGGAATTCACCTCACAAGAAAACCCGGTCTACCCTTATGCTGAGGAGAGTGCGTATCAAATTGGCGGCAGTGAGGGCTCTCTTTCCATCCCTGACCTTACCATATGGAAACATCAGGGTAAGAGAGATTGGTGGTCCCCAATTTCTGCAATTTCAGAAACCAGCAATATATCAGATCCACTAATCAATCAGATCAGGCATTTTACCGATGTTATCACTGGTAAAACAAAACCTCTGGTTTCCGGGCGCGAAGGCTTGCGCGCTCTGGCGGTTATTGATGCAATCCAGATTGCAGCAGAATCCGGCCAAACCATCCAACTTGCCAATCAATCCGGCATAACAGAGTTGGCAGAATTCAAAATAAATTCTGAAAGAATATCAACAACCAAGCCAACTTTGACCAAGTCGGCGCTTTAGCCGGTGCCTATTCATCACCTAGGAGGAAAAACGATGATACACAAAATCAACCGTCGCACTGCAATGGCCGCCATGGTGGCCGTCGGCATGCTGGGAGGCGCATCACTGCCCGGCCATGCCGCAGATATGACCTTCACGCTTGCAACGTCTGCTTCGGAAACGGATATGCGTTCCGTTGCCATGCGAGAAGTTTTTGCCCCAATGGTAGCTGGTTTTGCTGACTACAAAGCAGGCTACAATGGGTCACTCTTTGCCCAAGGAACGGAACTGGAAGCTATCAGCCGTGGTAACGTCACCATGTCGATTGCGTCCGCGCAGGAACTTGCCCAGTTTTTCCCTGAATTCTCGATCTTTGCAACAGGGTATGTCCATCAGGATGCCGCGCATCAGGTGCGTGTCTTTAACAACCCCCTGATGGAGCCTTTCAAGAAAAAAGCCGAAGAGGAACTGGGAGTTAAACTCCTTTCCGTGATGTATCTGGGACGTCGCCATGTGAATCTGCGCTTTCCAAGGAGCGAGAAAAACATCATGACCCCTGCTGATCTGGCAGGTGTCAATCTCCGGATGCCTGGTACGGATTCCTGGCAGTTCCTCGGCAAAGCGCTTGGCGCGTCGCCAACACCGCTTGCCTTTAACGAAGTGTATACCGCACTTTCCACCGGCGCGGTGGACGGGCAGGACAACCCGCTCCCAACCGTTGTCGACAAGAAGTTTTATGAAGTCACCAAGCAGATTTCTCTGACTTCACATCTTGTTGACTTAAACTACATTGCGTTTTCCAAAAAGACGTGGGACAGTCTGACGGCTGAGCAGCAGATGACCGTACAGCGTGCTGCTGATGCCGCCGCTGCTTATGGCCGCCTGAAGCAGCTCGACAAGGAAAATAATCTTGCCGAGTTCATCCGGAGCCAGGGTGTTGAAATCTACACCCCTAACCTGAAAGCCTTCCGGGAACACGTGCAGGCCCAGTACGTTGGAAGTGAAGTGGCCAAAAGCTGGCCCGCTGGCGTGTTGGACAAGATCAATGCCCTTGGCAACTAAGTAAGAGAGCCAATCGGTGCGGGAGATTTAAATGCTTTTAAAAGTCGCATCAAAAGTCTCCCGCACCGCTGAACTTATCGCCGCCATTATACTGGCGGCGATTTTTGTGACTTTCCTTTTGCAGATTTTCACGCGCTATGCTCCTAAAATTGCCTGGCTCATGCCCCTGGCAAGTCTCAAAGCCTGGATGTTATCCCTTGTTCCGATCGGATGGACAGTCAACCTGATCTCGCTACTTTGGGTCTGGCTGATCTTTCTGGGATGTTCTTTTTTTGTGCGTGATAAAGATCATGTTATCTTCGATGTTTTCTACAGCGCACTGTCCGGCCGGTGGCGCAAAATTCTTGCCATGGCAACTTGTGTGCTTCTGGTGGCTGTAATGGTTTATGCCATCGGGCCTACCTATGATGCCATTTTCGGCAGCATGCTGATGAACCTGAAGAAAATCCAGACACTCAGAATGCCAATCACAGGCGATAAAATCCCTATTAAATGGCTTTTTGCTCCGGTTGTCATGTTCATGGCTTTAACCATCCTGCGATATGGGTTCAGGTTTTTCAGCCTCCTTAAGATGGGGATTGCCGGAGAAAGTGACAGTCTGGCATCAGCCGGGGAAACCCATCGCAAGGGAGAAAGCTCTTGAGCGTCGAATTGGTCCTTGGTATCGCCACCCTCTTCGGGGCTGCGGCAATCGGCATGCCTGTTGCTTACGCTATTCTTGCCGGTGTTATCATCTATCTGGGATATTCCGGGCAGGACCTTGCTATTGCCGGTGAGACAATGGTTCAACGTCTGTTCGATGGCTTTCTTTTGCTTGCCGTGCCGTTATTCATCGTATCGGCAAATATTATGAATGCGGGTTCAATCTCGGACAGGCTTCTGAATTTTTGTATTGCTCTTGTCGGTCGCTTTCGAGGCGGCTTAGGTCACGTGAATGTCGTGGCCAGCCTTATATTTTCAGGCATGTCAGGTTCTGCGGTGGCCGATGCGGCGGGTATAGGAAAACTGATCATTGACATGATGATCAAAAGCGGGCGGTACACACGCGGATATGCCGCCGCCATCACGGCTGCAACAGCGACCATCGGGCCCATCATTCCGCCTTCAATACCCATGGTTCTGTACGCATTGGTTTCCAACACCTCAATCGGCAGTCTCTTCCTTGCCGGTATAGTGCCCGGATTTCTGATGGGTGCAGTGCTCATGGGCATGAATGCGTTTATATCCCGCCGGCGAAATTTCGGGCAGGAGGATGCGGTTCCTTTAAGGCAGCTTCCGATTGTTACCTTCAGGGCGGCACCTGCCCTCCTGATGCCTGTCATTCTGCTGACAGGCATTTATTCAGGTGTAACGACACCGACGGAAGCCGCCGCAATTGCAGCGCTCTATGCCCTGCTGGTTGCCAAAGGACTGTACCGCACCCTCAAGTTTAAAACACTGGTTGAAGTATTTGTGGAATCCGCACGTTCTGCGGCTTCCGTAGGGTTGGTTATCGGTGCGTCGATGATACTGACTTATGTGGTCGTTCAGGAAAATATCCCCCAGATGATTTCCGCCTTGTTTGCCGGTGCCGAAATAAGCCCGCTTGCCTTCCTCTTGCTGGTTAATTTCCTCGTTCTGCTGTTGGGTTGTGTGCTAGACGCCACGGTCATCATTTTGGTTATCGTCCCCCTGTTCATCCCGACTTGCACCTTACTCGGGATAGATCTTGTCCATTTCGGAGTGTTGATCGTGGTCAATTCCATGATCGGGTTAATCACTCCGCCCTATGGGATTTTACTTTTCGTCATCAGCGCTGTTGCCAAGATACCTCTTACCGAAATAATTGGTGAAATATGGGCATTTCTGGCCGTTTTGCTGGTTGCCCTGTCAGCCATGATCTTATTCCCGGACATTGTGCTCTGGCTTCCCCGAGCTTTGGGACATTAAGCGGGTTTGAATGATTTAGCCCATGAAAGCCAGGTGAAATGAACACGGTACGACTCGGATTAATCGGCGATAATATCATGTCATCGAGCGCGCCCAGGCTTCATATGCTGGCTGCCGCGCAGCATGGCATGGAATTAAGCTATGAGCTGATCATTCCGGCAAAATTCGGCTTTGATTTCGACGGAGCCCTTGATTATGCACGTGCCCGGAATTTCAGAGGCGTGAATGTAACCCTCCCTTATAAGGAACAGGCCTTCAGGCATGTGCATGTTTCTGATCCGTCGGTCAGGCGCCTCGGCTCTGTGAACACGATATGTTTTGATGGCGAAAACCTTTCCGGATATAATACGGACTACACAGGCTTTCTGGAAAGTTACCGATCAGCCAGAGGCGAGAAAGCCGCCGGAGACGTATTACTCATTGGTGCCGGCGGTGTCGGGCGTTCTGTCGCCTTTGCACTCTTGGAACTTGGCGCAACCCGAGTGGCTGTAATTGACAAAGACAAAACCAAAGCCGAACGACTTGTGGATGAACTCAATCACCATTCATCCGGAACAGCTGAACGCATCGATATTGAAGATATCCGTGAATGCGACGCCGTTATAAACTGCAGCCCGGCAGGCATGCACGGATATGGGGGGCTGCCTTTACCGGAAGATAAGTTCCCAACCCGTTTTGAATGGGCATTTGATGCTGTCTACCAACCGGTAGAAACGCCCTTCAGAAAACTGGCCGAAGGACATGGGGTCCGGTTTATTTCCGGATTTGAGCTGTTCTTGCATCAGGGTATTGACGCCTTTTCCATTTTCACCGGCCATGAGGTCAAGGAAAAAACCATCTTAAGAAACACTCTCCTTGCCGGGCTGGATTAAGGCAGAAGAGAAAACGACTATCATACCGTGAAGACACCATCACATCAGGTACAGGCGGTATCTGTCCATGCTTGACGGGTATTGAAAGGAAGAGCTTATGGCGGAGAGAG
>CAZOLR010000022.1:0-32553 GCA_964580905.1 uncultured Hyphomicrobiales bacterium | reverse complement strand
GTGTCGACGCTGGCCAGCGGCATGACAGAGACCGTCTCAAGCGAAGCCCGCCACAGAAGCGCGTTTACCGGCATCGCACCTTCGCTGGAGTTTGAGTTTAAAAGATCGTCAAGCTTGATACCGCCCTCACTCTTGCCGGTGAAGAAAGAGCCGAAATCCTCCTCTTTCTTCTGAATATCATTTTGAGTTTCCGAGGATGTTGGTTGCGGCATAAATGAACATGCACCCATCACAGTGATAACGACCATGATCAAAGTTGATCGTATTATGGAATACATTTTCATCGGCTCAGCCCCTTATTGATTTGGCTTATAGCTATATGCCTTTTCTACCTCTGATTTGAGGAAAGGCCAATGATTAAATTGGTTTTAACATCCGGCATATTACGGAATCAATCTTCATAAGATGCTGGATAAAAAAACAAAGGGGAGCCGAAGCTCCCCTTTGCCGAAACGAAATCCCGGGAATTACCAGGACATCTGGATCTGAGAAACAACAGCTTGGCCGTCGTTGCTTGTGCTGCCGTCTTCCTTGTAGTCGAAGGAATGTGAGCTCAGTGTAGCATAGAGGCCAGGTGCAATGTTGTACTTGACACCAACAGTTGTGTTAGTGGCTTCGTAGTTTGTTGAACCTGCTTTGTTTTCAGAATTGGTGTGACCAACGTTCAGAGTGATATCTGAATTTACAGCATAGTTAACGCTGTAAGACAGAGTTTCTTTCTTGCTGGTTGAAGAAGACTTGTTGCTTGCGTTACCAATACCAAAGGTCATATCACCGAAGGAAACGTTGGCACCAACATGTGTACCTTCTTCATCATTGCCAACACCATCGTAGGAAGCAGCGCCTACGCTGTAGGACACATCACCCATGGAACCGGAATACTTCATCCCGTAACCCATGCTGGTGTTGTCGTCACCTCTTGCAAGATGTGATGTGTGCATACCAAAGGTCAGACCACCGAAGGATGGGCTATGGTACTCAAGTGTTGCACCATCAGTATCTGTGGCGTCGTCGATCTGTGCTTCATCGATTTCAACGGCAGAAACAGCAGATGTTACAGTACCACCTGGCATAAGGGAGAATGTCTGGTCGCCATGACCACCAGCAATACCAACAGATGTTACGTCATAGTCACCGGCAGCACCGCATGAACCAGATGTGGAAGCGTCACAGATGATGACCTTACCGAAATCACCGCTGATATAGGCTTCAGTTTTGGTGTCTGCCCAGTTGCCGACAAGTTGTGTCATGCCGAAGGTCAGACCGTTATCGGAAGACGTGCTCATGGAGATGGTAACGGTGTTACCAAGAGTAAAAGCTGTGTCTGAAGGAAGGGTTGACGCTGTGTTGTCGTCGCTTACGCTTTCATAGTGAACCTGAGTAGCACCAGTGATTGCAACGTCAGCATGAGCAACAGCAACGATACCACCGATGGTGGCCAGTGCAGTTGTAGCAAGAAGAGTCTTACGCATAATATACCTCATTGAGTTAACTTAGCCTTAATTGGCCTCTTCTTTCTAATTAAGCATTTATTAAATTAGAATTTATTAATATAAATAATGAATTTTTTCCCACAGAGTGTTGTATTTTTACAACGCTTTTGAGAAAGCCTGGAAACAAGAAGATTTTGCAAGCAATCCGAAGGTAGCTATAGTTGAGTGAATTAATCAAGAATTATGTGTGCTCATTTATCTGGTGTTTAGATGAATAATAAATTTACCCTAGAACATCTGAAGTTTCTCTACAGTCAGGGTCAATTCAGCCAGATCATCAAAAACGCCCGAGCTTTCAGAAAAACCAACCCTAAAAATGCGGCCGTATTTACAATACTTGGGGTAACTTTTGCGTCTCAAAACATGTTGGAGCAAGCGATTGACTGTTTTAACAAAGTCACAGTAATAAATCCCAAATCCGCAGAAGCACATAATAACCTTGCCAAGGCGTTAAAAGACTTTGGAGAACATGCAAAAGCGCTGAAATCCTTTGAAAGGGCTATTGAACTGAATCCGGAATATATAATTGCCCATCTTGGCTTGGGGAGTGTTCTCATCAATCTCTACAGGATTGAGGATAGTATCAAATCATTCAAAAAAGTTCTTGAATTGCAACCTGATAACCTTAAATGTCAGGCTTATCTGGCGCAGGCATATATGAATTTGGGCAGGCTGGATGAAGCGAGGGCAACAGTCCGGAAAATTCTGGAAATTGACCCCGCTTTTGCCGAAGCCCATCAAAATCTCAGCATAATGCATCGATACAAGGATGAAAACGACCAGCATATAAAAGACATGCAGGCCCAACTCGGGCATAGAAATTTATCATCAGAACAAAGGGTATTCCTGAACTTCGGATTGGGTAAAGCTTTCGCTGATCTTAAGAAATATGATCATGCTTTCAATTACTGGAAAGAAGCCAATGCGATCCAAAAAACATCATCCGGGTACAAGTATGAATTTGATCAGGGTATTTTTGACAGAATAGATCAGGTGAAAAAATCTATACCACCAATAAAGTCAAAAATATCTGATGATTTAAAGCCGGTCTTTATTCTGGGAATGCCGCGGTCTGGAACATCGCTGGTGGAACAAATTTTATCCGGACATAGCGCCGTGCATGCAGCTGGAGAAATGGATTATCTTGGTCATGCAATCAAGAAATATTGCTGGGACACCCCCAACATCTCAACTGCTATGATTGAATCTGCAAGAAAATATTACCTCACACAGATCAACCAGATGGGTATTAGCAAGCCAATATTTACCGATAAAATGCCGCTTAACTTCCGTTGGATATGTTTTATCAGATCCCTTTTTCCGAATGCCAAGATCATTCATCTTAAAAGACATCCGATGGCTGTTTGCTTTTCAAACTTCAGAAATTATTTTCCTGCACTAGGGATGAGCTACACTTACGATCTGGAGGATATCGGCAGGTTTTATCTGCAATATGACAGTCTTATGTCGTATTATTGTGAAGAATATAAAGACGATATAATTACCGTAGATTATGTTGACCTGACCCAAAGCCCTCGGGAACAAATAGAAAAACTCCTGGCAGATCTTGGACTTGAATGGGAAGAAAGCTGCTTGAAAATAGAAGATAACAACAGGGCTGTGAAAACAGTATCTAATATTCAGATCAGGGATAAAATTTATACAAAAAGCTCAGAAGAATGGAAAAATTACGAAACTGATCTTATGCCGTTACGGGATATGCTTAAGCCTGTCCTGGAACGACAAGGTTGGGACTAGTGTCTTATATTTCGTAAACAGGAAGATTACTGCGTTGTTGTTGTTTTTGTAGTGAGTAAAGGGCAGGTAGCAGGAATTTTTCATGACGTCGCCACCCTTGAACTGAACGTGCATTGATTGGCTGCTGAACCTGAACAAGACTGGCAGTTTTGGAAAAATATCCTTTTCCACGGTCTGATTCTTCAAATATGTAGTCATGAATATTTAAGTAATTGAAGATTTGATGAGAAATTGAGCTAGCATCAAGAACCAGTTCATCATAGTTCACAGATAGAAACGAATTCTCAAAGTTAACATCAAAATATGCCATCAGATTTTGATAATGTGCATAAAACTGGCCAAGGGATTTCATTGAATAACTGAAATTATGACCGTTTTCAAAATTAGCCCGGTACAGCGACCATAAATTATCCATAGGATCCCTGTGGATATGCAAGATTTTTGCCTCTGGATATATCTTGCGAATGACAGCAATCCAAAAATAATTATTTGGAAGCTTATCTATCAGCCAATTGCCGTTTTCGAAAAATGGTTGCGTCTTTCGATCATAAAACTCTGAAATATCTTGTAGGGTTTTAGCGTCAATGGATGATGGTTCCCGGGAAGGGGTAAGAAGAGATTTAGAGCAAATCATATCCAAGAAGGGCAATTCATCTCCCGCTATTATATCGGGATGGCTGGCAAGAATCGATTCAAGCAAAGTTGTGCCGGAACGCGGCATACCAACAATGAATATATACCCCTGCCCTGAATTTGTTTTTGGGCTATAGTCTGGAAGTGATGCGCTTATGTCCTGTAACCGGCGAAACTCCCTCTGCACTCTATGATTATCGTAGGGTCGTTGTCTTGAAACGATTTCATTTGCCTGTTTGAAGAATTTTTCTGCCTTTGTGGAGTTTTTGTGTTTTTCATGAAAATTGCCAAGGGAGAACATGGCGCTGCCAAGATCGTTGATAGGCTCTTTTTGTGATATTCTTTTTTCAAGAGAGGTAAATATACCCTTTAATACCTCATCATGTTCTTTGCTGTTGACGGCAAGACTGATCAGGCTGTTATACGCTTTACCTTCATCGGGATGCGCCTCAATGGCTTTCAGATACATTTCTTGCGCCAGATCAAGATGGCCCTGATACACAAAAACAAGCCCGAGGTTATTCAATGATTTGCTATAATCAGGTGCAATTTTAAGGGAGGCTTCAAGAATCTCGCGTGCTTCATCAAGGCGTTTCAACGTTGTCTTGATCGCACCCATATTACACATGGCACGATAATGATTGGGATCTATTTTAAGGACACGACCATAAACTTCGAGAGCTTCTTCATGATTTTCCTGATGCTGAAGGGTGATAGCAAGATTTTGCAGAACTTCAGGTTGAGATGGTTCTAGAGATACGGCCTTTCTGAGATGAAACAGTGATTGATCGAGCTTATTCTGTAGGCGAAAAATCACTCCAAGATTCACCCTGAACATGAAATTTTCAGGTTCAAGATCAATGAGTTTAAGATAGGTGTTGGTGGCCTTATCCAATTCACCGGTTTTTTCAAAGCATAATGCTGCACCAAAAAGATATTCGATTTTCGAAGAATTTACATTCAACAGGCTCTTGAAAGAGTTTAACGCTATTGAAAATTTCCGGGCATTTAAATGAACGGACGCATGTGTTTCAAGAACAGCAAGAACCTTTGGATTATTTTTTAACAACTTCGCCGCAGCTGCGGTTGCCTCATTATGTCTGCCTTGCATGGAAAGCTGCCGGATTTTTGCAATATCACTCATCAAATAACCTGCTGTGTGGCCCGGGGAGGGTGCCAAAAAATAATGGTAAGGGATGTCTCAGATCAACGTCATTATTGCAGTATTTCAAATACCCTGACAGACGGGTAGTCATCGAGGATAAGTTTGAGGCGATTTTCATCATATAAACCCAGGCGGTAGAGCTGGTTGAACGAAGAAGCCCATGTGCGGTGGGGGACAACAAATACCTGGGTCGGAAACGTGCCTGTTTTTTCCAGAATCAGGGTGTATCGTCCGGGGCGTTCGTAATTTTTCGCCTCGCGCACAAAACCGTTCTCTAATTTGACAACCTGGGACAGGGCGGGCTGACCATCAACCGTCCCGTCGATGAAATTGATCATCTGGCCATTGCAGTCGAGTTCGCTTTGGCCGGTTTGTTTGCATGGAAGTTGAAAATATCCGTATTGATCAAGTATTGCATCTGAAGGTGCAGTGTCATTCGTCAGGTCATGCAATCCGTGCACGGCCATGGATCGCAGCCAGTGTGTCATCTGGCCTGTCAGCACAATATAAACCGGCCTTTGAGGTGATGAGGATGAAGCACCTGAACGGAGCGCGGCATTCAAAATGGCGAGAGACTGGCTGTCTCCGGCAATATCTTCATCTGATTTTTCGCTGATATAGCGGATGGAGTTGATCATCGCATCGGGATCGGGATCAACAAACCCCCGGCCAAGAAAATACGTCCGGGGTCCGCCCTTGCTTCCCGGGTCATGAAGGGTGGGCAGACCGGTTTTGAAATGGATGATGTAGCCATAATCCCACCAGCTGGCGATAACGCCGCCCCGCCCCTGATCCAGTTTTGCAAGCTTGGTAAAACTGCGGATTATATCAGCTGGAAAACTTGGCTGGCCGATTGTCCTGTTCATCTGCTCGTTTGTGTTCATTTGAAAAGAAGCCAGGAAAAGAATTATCAGCAATCCGGACCCGATTACCGGCAGATGAGAGGATAATCCGGCCACATTTGCCCCATCATCCGCAGGGGAACGCCGTTTCAGGCTATAATGTAATGCCCGTATCAATGTCAGGCCAAGCCAGCCTGTTCCGAACCAGATCATTGGCGCCGCATAAAAAGCAAACCGCTGACCGATGATACTGCTCATCAGGCCGATCACAATAAAAGGAAGAAAGACAATGCCTCGGGCAGGATAAAGCACCATCCATATCCCCGCCCCGATGATACCGGCGACACTGATCCCGTACATGCCTGTCACCCGATTGAGAATTTCGGCAAAACTGTACTTTCCGAGCTCACCAATCGTTTTCCCTGTATCGGGAAAGCTTAAGGGTATCTGGCTGAAGTCAACAGAGGAGATTTCAACTCGCCCGAGGCCTTCAAGCACAACAGGAAAGACAGAAGCAACAACATCAACCGGATTGATCGCCAGGATAAAAACACCCGTCAGGATCAGCGTGGTTTTCCATCCTGTGCGGTGCAGTATCGCGGCGGCAAAAACGATTCCCGGCATCAGGACAAGAAAAAGCGGCCGATCGTACCACCAATGGAAAAGGTGAAACAATCCCGCCGCAAGGAGGATGAAGAAAATTCCACGCCGCCGGTCAGCCTGGCGGCAGGCCAGTAATATAGCCCCCAAAACAAGGGAGATGAAAAAGAGGATAAGCTGGTCGGTATCAATGCGTCCGATGGATGTTCTGAGGAAATAGCCATAGGAAAGCCCGGTGCCAAGCCCGGCAATGGCACCTTCGGCGGGAAAGCCTGCCGCCCAGAAAGACAGACCTATAGCGATGGCTGTCAGCAAGGCCGTGAAAGGTATCATGGCATTTCCTGCCATCAGCAGATCGCCGTTATAAAACGTATCAGCCAGATGTCTGATGATCACCGACAGGAGTGGAATATCTGTCGCGCCGTCCATTTCAGGCGGATCTTCGGCATGTTCAGGCCAGCTTCGGGACTGGTCAAAATCAAACTTCCCTTCCTGATAATCCCGGGCATAAGAAAGAAAGTATCCGGCGTCGGTGGTACTGACCAGGGGCGAGCCATCGGCAAAAAAGTAGGGCTTGTTTGTCTGCCATTCCTGCCATTGACTATCACGGGCATCGTAATTGACGAGACCGGCCATCAGGATCAGCGCCGCGGCCAGAAGATTATAGATCCAGCCCGTATAGGATTTCATCCAGGGTTGATGCAGCAGGCCGTAAAGGCGGCTGATACCATGTGGCTGGTCGTGATGTCCTGGCATTCCGGCCTCTTTCGAAATAAAAACATTACTGTCTCCGGGCAGGTCCCGGAAAGGCGCAGTCCGAGAATGCCACTGGAATGAATAAAAAGCAAATTGATCGGAAGACCAGTAGTCCTTCGTATTTGTTCGATCGCACCACCGGTTTTAACCCGGTGTCACACAAATATAAGCGACCTGAATATTCGTCCCGGATTGAGATGGAAACACTTTCAAGATTTCAGGATACCGTCTACTCTGGCTTGGCAAAAAAGCGAAGTTCTCTTGAGGAAATACAAGGATCATGAAACACAGTATCGCCAGATCGATGGAACAGATCCGCGCGGAGATGGAAAAAGCTGCGTTGTCTTCAGGGCGGCAAGTCGGAGATACCACTCTTGTGGCGGTATCCAAAAAGCAGCCGGATGAGAGGATAGAGGCGGCACTTGACGCGGGGCTCAGGGTGTTTGGCGAAAACCGCGTGCAGGAAGCCGAAGAACGCTGGGGGCATCGCCGTAACTCCATCCCTGATCTTTCCTTGCGCCTGATTGGCCCGTTGCAGACAAACAAGGCGGGTCAGGCGGTTGCGCTGTTTGATGTGATCGAAACCCTGGATCGGGAAAAACTCGCCCGGGTGCTGGCGGGTGAAATGGAAAAACAGGGCAGAAAACGGGACTGTCTTATTCAGGTCAACACGGGTGAAGAAGAGCAGAAATCCGGTATTGCACCGAAGGAAGCGGTGTCTTTCAGTCGTTTTTGCAGCGAGGATCTGGGGCTCCGGATCAAGGGCTTTATGTGCATTCCGCCGATAGGGGAAGAGGCCGCCATGCATTTCGCCCTGCTTGCCAAATTGGCGCGTGAGGCCAGCCTCCCCCATCTTTCCATGGGGATGAGCGCGGATTTTGCCGAAGCCATCCGGTTTGGCTCGACCCATGTCCGTGTTGGCTCGGCGTTGTTCGGCGAACGACCGGGGGCGTAGTTTGGCGCCTTATCCCCTAGTCTATCAGATGACCGGTCCGGTTTTTCTTGGTGTCGAGATACGCATCGTTATGTGGATTCCGGCCGGCCATGAGGGGGATGCGTTCGACCACCTCCACCCCCGATGATCTCACCTGTTCGATCTTGTCGGGGTTGTTTGTCATCAGCCGGATGGCGCCATGACCAAGCTGGTGAAGCATGACCGCCGCCGGCAGGAAATACCGGTGATCGGTTTCAAACCCGAGCGCATGATTGGCATCAACCGTATCAAGTCCTGTATCCTGAAGCGAATAGGCACGGAGTTTGTTGACAAGACCGATATCCCGGCCTTCCTGGGCAAGATAGATAAGAATACCTCCGCCACTCTCTGCCATCTGCCGGATCGCGGAACGCAGTTGGGTGCCGCAATCACATTTCAGGCTTCCGAGCAGATCTCCCGTTATACATTGCGAATGAATGCGCACAAGAGGTGGGGTTGTCATCCCGGTGCCATCTGCCGGATGGATGAGAAGGGCAAAATGTTCCGTGCCGCCATCAAGCGGGCGAAAGATGGCAATTTCCGCATTTTCCGCATCCTCAAGCGGCAGTCTGGCACGGGCCGCCTCCCGGAGAAGATTGGCGGAATGGGCTTCAAAAGACCGTATTTTATCTTCATCCAGAACAAGAACCCCTCTGTCCTGTGCCCATCGCTGAAGTGCCCGGTCATCGGTAAAGGACATATGAGCGGCAAGCGCGGCAGGCATCAGCCGGGCCATCCGCATCACCATCAGGGCAAGGCAAGCCATGCTGGTGTCATCTTCGGGCAGAACATTGAGCCCGCTTATATCCGTCTTCAGCGGCAAATCTCCGATCAGGCCAAGAATATCTTCAGGCTGAAGACGTTCGGGCAGAATAATCGAACAGGCAACCGCGGAAGCTTTGGGTCTGAAGCCGACAGCCTTGGCGCGCTGTACTGAAATCAACAGATACGGGGCGGAAGAAGACTGCCGGGCCAGCGCCGCAAGCCCGTCGGTTGAAACCTGCTCGGCGGCGCGTATCAGCCCGGTATAGCCTGAATTCGCACAAAGGAGAACAGGTGAGCCTCGCCGCAAATCAGCGATAGCCCGGTGAACAGATTGGATATCAGCGGCGTTTGACATGCCAGGTCCTCACAAAATATCTTTTTCTATCTCGCTGTAGTCTTGTCATGTTCCAACTATCAGAGCTTGTTCAATAAGCAATTTATTGATTGGTTTGCCGCAATGTTCTAAAGTAGTTCAGATAATATGTAACGGCCATTGTTAGCCCAGCTCAGGGTTTTCAACAACAGGAAAGCACAGGATCCATGGTAAAAATCCTTGCTGTTGATGATGATAGCCACCTTCTTGAAACGCTGGTGCGTCAACTTTCATCCGAAACGGATTTTGATGTTACTGGTGCGGAAACCATCGCCGACGCCAAATTGAGACTGGAGGAAACAGACCCTGATCTGATCCTTCTTGATGTGTCTCTGCCAGACGGAGACGGCCGTGATGCCTGCAGATGGATAAGATCCCAGGGATATACGATACCTGTGCTGATGCTTACCGCCCAGGACGGGGAAATGGATACAATTGAAGGGCTTGAGGCCGGCGCCAACGATTATATAGCCAAGCCGCTCAGGCTCGGTGAGCTGGTCGCCCGTATCAGGATTCATCTTGATCAGTATCAGGCCCGTTCAGATGCGCGGATCACAATCGGTGCTTTTGTCTTCAGTCCCGGTAGCAAAACCCTGACCCACCGGGATACGGGCAAGGACCTTTCGCTGACTGAAAAGGAAACGGCCATCATCAAATATCTCTTCAAGAAAGAAGGGGCTGAGGTCAACAAAGTCGAGCTGCTTGAAAATGTCTGGGGTTATAATGAACGCATCACAACCCATACGCTTGAAACCCATATCTACCGGTTGCGGCAGAAAATCCATCTGATCGATGAAAACCCGTTTCTGGTGACACGAAACAAAGGTTATTGCCTCAGCCTGTGAAGCGATATCGGTTATCTGTCATGAAAGGAAATTAGCTGGCTGGGGCGGTAGGATTCGAACCTACGGTGCACGGTACCAAAAACCGCTGCCTTACCACTTGGCTACGCCCCAGCAAGCAACGCAACATAGCGGCTTGCGATTAACCGTTCAAGTAACTTTATCGGATTTTTTTCACATCCCGACCTGTGGATGAATTTCATTGAGCCACCCGGGCAATCTCCACCATGCCCGGGGAGAAGAAATTTCAGCGAACACCGCCTGCCCAGCACCATCCTTCTGTCCCGTCAGTTGATCTAAGGGCTGAAATAGCGGCATCAGGATCAGTGAAAAGGGCAAAGCAGGTTGCGCCGCTCCCGCTCATTCCTGCGGCGATAAATCCGCGGCCAGCGCGCATGGACGTCAGGATATCAAGGCTTTGTTCTATGCCCGGGGCAACACCAATTGCCGGCTCAAGGAGGTCATTTCCATCCGCGATCATGGAGCCAAGATCGGTGATACGGATGGGGCCAGATGAGGGCGGCATATCCGACGATACATCATCAGGCCTGCCGGTTTTGCTAAAAGCCGCGAAGACATCCCTTGTGGCCACCTTTGTCCCGTTGTTAAAAAGGACAAGGCCGGGGTTTTGAGCGGGGCTTTGTATGGCCGGGAGGGGTTCTGTGCGCTCGCCGATACCGCGCATCCGCCATAATCCCCCTTTATCTGCTCTGAGGCAGACCGGCACATCGGCGCCGAGGTCAAGGGCAAGTTGATCAAGAATGTCTTCTTTAAGAGGATTGGGCGCAAGGCGATTGAGCAGACGAAGCATCGCCGCCGCGTCGCTTGACCCGCCCCCGATACCTGCCGCAACGGGAAGGTTTTTGTTGAGCGTTATGGCGAAGGATTGATCCCATCCGGTGACTTCGCGGAAAGCCGTCAAACTCTGCCAGACACTGTTATCCTGATGTGCCTCACTGCCGATGGCACTGGCGAAAGGGCCTGTGAGTTCAAGATGATCGGCATGGCTGGGTTTCAGGCTGAGATGGTCACATATATCGGCAAAGACCACCATCGAATCAAGCAGATGATATCCATCCTCCCGGCGTCCGGTGACCGCCAGCGTCAGGTTGATCTTGGCCGGGGCGTCTTCGTGAAAAGAGGTCAGATCAGGCATCGGTGTCATTCTTCTTTTAACGTGGCCCTGATCTTCTGGCGTATCTCTTCTGTATCGGTGTCGTCATTGGCGAAGACCAGCGCCCTTTGCCAGTGGTATCTGGCCTCTCTCATCCGCCCGAGTTTGGCGTAAGCATCCCCGAGATGGTCGGTGATAACAGGGTCAGCGGGCTCCAGGGTAACGGCCTGCTCCAGATAAAGGACAGCTTTGTCATATCGGCCAAGTTTGAATAATCCCCAACCCAGGGAATCGACGAAATATCCGTTCCGGGGTTGCTTTTTGACGGCTTTACGTATCATCCCGAGGGCTTCAGCGGGGGCCTTGTCCTGCTCCAAAAGCCAGTAGCCGAAATAATTGAGCGCGTAAGCATCCTCCGGATCAAAAGAGATGGCGAGCCGGAAAGCTTTTTCGGCTTCATCTTCACGTCCGAGATGATCAAGGCATATCCCGCGATAATAATGGAGACGCCCGCTTGCCGGTGCCAGATCAAGAGCCGTATCGTATTTGATAAGGGCTGTGTCAAATTTTCCTGCCCAGCGGTCGTTATCAGCGGCATATTGCAAGAGAGACGGGTTGTCCGGGTTGTTTTCGATGAGTTGGTCATAGATAAGCGCCGCATCTTCAGTGCTGTCTTTCTGGCGGCTTAACTGGCGCGCGGTCAGGATAAGGCCCGGCTGTCGCCAGATGCTGTTCTGCGGCATCAGGGCAAATTGGCGTTGCGCTTGATCATCGTAACCCAGATTGAACAGCTCACGCCCCAGCATATAGATCAGTCGGTCGTATCCCGGATCAATATAGGAGGCAAGGTGAAGCCGGGCCAGAAGATGGATCTGTTCGCTGTCGTCGAGCTGGCTTGCGTCGATAATCGCATTGGCAAGGATCTGGCGGCGCGACGGCGTGGGCAAGAGCAAAAGTTCTCCGTTTTCAAGGTCACGACGTATCGCAGGTTTGTCAAAAAACGGGCCGAGAGATGGATCAAGCTGGTCAAGCGCGTCCTGTAATTTCCCGCTCCGTGCCAGTATCCCAGCCATCAGGATACGGCTGGCAGGGGGTATTGATGCGGTGTTCAGCACATCCCCGGCAAAGGCATTGGCTTCACCGGGCCGCCCGAGATATTCAGCCATCAGTGCGGATTGCACCAGCATGGTCACTTCGGCACCGTGATGGTCGATCGTGGCCAGGTCCAGCAGCCGTGAGAGGCCCGCATCACCCTGCTCACGAAAAGCGAGAGACCACGCACTCAACACAATGCCCATCGGCCGGCTCGCCTGATCAGCCCAGAGATGTTCGGCAAGAACATCCAGACCTTCCCAATCTCCGTTTCTGGCCGCAATCGCGGCGGCAGGTTCACCGCCCAGTTCCACAGGCTCGCTGATCTGTTCGATTCGACCGGCAATCGTGGCGGCGTTTTCTATTTCACCATTGATATAGAACATCAGGAAAGAACGTTCGAGAAGAGCAATGTTTGAAGGATCTTTTGCAAGTGCAAGGGCATAGTTGTCCGCAGCTTTGCGCAGATCAAGACCATAGCTTGCCACATGCGCCACCAGATACGATCCGGCATCAAGAGCAACAGTTTCCCCGGGAGTTTCGGCAACCGCCTCCTCTGACGCAGCCTGAGGTGACGACCCCGACACTTCATGAACATTCACAGGACCCCGGCATGATCCCGTTGCGAGCATCAGTGCGCCCAGTAGCATATACAGCACGGTTCCCGGTCCGGTCTTCCGGCCCTGAGTTGGACATTTGCGCTGCAGCGAATGTTGACGGGTATGCTTCATCCTCGTGTCCCTCATACCAGACCAGCATAGGGGCTGGTCCGGTCTCGGGTAAAGAGGTGATTACATATTCGGGTAAGCCGGACCACCCCCGCCCTCGGGCGTGACCCAGGTAATATTCTGGGAAGGATCCTTGATATCACAGGTTTTGCAATGCACGCAGTTCTGTGCGTTGATCTGAAGCCGCGGATTGCTGCCATCATCATTGCGGACGATTTCATAGACACCTGCCGGGCAATAGCGTTGTTCGGGCGCGTCATAGATGGCGAGATTATGCTCAACAGGAACAGACGGATCTTTCAGCTGCAGATGTGCGGGCTGATTTTCCTCATGATTGGTCCCCGACAGATAGACCGAAGAGTTGCGGTCGAAACTGACCACATTATCCGGTTTCGGATACTCGATCTTGGGCATCTGGCTTGCGGGCCTGAGCGCCGTGTGATCTTCGTGATGATGGAAGGTCCATGGGGCGCGTCCACGCAGGAGATACGTGTCGATACCGGCATAGGCCATGCCGAACCAGAGCCCCTGCGAGAAGGCAGGCCTGATATTCCGGACACGGTAGAGCTCATCCCAAAGCCAGGAGCTTTCGATCTTCTCTCCATAAGAGGAAGGTTCAGCCCCTTGCCCGTCCAGCGCATCAAACACCGCTTCCGCTGCCAGCATGCCGGATTTCATCGAGGTATGTGTTCCCTTGATCTTGGGAACATTGAGGAAACCTGCGGTGCATCCCACCAGACAGCCGCCGGGGAAAGTCAGTTTGGGAATGGACTGAAAGCCACCTTCGTTGAGCGCGCGCGCGCCATACGAAACCCGGCGTCCGCCTTCAAAGACCTCACGCACCTTGGGATGTGTCTTGAAGCGCTGGAATTCTTCAAACGGGGAAAGATGCGGGTTTTTATAATCAAGCCCGATCACGTAACCCACCGCAACCTGATTGCCATTGAGATGATAGAGGAAAGAGCCGCCATAGACATCACTCGAAACCGGCCAGCCAACGGAATGCCAGACTTTACCGGGCTCGGACTTGACCGGGTCGATATCCCACAGCTCCTTGATGCCGATGGCATAGGTTTGCGGATCCTTGCCTTCGCGCAGGTTGAATTTTTCGAAAAGAGTTTTGGTCAGATGGCCGCGGCAACCTTCGGCAAAAATCGTCTGTTTGCCGAGAAGTTCCATACCCGGCTCATAGCCATCGGTTTTCTCTCCGTCCTTGCCGATACCCATATCACCGGTGGCAATTCCCCGGACATGGCCGGCCTCATCATAGAGCACTTCGGCGGCGGGAAAACCGGGATAGATCTCAACCCCCAGTGCTTCCGCCTGCTCACCCAGCCAGCGGCAGAAATTACCCAGACTGATGATGTAGTTGCCGTGATTGTTCATCTGCGGCGGTGTGGGGAGCCGGAACGATCCTTTTTCCGTGAGGAACATGAAACGATCCTCTTTTACCGGGGTATCGAGTGGTGCGCCGAGGTCTTTCCAGTCCGGTAGAAGTTCATCGAGCGAACGTGGTTCAAGAACCGCTCCTGAGAGAATATGCGCGCCGATCTCAGCGCCTTTCTCGATCAGGCAGACATTCAGCTCTCGTCCGGCTTCGTTTGCCAGTTGCTTGAGCCGGATCGCCGCCGAAAGACCGGATGGTCCGCCACCGACAATCACCACATCAAATTCCATGGATTCGCGTTCCATGTTTTCTCTCCCGTTACGTTGGCCTCCCCGCTTCATGCATCAGGCCGGAAAGTTAAAACTCTGGCAGTGAAGACAAGCTTGCACAACCCATATCTCCTAGTACAGTGTATATACTAGCTTGAACGGCTGGTGCAAATCGCCATTTCCGGACAGAAAATATCATGATGTCGCCTCAAAAAGACCAGGAGTTGGACCAGAAGCAGATGCTCGAAATGCTGCGCTTTCAGGTTGAGGCCGGGGCGGATGAGTGTATTCGTGATGAGCCTCTCACTTCTTTCGAGGCGGAACAGGTTGCCCCCGCCGCCGTATCTCTGCCCGAAACACCACCTGCATCCGGTACAGACCCTGCGGCGTCTGTTGCCGATAATCCTGCTCTTTTCTCACCACAAATTTCTCCGGCGTTTGAGGCTGCCGAAACACTGGATGCGTTAAGGAGTGCCTGCGCCGAATTTGAAGGATGCGACCTCAAGAAAACCGCAAGCAACATGGTCTTTGCCGATGGTAACCCGGAGGCAAAAGTCATGCTGATCGGTGAAGCCCCGGGCGCGGATGAAGACCGGCAGGGAAAGCCGTTTGTCGGGGTTAGCGGGCAGTTGCTTGACCGCATGCTGGCCTCGATAGGCCTTGATCGCGAACAGGTCTATATCACGAATATCCTGCTCTGGCGTCCACCGGGAAACCGGACACCGACCACCGAAGAAATTGCCCTTTTTATGCCTATTATCCGGCGTCATATCCAGCTTGTCGCCCCGCAGGTTCTTTTAACGCTCGGGGGATCAGCCACCAAGGCACTTCTCGGCACATCCACCGGGATACTTAAGCTAAGAGGGAAATGGCATTCGTTTGATGATGGGGCCGGCGGGGAAATTCCTCTTCTGCCAACGCTGCATCCGGCCTATCTGTTGCGGACCCCCGGGCAGAAAGCCCTTTCCTGGCATGATCTCCGCCTTCTTCACCGCCACCTTGCGGCCAGTTAATCCTTCTGGGTTGCATGCCGTCAGATATTTGGCTGAGAAAAACCACTCTTTCGGTTGATTGCCCGGCACGATGATGCGTAAACTAGCCCTGTATCAACACGCCGGACAGAGATAACCGCTTCATGTGTAACTGCCGACTTATGGTGCTGACATCTTCACTATGGCTTTTTCTGGCTGTTATGGTCGGCGTCGTATCTGATATTGAGGCACAGGCCAAGGAAACAGTCCCTGTTTCCTCCCAGCCTCTCTCCCTGCCTCAACCACTCAGCCCCGCGGATGCGGACCGCTACCGGAAGATTTTCGACCTCCAGCAGGATAAAAAATGGAAAGAAGCGGATAAACTCATCAACGGTCTTGAAGATGATCTGCTTCTCGGGCGTGTGCTTTCGCAACGTTATCTGCACCCGACGGGCTGGCGTTCCACCTATAAGCAACTCCGTGACTGGCTTGGCAAATACAATGATCATCCTGCCGCCAGCCGGATTTCCTGGCTTGCAAAAAAACGCCGCCCGTCCAATGCCAAGCCTCCGAAGAACCCGAAATCAGGGTATCTGAACGGCTATGGCCGGACCTCGATGGGCAGACATTATATCTCCATCCCCACCACGACAACGGGACGGGCATCTCCGGCCAAGACAAGATCGGTCGCAAAAGATATCCGTCGGCGGATACGTTCCGGCTGGCCTAGCGGCGCGGCAGATCTTCTCACCAAGGAAAACATCCGCTACCTCACCAAATTTGAGGAAGGCGTGTTGCGTGCCGATATCGCCCACGGATATTTCATCTATGGCAAGGATCTGAAAGCGATCTCCTATGCCAAACAGGCGATTGCCCTTGGCGGGACATCGGTGCATCAGGCGTACTGGACGGCCGGCATCGCGGCCTGGCGGCATGGTGACATCGACCTTGCCATGAATTTCCTGCGGACACTGGCTGATCACGACGATGCACCCGAAGCGCTGGTCAGCAGCGCGGCGTTCTGGGCAAGCCGGGGGGCCCTGCGAAAAGGTGAGGTCGAAGAAAGTTTCCGCTTTCTTGATATTGCCGCCCGCTATCAGGATACATTCTACGGGACACTTGCGGCCGAAGCGTTGGGGCAGGATATCCGCCTTGATTTCTCTCTGCCGCCTCTTGATCCGGTCTTCATCGCCTGGCTTTCAGAACAGCCCGGCGGCCGCCGTGCGCTTGCTCTGCTTCAGGTTGGGGAAACCTATCATGCCAGTCGTGAGCTCAGATATCTCTGGAAGGAAATGAACTGGGAACAGCGCCATCAGGTGATGGCACTGGCGGCTCATACCCATATGGCCGGGCTGTCGTTTCGGGCCGCCGACATCTTCCGGCGTGAGAATGGCGAGACCTGGTACGGTGCGCTTTACCCGATCCCTGATTTTGAGACGAGCGAACCCATCCGGGTTGATCAGGCCCTGCTTCTGGCGGTGATGCGGCAGGAATCAGGCTTTAATCCCCGGGCCAAATCCTGGGCCAAGGCAAGCGGGCTGATGCAGCTCATGCCCTCCACCGCCGCCTTTATCGCACGTGACCGCCGTTTCCGGGATACCAAACGCCATGATCTGATGGTACCGGCAATCAATATCCGCCTTGGTGAAGAATATATCCTCCATCTTCTTGAAGAACCTCAGATCAAGGGTGATCTGGTCCGGCTTCTGGCCGCCTATAACGGCGGGCCCGGCAATCTCAGGAAATGGACCGGGAAAATCAACCATGGCGGCGACACCCTGATGCTTCTGGAATCCCTGCCATCAAGGGAAACACGTTTCTATGTCAAGAACGTGATGACCAATCTGTGGATCTACCGCAAACGTCTCGGGCAGGACGCGCAATCGGTGGCGTCGCTGGCTTCGGGCAAGATGGCGGAATATTCACCTTTTGCGTATAACGGCGGCTTGCACTGCACGCTGACACGTTTGTCGGAACGTTGCCGCTGAAGGGGGAAAGATGACAGGCAAAATCGATGAGACTATCCCATTCCAGCCCATAGGCATTGCCGTGATGACGGTTTCGGATACCCGGACAAGTCAGGACGATAAGTCAGGTGATCTGCTGGTTGAGCGGATACTTGAAGCCGGTCATGCCCTGATCAGCCGGACTATCGTGCACGACGATATTGATGAAATCCGGGCCATGATGGACGTCTGGATCAGGGACCCTGAGATCGACTGTGTCGTTACCACGGGCGGGACCGGGGTGACAGGCCGTGACGTGACCCCGGAGGCGCTCAAAGGTATTTTCGACAAAGAAATTGAAGGCTTTGGTGAGATGTTCAGGTGGCTTAGTTTTGCCAAGATCGGTACCTCCGCATTGCAGAGCCGGGCGATTGGTGGTGTTGCCGGGGGAACTTATATCTTTGCCCTGCCCGGCTCACCCTCCGCCTGCCGTGACGGGTGGGACCAGATTTTGAAATGGCAGTTGGATATACGGCATCAACCCTGCAATTTCGTTGAAATCATGCCAAGGTTGACGGAAAGCGGGATCGGTGGCCGCAAAAGCTGAACAATCCCCTGATTTTGATCTGGAACATCAGGCGTTGAGGGGAGAAGGTCCGGATCTCTTTGTATCACAGAAACCGAAGATGGTGGTTGGCATCGATGAAGCGGGTCGCGGCCCATGGGCGGGTCCTGTCACCGCGGCGGCGGCGTGGATACATCCTGAATATGTGGCAGAACTGCCCCCCGGGCTTAACGACTCCAAAACCATTTCAGCCGGCAAAAGGGCGGCGCTATGGGAAAAACTTCAGCTTCTGGCCGAAAATCCAGAAATCTTTCGTATCCATGTAGCTTCCGTTGATGCCGCCGCGATTGATCAGATGGGTATTCTTCCCGCCACCTTTCACGCGATGGAATTGGCCCTTTCCGGATTGAGCCCGGATGAACACGACCTCCATGTTCTTGTTGACGGTTCACTCGCGCCCCCTTTTCCCACTCTTCGTCTCCGGCAGAAACTCACCGTTCAGCCGGTGGTGAAAGGTGACAGCAGATCGCTCAGTATCGCGGCGGCATCCATCGCCGCCAAACAAACCCGTGATACCATCATGATGGAACTGGACCGGAGCTGGCCTCAATACGGTTGGCGCAAAAACATGGGATACGGCACCCGGCCCCATGCCGAAACACTGACACAAGAAGGGCCATGCCCGCACCACCGGTTGAGTTTCCGGCCGGTGGCTCGTGCCGCCGCCGCCCATGGCTATACCAGATAAAGGCGTCAGCCAATGCGGCGCCACCATATATAGAAATCACTTTCACTTCATGTTTTAAAGCATTGACGAATAATGATTCTTGGGCAAATCATTGCTCCATGAATGCAATCAAAACGAAATCATCTTCATCTGGTCTCAGTCTGGCCAAGGCGGAAAACCGCGTTTTTGTCGGCGACTGCCTTGAGGTTATGCGGCGTCTTCCCGATGCGTCGGTTGATCTGATATTTGCCGATCCGCCCTACAATCTTCAGCTCAGTGGTGCCGTGCTGACCCGCCCTGATGAGACCGCTGTCTCTGCGGTGCTGGAGGACTGGGACAAGTTCGACACGTTCCGGGCCTATGATATGTTCACCGAGGCCTGGCTTGATGAAGCCCGTCGTCT
The DNA here is from genome assembly GCA_964580905.1 of uncultured Hyphomicrobiales bacterium. Classification (GTDB taxonomy): domain Bacteria; phylum Pseudomonadota; class Alphaproteobacteria; order Puniceispirillales; family UBA1172. The sequence goes on along the minus strand of CAZOLR010000022.1, from coordinate 13,151 downwards.
TCTCAAGCCTGATGGCACGATCTGGGTGATAGGCTCTTATCATAATATCTATCGGGTCGGGACAATTCTGCAGAATACCGGTTTCTGGATGCTGAACGACATCATCTGGAGAAAGACCAATCCGATGCCGAATTTCCGTGGGCGCCGTTTTACCAATGCCCATGAAATTCTGCTCTGGGCGGCCCGGGATGCCAAATCCCGCTATACTTTCAATTACGAAAGCATGAAGACCCTGAACGATGATATCCAGATGAGATCTGACTGGCTGTTGCCCATCTGCAACGGAGGTGAGCGGATCAAGGATCAGGGCAACAAGGCGCATCCCACCCAGAAACCCGAAGCCTTGCTTACGCGGGTGCTGATGGCGTCCACCAATCCGGGTGATCTGGTGCTGGATCCGTTTTTTGGCACAGGCACCACCGGGGCGGTGGCGAAAAAAATGCATCGCCGGTTCATCGGGATTGAACGTGAGGAAAGTTACGCCGAAATTGCCCGCAACCGGATCAGCGGCGTTAAACCGCTCGGGGATATTGACATGCTGGCCGCACCGTCCAAACGTGCCCAGACCAAAATTCCTTTCGGCACGCTTCTGGAACAGGGGGTGATCAAACCCGGCGAGACCCTGATCTGTGCCAAAGGCAAGCTCAGGGCACGTGTCCGCGCCGATGGCAGTCTGGTTGAAGATACGTCATCTGCTCTGCCAAGGCAGGGTTCAATCCATTCTCTCGGGGCCAAACTTCAGGGGCGGGAGACCTGCAATGGCTGGGCGTTCTGGCACCTGAAGCGGGGAAGCAAAACGATTTCCATCGATGATCTGCGGGCTGAAATGCGGCTCAGGCTTGGCGACGCGTAGAAGGCAGGAGCCCGATCCCCATAACAAACAGCAGGATAACACTGAGCATTCCGGCACGCTCACTGCCGGTTTGAAGCACAAGCCAGCCATAGATCAGCGGCCCTATAAATGCCGTGGCCTTCCCGGTGAGCATCATGAAACCGAACACCCTTGCCTCACTTCCTTCAGGAGAAAGTCTGAGCGCATGGCTACGGCTGGCCGCCTGAAGCGGGCCGATACATATGCCGAGGAGACTTCCTGCGATCCAGAACACGGCGGCATTCGGCGCCAGCAATCCGGCAAGGCCAAACCCGGTGAGTGAGAAGAGTGAAATCCTTATTGTCGTAAGACTGCCAAGCCGGTCATCCACGATCCCGCCGAAAACAGCGCCGAAACCAGCGGTAATGTTGAGCACGATGGCAAAGATGATAACCTCTGTCTGGCTGAAGTCGAACACCTTGGCAGCATAAATACCGCCAAAGGCAAACAAGGTGACCAGTGCATCGGCATAGAACATTCGGGCTATCAGAAAACGCAACAGCCCGGGCGTATCACGGACAATGCTCCAGCCTTCCTTCAGAACAGGAAGAAACGGCTCCTCGCATTTCAGCCCTTCGGGAACAAAAAGAAAGAAGGGAGCAGCAAACAGCAAAAACCAGACGGCTGCAAACGGCATGGTGATGCGGATATGTTCTGCTGTCTCTTTATCAAGCCCGAAGCCGGGCTGTTCCGGCAGGATGAAAAACCCGAGCGCCAATACAAGGCATATGATCGCCCCGAAATATCCGGCCCCCCAGGCAAAACCTGAAACCCGGCCGATGATCTGGCGTCCGGCAACACCGGGCAGAAGAGCGTTGTAGAAAACAAAGGCGGTTTCCATGGCAATGATGCTGATGGCAGAAAGCATCAGGGCCAGGGTTGCGTAAGCCGGGTCAGGCAGGATAATCCATAAAGCCGCGACGCTGACCCCGCCGATGATGCTCATCATCGCAAGAAGGGATTTACGCTTTCCCATCTGGTCGGCTACTGCCCCGAGAAGAGGAGAGAGCACCGCCACCACAGCGGCAGAAAATGCTGTCATCCAGGCCCAGGCAGTGGTTCCGCCTTCGGGCATGACGGCGGTGGAAAAATACACCGCAAAAACGAAAGTGGCATGAAGGGTGGGAACCGGAGACGAAGCCCAGTCATAGAGGGCATAGGCCATGATGGCCTTCCGTGATGCCGGCGGGGACGGATGGGGGGTGGTTTTCCGCATGATGTTCCCTCTTCTGATCTTCGGGGATAAATCCTGACGGTTTGCATTTCGATATTGAACCCAGTAATACTATGGAAAGGAAAGACAGGAAAGAAAATCCACCTTTATAAGGTATCGGGTATTCAGGAATGGATCAGATTGATATCAAGACATCCGGAACAGGGTTTCCTGAACTTTTGCCCCATACCAGGATTTTTCTGATAACCCTCCTGATGGCGCTGGCCGCGCTTGTGCTGATGGCGGCAACAGCCATAGCGATGGAAGGACCGGATCTTGCCTCCCTGCCTGAGACCATTATTGTTTCCGCCGGTTTTCTGTTTGCAGGTCACGTGCTGTCCCTGAGCATGCTGGTACGGCTCTCTCGGGTTTCGGTCTGGAACGTAACCTCCCAGGTCATGCCTGTCTGGTTCAGTGCGACCGTTATCACCCTGATGGCGATGCTGGTGCTTCGCCTTGACTATTCTTCGGTGTTCTATGCCGTGAACTGGTGTATCGGGCTTGGCCTTCTTGTTGCTCACGGGCAGTTTCTGGCGCGGTCCGCCCGGTTGAATATCGGCATTTTCAAGGGCAGTGTTGAGCCAACCATACTGGCACCGAACAATGTCCATCTTGTCTCAGAAAAGATGCCGATACCGACCCGGATTGATGTGATGATTGTTACAACCGGTGAGATGCAGGATGCCCGTTACGCGGGCATACTGGCAAAACTGGCCATCAGCAACGTGCCCATACTTCCCTTTAACGAATTTCAGGAACAGGTGAGCGGCAGGGTTGATCTTGCGCATACGGATGCCGGCACGCTTCTTCAGCTCAGACCTTTGAGACGGTACGCGGTCTTGAAACGATGCGCCGATATCGGGATGGCTGTTGCCGGCATTGCCGTGTTGCTTCCCCTGATGCTTCTGACGGCCCTGTTCATTCGACTTGAAACACGTGGCAGCCCGATTTTCTGTCAGACCCGTATCGGGCTTCGCGGGGATGAATTTACCATGTTCAAGTTCCGGTCCATGGTGACGGATGCCGAAGCTTCAGGGGCGAAATTTGCCGCCAGGAAGGATGCACGTGTTACCCGTGTTGGAAAAATCATTCGCAAATGGCGGATTGATGAGTTGCCGCAGCTCTTCAATGTTCTGGCCGGCTCCATGAGCATCATTGGCCCGAGGCCTGAACAGAAAGCCTTTGTGGACAAACTGGCGCATGAGATTCCGCTCTATCCGTTCCGCCATGCGGTGCGGCCGGGGATTACCGGCTGGGCACAGGTCATGCAGGGTTATGCCGATGATGTGTCGTCAACGGATATCAAGCTTTCCTATGATCTGTTCTATATCAAGAATCTTTCGGTGATGATGGACTTCGTGATTCTCTTCAAGACACTGAAGACCATCTTCACCGGTTTTGGTGCCCGTTAGGTCAGGCGCTTTTGGCTTCGAGACGGCGCTGGTGTAAAACAGGCTCGGTATAGCCGGATGGCTGTTTGCGACCCTCAAAAACAAGATCACAGGCAGCCTTGAACGCAACGGAAGTTTCAAAATGTCCATCCATCGGGGAATACGCAGGGTCCCCGGCGTTCTGGCCGTCAACAACCGCAGCCATGCGCTTCATCGTGGACATGACCTGTTCTTCCGTGGTGATGCCGTGATAGAGCCAGTTGGCAATATGCTGAGATGAGATGCGTAAGGTTGCACGATCTTCCATGAGGCCGATATCATTGATATCCGGCACTTTCGAACAGCCTACCCCCTGATCAATCCAGCGTACGACATAACCGAGGATGCCCTGGGCATTGTTGTCGAGTTCCGCCTGGATATCTTCTTCTGACCAGTTGGTTTCGCGGTCAACCGGGATATTCAGGATATCCTCCAGCTTGGCCCGGCTTTTGCCGCTCAGCTCCCGCTGAATACCGAAGACATCAACTTCATGGTAATGGAGCGCATGAAGCGTCGCCGCGGTGGGGGACGGCACCCAGGCCGTATTCGCCCCGGCCTTCGGATGGGCGATCTTCTGCTCAAGCATGGCGCCCATCAGATCAGGCATTGCCCACATCCCCTTGCCGATCTGGGCTTTGCCTGAAAGACCGCAGGCAAGACCGATATCCACGTTCCAGTCTTCATACGCGGCAATCCAGCCCGTGCCCTTCATCTCCGTCTTGCGGATCATCGGGCCGGCTTCCATCGATGTGTGAATTTCATCACCCGTGCGGTCAAGGAATCCGGTATTGATGAACGCAACCCGGCTTTTTGCGGCCCGGATACATTCTTTGAGATTGACCGAAGTCCGGCGTTCTTCATCCATGATGCCGATTTTGATGGTGGAAGGATCAAGCCCCAGCAGATCTTCAACCCGGGCGCAGATCTCATCTGCGAAGGCGACCTCTTCCGGCCCGTGCATCTTGGGCTTGACCATATAGACGGAACCGGTACGGGAATTGCGCAGACGGCCAAGGCCCTTGATGTCATAGACAGCAATGGCCGTGGAAATGAACGCATCCATGATACCTTCGAACACTTCCCCGCCGTCCTCATCCAGGATGGCGGGATTGGTCATCAGGTGGCCGACATTCCGCACCAGCAGAAGTGATCTGCCATGCAGGGTAAGGGTTGAGCCATCCGGCGCTGTATAGTTGCGGTCATCATTAAGCGCACGGGTGGTTGTTTTGCCACCTTTCTCAAAGGTTGCTTTGAGATCAGCTTTCATCAGCCCGAGCCAGTTGCGATAGGCTTCAACCTTGTCATCGGCATCGACCGCGGCAATCGAATCCTCAAGGTCAATGATGGTGGAGACGGCGGCTTCCAACACGATATCATTGATCCCGGCAGGATCAGCCTTGCCGATGGCGCCGCTGGAGTCAAAAAGGAGATCGACATGAAGGTTGTTGACCGCAAGAAGGATGGAATCCGGTGATGCCGCATCGCCTGCCCATCCCTTGAACTGCGACGGGTCCTTCAGCGTGGTTTCCGTCTCACCCGAAAGCACAACCTTAAGCCCGCCATCCCGGATCTGGTACGATGTTGCATCCGCATGACTGCCTGAAGCAAGAGGGATCGTGCGGTCCAGATGTTGCCGCGCCCGGGCAATGACTTTCTGGCCACGTTTCGGGTTGTAGCCGCCGGCACGGGTGGCGCCATCATCCTCGCTGATTGCATCCGTGCCATAAAGCGCATCATAGAGGCTGCCCCAGCGAGCATTGGCCGCATTAAGGGAATAACGGGCATTGAGAACGGGAACCACCAACTGCGGTCCCGCGATATGGGCGATTTCATCATCCACATTTGAGGTGGTGACGTTAAAATCCTCTCCTTCTTCGGCAAGATAGCCGATCTCTTTCAGGAAAGATGTATACGCATTCATATCAAAACCGGAGCCACGGCGTTCTTTAAGCCAGGCGTCAATTTCGCGCTGAAGAGTGGCACGCTTTTCAAGCAGCGCCCTGTTTTTCGGGGTCAGGTCTTTAACCGCCCGGGAAAACCCGGCCCAGAAATGATCGATGTCTATGCCTATTCCCGGCAGGACGTCAGCATTGATGAATTCAAGGAGGTTGTCAGCGACCATAAGACCGTGACAGTTCGTGCGCGCAGTCATGGATATACTCTTCGGCTCTTTGGTGAATTGTCGTTGCGGAATATATTGATCCGGGGCATGGCTGTAAAGACCATGCAGTGCCCGGAGGCCTATTTATTCATCCCATTCAAGGCCAGCCTTGCTGAGACGTGACCTGATCCGCTCTTTCAGCTGATCCCGGCTTGTTTCATCCCGGCCCTCGGCACGTGCCACCAGCTCGGCGCCGGTATTGGATGCCCGGATCAGCCACCAGCCCAGCTCACCTGAAACCCTGATCCCGTCCATATCAGCGATACCTGTCTGATCCTTGTCAGGGCTTTCGGTCACATCACCGATCACGCGCCGGACGACATCAAATTTTTGTTCATCGGCACAAGGGATGCGCAATTCAGGTGTGGCAAAGACCGGCGGCAGACTGTCAAGAAAGCTGGTGATACTCTCTTTGCAACGGGTGTATTCGTTCAAGATGCTGAGTGCCGCGAAAAGAGCATCATCAAAGCCGAAATAGTTATCTGCAATGAAAAGATGACCGCTCATCTCACCTGCAAGGGGTGCACCGGTTTCTTTCAGTTTCATCTTCATATGGCTGTGACCGGTTTTCCATAAGCTTGGCTTGCCGCCTGCTCTGGCAACAGCATCAAGGGCGGCAAGAGAGGATTTCACGTCAAAGATGATATCCCTGCCCGGATTGCGCGCAATCACCCCCCGGGCCAGATAGGCGGTAAGAAGATCACCGGGCACCTGTCGGCCTTTGGCATCGACCAGCCCGATGCGATCACCATCACCGTCAAACCCTATACCCATCATGGCGTTGTTTTCCGCCACCGCTGTGCGGAGCATGCCCAGAGTTTCCGGATCAACCGGGTCCGGGTGATGATTGGGGAAAGTGCCGTCCACTTCGGGAAAAAGCACCTGATGCTTTCCCGGCAGATGCTGAACAAGCGAGGTTACGATGGGCCCGGTTGCCCCGTTGCCGCAATCCCAGATGAGGGTCTCCGATGCCAGCATATCAAGGTTCTGGCCTGCTTTTTCAAGCATCGCACGGACATAAATATCGGTAATCTCAATCCGTTCAACCGATCCGCCGGTTTGGGTTTCAACACCTGCGGCCAGGCGCTGGCCAAGCGCGGTAATATCGTCGCCGAAAAAAGGCTTGTGCCCCAGCACCATCTTGAACCCGTTATGGGTAGGCGGGTTATGTGAGCCGGTGACCTGAATGGCGCCATCGGTCTGATGATGCTGATCGGCAAAATATAGCATCGGCGTCGGGCCGAGTCCGATATCCAGAACAGTCATGCCGCCGTCAACAAGGCCATGGATAAGGGCATCTGCCAGTTCAGGCGAGCTGAGCCGTCCATCCCGCCCGACCGCAACCCTGCTGCCTCCGGTCTCTGCCACGAAACGGGCAAAACCGAGGCCGATGGCACGGGCATCTTCGGTGCTTAGGGTTGTGCCGACAATGCCGCGGATATCGTAGGATCGCAATATGGTCGGATGAAAATCATGACGCATCATCGTTCTCCTGACCTCAGGATTTCCAGGTCTTCAGCCAGTCGCCCAGTTCCGGGGCCATGTCCTCCCGTTCCATGGCAAAGGCGATATTAGCCTTCAGAAAACCGGTTTTGGAGCCGCAGTCGTAACGTGTCCCGCTGAAAGTGAAACTGTTGAAAGGAGCATGACCAATCCGTTGCGCAAGGGAATCAGTCAGCTGAATTTCACCTCCCGCGCCTGTCTTCATTTTGCCAATCTCATCGAAAACGCCTGCCTCGATGATATATCTGCCGACCACGGCAAGTTGTGACGGTGCATCCTCTGGGGCAGGTTTTTCTATAAGCCCCGTTACTTCGGTAAGGGCACCGTTCTGTGCCCCGGGGGTGATTATCCCGTAAGATCTGGTCTCCTCCCGCGCCACCTCCATGGCGGCGACCATGTTCCCGCCTGTGCCTGACCAGGCATCGACCATCTCTTTCATACATCCCGCCCTGCCTCTTGCCGGCAGGATCAGGTCATCGGCGAGAAGGATGGCTACAGGTTCGTTTTGGACAAGGTGCCGTGCGCACCAGATCGCGTGCCCCAGTCCGGCAGGCTCCTGCTGGCGGATATAGGCGACGGCGCCGGGCTCAAACAGCATTTCCCTGACAAGCTCAAGCCCGGTGGTCTTGTTGTGTCTGGCCAGGGTCTGTTCGAGTTCGGCGGAATGGTCAAAATGATCTTCAATGGCAGATTTTCCGCGCCCGGTGACAAATATAAATTCCTCTATGCCCGCTTCGGCGGCTTCTTCCACCGCATATTGGATCAGCGGCTTGTCCACCACGGGGAGCATTTCCTTGGGCATGGATTTTGTGGCGGGAAGAAAACGAGTGCCCAGCCCGCCGACAGGGAAAATCGCTTTTCTTATTTTGGGGGTATTGGTCATTCCGTCATCTCGTATTCATCGAATTAGCACCACTTTTAAGGATACTAATATATTGCCACAAACATTCCAACGGGCATAATAGGTCTGATAAATTTGGAATAAAGGGTTAACCCATGCCAGATCTTGCCCGGGACATTGAAACGCATCTGCGGCGTTCAGCTGAAATCAAGACAGCGGCGGCGACTGAATGCCGGGATGCCGCGGTTGCGGCGGCTGAAGCTATTGCCGCAAGCCTCACATCGGGGGGCAAGGTGATGTTCTGCGGCAATGGCGGCTCGGCAGGTGACGCCCAGCACATTGCGGCTGAATTTGTGGCCACCCTTGATCATCAGCGTCCTCGCCGGGGGCTGGCGGCGTTGGCTCTCACCACCGATACATCGTTTATCACCGCCTACAGCAATGATTTCGGCTATGAGGGCATTTTTGCCCGCCAGGTGGAAACCCTTGGCAAAACGGGAGATGTGCTGATCGGCCTTTCCACCAGCGGAAATTCGGCCAATGTCGTCAAGGCGCTCGAGGCAGCCAGACAACTTGGAATAACCACCGTGGCCATGACCGGTGCGGGCGGCGGCAAAATGGCAGTTCTGGCGGATATCCTCATTGACGTTCCCGCAGAACAGACACCATTTATTCAGGAAAGCCACATTGCGCTGGGCCATGCGATAACAGCATCGGTGGAAAAGCTTCTCGGGTATTGAGCTGACGGGTATACCCGTCAGTTATGAAACTTCCGGTACCATTCGACAAAGCGGGGGATGCCGTCTTCTATCGGGGTTGACGGCGCAAAACCGACCGCCTTGCTGAGGGCGGTGATATCTGCCGCGGTACGAACAACATCACCGGGTTGCATGGGCTTATATTCACGTATCGCGGATACGCCGATATTTTTTTCCAGAACATCGATGAAATATTCAAGTTCAGTCGGCGTGTTGTTGCCGATATTATAGATTCGCCATGGCGCCAGACTTGACGCAGGATCAGGATCGGCTGGGTTCCAGGCCGGATTGCCGGCAGCAGGCGTTTGCACGAGTGCCGTGATCCCGGCGACGATATCATCGATATAAGTGAAATCCCGCTGCATCTGACCCTGACCAAAAACAGGGATCGGCTCACCGGCCAGGATTTTTCTGGTGAAGATATAATAGGCCATATCGGGGCGCCCCCAAGGGCCGTAAACGGTGAAAAACCTGAGACCGGTTACCGGCAACCCATAAAGATGCGCATAGGAATGCGCCATGGCTTCATTGGCTTTCTTGGTTGCGGCATAAAGGCTGAGCGGATGATCCACCGTATCGTCTTCACTGAAAGGATACGTGTGGTTGGCGCCATAAACAGAGGAGGAAGAGGCGTAAATCAGGTGGTCCACCTCCAGATGCCGGCATCCTTCCAGCACGTGCAGGAAACCTGAAAGATTGCTGTCGCGATAGGCGAGCGGATTTTCAAGTGAATAGCGGACACCTGCCTGGGCCGCCAGATGGATCACGACTTTCGGTGCGATTGTTCTGAAGAGATCGAGGGTCGCGCCATGGTCAGCAAGATCACATGTTTGCACCGTGATGCCGCTCTCGGCAAGATGTTCCCGCCGCGCGGATTTAAGCCGGGGGTCGTAATAGGCATTCATGTTATCGATGCCGGTAACATCATGACCTGCGGCTTTCAGCGCAAGCGCTGTATGAAAACCGATGAAACCTGCGGCGCCGGTGATTAGAATTGGGTTGGTCATGCCTGATCTTATAGCCCTTACCGCCTGCCTTGTCTCTAAGTATTCCGCCTGATTTCTGCGGATTTATCTACCTCTTGCCGACAAAAAGCAAACCTCAGCAATGGTGATCGCACCTCACTTCACACCATCCCGATACCGTTTTTCCGTTCAGCTTTGTTTTGGCAGCGCCACGCAAAAATAACGGACCATATCATCTGTCGTAAGATTGCTGAAACTTCCGCTTTTTGAATTGACGTTCATGATATAGGCATCTCTATGGCATTTGCGTCCGCTGTCATAGGTCACGTTGGTCACCAGCTCATAGGACTGATTGGCTATACTGTCAAAATGCTTGACGACCATCTTCCATTCTTTTTCAAGGGAAAGGGCCGGCTGGCTGAACGCGATGGTAACAAGGCTTGCCCAGAACAGTTTTTTCATGACTTTTCCTCCATAAGAAATGATCGGAGGCGGATTTTATCAGATTTACACACCCTCCTCCAGTCTTCGAGGGTTTAACCAAGTCAAGTGTCCTTACACTTCTTGATGAAATGAGACCAGGAGGTTCATAACTTGCGCAGAACGTAATATAAATCGACTTCTTACTAAGAAACGGGTAAGCCTTGCTTCTCTGAAGGTTAAAGGATCAACATATTTTTGAAATTTATCGTATTTTACAGACCATGTTACGGTGAGATAACATAGAAATCCGAACATTTTGTCCGGATTATTCGCTGTGATGTCATTTGCATAAGCAAAGTTGTTTTTATTGGTTTAAAGAAAAACGCATATGAATAAAAATGAAAAAAAAATCCAAGAGTTAATTTTGCTATTTCAAAAGGGAAGAATTGATCAGGCTTTTGATCAGGCACTTTCATTGAGCAAAAAACATCCGAACATTCAAGTTATTTTCGAAATTTTAGGATTAAGTGCAGTACAGCTTAAAAAATTTGACGTTGCTGAAAAAGCATTCAGAAAATTGATATTGCTTAAACCTGATTATGCACAAGCATACTACAATCTTGGCAATGTTCTTTTCAGTATGAGAAAATTTGATAATGCAGTTACCGCGTATTCAGAGGCTATTTCTAAAAATTCAGGCTTTTTTGATGCCTATATGAATTTAGGAGTTAGCCTTTCCAGGCTAAATAACTTAAGTGATGCCATCAAGGTTTTTGAGAAAGCAGAAAAAATTACCCCTGAAAACCCAAGGCCGGTCTTCGAAAAAGCAAATATGCTTGTAAAGCAAAAGAAATATCCACAAGCCATAGAAAACTTTGACAAAGTGCTGAAAATAAAGCCAGATTTCATCGAAGCCTATAATAGAAAAGGTGTTACTTATTACCATATGGGCAATTTTTCAGACGCAATCCTCAATTTTACAAAAGCCCTTGAATATAATCCAGACAATGCGGGAAGTTATTTCAACAGAGCTAAATGTCACAAGGAATACGGCAATCTTGAACATGCGGCTGAAGATTACAGAAAAGCGATAAGTATTAAGCCTGCCTACCCAGAAGCTTTAAATAACCTCGCTGTTATCCTGAACGAACAAGGTTATATTGAGCAGTCAATAGAATATCTTGAAAAAGCCATCGCGGTGGATACCACTTATTTTTATGCTCTCAACAATCTTGGAAATTTTTATCTACTAAGTAAAAATTACGACAAAGCAAATAAATCGTATATCAGCGCGATTGAAGCCAACGATAAAAACTTTGAAGGTTATTATTACCTTGGAGAGTCCTTAGCTGAGCAGGGAAAAAGTGAGCAGGCTCTTTCCTCGTTCCGATTGTCACTCGATATAAATCCTGATTTTGATAAAGCTAAATTAGGTATACTAAGTCATAAGCGTAAGATATGTGACTGGTCTGATTTTGAAAACGATGAAAAATCTTACACAACATTGGGTATAAATTCATATCCGGTATCGCCCCATATGCTTCTCTCAATGGAAGATCATCCTGAAAGGCAATTGAAACGCGCAGAAAACTTCTGGAAAAATAAAAACATCAGATCTGTTCAAAACGTTACGGAAACAGACCTGCTTAAAAAGGAAAAGATCAGGGTTGGGTTTTTCAGCGCTGATGTTAAGGATCATCCCGTAATGCACGTATCGTCAGGTTTGTTCCGGGAATATGATCGGTCAAAATTTGAAGTTCATCTTTTTAGCTTTGGCCCCCCTGACAACAGCATTATCCGTAAGCAAGTTACAAGCGATGTAGATGTTTTTCATGATCTTTACAAATTACCGGACATTGAAATCATTCAACGTGCCAGAGATCAGAAACTTTGTGTTGCCATCGATATGGCAGGATATACAGACGACGCAAGGATAGGCTTATTTGCCCAGAGGCTTGCTCCAGTGCAGATAAGTTTTCTCGGATATCCGGGAACATTGGGAACGGACTGTATCGATTATATGATTGCAGATCAAAATGTCGTCGGTGAAAGCCAAAAACAATTTTATAATGAGAATATAATCTATTTGCCCGATACTTTTTTCCCGTCGGATGATATGCGTGAAATATCCAACGATCCAAAAACAAGGCCGCATCATGGCTTGCCTGAAAATGATTTTGTGTTCTGCTGTTTTAACAGCAGTTATAAAATCAGCCCTTATGAATTTAACATCTGGATGCGGGTGATGCAGAAAGTGCCCCAGAGTGTTCTTTGGCTTCCTAAAGGCAATGATCAGGTTATGACCAATCTTATTCATGAAGCTGAACAGCGCCAGGTTGATGGTAACCGCCTTATATTTGCGGAAAGAGTGCCGGAGATGCGAGATCATTTGGCGCGGCTCCAGCATGCTGATCTTTTTCTTGACTGCTTTAATTACAATGCCCACTCAACCGCGAGTGATGCTTTATGGGCAGGCGTCCCGCTTGTAACCAGACAAGGAGAACAGTTTTCTGCACGTGTTGCATCCAGCCTTCTTTTTGCCTTAGGTCTTGATGAGCTTGTAACAAAATCACCTCAAGAATATGAAAAGCTGATACTTGAGCTTGCCCAAAACAAAGTTGCCTTACAAAAGATCCGCAAAAAACTTGATGAAAATAGGAAAACACAATCTCTATTCAATACAAAAAAATATGTTAGAAATTTTGAAAGAGGAATTAAGAATGCATTTCAAGCGCATTTAGATAATACAAAAAATCATGATATTTTTGTTTCTCAAGACTAGCTCCAACCATTCCGCTTATCCAGTTTGCATTTCATAAGTTTAACGAGTTTTTTAGTGATAAGCAGGTCACCTCACCTCTGTGATATAGGCCTCTTGGTGCAATAACGGTTAATACTGGAAATACATATCCCTGTCAGTCGTTCCGGGTGTCCTTATCGCCGATAAACTGCAGCCCGAGCATCAACCCGGTAGAAAGGACAATCA
>CAZOLR010000021.1:0-32685 GCA_964580905.1 uncultured Hyphomicrobiales bacterium | reverse complement strand
TTGACGCTATAGTTACCCCTGAAAACAGCCCCCAACTTCCCCTCCCTGAAAGGGTCGGGACCGTTACTCTTTGAGGATCCCCATGCGACTGAGCAGATATTTCATCCCTGTACTGAAAGAAACACCGAAAGAAGCCCAGATCGTCTCGCATCGGCTGATGCTGCGGGCGGGCATGATCCAGCAGTCCAGTGCCGGGATTTACTCCTGGCTGCCGATGGGGCTCAAGGTCATGCGCAAGATCGAACAGATCGTCCGCGAAGAACAGAACCGGGCAGGGGCCAATGAAATCCTGATGCCCACCATTCAGCCGGCTGAACTCTGGCAGGAATCCGGCCGGTATGAAGATTACGGGCTTGAAATGCTCCGCATTCAGGACCGCCACGAACGTGACATGCTTTATGGCCCGACCAATGAAGAGCAGGTAACGGATATCTTCCGGTCACATGTCAAAAGCTATCGTGCCCTGCCGATGAATCTTTATCATATCCAGTGGAAGTTCCGTGATGAAGTCCGCCCCCGGTTCGGGATCATGCGGGGGCGTGAATTTCTCATGAAGGATGCCTATTCCTTTGCCCTTGATGCCGAAACGGCCCGGGCGGAATACAACAAGATGTTCATCGCCTATCTCCTGACCTTCCAGCGGCTCGGGCTCACCGCCATTCCCATGGAGGCTGATACCGGGCCGATCGGCGGCGACATGAGCCATGAATTTATCATTCTGGCCGAAACCGGTGAAAGCGAAGTCTTCTGTCATAGGGACTGGATCGGCCGCAGCCTTGATGCCGGTGACGTGGATTACGAAACGGATCTGCAGCCCATTGTCGACAGTTTCACTAACCTCTATGCCGCGACCGATGAAAAGCACGACGCCGGCTCCTGCGGTGTTTCGGCGGATGATCTCATCACGACACGGGGGATCGAAGTTGGCCATATCTTCTATTTCGGCACCAAATATTCCGCGCCGATGGGGGCGGCGGTGGCTGATGAAACCGGGGCCATGCGTGATGTCCATATGGGGTCTTATGGTATCGGTGTCTCGCGGCTGGTCGGGGCGATTATCGAAGCCTGCCATGACGATGCCGGCATCATCTGGCCGGAAAGCGTGGCTCCCTTTGATATTGGTATCGTCAACCTGAAGCCGGGTGATGCAACTTGCGATGGAATGGCCGAAGATCTCTATGACAAGCTTATCGCGGCGGGCAAGGACGTGCTGATGGACGATACCGCTGACCGGCCGGGGGCAAAACTGGCCGGCATGGATCTCATCGGAATTCCCCGGCAGATCATCATCGGCCCACGGATTGCTGGCGAAGGTATGGTGGAATACAAGCATCGCCGGTCCGGTGAAACCCGGCAAATGACACCGGAAGCCGCGCTCAATGCGTTGTTGGCAGGGTAGCAGGCGTGTTCGGACTCTTCACACAAGCTGAACGGCTTCTTGCCCTGCGTTACATGAAATCGCGCCGCTCGGAAGGTTTCATATCCGTCATTGCCTGGTTTTCGCTTCTCGGCATTGCGCTCGGCGTGGCGACGCTGATTATTGTCATGTCCGTAATGAACGGCTTCAGGGCAGAACTGATCGGCCGGATACTCGGGCTTAACGGCCATCTCGCTGTCTACGCAACAGATGGCCGCGGGATCAGGGATTATGATGCGCTTTCTGTCCGCATTGCCGGGATACCGGGTATCATTGCCGTGACGCCGCAAGTCGAGGGCCAGGTGATGGTGGCAAGCCAGGGCCAGACGTCGGGCGCGGTGGTCCGCGGCGTGCGCTGGGCGGATCTGGCGGCACGACGCCCTTTATGGGACTCCCTTGATGAAAAAATGGTGGAGAGATTCCGCGACGATGATCAGCTTCTGCTCGGTCACCGGCTGGCTCGTTCTCTCGGTGTCAAGGAGGGGGACAGCATCACGCTGGTCGGGGCCAGGGGACGGACAACGCCTTTCGGCACCTTGCCGCAACGCCGCACCTACACGATCGCGGGCCTGTTTGATGTCGGGATGTTTGAATACGACAAGGGCTTTATTTTCATGCCGCTGGATGCAGCGCAGGCTTTTTTTGGCAGTGATCAGCGTGTCACCGGCCTTGAAATCTACGCATCAGATCTCGCGCGCACCGATGGCATCCGGCTCAATCTGGAACAGACAACCCCGAAGCAGCTGCAGGTCAATGACTGGAGAGATCGCAACAGGAGCTTTATCAATGCCCTTGTGGTGGAGCGCAATGTCATGTTCCTTATCCTGACCCTGATCATTCTGGTTGCGGCGTTCAACATCATCTCGTCAATGATCATGCTGGTTCGCTCCAAGAACAGCGATATCGCGGTCCTGCGGGCAATGGGGGCGACCGCAGGCGGGATCATGCGGGTCTTTTTCATGACCGGGGCAAGTATAGGTGTTGTCGGGACGGCGACGGGAACGGTCCTCGGGCTTGGGTTCTGCTGGAATATTGAACGTATCCGCGCCCTGCTTGAGAGCCTGACCGGCACCGAACTTTTCGCCGCTGAGATTTATTTTCTGTCCACCCTGCCAGCTAAGGTGGACCCCGATGAAGTGCTGATGATCATTCTGATGGCGCTGGCTCTTTCTTTCCTTGCCAGTGTCTATCCGGCATGGCGGGCATCCCGCATCGCACCGGCGGAGGCACTCAGATATGAATAAGGTGGTTGTTGAAAATCCACGCGACAGTGCGCTGGTGCTGAACGGGATTGAAAAATCCTTTGCCCAGGGGAAAAACCGCCTTCATGTCCTCAATGGCGCAAGCCTTGCTATCCGGCCCGGGGAGATGGTTGCTCTTGTTGGTCCCAGCGGTTCGGGGAAATCAACTCTGCTGAATATCGCGGGGCTTCTTGAAAATCCCGACAGCGGGTCCGTGATGGTGGACGGCAAGGCGACAGCCCGCCTGAAGGAAAAGGAAAGGGCAGCCCTGAGGCGAAAGAAAATCGGCTTTGTGTTTCAGTTTCACCGTCTGCTGCCCGAATTTTCAGCTTTTGAAAATATTCTCATCCCCCAGATGCTGGCGCAACTGCCGCGAGCCGAAGCTTCCAGCCGGGCTGAACAGCTTCTTGCGCTGGTCGGGCTTTCGGAGCGTCGTGACCACCGGCCGGGCCAGCTTTCCGGAGGTGAACAGCAGCGCATAGCCATAGCAAGGGCTGTCTCCAACGCCCCGAGCATCCTTCTTGCGGATGAACCCACCGGCAACCTTGATCCGGAGACGGCCCGGGATGTGTTCAGCCATTTGTCCGCCATCATCAGGCAGACAAAAACCGCAGCGCTTATCGTCACCCATAATACTGAACTTGCCGCCAGCATGGACAGGGTGCTGACGATTCGTGACGGGGCGCTTTCGTCGCATTCCTGAAAAGGTGCATGCCTCAGGCGTGAGGGCAAGCATTATCAACAGGATTGCACCTCTATGAACAGGTGGTCTTGCCAGCCCTGGCATGCGGCGGTCATTATAGGGCATGACCGACACGCCGCTGTTTATCCATCTCCGCACCCATTCCGCCTATTCTCTTGCGGAAGGCATGTTCCAGATCAGTGATCTGGTTGATGCCGTGCATAATCTCGGCCAGCCTGCCGTGGCCATCACCGATACGTTCAACACCTTCGGGGCGCTGGAGTTTTCTGATCTTGCGGCGGCGAAAGGTATCCAGCCGATTGTCGGCGCCCAGGTCACCCTTGCTGATCAGGCCGGTGGTGAGGGCGAGGTGGTTTTGCTGGTTCAGAACGAGACCGGATGGGCCAATCTGAGCCACCTGATCTCCCGCGCCCTGATGACGGATCCGAATGAGCCAAGAATTGAACTTGATACCCTGAAAGGCAGAAGCGACGGGCTGATCCTGCTGACGGGGGGAGCGCGTCGGGGATTTATCGCAGCTGCCCTTGCCGATGGCCAGTTGCCTCTTGCCCGCCAACGTCTTGAATCCCTGACTGGTCTCTTTGCCGGGCGCATTTATGTCGAAATTCAGCGCCATGGCACCCGGCGCGAAGCTATGGCAGAACCTCATCTGATTGATCTTGCCTATGAACTGGATCTGCCTCTTGTCGCCACCAATGACTGCTATTTTCCAACCGCCGGTGCCGCGGCGGCGCATGAGGTTTTGCTCTGCATTTCCCAGAGCACGACTCTGGCTGATGACAACCGCCGTCGCGAAACCGATATGCATTATCTCAAATCCGCGGGCGAGATGGCGCTTGCCTTTGCCGATTTGCCCGAAGCTGTCGCCAACACGGTGGTGATTGCCCGGCGATGTGCCTTTCGTGTTCCCAAGATGGACCCTATCCTTCCGGCGTTCCCTGTGCCGGATGGTATGTCCGAAGAGGGCTATCTCCGCGAACGTGCCAGAAAAGGTCTTGAACAGCGGTTTGAACTGCCGGCTTTTGAGAACATCAGGACAGATGAGGCACAGCGGAAGGTCTATGCCGACCGGCTGGAAATGGAACTTGATATCATCATCCAGATGGGTTTTCCCGGCTATTTCCTGATCGTTGCCGATTTCATCGGCTGGGCGAAAGAACAGGGGATACCCGTGGGGCCCGGGCGGGGTTCGGGGGCAGGATCGCTCGTGGCCTACGCGTTGCTGATCACGGATCTCGATCCCATCAGATGGGGGTTATTGTTTGAACGTTTTCTCAACCCTGAACGGGTGTCGATGCCGGATTTCGATGTTGATTTCTGTCAGGACCGCCGTGATGAGGTTATCAGCTACGTTCAGCGGAAATATGGTGATGACAGGGTGGCACAGATCATCACCTTCGGATCGCTTCAGGCGCGGGCGGCTCTCCGTGATGTGGGGCGGACGATGGGCATGCCCTACGGCCAGGTGGACAGGATAGCCAAACTCGTGCCAAGCAACCCCGCGGATCCGGTCACGCTCAACAAGGCACTTGAAACAGAAGAAGACCTTCGTCGTGAGCGTGATAATGACGAACAGGTGGCCGAACTGATCCGTGTGTCCTGTCAGCTTGAGGGGCTTTACCGGCACGCCTCCACCCATGCGGCCGGGCTGGTAATCGGTGATCGCCCCTTATCTGAGCTGGTGCCGCTTTACCGTGACCCGAGGTCAGATATGCCGGTAACCCAGTTCAACATGAAATGGGTGGAAAAGGCCGGCCTCGTCAAATTTGACTTCCTCGGCCTGAAGACACTGACGGTTCTTCAGCAGACATTGCATCTACTTGAGCGGCGGGGAATAGATATGACCCTTGATGACATTCCGCTTGAGGACGACCTCACTTTTGAGATGCTTTCGCGCGGGGATACGGTTGGGGTTTTCCAGTTGGAATCCAGCGGCATGCGGGATGTCTTGCGGGGCCTCAAGCCTGACCGCTTTGAAGATATCATTGCGGTTGTGGCGCTCTATCGTCCGGGGCCGATGGAAAATATTCCCAAATACGTGGCCCGTAAGCATGGCCGTGAGGATGTGCAGTATATGCACCCCGGCCTTGAGCCCATCCTTTCCGAAACCTACGGGATCATGATCTATCAGGAACAGGTCCAGCAGGCGGCCCAGCGCCTTGCCGGATATACCCTCGGGGGGGCGGATATTCTTCGCCGCGCCATGGGTAAGAAAATTCAGGCGGAAATGGACGCCCAGCGCGATACATTCGTATCCGGCGCCGCTGAAAATGACATCGATGCGAAACTTTCCGGTGAGATTTTTGATCAGATCAGCGCATTTGCCGGTTACGGGTTCAATAAATCACATGCCGCCGCCTATGCGCTGATTGCCTGGCAGACCGCCTGGTTCAAGGCGCATTATCCGGCTGAATTCATGGCCGCTTCCATGACGCTGGACGCCGGGAATACGGATAAACTTGCCATCTTCCGGCAGGATTGTCAGGTCCGTGGCATCACGATGCTGCCACCGGATGTGAATGCGTCCGAAGCCCGGTTCGTTGTGGAAGAACACGGCGATGGTCTAGCGATCCGCTATGCGCTGGGTGCTATCCGTAACGTGGGGATGGAGGCCATGCGCCAGCTTGTTGCTATCAGGAAAGAAGGCGGGGATTTCGCCAGTCTCGATGATTTCGCGGCGCGTCTGGCTGGTGTTCTCGGCAGTCGTGCCCTTGAAAACCTCATCAAGGCAGGTGCGCTTGATCGCATCGCGGGCAACAGGGCTCAACTGCTTGCAGGAATGCCGGCGATCATTGCCCACGGCTCGGCGATCCGCAAGGAAAAGGAATCGGCCCAGGAAAATCTCTTCGGCGGCACTGTTGATGCCCAGCTCAGCATCGTTCTGCCAAATGTGCCCGAGGCCGGAAGCAAGATCAGGCTTGAAAATGAGTTTGCGGCTCTCGGTCTTTATATCTCGGCGCATCCGCTTGATGATTACGCCGAACGGCTTGTTGCCATGGATATCACCCCGTCCTCCCGGCTTGAGGAGGTGGTGCAGGCGCGCGGAAACGGCTGTCGGCTCAGGCTTGCCGGGGTTATCACGGGCAAACAGGTGCGAACATCTTCCCGCGGGAACAGATTTGCCTTTCTGCAACTGACTGATCAGTCCGGCGTATTCGAGGTGACGGTCTTCTCTGATCTTCTTGCCCTTATCCGTGAGCATCTCGAAAGCGAAATCCCCATGCTGGTCAAGGCGGATGCCCGTCTTGAGGAAGGCGGGGTCCGGTTGATAGGCCAGCAGATCACGCCGCTTGACGATATCGCGTTCATTGACAGTGCCGGTCTTGAAGTGCGCATCGCAAATGCCGCCGCACTTGAAGGTATCAGGGATGGCCTCAGACGTGACGGGACAGGTACAGGACGGATCAAGCTTTCGGTCAAGGCTAACCAGAATGACGTGATTATCGATCTTCCGGGAAGGTTTCGTCTGTCCGGTGAATTCCGGCAGATGCTGAAAATCCTGCCCGGGGTGACGGCGGTTCGTGAACTTTCCTGAAGAGATGGATCTTAAAGACATCAGCGGTTCACCGAACAGGGCCGAAAACCTGAGATAAGGGCTTGCTTTCCGTGCGTCCTGCGGGTAAAAGACCGGCATACCCGGGATCATCCCGGGAATTCACACATGAAGGACGGTGTTATCGGCAAATTCCGATAGGCGATACGCAAAACACCTTCCGGTGGAGCAATAAGCTCCCATCCCTTCATGGAGGCCCAACCGGAGAAAAGGAGTATTCTCATGCCTCTTCCAAGCTTTACCATGCGCCAGCTTCTTGAAGCCGGGGTACATTTTGGTCACCATACCCGTCGCTGGAACCCGAAAATGGAACAGTATATTTTCGGCACCCGGAACAACATTCATATTCTTGACCTTCAGCAGACCGTGCCGATGCTCTATCAGGCGCTGGATATTGTCAGCCAGACCGCTGCCCGTGGCGGCCGTGTTCTTTTTGTCGGCACCAAGCCTGCCGCGTCGGAAACGATTGCCCAGGCGGCCCGTTCCTGCGGCCAGTATTTCGTCAATCACCGCTGGCTTGGCGGCATGATGACCAACTGGAATACCGTATCGCAGTCGATCCGCCGTCTGCGTGATCTTGAATCCCGCCTTGAAAGCGAAGAAGTCAACGCGCTGACCAAAAAGGAAGCGCTGCAACTGTCCCGTGAGCAGGAAAAGCTGGAAAAGACACTTGGCGGGATCAAGGAAATGGGTGGTCTTCCTGATCTGCTCTTCATTATCGATACCAACAAGGAAGCCATCGCCGTTGCCGAAGCCAACACGCTCGGTATTCCGGTGATCGCTGTTGTGGACAGCAACGCCAACCCGGATGGCGTGGATTTCCCTGTCCCCGGTAACGACGACGCTCTGCGTGCGATTTCTCTCTACTGCGATCTCGTCGCAGGTGCTGTGCTGGACGGCCTTAAGACTGAAATGATTCGTGAAGGTGTTGATATCGGCGCCGATGAAACCCCGGTCGAAGAAGCGGTGTCGGAAGACGCCGCCCCGGCTGAGGCCGCTTCCGACACTGCAGAAGACGCCCCGGCTGAAGTCGTGGCCGAAGAAGCTTCTGCGGGGGAAGAACAGCCGCAAGCGTAACACTCAGTTCCCGGTTCCGGCCGGGACCTGTTTCTTTGACTGAAGATGACGAAAACAACAAACCTTTAAGGATAGAGTTATGACGATTACCGCATCACTGGTAAAAGACCTGAGAACTGCCACAGGCGCAGGGATGATGGACTGCAAGAAGGCGTTGACGGAAACCGATGGTGATCTGGATGCCGCTATTGACTGGCTTCGCAAAAAAGGGTTGTCCGCCGCCGCCAAAAAAGCCAGCCGTGTTGCCAGCGAAGGTCTGGTTGGTGTCTCGAGCACCGGAACGGTGGGAACGCTTATTGAAGTCAATTCTGAAACCGATTTCGTGGCCCGTAACGAAGATTTCCAGGGGTTTGTGAAAACCCTTGCCGGGCTTGCGGCTTCCGCTGATGACATCGAAGCGCTCGGGGGCATGGACTATCCCTCAACCGGACGCAGTGTGAATGAGGAACTGACCCATAATATCGCAACCATCGGCGAGAACATGAGCTTGCGCCGCATGGACAAGCTCTCCGTCAGCGAAGGCGCGGTGATTACCTATGTCCATAATGCGGTCACCGATGGTCTTGGTAAAATTGGTGTGCTGGTTGCGCTTGAGTCTACAGCATCTTCCGATGCGCTCACGGCACTCGGCAAGCAGCTGGCAATGCATGTTGCGGCCGCGGCCCCGGCCAGCCTCAGCGCCGATGACCTCGACCCTGAGATGATGGCCCGTGAACGCCAGATTCTGGTGGATCAGGCTATTCAGTCCGGCAAGCCTGCCGACATTGCCGAGAAAATGGTTGAAGGCCGCATGAAGAAATTCATGAAAGAGGTTGTTCTTCTTGAGCAGACTTTTGTCATCGACGGTGAAACCGAAGTCCGCAAGGTCATTGAAAATGCCGCCAGGGATGCGGGCGCCCCGATTACCATGACAGGGTTTGCACGTTTCAATCTTGGTGAAGGTATCGAAAAGGAAGAGAGCGATTTTGCCGCTGAAGTTGCAGCGCAACTCGGCAATTAATCTCTTTTTTTGAAAATATCTAAGCATACACGGAGTTTTCGTGTATGCTTGCTGCGATAATTTGAATGCTGGAGCACCGATCATGGGAACAGACGTATCTGACACCGCCGCATCGAGCCCGTCTGCTTCTGGTGATTTCCATTACAAGCGTGTTTTATTGAAAATTTCCGGCGAATCCCTGATGGGCAAACTGTCCTATGGTATCGATCCGGAGATGGTCGCCCGCATTGCCGGTGAGGTCAAAAGCGTTACCGAGAAGGGCATAGAAGTCTGCCTTGTGATTGGCGGGGGCAATATCTTCCGTGGCATTTCTGGTGCTGCTTCCGGCATGGAACGCGCGACAGGTGATTACATGGGCATGCTGGCCACCGTGATGAACGCGCTGGCCATGCAAAACGCGCTTGAAGATATCGATGTCTATACACGTGTTCTTTCCGCCCTGCCTATCTCAGCGGTGTGTGAGCCGTATATTCGTCGCCGCGCCAAGCGTCATATGGAAAAGGGACGTGTCGTTATCTTTGCCGCAGGCACAGGCAATCCGTTCTTCACCACCGATACGGCCGCCGCACTCAGGGCAACGGAGATGAATTGCGATGCCATCCTCAAAGGCACACGTGTGGACGGTGTCTATTCCGCTGATCCTGAAAAGGTTCCTTCGGCGGAACGGTATGACCGGCTTACGTTTCTTGACGTGCTGTCGCGTGACCTTGCGGTAATGGATGCATCGGCGATATCACTAGCCCGGGAAAACGATATCCCGATCCTGGTGTTTTCCATCGAAACCCCCGGCGGTTTTGAAAACGTGCTGAAGCACGAAGGTAAATTTACGGTTATCAGGAACGAGGCCGCATAAAGGAGATAAGTTATGACCTTTGATCTTTCCGATACGAGCCGGCGCATGGATGGTGCTGTTGCGGCGTTGGACAATGATTTTCAGGGCCTGCGCACAGGCCGCGCTTCCATCGCCATGCTTGATCCGGTAAATGTTGATGCCTATGGCTCAAAGATGCCGGTCAACCAGCTGGGTAACATCTCCGCGCCTGAACCAAGAATGCTGACTGTTCAGGTCTGGGATCAGGGCATGGTTGCCGCGGTGGAAAAGGCGATACGGGAAAGCGATCTCGGCCTTAACCCGCAAACCGAGGGAAATCTTATCCGCCTTCCTATTCCTGATCTTTCGGCGGAACGCCGGGTGGAACTGGCCAAGGTTGCCGGCAAATACGCTGAACAGGCTCGGATTGCCATCCGTAATGTCCGGCGGGACGCCATTGAAGATGTACGCAAACTTGAAAAAGACGGCGAGTTTGGCGAGGATGAACGCCATGGTCTCGAAGGTAAAATCCAGAAGTTGACGGATGATGCCGTGGCCCGGGTTGATACGATGCTCGCCACCAAGGAAAAAGACATTAAAACAGTTTGAGGCTGGTCAAATGCCTGAAAGCCGTAACATCCCGCAGCATGTTGCTGTCATCATGGACGGAAACCGCCGATGGGCACGTATGCGCTCAATTTCATCGGTTTTAGGCCATGACAAAGGCTCGTCGGTGATCGAAGGGATCGCTCGTCATGCCTATGATATGGGGGTGGAATGGCTCACGCTCTTTGCCTTTTCAACGGAAAACTGGCGGCGTTCCCCTGTTGAGGTCCGGGGCATCATGTCTGTTCTCGAACGGTATCTCAAAACAAAAATGCATACTCTGATGGAAAACAGCATCCGGCTCCGTGTCATCGGGGATTTGAGCGGGTTCCCCACAAATACCATTGAAATGCTCAGAAATGCCGTCAAGGAGACAAGCACCAATGACGGGCTTAATCTTACTGTTGCCCTCGGATATGGCGGCCATGCCGATATAACCGGCGCCGCCCGACGGCTGGCGGAAATGGTGCGGAACGGGGAAATGGAACCGTCGATGATTGACGCGGATCTGATCAAGGATCATCTTCACACGAGAGATTTGCCGCCGGTCGATCTGTTGATCCGGACAGGGCAGGAACAGCGGATTTCAAACTTCCTTCTCTGGGATCTTGCCTATGCGGAATTTGCCTTCACCGATACATTATGGCCTGATTTCACCCCGCATCATTTCTCGGCCATCCTTGAAGATTACGCCAGACGTAGCCGACGTTTTGGCGGCGATGACGAAGAGGACGGATCCCTCCTGAAGGCCTTGTCGAGTTAGAGTGATGAAAGATGAAAGCCCCGGGCCTGCTGCAAATTCCGATCTTGGACTTCGTCTGTTAACCGCGGCTTTTCTGCTTCCCGTTGTGGGCATAATCTATCATGGCGGTGCATTGGCCTATGCTCTCATCCTGGGCATCGGGCTGATCATGGGGGCAGAAGCCATGCAGGTCACAGGCAGGAAACTGACCGGCATCTATGCCCCATTTCAGGTGATCTTCTCCGTTATTCCGGCCGTGTGTCTGATCTGGACAGGTGATCATCTCACCAGTTTTCTTCTGTTTGCGGCAAATGTTCTGTTCTGTCTGGCAACAAGCCGGTCACTGCCCCTGGCGCTGATCATCGCAGGCATTACAGCATCCGTCATCGCCCTTTCAGGTCTCATCGGTCATCCTGAAGGCGGCCGGTGGCTCCTTGTGATGATTTCGGTGGTCATAAGCGCGGACAGTGCGGCTTACTTTATCGGCAGGGCAGTAGGTGGCCCGAAACTTGCCCCGGTGATCAGCCCGTCCAAAACATGGAGCGGCGCCGTTGCGGGGCTGATAGCGGGAACATCAGCAGGTTTCGGGGTCGGGCTCATGATGGGGTTTCCACCGCTGAGCTCGGCGATGATGGGACTGATCATGGCGGATCTTTCGATAGGCGGGGATCTGCTGGAATCATGGTTCAAGCGCCGCTTCAAGGTCAAGGATTCCGGTCGTCTTCTGCCGGGGCATGGCGGTCTTCTTGACCGTTTTGACGGATATCTTCTCGCGGCGCCGTTCCTCTATAGTGTATTAGCGTATGCAGGTGTTCATGGCGGATAAAAAGCGGACACTTGCCCTCCTCGGGGCCACCGGATCAATCGGCACAAGCACCCTGAAACTGGTTGAGCAGTTCCCTGAACGTTTCCGGGTGACGGTGCTCACCGCGGGCAGGGATGTGTCCAAACTCATTCATCTTGCCCGGCAGTTTCACCCCGAACATGTGGCGATTGCCGATCCTGCCGGATATGCTTCTCTCCGTGATGGTCTTGAAGGCTCTGGTATCATGGTTCATGCCGGACCGGATGCGATTGTCGGTCTTGCAACACATCACGCGGATATAACGGTCTCCGCCATTACCGGACTGGCTGGTCTGTTGCCGACTTTGCACGCGGTCAGGCGTGGCGGGATTGTGGCGGTTGCCAACAAGGAATCTCTTGTCACTGCGGGGGCCGTGTTGCTGAAGGAAGCAAAAAGTGCCGGCGCGACGATCCTTCCGGTTGATTCCGAACATAACGCCATCTATCAGGCCTGGGTGGATCCTTCGGCCGAACATGTGGAAAGCATCACTCTCACGGCATCGGGAGGCCCCTTCTGGGACAGTGATCTTGAAGCGATGAGAACGGCAACACCATCTGAGGCAGTCAATCATCCCAACTGGTCGATGGGCGCCAAGATTTCGGTTGATTCGGCAACCATGATGAACAAGGGGCTCGAAGTGCTGGAAGCCGCTGTTCTTTTCGGCCTGCCGGAAGACCGTGTCCGGGTGTATATTCACCGGCATTCCGTCATTCACGGGATGGTGGCGTATCGTGATGGCTCTCATCTGGCGCAATTCGGGCCTGCTGATATGCGTGTGCCGATATCGTATGCGCTGGCCTGGCCCGAACGTCTTAACTGGAACAGCACGCCCTTTGATCTGGCATCCCTGCCTCCGCTTGAGTTTGAGCATCCGGATAATGAACGGTTTCCCTGTCTTGAAATGGCACGTGAAGCCTCGCGTCGTGGTGGCCTTGCGCCGACTGTCCTCAATGCTGCGAATGAGGAAGCTGTTTCATTTTTCCTGAAGGAGAAGATCGGATTTCTTGATATTGCCGCGCTGAACGGCCATATGCTGGACACAGTGAATGCCGATGGTGAGGTCAGTATGGAATCAATCCTTGAAATTGATCAGCGTACACGTCAGGCTTGTTCCGATTGGCTTGAGCGCCATAACCGCAACTAGAATTGGAAACAAACGACAATGGGTATAGGCTTCAGCCTTCTGGCATTCCTGATTGTTTTGACTCCGGTGGTATTTTTTCATGAACTCGGTCATTTCTGGGCGGCGCGACGCTCCGGCGTTATCGTGGAGGTCTTTTCGGTCGGGTTCGGGCCGGAAATTCTGGGCTTCACGGATCGCCATGGCACCCGCTGGAAATTTGCCGCCATCCCCCTTGGGGGATATGTCCGGATGGCAGGTGATCAGGACCCCAGCAGCACGCCATCACCCGATGCCGAAACCATAAAGGGAAGTTTTCAGTCCGTCAGTCTCGGGGCCAAGGCGTTCATTGTTGCCATGGGGCCGATCGCAAACTTTATTCTGGGTATTCTCATCATAGCGGTGATTTATGTCAGTTTCGGCAAAGTGCAGGTACCTAATGTCATCGGTGATGTTCAGCCGGGCAGTGCCGCCGAGCAGGCTGGCATGATGGCAGGTGATACGATCACCGGGGTCAATGGAAAAAAAGTCACGTATTTCAGCGACTTAAGGGAAGTTGTGTTTGAAAGCCCCGGCAAACCGATTGAGGTGATGCTGGACCGCGGCGGCAGATCCCTGATGCTTACGGTTATTCCCGAAGTTGTGGAGGACCGGTGCCTGAGCACTAATTATGGCCGGTTGGGCGTCGTATCTTCCGGGGGCGAGCTCAAAACATTTGGCCCCGGCGAAGCACTGCTGCTGGCAACATCTGACAGTTTCAGGATGGCCATAGCCATGTTGCGTGGGATAGGGCGCATTGTCAGCGGTAATGCAAACAAGGGCGAAATCGGCGGACCGGTCAAAATTGCGGAAATTTCAGGCCGTGCCGCAAGCCAGGGACTTATCAGTTTTGCCATGTTCACGGCGGTTATTTCGATTAATCTCGGCCTTGTCAATTTATTGCCTGTGCCGGCGCTGGATGGCGGTCACTTGATGTTTTTCGGGATTCAGAAACTTCTTGGCCGGCCGATGAATCAGCGGGTGCAGGAATTGATCATGCGGGTGGGAATGGCCTTTCTTATTACGATGATTATTGTGGTGACCTTTTACGATATTCTGGGGAATATTGGCTCAGATTGTTAAATACCTTTAATGCTCCCCCCAACAACGCTATAGTGTTGCAACGAAAGCGGATGGGGATCACACATGAAGAAACTGGCCTTTCTATTCGTCACTTTGGCAATCTTAGGATGGACCGGGTTTACCCCGCATGTCCATGCCCAGACTAATCCGGCGGCCGTCAATGCAATTCAGGTCGAAGGCGCGCAACGGATTGATTCTGAAACCGTGCTGGCCTATGCCGCGGTCAAGGTGGGGGAAAGCATTTCAGACAGAGACCTGAACTCTATTCTCAGCCGTCTTTATGCCACTGAACTATTTGATGATGTCAGCATCGTTTTTTCCGATGGAGTGCTCACGATAACGGTTGAAGAAAATCCGATTATCAACCGCATCTCCCTTGAAGGTAACGATGTCCTCAAGGATGAACAGCTGCTCGATATTATCAATATCAAGCCGCGCCGGGTCTTTACCGAAAAACTTGCCCTTGATACCAAAAACGTTTTGATGGAAGTTTACCGGCAAGCCGGGCGTTATGCGGCGATTATCAACCCCAAGATAATCGAATTGCCTGATAATCGTGTCGATCTTGTCTATGAGATTGATGAAGGCCCGCTTATCAAGATCAAGGCAATCAAATTCATAGGAAATGATCGTTTCAGTGATCGTGCGCTCAAAAGCGTGATCCAGTCACGCGAAACAAAGTGGTATATCTTCCTCACGGCCAACGACAAATATGATCCCGCCCGTCTCCGTCTTGATACCCAGAACCTGCGCCAGTTCTACCTTCAGAACGGGTATGCGGATATTGATGTGGTCCGGGCAACAGGGGAACTTCTTCCGGACCGGAGCGGTTTTGTGCTCACATTCCAGATCCGTGAAGGGGAACAATATTCCGTGGGTGAGGTGAGCATCCTCTCTGAGATTGAAGGGCTTGAGGGTGACAGCCTTAAAGGTGACATCACACTTGAGAGAGGCGAGATCTATGACACCCGGGTCCTGGAAGAGACTTTAAGCGCCATCACCAACTCTCTGGGCGGTCTTGGTTACGCTTTTGTCAATGTAGAGCCGCAATTCAATCTCGACAATGAGACCAATACATTGAATGTGCGGATCAATATCGCTTCAAGCCAGCGTAATTACGTGGAACAGATCAACATCAAAGGGAATGACCGGACACTGGATCATGTTATCCGCCGTGAATTTGAACTGGTCGAAGGCGACAGTTTCAATCAGCTTAAACTTACGCAATCCGAAAGAAATGTCCGCAATCTCGGATATTTCTCAAATGTCAGCGTCAATGTTCAGCCCGGCAGCAGTCAGGAGCAGTCGGTTATTGAAATGGATGTCGTGGAAACGGCCACGGGCACTTTTGCCGTCGGCTTCGGGTATTCGACCTTTGATCAGGGCTCGCTCAGCCTCGGTATCAATGAAAACAACTTCCTCGGGACAGGAAAGGGCGCGCGGGCAAGTTTCAGTGTTTCCAGCAAGAAATCAAACTTTCGTGTCGGCTTAACCGAACCACATCTTTTTGACCGTAATCTTTTCGGCAGTTTCGATATTTTCAACGACGAAACAGAAGTCTCTGACGTTACGACCGAACAATTCGGCCTTGATTTCGGGTTCGGTTTTTCGGCGGCGAACGACTACCGCCACCGCGTCGGGTATCTTCTGGCCGAAACCAAGACAACAACGACCTCGACCACCAGCGCGTCGACCAGTGGCGATGAAGGCACGCAGTTGATTTCCGAAGTATCCTACACCCTCACCAAGGATACCCGTGATAACCGGATCGACCCGAGGAAAGGATATCTTTTGAGGGGCTCGCAGAGCCTGGCCGGGATGGGTGGGGATGTCACCTATTCAAAATCAGTGTTACGCGGCCAGTATCTGAAACCTTTCTTATTTAATACATTCGTTGTCGGTGTGGACGGGGAATTCGGGATTATTGACGGTCTTGGCGAGAAAGTCACCCGTTCCAGCCGCTTCCAGATCGGTGGCCGCAAGCTTCGCGGTTTTAACGCATCAGGGATCGGCCCGCGTGATACCGGGGATGATTCAGCGGTGGGCGGAAACAAATATTATCTGGCCAGTCTCAATGTCACCTCCGATGCCGGGTTTGATAAAGACCTCGGGTTGAGATGGACCCTCTTCACCGATATGGGCAGTCTCTGGGGGACTGATTATCCTGCCAATGTCCGCGGTGCCAATGACAGCAGTCTTCGCAGCTCATTAGGCTATGGTCTTCTCTGGGATACGGCGGTGGGCCCCATGTCGTTCATATGGGCATTCCCGCTTGAAAAGAAGAGCTACGATAAAACCAAAGTCTTCCAGTTCAGCTTTGGCGGGCGTTTCTAGGGGGAACATGGTGCAGCCTTTTCGGATCATTGCCGTTTTCCTCGGGGTTTTCTTGCTGACCTCTCTTTTGTCTCCGGTCGCATCAGCGCAGGTCGCCCCGCGGCAATCTTCGGGAGGAATCGCCATTGTTGACATGAAACTGGTCCTGCAACGTTCCGAAGCGATGAACAAAATCAGGCAAGCCCTTGATGAGCAGAATGCCACCTTTCAGTCACAGATATCCGAAGAAGAGCTTGAGCTGCGCGAAGCGGAAAAGAAACTCAATGAAGACCGGCCAAACCTGAGCGATGATGAATTCAACGCAAGACTTGCGGAATTTGAGCAGAGAGTTGTCGCTATTCAGCAGTCGATCCAGCGCCAGAAAGACAGTTTTGACCGGTCCATAATCGAAGCCCAGGAACGGCTCGAACAGGAGCTTCTCAAAATTATTTCCGAAATTGCCCAGGAGCGCGGGATTGCCGTTGTTCTCCAGCGTCAGGTTGCGGTGATTTATGACACGAGTCTTGATATATCAGACATGGCCCTGGCGGAGCTCAACGAGCGCACCAAAAACATGGTCATCACCCGGACAAATCAGCAGGTGCAGCAATGAACGGGCATGAGGGGTCTTCCGGGCTTAAACCTCTTTCTGTTGCCGCGGCGGTGGATATTGTCCGGGGTGAGTTGATCCATGGCACAGATGATGCGCTGATCAAAGGCATTGCCCCGGCATCCCGTGCCGGGGAAGGCGATATATGCTTTCTCACCCGGGAAAGTCTGATTGCCGAAGTGGCCGATGCCAGACTGATCTGCCTCACGCTTCCCGATCTGGCGCATCGGCTCCCTCATGCGGTGATCACCATCGCCGTGCCTGATCCGAAATCAGCGCTCGGGCTCATCATGCGTGCGATGATCCCTTCTGAAACACCTGCGGCAGGCATTCACCCGTCGGCAGTGGTGGACAAAACAGCCTCGCTCGGCCAGGGGGTCTCTGTCAGCCCTAACGCCGTCATTGAAAAGGATGCCCTGCTTGGGGATGGTGCGGTGATAGGTGCCGGGGTTCATATCGGCAAGGGATGCGTTATCGGCGCCCATACCTTGATTGATCCCAACACGACAATCATGTCCGCCAATATCGGAGATCATTGCCATATCGGCCCGAATACGGTGATCGGCTTTACCGGTTTCGGCATCACGCGGGATGAGGGCAATGTGGTTATTCCTCATATCGGCCGGGTTATCATGGGCCGTCACTGCCATATCGGCGCGTCGGTGACCATCGATCGCGGGTTCATCGACGATACGGTGATCGGCGATAATGTCATGATCGATAATCAGACCCATATCGCGCATAATGTGGACATCGGCGCTGGCACAATCATCTGCGGGCAGACAGGCCTTGCAGGCGGCGCGATCATAGGGCGGAATAATGTGATCGGCGCCCAGGCCGGCATGGCAGATCATGTCACGATTGGGGACGGAAATATGCTGGCGAGCCGGACCGGCGTGACCAAAGACTTTGGTCATGGTCAGGTTCTGGGTGGGTTTCCGGCGGTGCCTGCGGGTGAGTTCCGGAGACAGGTGGCGGCCCTCAGGCGGCTTGCCCGCGGTGGCGCAAAACCCCACGATAAAGACGCAACCCGTCGCAATCCCAAAAAAGGAGAGTAAGTCATGGCGGAAACATCAATCGTACTTGATCATCCTGAAATTCTGGAGCTGATCCCCCATCGTCACCCCTTTCTCCTGATAGACAGGGTGGATGAGATTGTTCCGAATGAAAGGGCAAGGGGCATCAAAGCCATCACCAGCACCGAACCTCATCTGGCCGGGCATTTCCCTGGACATCCGATCATGCCGGGGGTGCTGATTGTCGAAGCCATGGCCCAGACGGCAGGGGTTCTTATCGCCTACAGCAACAAGGACGACACCCAGGGCAAGCATGTCTATTTCACCACCCTGGACAAGGTCAAGTTCAGGTCACCCGCACGTCCCGGTGATACGCTTTATCTCGACGTGGTGAATACGGCTAGCAAGGGCATGCTGTTCAAGTTTGAGGGCAAGGCCAGTATTGACGGGCGCAATGTTGCCAGCGCGGAGTTTTCGGCCATGATAGTTGAGCCGGGTCGCTGATATGGCCCGGGTTCATCCTACCGCTATAGTGGCCGAAGGCGCTGATCTTGCCGATGACGTTACCATCGGCCCGTTTTGCGTGATCGGCGAACATGTATCCTTGGGTGCAGGGTGTCATCTGCACAGCCATGTGGTCATTGAAGGTCATACCCGCATTGGTGAGGGAAATGAAATCTTCCCCTTCGCCGTTCTCGGCAAGGCACCGCAACATACGCTCTATAAAGGTGAGGCGAGCACCCTTGAAATCGGCGACAATAACGTGATCCGCGAAAATGTCACCATGCATCCGGGAACAGCGCTCGATAACATGGTGACCCGCATCGGTGACAACAACCTGTTTTTTGTCGCCTGTCACATCGCCCATGACTGCGTGCTGGGCAATAATATCATCATCACGAATGATGCCATGCTGGGCGGGCATGTCCATATCGATGATTACGCCTATATCGGCGGCAACAGCGCGATCAAGCAATATGTACGGATAGGCAAACACGCCATGATTTCAGGCATGACGGGTGTCACGGCCGATGTCATCCCTTACGGTTCTGTTTTCGGGCCGAGGGCTGTCCTGACAGGGCTTAATCTTATCGGCTTGAAGAGACGCGGGTTCAGCAAGGATCAGGTCACCCTGATCCGGCGGGCCTATCGTCTGCTGTTTGCCCAGGAAGGCACCTTCAATGAACGTATGGATGAAGTTGATCGTCTTTACGGGGACGACACCGAAGTCAAGGCAATACTGACCTTTATCAAGGACGGGGGTGACAAGCCGCTTTGCCATCCGGAACGGTAACAGAAATGGCTGACGTCGCATCACCACTCGGGATCATTGCCGCAGCAGGTACCCTGCCCAAGGCGGTGGCGGATGCGGCTCTTGCCCGGGATATTGATGTGTTTATCGTGGCGCTCCGCGGTATAGCTGATGCCGACTATCAGGGCTACGAGCATCAGGAAATCCGTGTCGGGGCTTTTGACAAGATCATCAGGGCGCTGAAGGATGAAGGATGCCGCCAGGTGATCATGACCGGTAAATTCACCCGTCCTGCCATGACCTCGGTGGTGCCTGACCTCCGCGCATCACGGTTGTTGCTCAAACTGTTTTCTTCGGGGGATCATGCCGCGCTGGAAATGATCAGGGAAGAATTCGAAGGTGAGGGGATTGAGGTGGTGGATATCAGTTCCGTTCTCTCCCATGCCATGGCAGGTGAAGGGGTGCTGGCTGGCAATGCCCCGGATGAAAAGGTGCGCGCTACCATCACCCATGGCCGGGATATCCTGACCAGTCTTGGGTCTTTTGATGTCGGGCAGGCGCTGGTGATACAAGCCGGCCGCGTCATTGCCATCGAAGCCGCCGAAGGGACTGACGCCATGCTGGAGCGTTGCCAAGGTCTGGTTGATCCCGGTATAGGCCCGGCTGTTTTCATCAAGATGCGTAAACCTCAGCAGGACGGACGTCTTGATCCGCCGGTCATTGGCGCGGTGACGGCACGTCTTGCGGCGGCGGCCGGTATCTCGGTCCTCGCTGTTGAAACAGGCGGGGTTTTGATTGCTGAGCAGGATGAAGTCTTCTCCGTTGCGTCAGCCAACGGGCTTTCTGTTATCGGTATCGCTCCGGCATGAAGAAGATGTCGGTCTTCATGCTGGCGGGGGAAAGTTCCGGCGACCGGCTGGGGGAGGCGATACTTGACGGGCTGGCCGACTGTGATGTTTCCGCCCAAGCTTGGGGGGTCGGCGGCCCGGCCATGATATCAAAAGGCTTTACCGCCCGTCACTCCATGGATGAACTTACGATCATGGGGCTCGGGCAGGCGCTCACGTCCATTCGGCGTTTGTCACAACTCGCTGATAATCTCATTGAAATGATTATGGCTGAACGCCCTGATCTTGTGCTGACCATAGACAGTAAAGGGTTTTCTTTCCGGTTTGCCCGTCGGCTCAGAAAACGAATGGCGGAGGCCGGATGGTCCGTGCCTGTTGTCCATCTGGTGGCGCCGACGGTCTGGGCCTGGGGACGCTGGCGCGCCAAAACGGTAGCCCGGTCGGTGGACCATCTTTTATGCCTCTTTCCGTTCGAGTTGCCGTATTTCAGGGATGATAGGCTGAAGGTGACCTGCGTGGGCCATCCGGCGGCTGACCTGACATGGCCGGACCGCGCATCAGCAAGAAAGACACTGAATATCCCCTCTGACAGCCCGGTTCTTGTTCTTCTGCCCGGCAGCCGGAAAAAGGAAATTGAAACTCTTCTTCCCGAAATGCGTATCGCAGCCCGGGCTGTGCGGCGGGATATGCCGTCCTGTCAGGTGCTTCTTCCAGCGGCCGAAACGGTCCGTGCACGGATTGATGAGATGATCCCCCGATCTGACGGGATCCGCATTATCTCAGGTGAACATTTGCGTTTCGCACTTGCCGCCGCGGATTTCGGGTTGATCTGCTCAGGTACGGTGACACTGGAATCGGCTCTGGCCGGGATGCCGGGTGCTGTCTATTACCGCGGAGATGCGTTGGCCCATATGCTGCAACCTCTTCTGGTCCGGCGTGAGAATATCGTCCTTCCCAACGCGATCACGGGGGAAGAGATCTATCCTCTCTACCTGAACAGGGAATTTGACGGCGCAAAAATGGCAGGGACTGCCCTTGAAGGGTTGCGGGGCGCCAATAAATCACGTGCCATCAGCCAAAGGACTGATCTTGCCGCTAAAATTAAATCTGGCCCCGATGGTTTCGGGGTTGCCGTTGCCCGTGCTCTTCTGGCGGCGTTGAGGGCCGATTAACGCTTGTCTATTTCAACGTATTTACGTTCAGCCGGGCCGGTATAGAGCTGGCGCGGGCGGCCGATACGCTGGAGCGGATCCTCGATCATCTCTTTCCATTGCGAGACCCAGCCAACGGTTCGCGCCACAGCAAAGAGAACCGTGAACATGGAGGTCGGGAAACCCATCGCTTTGAGGATGATTCCGGAATAGAAATCCACATTGGGGTAGAGTTTCTTTTCAATAAAATACGGATCCTTGAGCGCAATATCCTCAAGTTCCATGGCAAGATCAAGCAACGGCTCATTGGTGATGCCGAGTTTGCCTAAAACTTCATGACAGGATTCGCGCATCACCTTGGCGCGGGGGTCAAAGTTCTTGTAAACGCGGTGCCCGAAGCCGAAAAGACGGAAAGGATCATCCTTGTCGCGTGCCTTTTTGATGTATTCGGGGATCCGGCTGCGATCACCGATTTCAGCAAGCATATTGAGCACGGCCTCATTCGCGCCGCCATGGGCAGGCCCCCACAGCGCGGCAATCCCGGCGGCAATGCAGGCAAAGGGATTTGCGCCCGATGATCCGGCAAGACGCACCGTCGAGGTGGAGGCATTCTGCTCATGATCTGCGTGCAGTATCAGGATCTTGTTCATGGCATCAGCAAGGACAGGGTCAACTTGATATGGCTCGGTCGGCACGGCAAAGCACATATGCAGGAAATTTTCAGCGTAGCTCAGATCGTTGCGCGGGTAATTGAAAGGCTGCCCGATCGAATACTTGAATGCCATGGCGGCAAGGGTCGGCATTTTCGCGATCAGTCGGCGCGATGCGATCATCCGCTGCAACGGGTCGTTGATATCGGTTGAATCGTGATAGAAAGCCGAAAGTGCACCGGTAACACCGCAGAGAATGGCCATCGGATGGGCATCACGGCGGAACCCACGGAAGAACGCCATGAGCTGTTCATGGACCATGGTGTGATGCGTGATCGCGTGGTCGAATTCGGTCTTCTGTTCAGCGTTCGGTAGCTCGCCGCTCAGCAGAAGGTAGGCCACTTCGAGAAAATCGCTCTTCTCGGCGAGTTCGGCAATCGAATAGCCGCCATGCATGAGCTGGCCTTCTTCGCCGTTGATATAGGTAAGCCCGGATTTGCATGAGCCGGTCATCCCGAAACCCGGATCAAAGGTGAAAAGCCCGGTTTCGCTGTAGATACTGCGGATATCGACAACCGACGGCCCGACCGTTCCTTCCAGTACAGGCAATTCTACCGACTGGCCTGTTCTGTTATCGGTTAGTGTTACAGTATTCTTGGCAGATGCGTCGGACTTCATGATAATTCCATGACATTAAGGGTGAACGAATTTTCTTCGGAGTAGTTATTCTATACTTCTTTTCCGGCATTTTTGCAAATGGCGTTAATGCGTTGGCGCACTTCTCCTGTGCCGAGAACCTGACAGATAAGCACAATATCAGGGGTTTGTTTCATTCCCGTTACAGCCGCGCGGAGACCCGGGCCGATATCTCTCATTTTCAGGGTGTTGGCGGTGAGCCAATCCCCCAGCCAGGTCTTGAAATTGTCTGTATCACCGAGATCATCCGGCAGATCAGACGCAAGAGAAAGAAGGTTGCGGCACACATCTTCCGTCAGCAGGGCGGCGGCTTCAGGTTCCATTTCCGGAGCGCCGTCATGGGTGGCAAAACCTGCCATCGCGGCGAGATCCCCGAGCAGATGAGCACGTTCAGCAAACGCCGGGGCAAGCTGTTGAAGCCGCGCATGAATGGCCGGGCTTGCCTCTGTGCCATCCAGCATCAGCTCAACCTGTGTTGAAACAGGCAGGGCCCGGATGTAATGGGCATTGATCGCGGTCAGTTTATCGGTGTCAAATCGTGCGGCGGCGCGGCCGATATTTTCAAGGCTGAACCAGGTTATGGCCTGTTCACGTGAGATGATTTCATCATCGCCATGGCTCCAGCCCAGCCGCAGGAGATAATTGCACATCGCTTCGGGCAGGAAACCCATATCCCGGTAGGCGGTGGCAGAAAGTGCGCCGTGACGTTTTGATAATTTGGCCCCGTCAGCGCCATGGATAAGCGGAATATGGGCATATTCCGGCACGTCCCACCCCATGGCTTCGATGATTTTCAGCTGACGGAAGGCATTGTTGAGGTGATCATCACCGCGGATAACATGGGTAACGCCCATATCGTGGTCATCCACCACCACCGCCAGCATATAGGTGGGCGACCCATCGGCACGCAGCATGACAAGGTCATCAAGAGTGCTGTTATTCACCGTAACATCACCCTGAACCGCATCGCTGATGGTGGTGGCGCCATCGAGCGGCATGCGGAGCCTTACAGTATAGGGGCGGTCAGGTGCGGATGCCGGGTCCGCATCACGCCATGGGCTGATGATACGTGTGCCGCCGGAACGGGCTTTATCGCGCATCGCGGCAAGCTCATCCTGGGTGAGATAACATCGATACGCATGCCCGGCTTCAAGAAGTGTGGTTGCGATTTCCTTATGACGCTCCCCGCGGGCGGACTGGCTTATCGCCTCTCCGTCTCCTTCGAGATCAAGCCATGCCAGGCCTTCATGGATGGCGTCAACAGCTTCCTTTGTTGATCGCTCATGGTCGGTATCTTCAATCCTGAGTTTGTAGGTGCCGCCATGATGGCGGGCGAACAGGAAATTGAAAAGCGCGGTGCGGGCACCGCCAATATGCAGGAACCCCGTGGGCGACGGGGCAAAACGCGTGACTACGCTCATGAAATCTTAACCTTTTTCGGGCATGCTGGATGACTTTCTCTTTAGCATGAATATACAGATGGTATCAAAGGCAAAACATTCCCTGCGATCTGTTCCCTACAGCATTCCCTGTGTGGTGGGTATGATTACAGGTATTCTGCTTGCCCGTGATGGTGTTCCGTGGGGTCTGGCTATTGTCTGCCTGCTGGTAGCCGCCGGCATCTTCGTTTTCACCGTAAGCCCGTTATCCCGGATAGTCAGCCCATATATCAATGCTGTCCGGATGCTGATCTTTGTTTTTCTCGGGGCGGGGCTGGCGGGTCTTTCCGGAACAGATGAGCACGCGAAACTGGTTCAGTCTGGTGAATATACACTTGAAGGCACGGTTATCATGGCTGAAGTGCTCAGGGGTGACCGGCAGCGTATTCGTTTCAGGCCGTCGCAACGGGATGCCACAGGTTTGTTTGAGGGGGATCTGCGCCTGATTGTGCCGCGTGATCTGCCGCAACTGGCTCCGGGGCTTGAGATCAGGCTGAGCGCACGGCTCCAGCCTCCTTTGCCCAGGCTGCTTCCGGGCGGATTTGATTTCACCGCCCATGCTCAGGGTCAGGGGTACAAAGGAACAGGGTTTGTACAGCAGATACATGACTATGATAAAGGGGACGGCGGTTTCTTTGCCGGGTTGCGATACCGCCTGCAGCAAAAGCTTTTTGCCCGGATGAGATCAGATGAAGCCGGGGTTGCCTCTGCCCTCCTGGTGGGGCTTCGCGGCGGTATTGATCCTGATCTGAGGGAATCTTTCCGTGCCTCAGGTCTTGCGCATCTTCTGGCTATTTCAGGGTTGCATATGGTTCTGTTCTGCGGCGGTGTGCTGGTGGCGGTCCGTGCCGGGCTTGCGCTGATGCCGGTCTGGTCCAGCCGGTTTCCGTCGCTCAAGATCGCGGCGGCCGTCGCCCTGCCGTTTGGTGGTGTGTATCTTCTGATGGCAGGTGCGCCCGTCAGCGCCGTCAGGGCGTTTGGGATGATGACGCTGATGATCCTCGCCCTGCTCATCAATCGCCGCGGGGTAACGTTGCACCATGTGGCCGTTATTGCCATGCTAATCCTTGCCATAGAACCGCAAAGCCTTTTCGATCCTGCCTTCCAGATGTCCTTTGCCGCGGTGCTCGCGCTTGTCGGCGGCTGGATACATCTGCATCATCATGCCATTTCACCACCGCGGGCAGGCTGGCTTCGTTTAACGGCACGACCGGTCTATTATACCGCCGGTGTCATGGTTGCGTCGCTTCTTGCCTCGGTGGGGTCAGCCCCATTTGTTCTCCACCATTTCGGTGTCACCACGATCTGGTCACTTCTTGGGAATATTCTGGGCATGCCGCTGATGGCTTTTATCATCATGCCTGCCGGGGCGGTGGCGCTGATCCTTGCGCCGCTGGGCCTTGAGGCATTGCCGCTGAACCTCATGGGGCTTGGCATAAGGATGCTTGTTACCATCGCGCAATATACGGAAACCTTGCCCCTGTCACGACTTTCGGTGCGCCCGCCACCGGGGCTTTCGCTGGTATTCTACACCTTTGGCATGGTGATATTGATTGCCGGTGTCGGGAAACTGAGGCGACTGTCGGCGCCAGCGTTATGTATTTCCGTGATGGTCTGGGTGTTGACACCCGGCCCTGATATTGCCTTCACCCTGATCTACGGAAGGCCCCATGCGGTGGTGATGACGGAAACAACCGAAGCTCTCATCAGCCGGAAGACGATGAGCCGTTTCGCCCATGGGGTGATGTTGCGTCAGTTCCCGGTGGCCGGGGGCGTATACGCACCGGATAGTGATATCTCCACTTGCCGCCTCGGCTACTGTCTGATCCCGACAAGATATAATACCGTGACGGCGATCATCTGGCGTAAGCATGCCTTGGGTGAGGCTTGCGAAGAAGCGGATATAGTCCTTTCCCATGTCAGGGCAGAGCATGTCAGGGCAGAACAGGGATGCACTTCACCCCGGCTGGTTGTTACCCCCGCACAACTGAAACGTGATGGTGGCATGTTCATCCGCATCAGGGAAAACACCCTTGTTGTCCGGCAGGTTAATACTGACGGATAAGCCCGGCGAGACGACCTTGTATGCGGATGCGGTCTGGCCCGAAAATCCGTGTCTCATAGGCCGGGTTAGCCGCTTCAAGCGCGATACTTTCACCTTTGCGGCGCAGACGTTTGAGCGTTGCTTCCTCATCATCGATGAGCGCGACGACAATATCACCTGTCTGGGCGGTGTCCCGACGTTCGATAACAACAAGGTCCCCATCGAGAATGCCGGCTTCGATCATGGAATCCCCTTCCACCTCAAGCGCATAGTATTCCCCGTTTCCATGTATCGTGGAAGGGATGGATATATGCGAGGTCGGATCACTGATCGCCGCGATAGGCGTCCCCGCGGCAATCTTGCCGAGAAGAGGTATCTCATTCTCCGCAAGAGATGTGTCCTTTAAAGGTTCTTCATCCTGCCGTGAAGACAATGCTGAGGAGACAACCGGCGTGCCGTCAGGGTATTTGAGCACCTCAATGGCACGTGCTCTGTTGGGGAGACGGCGGATATATCCTCTCTCTTCAAGTCCGGTGAGGAGGCGATGGATACCGGATTTGGATTTAAGCTCGAGAAGATCACACAATTCTTCAAAACTGGGCGGTACGTCCTGGGTGCTGAAATGCTCAATCAGGGCGGTCAGCATCGTTTTCTGTTTTCGGGTCAGCATGTTCTACCCCTCGTCAGCCTGAACGGCGCATGTTTCATCATGGTGTTTTCGCAACATGATCATGTTTTGTTCTACATTTATTCCCGGTAAAAGGCAAGTGTGACGTTTCATCTCTCACGTCATTGTGAAAATTTAGATACCAGCGGGAATGGGAAGAACAGGCACGATACTGCCACGGGCGGCGGCAGGGGCCCTGACCGGCCGCATGATCAGGGCGTCGGCATGGGCGAACACGGCCAGCATGCCGGAATCCTGTTTCGGGAAAGCGTCGGCATGGAGCTGCCCGCTATCATTCTGATATACCCTTGCCCGGAGAAAATCCTGCCGCCCGTCGTTTTCGGGAAGATCGCCGTCCAGCACGGCATGGCGGTATTGCGGCAGGGGATCATGCCCGAGCATGGCATTGAGGGCGGCGGCCACGAAAATGATGCCGCAGACCCCGGTTGAAACCGGATTGCCGGGCAGCCCGAGCAAAGGTGTCCTGCTTTCCCCGTCACCTATTGTACCGAACAGCAGAGGTTTTCCCGGGCGCATGGCAATCCGCCAGAAATCAAGGTCACGGCTTGTCTGCATGCGGTTGGCAATGCCGTCATGCTTGCCCACCGAAGCCCCGCCGCTCGTGACAATGAGATCAGCCGCTGATGCCTCATCAAGCGCATCTTCCAGCGCGGCAGGATCATCGCGGACAATACGGGATGACAAGGTCTCTCCACCCAGCACGCGGACAAGGTTTTCAAGAAAAATGCCGTTGCTTGAAACAATCTGGTTATCTTTGGGCACAATACCCGGTTCTACCAGTTCATCGCCGGTGCTGAGGATGGCAACCAAGGGGCGTTTTCGCACCTCCGCGCTTCCGTATCCGGCGGAGCCGATCAGCGCGACATTCCGCGCGGTGATTTTTGAACCCGCCTCAATGAGTGTATCACCTTTGGCAAAATCATTGCCGGCGTTCCGGATAAACCGTCCCCTGGCCGGTGTTTCATAAACGGTGATGTCCTCACCTTCCGCTTTGGTATCTTCCTGCAGGATGATCATTTCCGTCCCGGCAGGGCAATGCGCGCCGGTGAATATTCTGACGCATTCGCCGGGCCCGATCCTGCCGGGGAAAGGATGGCCCGCGGCGCTTTCACCGATCATGCGGAGGCGTGCAGGCAGGGAGGCAAGATCATCTGCCCGGGCGGCATATCCGTCCATGGCAGAAACATCAGCCGGTGGGTGGCTTGTCCTTGCTGTTATCGGGGCGGCAAGACTGCGTCCGTTAAGATCGGCAATAGCCACCGTTTCAGCAGGCATGGCCGGGACGGCGGCGGCAATGCGGGCAATCGCTTCCGTTACAGGGAGCAGCGGAGGTCTAGCGGTCATCGGCGGTGAAGTCCCCGGATTTGCCGCCGGATTTGTGCGTAAGGCGGATATCCCTGATCACCATGCCCCGGTCCACGGCCTTGCACATATCATAGACAGTCAGCGCCGCCACCGAAACAGCGGTCAGCGCCTCCATTTCGACACCTGTCTGCCCGCTCACCCGACATTCGGCGGTAATATCAAGCCCGTTTTCGGCAAGGATGATATCCACCGATACATGGGTGAGCCCGATCGGATGGCAGAGCGGGATCAGGTCACTTGTTTTCTTTGCCCCCATAATGCCCGCAAGTTGCGCCACCTGAATGACATCGCCCTTCTTATGGCCCCGGTCACGGATCATGGCCAGGGTTTCAGGACGCATGGTGATGCGGCCCGTGGCGACAGCCCTGCGGCTGGTCACATCCTTGGCGGAGACATCGACCATATGCGGATCGCCCTCCCTGTTGAAATGGGTAAATCCGGTCATGAGACCTGCCTTTCCGACGGTACGGGATCAGCCAGAATTGCGCGGGTTGCGGCTTCGACATTCTCTTGCCGCATCAGGGCTTCGCCGATCAGGAAGCATCTGGCCCCGGCCTCAGCCATCCGCGCCAGATCAGCGGGGGAGTTTAGCCCGCTTTCCGCCACCGCAAGCCGGTGGGAAGGGAAGGCGCGGAGCATGTCTTCGCCTGTTGCAAGATCCGTTGTCATTGTTTTCAGATTACGGTTATTCACCCCGAGAAGAGGGGAGGTGAGAAGATGGGAACGTTCCAGTTCCTCGCGGTCATGAATCTCAACCAGCACATCCATGCCAAGTGATATGGCGGCATCTTCCAGTTCACGGGCAAGATTGTCCGATACAGCCGCCATGATGATGAGGATAGCATCGGCGCCATGGGCGCGGGCTTCGGTCACCTGTATCGGGTCTGTCATGAAATCCTTTCGCAGGACGGGCAGGTTGGTTGCGTTGCGGGCCGCCACCATATAGGTCATATCCCCGTGGAAATAGTCCCGATCTGTCAGCACCGAAAGACAGCTGGCGCCGCCCTTTTCATAGGCGGCCGCAAGGGAAGGCGGGTCAAAATCAGGCCGGATAATTCCTTTTGAAGGGGAGGCTTTCTTGATTTCGGCAATCAGCCCGTAACCGCTGGCTGAAGCCTTGCGAAGAGAGTCGACAAACCCTCTCGGGGGGGATTGATCCGCCGCCATGGCGGTAAGGTCCGCCGCAATGGCGCTGGCCTTCAGGGCAGCCACTTCGTCTCTCTTTGTTGCCATGATGGTCGACAGCACATCCGACATGATCACGCCCCCTCATTGGTGATGGCGACAAGAGCATCAAGGGCGGCAACAGCCGCGCCACTCGTGATGGCATCCCTTGCGCGGTCGGCACCTTCCGTCAGGCTTGCCGCATGGCCGCCGCCGAAGAGCGCCGCCGCGGCATTCAGGATGACAATATCCTTATACGCACCCTCGGTATCTTCAAGCACATGGCGGAGCGCTGCGGCGTTTTCATCAGGCGTGCCCCCGATCAGCGTCGCAGGGTCCGCCGCTGTGATCCCGATATCCTGCGGTGAGATGGTCATTTCGGTAATCTCCCCGTCTTTGAGAAGGGCGGCATGGGTTTCCCCGGTGGTGGTGACTTCATCAAGCCCGTCGGAGCCATGGACCACCAGAGCATGTGTCGTGCCGAGGTTTTTAAGCGCCTCGGCAAAGGGAATGATCCATTTACGGTCAAACACCCCGACCAGTATCCGCCGGACCAGGGCAGGGTTGGAAAGCGGCCCCAGCATATTGAAAATGGTCCGGTACCCGAGTTCGGCGCGGATCGGGCCGACATGCCGCATCGCGCTGTGATGACGCGGCGCCATCAGAAAGGCGATCTTTGCCGTATCCAGCGCTTTCTGGACAAGAGCCATATCGCAGTCAAGATTGATGCCGAGCGACAAGAGAACATCCGCGGCCCCGCTTTTTGACGATACCGCCCGGTTTCCGTGTTTCGCAACAGCAATGCCGCACCCGGCGAGCACAAAGGCGGCGGCAGTGGAGATGTTCCAGGTGCCGAGGCCATCCCCGCC
Organism: uncultured Hyphomicrobiales bacterium; assembly: GCA_964580905.1. Lineage (GTDB taxonomy): Bacteria > Pseudomonadota > Alphaproteobacteria > Puniceispirillales > UBA1172. The sequence goes on along the minus strand of CAZOLR010000021.1, from coordinate 2,344 downwards.
CGTGCCGACAATATCCATGGCGCCTTCCGGGGCTTTGATGGTGACGGCACGTCGCCGGAGCACTGTTGCACCGGCGGCAATGTCATCCGGTGTCTCGCCACGCATCTTGAGGGCGGTCATGAACGCGGCCATCTGCGCCGGTGAAGCGCTTCCCTCAAGGAGAATGTCAAAACACGTCTCCACCTCATCCCTTGAGATAACATCACCTTCGGCAAGGCGCTTGATCAGTGGTTTCAGCATATCGGTCATCAGGATAATTCCGCTCTTCATCGATTACCGCAACTATAGGGTTGCAACCCCTGCCTGACAATCCCCGGCCTCAGATAAGGGGGCTGAAATTCCGGACATTGAAAACAGGGTCAGGCCTGAATATGTTCCGGGTAGCGTTCGTGGAGGTTGAGGATCTGCCCCTCGAGACGGTTGAGCCGGTCTTCATCAAGGGGCGTTATTTCGCACAGATCAAGGAAATTAGCCAGCATCCGGTAGCCGGTGACGGTGGCGATGGACTCAGGGTGAAAAAGAAGCCCGTGGAGCGGCATCTCACGATGATGCATACCCATGATCAGCCCGGAAGAAGTTTCTGCCGTGATCTCGAAACACGCTGGCAGGGTTTCCCGGTCGATCACCAGCGAATGATATCTGGTGACAGCCACAGGATGAGGGCATCCCGCCATCAGCCCCTTGTCTTTGTGCCGGATAAGCGAAAGCTTGCCATGAACCGGCGGGTCCACGCGCTTGAGTGAGGCACCAAAGGCTACACCGATAGACTGAAACCCGAGGCAAACGCCCATCATCGGGATCTGTCCGGCAAGCCCCCTGATAAGATCAAGGCAGACCCCGGCTTCAAAAGGGGTGCAGGGGCCGGGAGATATCACGATCGCTTCAGGGGCAAGGTCTCTCACCTCATCAACGGTGATCGTATCGTTGCGCCGTGTTTCCACCTCAACACCCAGATCTGACAGGAAATGCCACAGATTCCAGGTAAAACTGTCATAATTATCAACCAGAAGGATCATGCGTGTCGTCACCTTTTCGTTATATTCAACACATAGACCAATCCCCGCATTCGCACAAGGCCGCCTCATAATTCAATAGACGCCTCAGGTCACGGGAACGCTTCAGGTCACATGACACCTCAGGGTTACTTGCGGCGTATTCCCCGGGTCACCGCTCGGCGTTCAGCCTCAATGTACTTCCCTTTGGCGGCAGATCACCTCAAAATAATGTGGTAAAATAATACCTTATTTTTAATATGTTGTTTTTATTAGTAAAACAAAGAATAAAACGAAAAAACAGTGTTGACCGCCTACGTCATGACAGGTATACATCCATCCCAGTGATTAACCAACATCAATGGGGTTCGTTCATGTCCCAACAGAAAACCTTTACCGCAACCCCGGCTGATATCGAAAAAGCCTGGTTTGTTGTGGATGCAGAAGGGCTTGTTCTTGGTCGTCTGGCCTCGATCATTGCCAACCGGCTGCGCGGCAAGCATAAGCCGTCTTATACCCCGCACATGGATTGCGGCGACAACATCATCGTGGTGAACGCGGAAAAGGTCCTGCTCAAGGGCAACAAGCGCACCGCCAAAACCTATTACTGGCATACCGGATATCCCGGCGGCATCAAGTCCCGCACCGCAGACAAGATCCTGGACGGCAATCATCCGGAACGGGTGATCATCAAGGCCGTTGAACGGATGATCCCGCGTGGCCCGCTCGGACGTCGTTGCATGAAACAGCTTCATGTCTATGCAGGCGACAGCCATCCCCACGAAGCCCAGCAGCCCGTTACGCTTGACGTGGCCGCGATGAACCCGAAGAACACCGCGAGGTAGTCCCATGGCAAACGAAACAGAAACCCTCGAAAACACAGCCGAAGGCATGGCAGCTCTTGGAGCGCTCAAAGACGGCGCGGCCGAAACCCAAGCGGCAACTCCGGCTGAACCCCAGATCGACAGCCTCGGGCGTTCTTACGCAACAGGTCGTCGGAAAGATGCCTCCGCCCGGGTATGGGTCAAGCGCGGCACCGGTAAAATGTCGGTCAACGGCCGTGATGTAGCCGAATACTTCGCGCGCCCGGTATTGCAGATGCTGCTCGCTCAGCCATTTGAAACCGCTGGCCGCACCGGTGAGTTTGATGTGATTGCCACGGTTAAGGGCGGCGGTCTTTCCGGTCAGGCGGGTGCTGTTCGTCACGGCATTTCCCATGCGCTGATCCGGTTTGAACCCGGCCTGCGTCCGGCGCTCAAGGCCGGCGGCTTCCTGACCCGTGACAGCCGCGTGGTCGAACGGAAGAAATACGGCCGCCGCAAGGCCCGCCGGAGCTTCCAGTTCTCCAAGCG
>CAZOLR010000020.1:35843-36906 GCA_964580905.1 uncultured Hyphomicrobiales bacterium | reverse complement strand
CTGGTGAGAGGACTTGAACCTCCGACCTACTGATTACGAATCAGTTGCTCTACCGACTGAGCTACACCAGCATTTTTGTGAGCGTGTTATCTGCCCTCAAGTTGTCCGAACTACCTGATCCCGATATTTCAGGCAAGGAAAATCATCATCAGGATTTAGGAATGCAGTAAACAGATGCCCTCAGCTGCAAAAGGCAGAGCCCTTCGGGCGGGCGGATTTTCCTTCGCGGAAGTCAATCTCAACCTTATTTCCAGGTCAGGCTTGCAAAACGGCCGCAGGACGGGCAGGTGGAATGCCAGATTTCGGCGCCGGACCCGCAGGCTTCACAGGTCCAGCCCGCAGGACGTGGCGCCGTCGCCGCGCGGATAAGGCAGGCATCGCGTTCCGGCCATGGAGATTTTTCGCCATCATGGTCATCGGGTGCATGATTTGCGATATCAGCAAGGATCTGCCAGGCGCGGCTGTCACGTATGTCATCGGGTATGGTCTCAACAAGACGCAAGGCCTCACCCCATAGTTCGGTTTCCAGCGCGACCTGTGCTGTGGCAAGCGCAGCTTCAGGCGGGTTGCCGGCTTTGCCGGAAAGCGTTGTCAGCCGGGCAAGGGCTTTGGTATTCCCTTGAGAGTGTAGCGATACCATGGTCCGGGCAAGTTCAGGATGGGGCGATGACAAAAAGGCCTTTTCCAGCACCGCCAGCGCTTTTCTCGTCTTGTTTGCCTCCTGGAGGAGTTCCGCTTGCAGGAGTGCCGCGGGAACAAGCCCTGGCTGAAATTGCAGGGCTTTATCCAATGCTTTGAGGGCTGTCTTCATCGCGCCATTCCCGGCCTCCCGGCGCGCATGTTCAAGATGAAGGGCTGCAAGCGCATGATCGTAGCTGAACTCGCTTGTACCGTCTTCAGCGGAAGAATCGACGTCATGGCGTCTGGCGGCAAGGAGAGCGGTGATGGCTCTTTCCCAGTGACCGTGCTTTGCTTCCAGAACAAAAAGTGCCCGGGCAAGAGCGGGAGCTTTGGGATTGAGATCAAACGCCTGCCGCCCTGCGGTGAGAGCTTTTTCATCCGC
>CAZOLR010000020.1:2196-35743 GCA_964580905.1 uncultured Hyphomicrobiales bacterium | reverse complement strand
GTAACCCGGTCTGGCAGGTTGACGATAAACCCGAACACACGGTCTGTTGCAACCACCACCCAGATCAGTCCAAGCAGCGCGGCAATCATCAGGCTGGTCCGGATTTCAATCCGCCACCCCAGCCATTCAATGACAGTTACACCTTCCTGACGAACCAGAAACGTCGTAACCGCACCGACCAGCGCAACAAGAAGGATAAGGGAAAAAATACGGCGGATCATCGGTTACTCGCTGCTATCGATACGTTCAACGCGGATAAAATCCCAAATCCAGTCCATCCAGCTCGGCTTTTCCGCATCCTCAGGGGTCACTTCTTTTTCAGCAGATGGATCATCCTGAGCAGATGGAGATGGTATCAATTCGGCAGGAGGATCGGATGGCGGTGTTTCAACAAGTGTTCCTTCAGCCTGATCCGTTTCAGGTTCACCTGTGCTTTTGCTCTCAAGGTTGAGGGTTGAAAGGTGCTGGTCAATGTCGTCAAGACGTTTTTGCAGGGCATCGATTATCTCCCGCCCCGGTTCAGCAAGCCGGGTTGTGATCGTCTCCCCCATGGCGTTAATCTGCTCAAGCATTTGGCCGAAATCATTCGTGATGTCGTCGAGCCGCCGGCCAAAACTGTTCAGCTCTTCTTCCTGCTGCTGCAAGAGGGCCGCGTCAGCCATTTCGGCAATACGCTGATCAATACGTTCAATCCGTGCCAGCATGTCCAGTTGCCGGGCCTCAAGTCGGCTGATCTGATGGTAGGAGTATCCGGCCATACCAGCCCCGGCCAACCCCAAAAGAAGAGCTGTTCCTGCAAGCACCGTGGCGAGACCAGCGCGCCCGGCACCTTTTGCCTGAGATGAGGTCATTTTTCCGGAGGAAGAGGATTTATCTGAAGAAGTTTGCTCAGGTTTTACCGCATCCGACCCGGCATTTGTATCAGTTTTCACATCCTCGCCTGTTACCTCTTCGGCTGTAGCCTCGATGGTAACATCCGTTGGTTGCCGGGTTGGTTTCTTTTGGCTGGAGCTCTTGCCAGATGGTTCAGCTTTCTGTTTCCGGCCTGCCATGATCACCTCTTTTCCGATGGTGGATGTACCCTATTCAAAGCCGCAACAGCGGCGTCCAGCATAGCTCTCCGCCTCGGCTGTTCCACCACTATAATGCTATGCCAGTCTGTGCCGCAAAGTCCAGCGGCGCGGGCGCTGATGGCAATCATCGTCATGGTTTTCAGCAGATGGCCAAGACCTTCTTTTTTGATCATCCGGGTGAAATGTTCACCGGCGCGCCCTGAATGCGCCAGCACAACACGAACATTCCCTGATTTCAGCACCTCAAGGCTTTGAGGGCTGAAACTTGCAACCGGGGCCGCTTCATAGACAGAGACACGGTGGGTCTTTATGCCTTCCGGCTCCAGCGCCGCCCCGATATCAAAACCTGTATCAACCGCCGAAGGCCAGATAAGCGAAGTATGGGGGTGCTGCGCGATAAGACGTGCGAGCCCCTTACCATCTCCCGGGCCGGTATGTATCAGGTTCAATCCGGCATCTCCGGCAGCGTTAGCGGTGGTTTTGCCGACACAGAAGCAAGGCAGATCCTGAAGTCCTGCCCCTTCTAGTCGTGCCGCGGCGTGCCGGCTGGTCAGCACAACGGCATCAATAGTATCAAGCGGCGGCAGAGTGAAAGGGCAATCCTTTATCTCCAGCATGGGGGAGCTTAAGGCCAGCACGCCCTGAGCATTCAGATACGAGCAATCCCGTTCAGCATCTTCCACCGGCCGGGTGGTCAGCACAACCGGTGTCATGATCAGAGCCCGTCTTTCTGGGCCAGAATAAAGGCACGGCCGCCCGCCTGATCAAGAAGACGTTGCCCAAGATCCGCACCAAGAGTGGCGGCATCACCGGCGCCGGCCTTGTCTTCTGCTTCGAAACATTGGCGTCCATCAAGGCTGAGCAGACAGGCTTTCATGGTCAGGATGCCATCCCGAAGATGCGCCGAGGCGCCAATAGGTGTCCGGCAGGTTCCGTCAAGGCTTGCGAGCAGGGCACGTTCGGCCTCTACCTCGCATGTCGTGGTTTTGTGACCAAGATCCGTGAGGGCATTTCTGATGGCTGCGCCGCGAGGTGTTTTCTCCTCCCGGGCCTGAACGGCGATCACGCCCTGGCATGCCGCCGGAAGGAAGATATCTTCATCAAGGGGGCTGTAATCGATATCAAGTGCAAGCCGACGTATTCCGGCCATGGCAAGAATGATGGCATCATATCTGCCTTCATTAAGTTGCCTCAGCCTTGAATTCACGTTGCCGCGCAAGAGTTTAGGTGTGCAGTCCGGCCTCCGGGCCTGTAACATGGCCGCCCGGCGCACGGATGCGGTGCCTATCACCGCCCCTTCCGGAAGGGACGACAGGTCCTTATATGGGCCAATGAGCGCATCACGCCTGTCCTCGCGTTCAAGATAGGCCGCAATAAAAGTTCCGTCGGTGACATGGTTTTCCATATCCTTGGCAGAATGAACCGCCGCATCCGCATCTCCCCTGAGCAAAGCGGCCTCAAGGGTTTTGACAAAAAGACCTTTGCCGCCAAGTTCTGCAAGCGATCGGTCCAGCACTTCATCGCCGCGGGTGGAGAATGTTTCAATCCGGCTTGGTATAGGGCCAAGCCGGGCCTGAACTTCTTCGGTCTGGGCAAGGGCAAGGGGCGAGGCCCGGCTGGCAAGCCTGATCGGCTGATCACTGGAAAAAGAAGGATCATCATGCATACCTTTCTTTACCTTGCGGTTATGGCTTTGGTAAAGGAAAATAGATCTGTTGGTGTATGATAATGTCAGGTAAGTCGTCTTAAGGGACAGGTGTGTCAAATGGCAGATGCTGAAATGTTTCTTGGAATAGAAACCAGCTGTGATGAAACCGCGGCGGCGGTGGTTTCCACAGATGGGCAGATCTGCGCAAATATCATTGCCAGCCAGATTGACGATCATGCCCGTCATGGCGGGGTTGTCCCTGAAGTGGCCGCGCGTGCCCATCTGACCCTGATTGATGAAGTTATTGAAAAGGCACTTGCCGAAGCGGGTATTCGTATGGGTGATATCAGCGCGGTGGCGGCGACGGGCGGGCCCGGGCTTATCGGCGGTGTGCTGGTGGGGACAGTGACGGCAAAAGCCATTGCTCTTGGCGGTGATATCCCCTTTTATGGGGTCAATCACCTTGAAGGCCACGCGCTGACCGCAAGGTTGACCGGAAATGTTCCCTTTCCCTATCTGATGCTGTTGGTCTCAGGCGGGCATACGCAACTCCTGGCGGTTCGGGGGCCGGGGGATTATATCCGCTATGGCACAACCCTTGATGATGCCGCCGGTGAAGCTTTTGATAAATCTGCCCAGATACTTGGTCTTGGAATGCCTGGCGGACCAAGGATAGAGGCGGCCGCACGCAACGGAAATGATCAGGCATTTGTTCTGCCGCGGCCACTTGAAAACAAACCGGGTTGCCATTTTTCCTTCTCCGGTATGAAAACGGCCATCCGTACGGCGTATCACAACGATATTGCTCCCCTGCCTGAAGGTGAAGAACGAAATGCTTCTGTCGCCGATCTTGCCGCCTCTCTTGAACGGGCAATCGCAGACAGCCTTGGCAGTCGGTCCGAGAGAGCGATGCGGCGATTTGCTGAAGACCATGATGTTGCCAGGCCTGCTTTCGTGGTGGCAGGCGGGGTCGGTGCGAATGCAAAGGTACGGTCCAGACTTGAGGAGGTCGCTGAAAAAAGGGGATTTGCTTTCCATGCCCCGCCACCCGGATTATGCACAGATAATGCGGTCATGATTGCCTGGGCGGCTATCGAACGACAAAAGGCAGGCGATGCAGGCGATGAGCTTGATTTCACGCCACGTCCACGCTGGCCCCTTGATCCTGATGCTGTACCGCCTGCAGGCAGGGGGGTGCGGACATGACCACGCCAAGGAAAATCGCTGTCCTTGGCGGCGGGGCATGGGGCAGTGCGCTGGCATCGGCACTTACTGTCCAGGGTCACCACGTGGGGGTGCTGGTCCGGCAGGCGGAAATGGCAGATCAGCTTATGGCTGGCTGGTCCCCCATGATCAATCAGCCTGTATCGGCGCCAGCCCTTGTATCGACAGATCCGGCGCCCGTATTTGAAGGGGTGGACGCGGCTCTGGTGGTGTTACCGGTGGCAGCGACCGAGATGGCGGCAGAAACGCTCACCTCTCATCTTTCGGCAGATATTCCTGTTGCCTGGGCGGCGAAAGGCCTGTTGCCCGGGTCCAATGCGCTGATCCCTGAATTCACGGCAAGGGCTTTGCCACATCCATCCGTGATGCTCAGCGGGCCAAGTTTTGCCGATGAAGTCGCGCAAGGAAAACCGGCGGCGCTGGTATCGGCATCAGGCCATGCTGACGCCGCAGGACTGTTTTCGTTTCTTTTTGAGAACAGCTCGATTCGGGTTTACACAAGCGATGATCCGGTCGGTGTTGCTGTTGGTGGTGCGGTGAAAAACGTGATTGCCATTGCTTCCGGTATCATCACCGGTCTTGATTTCGGCGATAACGCACGCGCGGCCGTGATCACAAGGGGACTTGCTGAGGCCGCGAGGTTTGCGCTGAAACTGGGTGGAAAGCGCGAAACTCTCTTTGGTCTGGCCGGTTTGGGGGACATGATGCTGACCTGCGCCGGACCGCATTCCCGCAATTTTGCCTATGGGCTTGCCATTGGCAAGGGTACGGATCTGCCAGACAAACTGGCGGAGGGCGCACGCTCGGCGCCGGTCATTTTAAACCGCGCCAAAACGGAAGGTATTGAAATGCCCATTACCGAGGCGGTGGTAAAGGTGCTCGACGGGGCAGATATCACGGCAGAGATAAGACGGCTTCTCTCTCGCCCGGTTGACAGCGAATGGGCCAGCGCCGACATTGAATAGAAACCAGAGGAGAACATCAATGAAGTACTGGCTTTTCAAATCCGAGCCCGGAACATGGTCCTGGGATGATCAGGTCGCCGCCGGAGAAAATGGTACCGGCTGGGACGGGGTGCGGAACTATCAGGCCTCCAACAACATGAAAGCCATGGAAATAGGTGATCTCGGGTTTTTCTATCACTCGGTCAATGAAAAGAGGATCATGGGTATTGTCGAGGTATCCGCTCTTTATCACCCGGATCCGACGGACGCCTCGGGCCGGTTCGGGATGGTCGATGTCAAGGCCGTCAAGCCTGTGCGGACACCGGTGACGCTTGCCGATATCAAAGCCAATCCCCATCTTTCCGAGGTGGCGCTTGTCCGTCAGTCGAGACTTTCCGTGATGCCGATTGCCGAAGAGCACTGGCATGAAATTCTGCGTATGGCGGAAACCGATCTCTAGATGCGGGTTGTGGCCTTTCAGGTAAAACCCTGATCTCAAGAGGTGTCAGCGCCGATTTGTACCGTCTTCCGAAGAATGGTCTGAAACCTCTTTTCGTTCACGGAAAATGAAAATCAGGTTACGCACGTAAATGAAAAGACCAAGCCCCTGGCCGCAGATGATGACGGGATCCTGCCGCCAGATTGCATAGAGAAGAAGCACAGACCCGCCGCCGATGGAAAAATACCAGAACACCACGGGGATAACGCTCCGCTTGGCACCTTCGGAAGTCAGCCATTGGATAATGAATCGCATGGCGAAAAGGAACTGTCCGCCGAAACCGACCACGATCATCACCCGTTCGGGCTGCTGAGGCAGATCCTGAGGCAGGAAGGGGAGAAGCGTGATCAGAAACCAGGATACGGCAACAGCACAGCTCTCGATGCCGGCGGAAAGATAGGCGATAAATTCAGCCATGATTTTTATGTTCTTCCACGTTCAGGTTTTTAGGGCTTCGGCGAATTAACCACATCACCCCGAAAATGTCACTCATTCCGACAAGCAGACGATCAAGGGTGCGGTATTTGGACTGGCCCTGACTGCGTGCGGCATGTCCAACCGGAACAGCCAGTACCGTGGCGCCTTCGCGTCGCGCCAGTGGCGGCATGAACCGATGCAGATGATCAAAATATGGCAGGCGAAGAAAAAGCTCCCGGTCAAAAACCTTGGTGGCGCAACCGGTATCAGGATGATCATCCTTTAGTAAAAGACGGCGGATTTTCCGGGCCATGACCGAAGCGTATCGTTTCGCCATACCATCCTGTCTTTTCACCCGCACGCCCGCGGCCATGACCAGTCCGGGCCGATGGGCATGCACTTCCTTCTCAAGGCGGACAAGATCTTCCGGCAGATTCTGCCCGTCGCCATCAAGGGTGGCGATAAGCGGGGCGCGGGCGGCAAGAATGCCTGTGCGAAGCCCTGCGCTTTGCCCGGAGCGGTGGGAGTGAACCATCACCCGCAGCATCGGCACTTCCGCCTGCAACGCCCTGAGTTCGGCCAGGGTGTTGTCCGTGCTGCCATCATCAACATAGACAATTTCGATATTGCGGCCTTTGAAGGCGTCAACAATAGCCATCACAAGGGGTTTGATATTCCCCGCCTCATTGAGCACCGGGACCACTACGCTGAGTTCGGGCGCAGATGGTGATCTTTTGGTCTGGCGGCGGGCGGTCGTTGAAGAGGCCATGCTGTATCTCGTTTTAATGAAAATACGTTGTACTCAAGCACGGATCAGGCGTCAATTGGCAGCGCGGAAGAAGTGAATGGTCACGCGCTTTCCGCGTGAGATATTAAAGCCCCTGATTTTAGCCACTTCCTCAAGGCTGATCCCGGCTTGTATTGCCGTATCCATAAACCTGCCCAGCGCACGTGTTTCCACCAATGCAATCCCGTTCCTGCCTTCGCCCAGAAAAAGCGCTGCTTCGGCAGGGCTGAAAAGGAGGGTGTCGGTGCCCTGACTGAACACAAGCGAAGGTTCGTGATATCCGGCGGCGGCGACCGCTTCTGCCGGTGGGGTGATGGCCTCAATTGTGGATGTGATGCGGGGGGCAAGGTGCATATCCGAAAGTGACGGCAACACAAAGCCAAAGGTGTTGGCATGAAACAGGGCGGCCAGACCGGCAATCGCAATTATCGATGCGGGTTTCTGCCATCTGGTCCATAAAACCGACGCTCCGGCGATGAGCACCGCCAAGAAAAGGCCGATCCAGCCATAAAGACGGTCACCTCCGTAAAACGTGGTTGCCGCCAGCACCAGCATTCCAAGACCTATGCTTACCAGCGCGAACAAGACTTCCCAGCCGATGATGGCTGTCCGTAAGGTAAAGAGATTCTTGATCCGGCCCGGCCTGAACGGACCGCTCTGATCGGTCGCATCGTCAGGCGTTTTTTTGCCGGCAGGAAGCTGATAAAAAACACCCAGGCTTGCACATATCGCCAGTGCCGGCATCACCGGCAGAAAATAATGGGGCAGTTTGGTCGGCGTGAGCTCAATGATGAGCCAGAAAGGAATGATCCAGCCCAGAAGAAACAGAAATTCGGGCGTTGATTTCTTAGTCCAGATAGCTGGTACGGCCCGTGCCAGAAGAAGGCTGCCCGGCCAGAAAGTGATTATCAACAAGGCAAGGTGGGTAAGCGGAGGAGCTCCGTGGGATTCCTGGCCTGACTGAAGTTTCCCGACCAGATCACCCTTGATGGCTGTTGACAGGAATGCCCCGTCTGTTGCGCTGGTGACAAGCATGACCCAGGGTAGCACCAGTGACGTTAGTGTAAGGAAACCAAGAACAGGGCGGGTGGCACCAAACACTCCGATGCTGCGTTCACGCCCCGCCAGCACCGCCAGTGTCAGTACGGCAACAAGCGGGGTTATCGGTCCTTTGATAAGAATTCCGGCCGCCATCGTTGCCCAGAAACCCAAGGCCAGCAGACCGGAGATGTGATGCTTGTCCCTGTAAAGTGAATATATCCGAAAGAGAAGCGCCTGTTGTGCCAGCGTCACCGCAACCAGCATGGCATCGGTTTTGGCCAGATGCGCTTCAGCGGCCATGACCAGCCCTGTAGCCATGAGAATGGCGGCGAAACCGGCCTCTCTCGCCGTGACGAGTCGCCGCGCCAACCCGAACCCCAGGCCTATCACGGCAAAACCGGCAATGAGGCTTGGCACGCGGTAGGACAAGATGGCATCACTGCCGAAAACGGCGGCAGACGCTGATTGGAGCCAGTAAATTCCCACCGGTTTCTTGGCCCTTAGCTCTTCCTGGAAGCGCACCGTGACCAGATCACCGCTTTCGAGCATCTGTTTGCTTGCCTGGGCGAACCGGCTTTCGTCCCGGTCCATCGGGGGGATGCGGTCAATTCCGGGCAGGAATGCCAGCACCCCAAGCAACAGGGCAAGTATCACCATGGCTCTTGTGCTTGTCCGGTTTATGGGTGAAAACAACATGGTCACTTCCGGCGTAATGCGCATTCAACGTGGCGGGTTGACGTTACTTTGTCTAGGATAGACATAAGACATGAAAACTTCATCAGAAAACAGCCTGAATTTGTCGTCGGCGCGTCAGGCCCTGCGCCGCAAGGTGTTGGCCATAACATTGCCTATCATGCTGGCCAATGTCACCATCCCTTTTGTCGGTATGGTTGATACTGCTGTCATGGGCCACCTTGGCAGTCCGCATTATATCGGCGCTGTTGCCCTCGGCAGTTTTGTCTTCAGTCTGATCACAACAGCTTTTGGCTTTCTGCGGATGGCAACGACAGGCCTGGTGGCGCAAGCATATGGGGCGGGGAATCACGATGCTGTGTTCAGGCATCTGTTTCGGGCGGTTTTTATCGCCATCAATATCGGGATATTGATTCTTATTCTTTGCCAGCCATTCCTGTTGGTGGCGAGATCCTTTCTGACGGCGTCGGAGGCAGTGCTGGAAGGAATGGGGGTCTATATCACCCTGCTTGCCTTTGCCGGTCCGGCCATCTGTTTCAATATGGTGATGCTCGGGGTGTTCTTCGGTCTTCAGCGGATCAGACACTGCATGATCCAGATTGTTGTGATCAACAGTCTTAATATCATCGGCAATCTGGTTCTTGTCTTTGGTTTCGGGATGACCATTGCGGGTGTTGCTCTGGCCAGCGTGTTGGCCCAGTACGCAGGGTCAGTGGTCAGTCTCGCTCTTTTATTCGGGGTTCTGGGATGGCCATCCGGCTGGCCGAGACCAGCCCCGAGGGAGATCATGACCTTTCAGGCGTTGCGGCAATACGCCTCCCTCGGCCGTGATCTGACGATCCGGACAATGGCTATTGTGCTGGCAGAAGTGCTGGTGCTGAATGTGGCGGGCGGCATCGATGATGTCACGCTGGCGGCCTCGCAACTGTGTTTTGTCGTCTTTGGAATTCTGTCCTATAGCCTTGACGGTTTTGCACATGCTGCGGAAACCCTGACCGGGAATGCAATCGGCCGACGTGATCCGGAGGGGCTCAAACTTGCAATCCGGGAGAGCTCACTTATGGCCATGCTCACTGCGGTGGCCATGGCAGTGGTGGTGGCGCTTGGTGGCGGGGTCTTCATGCGTTTCCTGACCAGCCTGCCGGAAGTTCTGGAGCTTGTTGACAGCCTCATGATCTGGCTGGTGGTGATGCCCGTGATCTCGGTCATGGCGTTTCAAATGGATGGTGTTTTCATCGGTGCGACCGAGGCGCGAGTGATGCGCAACGCCATGCTGGTCTCCCTGCTGATTTTTGTCCCGCTCCTCTATCTCGGGGAGCATCTTGCCGGAATTGACGGAATCTGGATCGCTTTTCTTGTTTTACTGGGCTTGCGCGGGCTGACCTTATGGCTCAATCTTGACATTGTCTTTCGCTCAGCCGAGCCTGGGCCATCTTAGAATGTAGCTATGTTTCAAAAAGGATAGATGATCATGCCCGTAGTTGCCCCCACGCCTACATCTCGTCGTATCTTCCGTCTTCTGCCTGATGAGATCGCGGCCTGGCTTGAGGAAAGGCCAGATTCCTGTCGGCGCTGGACTGAAGATCACGGTTTCAGCGCGAAGCCCGGCACCCATCTTGCCTTCCCCGGGGATGAGGGCGGCATTGCTGAGGTTGTGCTGGGGAAAAAGGATGCTTTTGTGGATGGTGCCAGGGCCGGAAATCTGCCGGCGGGTGTCTATGCGCTTGCGGATCAGGATGAAGCCGAGGAATTCGCCATCGGCTTTCTTCTCCAGCAATACAGGTTTGACAAGTTCAGGCAGAAGGCACCGGCGCCAAAGGCTGATCTGATCATTGAGGATGAAACCTTACGCCATCGGGTTGAGGCTGTTTCAGGAGGGATCTGTCTTGCCCGGGATCTCATCAACATGCCGGCCAATTACCTGAACCCGCAAGGGATGGAAGATGCCGCGCGTGATCTGTCAGTGGCGTTTTCGGCTGAACTGAATGTGACCATTGGTGATGAGCTGACCAAAAGATTTCCGGCAATCGATACCGTCGGCCGGGCGGCGGAATGCCCGCCACGCCTTCTTGATCTGCGCTGGGGGAATGAGGGGCCGGCCATTACCCTGATCGGCAAGGGCGTTACCTTTGACAGCGGCGGGCTTGATCTCAAACCTTCCGGCGGGATGGAAATCATGAAGAAGGATATGGGCGGGGCGGCGCATGTGCTCGGACTTGCCCGCATTATCATGGCGCTGGGGCTGAAGATACGTCTGCGCGTGCTTGTTCCGACCGCAGAGAACGCCGTATCCTCGCGCTCCATGCGGCCTCTTGATGTGATTGATACGGCGGCGGGGATACCGGTTGAGGTGGGAAACACGGATGCGGAAGGCCGGTTGATCCTGGCTGATGCCATCCATCTTGCTACCCAGGATGAACCAGATTTGCTGATCGACTTTGCGACCCTTACCGGGGCGGCGCGGGTAGCCGTCGGAACAGAATTGCCGGCGCTGTTCTCAAACGATGAGGCCTTAAGCAAGGAGCTGGTTGCCGCCGGTGAGGCAACATCCGATCCCGTATGGCCCCTGCCGTTACACGCACCTTATGATCGTTATCTTGACGCCGGATATGCGGCGCTGTCCTCCACCGGCACCTCGCGTTACGGCGGGGCCATTACAGCGGCATTATTTCTTAAGCGCTTTCTGGCACGCCCGGTTCCCTGGGCGCATCTCGATGTGATGGCATGGAATCTCGGGGACAGGCCGGGGCATCCCAAAGGCGGGGAAGCCATGGGGCTGAGGGCCGTGTTCAGGCTGATCGAAAACCGCCTTAAGGCTTAATAGCCGCGTTCCACATTGACGGCGTTTTCCGGCTCCCGGTCATCACGTATGGCGATAATGGCATCGGCCACTTGCCGTGCCGCTGTATCGGCATTGGTCTGGGCGGAGACATGGGGCCAGATGCGTATCTGCGGATGCTCCCAGAGCGGATTTTCTGCGGGCAGAGGTTCAATACGCGTCACATCAAGGGTCGCGCCGCTGAGCGGGCCGTCGTTGATCGCCGTGATCAGGTCCTCTTCGACGACCTGCAAGCCGCGGCCAGAATTGATGAAGAAGGCTCCATCCTTCATTTTCGAAAAGGTCTGCGCGTTATAGATATCACGGGTCTCTGATGTGAGCGGCAGGATGGAGACCAGAAAATCAGCTTCCCTGAGGCAGGTGTTAAAACCGTCTTCGCCGTAATAAGCGGTAACGCCGGCAATGGATTTCGGGCTCCGCGCCCAGCCGATGGTCCGGAAGCCCATCATCGCCACTTTTTCAGCCACATGACCGCCGATCGCACCAAGCCCCATCACCGCAACACAGGTGTTTGGTGCAACACGTGGTCTGAGCCGGATCCATTCCTTGCGTGTGGATGCCTCGCGGTAGATTTCGGAATCCCGATGCTTTTCCAAAATAGAAAAGAGAACCCATTCGGCCATGGCTTCGGACATATAAGGATCAATGAGACGCGCGAATTTGAGGTGATGGGGAAAAGTCGGATCCTTCAGAATATGATCAACGCCCTGGGCAAGGGAAATGACTCCCTTAAGTGAGGGAAGCCCGGCTATTGTCCCTTCCGGCGGATTCCAGGTGATGATGACTTCAGCCTGTTGTGCTTCGGGCGCATCGGGCGCAACCAGGCGGATATCAGGCAGCAGAGGTTCAAGCCCTTTCTGCCAGTATTCCATGGGATCATCATTTGAATGATAGGCAATATATAAAGGCGCACCCATTTTTACCTCCGCCGCAAAAAAACCAGCTCAGGCCAGAATGGCCATGGCTTCATCATGCAGGCTCCGTGAAGCCGAGGCAAGGGCTGTCCCGTCATAATCGTCAAGAGTTATAGGTTTGCCGTTCCACTGGCTGACTACCCCGCCCGCTCCCTCAATGACAGGGATTATAGCCATGATATCATACGTCTTCAGATGAGTTTCCGCCACCAGATCACACCAGCCTGCCGCAAGATGGGCATAGTTGGCGCAATCACCACCATAAGAGGTCACCCGTGCAACCTTGTTAAGTTTTTCAAATTTCGGATAATCGTCTGCAAGGGCGCTGGCACTGGTTGTGGCGATGCGGGCATCGGCAAGGCGGAGCGTGCCGGCGGCCTTAACAGGTTTGCCGTTCAGCGTTGTTGCATCACCTGCAATGCCGAGCCAGGTTGCGCCAAGCATCGGCAGATCAACAACCCCGATAACAGGTTTTGATTCATGAAGAACGGCAATCAATGTGCCGAATAGCGGGTTACCGCAGGAAAACGCTCTGGTGCCATCAATGGGGTCGATCACCCAGGTATAGGGGCCTGAGCCGCTGGCGGAACCTTCTTCTTCACCTATGATGCTGTGGGAAGGGAAGGTTTCAGCAATGGCTTTTCGTAAACTGGCCTCAACACTTTTGTCCGCAATCGTAACAGGGGAGGCGTCGTCTTTGCGCTCCACATCAGGCAGTTGCCGGAACCAGGTTTCAATGATCGGGCGGCTGATACTGGTCAGCGAAGATGCAAATCGGGCAATTTCCGATAAGCTGCTCTCTGCCCCCGTGCCAGTCATCAGTTTCCGGCAGTTTCGGCAGCAATCTCATCTGCGGTTGGCAAGGCGGCAGGAGCACCGGACAATGTCCGCAACCAGGCGATCAGATTGGCTCTGTCCTCGGGTTTCTTCAGGCCCGCAAAATTCATCTTGGTGCCGGACAGCCAGGTCTTCGGCTTCTGCAGAAATCCGTTCAGGCTTGCGTAATCCCATACACCGCCTTTTTCGGCAAGTGCACCTGAATAGGAAAAGCCGCCATCGCGAGCCATGCTGGCATTGACGATGTTCCAGAGATTAGGGCCTACCTTGGCTGGCCCGCCTTCATCAAAACTGTGGCAGGCCGTGCATTTCTTGGCGAGTTTTTCGCCGGCCGAAACATTGGCCTCAGCCAGAAGGGCAAAGATAGGTTCAGGGCCCTTAGGGGCCTCGGCTTCAACCGTTGCACCGGTGGTTTCGGGAACTTCAATCGGGTAGGCGTTTTCAGCCAGATGTTGATGTGGAAGCATCACCTCAGCGACTTTTATTCCGCCCATGATCAGCAACCCGCCGCAAAGCACACCTGCCGCAATTTTGTTGAATTTAAGTTCGTCCATCGTATCCCCCAAAGCCGACACGGTCTTTCATATACTATTTGTCATAGCCTGAACCAGGATATCTTCACAAGCCTTGACGAAGTGGAATATACTCCAGATTACATTCAATTCCACCCCTTTTGACCAGTGTGAGGGCCCGCATGCGACCAAATGTCCCCCAAGATGGCAGATCGACAAGCTCAGGCCCGGTGGTTGTCGTGATACCTGCACGCATGGCATCAACACGTCTGCCCGGTAAACCGCTGGCCATGATCGGGGACGCACCCATGATTGTGCAGGTGATGCGCCGGGCCCGGGATGCCGGTTTCGGGGCGGATGAGCAAAGCCGGGTTGTCGTCGCCTGCGATGACCAGGCCATTGCCGATGCGGTCACGGCCCATGGAGGTGAAGCGATTATGACGCGGCCGGATCACCCGTCAGGCTCCGACAGGGTGGAAGAAGCACTTGAGCAGATCGATCCTCAGGGAAAATTTGAGTATGTAATTAATCTGCAAGGGGATCTGCCGGAAATTGATGCCCGGATTCTCCCGATGCTGGTCAAAGCGCTTGAGCATGACGGGGCGGATATCGCAACGCCGGTGGCGCCTGCCCGCGCAGATGAAGTGCCTCTCCCCCAGGTGGTCAAGGCCGCAATTTCCTTTGCCGATGGCAAAACCGGCCCGGGGGCGGTGGGAAAAGTGCTCTATTTCAGCCGTCATCCGATCCCATATGGAGGAAAGTCCGTTGACACGGACAGAAGCACCGAAACCCCGATATGGCATCATGTCGGGATCTATGCCTGGCGGCGTGCCGCTTTACGTCGTTTTGTGTCCCTGCCGCCCTCACCTCTCGAGATGGCGGAAAAGCTTGAACAGCTGAGAGCGCTGGAGAATGGCATGCGCATTTCCGCACTCGTTGTTGACAGCGCGCCGGGAGGTATTGATACTCCCGAAGATCTTGAACAGGCACGTGCCCGCATTCAGAAAATGTCAGGGGCAACAAAGGAATAGTTTCATGACCAGCACAAGCCCTGATAATATCATCGCCTACCAGGGTCAGCCGGGGGCGTATTCGCATCTCGCCTGCCAGCAGTGTTTTCCTGATATGGAAGCGCTCGCCAATGCCTCATTCGAGGACATGCTGGCGGCTGTTACGGATGGAAAAGCACGTTACGCCATGGTGCCGGTGGAAAATTCGGTGGCGGGACGGGTTGCCGATATTCATCATCTGTTGCCTTCTTCAGGTTTGTATATCATCGGGGAACATTTTCAGCGGGTTAATCATCACCTGCTGGGGGTCAAGGGCGCATCGCTTGATAATTTGCGTGAAGTGCACAGCCATGCTCAGGGGCTGGCACAATGCCGGGAAACCCTGCGTGAGCTTAACCTTACACCGATTATGCATCCGGATACTGCCGGGGCGGCCGCGGATATTGCCGCGCTTGGAGATAACAGCATTGGTGCCATTGCTTCACGTCTGGCCGCCGAAATCTATGGTCTGGATATTCTGAAAGAAAATGCAGAAGATCAGGATCACAACACCACAAGAATGCTGATCATGGCCCGTGAGCCGGAACAGCCGCCGGTGGATAACGGGCCGGTGATCACGACCATGATTTTCAGCCTCAGATCCGTGCCCGCAGCGCTCTACAAGGCGCTTGGTGGTTTTGCCACCAATGGTATCAATCTTACCAAACTTGAAAGCTATATGGTGGGGGGGCAGTTTACCGCCGCCCAGTTCTATATTGACGCCGAAGTGCATCAGGACAGTGATGCCTTCCGCTTTGCCATTGAAGAGCTTGAGTTTTTCACTAATCCGGGGTCAATCCGTATACTCGGCACCTATCCGGCGGACAGGGGAAGAAACGGGAGCAACCGGTAAGCTTTCCGCGATCCGGGCTTGCTCTTTTTGCCGGATTATCCCATACAGAAAGAAGGAAGGCTGGGTGGACGGTCGCCTTGCCTAACCGGTCAGGGCCGAGAGGCAGCAGCCAGGGCTTGGGTCAGGTCGGGTCGTCCAGTCTTCCGCCTCTTTATGCCTTCAGAGGTATTCCCCCTCAGATGATGTGAGGAGGGTGCAAGACTGATCAGGAGCGGTGCATGGTCTCTTCCGCGGAGCCGGAAAAATTTGGAAACTCTGCTGCCGATATGGCATATCGCGTCCTTGCCCGCAAATACCGCCCTTCGACTTTTGATGAGCTGATCGGCCAGGAAAGCCTCGTTACGACCTTATCGAACGCGCTAAAAATGGGCAGGCTGGCCCATGCCTTTGTACTGACAGGCCTGCGCGGTATCGGCAAGACAACCACCGCCCGGATTATTGCCCGGGGGCTCAACTGCACCGGCGAGGACGGGCAGGGCGGCCCTACTCTTTCGCCTTGCGGGGTATGCTCTTCTTGTACCGGCATTGCTGAAGGTCGTCACGTGGATGTTATTGAAATGGACGCCGCCAGCAATACCGGTGTGGATGATGTTCGTGAAATCATTGATGGAGTTGGGTACAGGCCGCTTTCCGCGCGGTACAAGATCTATATCATCGATGAAGTTCACATGCTGTCCAAAAGTGCGTTCAATGCCCTTTTGAAGACTCTCGAAGAGCCGCCCGAAGCCGTCAAATTTATTTTTGCCACCACCGAGATACGAAAAGTTCCGGTCACCGTTCTGTCCCGATGTCAGAGATTTGATCTGCGGCGGGTGCCGGTGGACCGGATGGTGGCCCATCTTCAGCAGATTTGCGGCAAAGAGAATATCACGGCTGATGACATGTCGCTCTCGCGCATAGCCCGGGCCGCCGAAGGATCGGTGCGTGACGCGCTTTCCATGCTCGATCAGGCTGCGGCTCTTACCGCGGATAATATCACGGATGAGGCTGTTGCCGGTCTGCTTGGTCAGGCAGGACGTCAGGACGCGCTTCGTATCACCGAAGAGGCACTGTCCGGTCAGGCACCAGCGGCCATGGAAAGCCTTGCCCAGGCGGTAGGGCGCGGGGCGGAACCACAGATGGTCCTGCGGGATATGCTTGATCTTTTGCATCTGGCATCCCGGCTGGCGGCTGGCGGTGCGGCGACGGACCTGCCGCAGACAGAACAGGAAAGCCTTGCCCGTATGGCGGAAACATCGGGCATGGCACGACTGGTCAGGGCCTGGCAGATCACGCTCAAAGGTCATGGGGAACTTGCGCTTGCTCCGGATCCGAAAGCCGCCGCTGACATGGTGCTGATCCGTCTTGCCTATGCCGCCCAAATGCCCAGCCCGGCGGATCTTGTGCAAAAGCTTGAAAAATCCGGTGTGGCTGACGGCGTCGGAACCCATACCGCCACATCACCCTCTTCCGCATCTACGGCTTCCCTCGTTCCGCATGATGAACCGCAAAAATCTCCGGAGAGGGAAAACTCGTTTGCGCCGCCGCCACAGCCGGAAGAACAGGGGCAACATGTTGAGAATGTTCCACCTGTCCCGGCCGATGAGCCGCCGCTGACAGAAACTCTGCAAGAAAACGGCATGAAAGATGAGTGGCCTGTTCCGCCTCCTGATACCAAAGATGCCGAAGACGTCGATATGACCGCGGATCAACCCGAAGGGGTGTCATCTGTTCCGGTTCCGCCACCTGAAAACATGGCTGCGATGGCGAGTTTGTTTGAGGCCCGGGGCGAGCTTCTTCTCGCGGCGACAATCCGGACACGTCTTCGTTGTGTCCGTTTTGAGCCGGGTCAGTTTGAATTTTCAACAGATGCCGACATCGACCCTGCTGTGCCCAGGCAGATCGCGTCCCAGTTGCTGGAATGGACAGGATTGCGCTGGATTGTTTCCATCAGCAACGAAAAGGGCGGCGCCACGATTGATGAGCAGGATCAGGAGAAAAAGGCAAAGGATATCGCGGCAGTCTCCGAACATCCGCTTATAGCCGCTACCCTGACGGCGTTCCCGGGGGCAAGCGTGACGGAGATCAGACCGGCTGAAAATCTGCCGGAAGCTCCACCTGAAGACGATGATGAATTTGAAGAAAAAGGGGAAGCCAGTCATGCGTAATCTTGCCGGCATGATGCAGAAAGCAAAGGAAGTGCAGCAGTCGATCGCCCGGATGAAGGAAGAACTGGCGGAAATGCGGTTCCATGGCGAGGCGGGTGGCGGTGCCGTCGCAGTTGAGACGGATGGCCGCGGCATTGTGCATAACGTTACGCTGAGCCCGGATATTATCGGGCTTTCATCACCTGAAGATGTGGCCATGCTTGAAGATCTGATCCAGCTGGCCGTCAATGATGCGAAAGCCAGCGCTGATCAGGCAAGAGAAGAGAAGCTGAAATCACTGACAGGAGGCCTGCCACTTCCTCCCGGCCTTGATCTGCCGTTCTGATACGGGGTCAATCTGATGTCCAGCACTGACAGCCCACTTGAGAATCTGATCCGTCGGATGGCAAGATTGCCGGGGTTAGGCCCCCGGTCAGCACGGCGGGCTGTTCTGCATCTTCTGCGTAATCGTGACCAGCTGATGCTGCCGCTGGCTTCGGAACTTGATCAGGTGGGACGCTCCATCCGTAGCTGCATCGAATGCGGTAATTACGACACGCAGGATCTTTGCCGGATCTGCCGGAATACCAGCCGGGACAAAAGCCGGATTTGTGTTGTTGAAGATCTGGCGGATTTATGGGCGATGGAAAGAGCGGCTGTCTATACGGGCCGTTATCATGTTCTGGGCGGGGTGATGAACGCAATAGATGGAATCGGGCCGGATGCTTTGCGTATTCCCTATCTTGTGGAAAGGGCTGGCGCCCCGGAAACAGAAGAAGTCATTCTAGCAACTTCCGCCACCGTCGACGGGCAGACCACCGCCCATTATATCGCGGAAAAGCTTCAGCTCTGTCAGGTCAATATCACACGGCTGGCCCATGGTGTGCCCGTTGGCGGGGAGCTTGACTATCTTGATGACGGCACACTTGCCCAGGCGATGAAAGCCCGGCAGACGCTCATCATTTAGGCGCTGATTTATCACAGGCTCAGATATTTCAGGAAAACGAGCGATACGTCTCTGTAGCAGGTCAGTCCAGCAGTTTTGGCTGATCTCCCGGGGTTGGCGGGGAGGGCGTGCTTTCCTCCACTTCAATGCGTTCTATAGCTTCGCTGCGCTGAGTGATCTTGCGGGTTGAAGTGGTGATTTCACTGATATCCTTCTGGGCCATGGCAAAATGCTGGCTGAGATTGCCAACCCGCTTATCCAGACGCGTGATATCTTCAAGAAGTCGCGCAACTTCGGCCTGAATCACCGTGGCCTGCTCCCGCATTTTCACGTCTCTCAGGATGGCGCGGACCGTATTCAGCGTTGCCATCAGGGTGGTTGGGGAGGTCAGATAGACACGTTTTCTGAAACTGTCTTCCAGTACCTTCGGGTGGTGGGTGTGAAATTCGGCATAGACAGCCTCGGAGGGCAGAAAAAGCATGGCGCTTTCCGCGGTCTCTCCGGTGATGATGTATTTGCTTGCGATTGCATCCACATGGGTGGCAAGAGCGGCGGCAAGTTTCTTTCTTGCGGCAAGCCGGGCGGTGTCATCCTCGGCTTCGCCAAGTTCATACCAGGCTTCGAGGGGAAATTTGGCATCGATGACGATCGGCCCCGGCGGATTAGGCAGGAGCAGAAGGCAATCCGGCCTTGATCCGTTGGCAAGCTTTGCCTGAAATTTATAGGCGTTCGGCGGCAGCACCTGCCGGACAAGGTTTTCGAGCTGCATCTCTCCATAGGCACCACGGGCCTGTTTGTTGGAGAGGACGTTTTCGAGCCGCGTGGTCTGGGCCGAAAGCTCGGTCAGGGAAGCGTGCGCCTTGTCGATCACCGCAAGCCGGGATTGCAGATCCCCGAGTTTCTGGCCGGTGGCCTCCGCCTGTTTACGCAAGGTCTCATTAAGGTTGCGTTCCTGATTCTGTAATTGGGTGGACACCTGGGCCTGAAGGGCGCCGGCCATCTGGGAAAGCTGTTCCAGCTGACCTTTGATCTCGCCGACATGCAGGCCTGCCTCGGGGGTGGTGTTGGGGCGGCGAAGAAGAATGATCGCAATGAAAACGGCCATCATCAGCATCAGAAGTAGCAATATGACTATCAGGTTGTCCATCTTATCCGCATCGTCAACGTCTCAGGGCTTGACCTAGTGTGACGCTTCTTCTACCCCATTGACAAGAGATTTGATCTCCAATTGCGAGAAAGGCATTTCAGATGGCGATCCGACCCATAGTTCTTGTTCCTGACCCGGTGCTCCGCCAGAAGGCAGCACCTGTTGCCAGGGTCGATGATACGATCCGGGAGCTGATGGACGACATGCTGGAGACCATGTATGACGCGCCCGGGATCGGGCTTGCTGCCCCGCAAATCGGTCTTTCCTCCCGGGTGATTGTCATGGATTGCAGCGAGGATGACGAAGAACCGCAGCCGCTGAAAATGGCTAATCCTGAAATTATCTGGTCATCGGAGGATACCGAGACCATGGAAGAAGGATGCCTTTCCATTCCCGGACATCGTGGTGAAGTCACCCGGAAACGGGCCGTTTCTGTCCGTTATCTTGATGAGAACGGGACGGAGCAGGAGCTCACCACCGAAGGTCTGCTTGCGGTGTGCATCCAGCACGAAATCGACCATCTCGACGGCGTTCTGTTCGTGGATTATCTCTCGCGCATCAAACGTGACATGATCCTCCGGAAAATGGCCAAGGAAGCCCGCCAAGGGGTTTAGCAAAGAGGGCAGAGGAAGCATATGGCAGCACGTCGCAGCATTGTCTTCATGGGAAGTCCGGATTTCGCCGTGCCGTCGCTTGTGGCCTGTGCACGGGCGCATGATGTCAAGGCGGTGTTCAGCCAGCCGCCACGCAAACGTGGGCGCGGCATGGCCGTTCGGCCGTCACCGGTTCATCAGCACGCAGATGAGCTGGGGATAGAGGTTTTCACCCCCACGAGGTTTGATGATACGGCCCTTGCAGAACTAAGAGATATCAGGCCTGAATTCCTTGTGGTTGTGGCTTATGGGATCATCCTTCCCCTGAGGGCACTTGAAACGGCGCGAGTGGCGGCGATCAATGGCCATGCGTCACTCTTGCCGCGCTGGCGCGGGGCCGCGCCTATCCATCGGGCGATTGCGGCGGGTGACCCGGAAACAGGTGTCACCACGATGCTGATGGAAAAGGAGCTTGATGCCGGGCCTATGCTCCTGAAACGGGTAACGCCTGTCCTGCCCGATGATACCACCGGCCGTCTTCATGACAGGCTGGCTGATATGACCGCTGAAGCCCTGCTTGAAACACTTGATCGATACGATGAGATTATCCCCGAGGTGCAGGATATATCCGGGGTCACATGGGCTGAAAAAATCACCCCTGCTGAGGCGGAGATCCATTTCAATCAGCCCGGGGATGTTATCGAACGCCGGATACGGGCGTTTGCCCCATTCCCGGGTGCGTGGCTTTCCTATGGTGATGGCAGGGAACAGCGACGGCTCAAGGTGCTTGCCGGCAGGATCAGGTCTTGCGGTGATATCAGTAAAAAGATATCTGCCGGTGAGGTTCTGGGCCAAGGGGATGAGGGTGGACCTTTGATTGCGACAGCTGATGGTGCGATTGAGCTGGTGCGGGTTCAGCCCCAGGGCAAACCTGCCATGGATGGTCGTGCTTTTCTCAATGGCAATGCCCTGCCGCAGGTGATTTTGCCATCGGAGACCTGTTGATGCCGCGTTATCTTATTCGCATGGAATATGATGGTGCCGGTTTTGTCGGCTGGCAGCGTCAGGACAACGGACCCTCGGTTCAGGCCGCACTGGAAGATGCGGCCAGCGCCATTATAGGCGGCAGGCAGAAGATTGCTGTTCAGGGTGCAGGGCGAACCGATGCCGGTGTTCACGCTACCGGCCAGGCGGCGCATCTTGATCTGCCGGATCCATTTGATCCTGATAAATTGCCGCTCGCCCTGAACGCGCATTTGTCGGCAGATATCCGCGTCTGGTCAGCTCGTGAAGTCAGCCCGGAATTTCATGCCCGTTTTGATGCGGTCGGGCGTGCGTATCGGTATCGTATCTCAACCCGGCGCGTTGCTTCTGCGCTTGAGCGGGGGCGTGTCTGGCATGTGCCGGCTGATCTCGATATTGCGGCGATGCAAGAGGCGGCGAATCATCTGCTTGGCAGACACGATTTTACTTCATTCCGGGCGGCCCAGTGTCAGGCGCAATCGCCTCTGCGTACATTGGATCTTCTCTCCCTTGAACGTGAGGGGGACGAAGTGGCGCTCATCGCTGAGGCCAGGTCTTTTCTGCATCACCAGATCCGTAATATCACCGGCACGTTGGTACTTGTCGGCAGGGGTAAATGGCAACCCGGTGATGTTCTTACCGCGCTTGAGGCAAGAGACAGGTCTGCCGCCGGGCCGACCGCGCCGCCCGAAGGGCTTTATCTTACGCGCGTGGATTACCCTGAGGCCGGACCGGCTAGCTGAAGCTGAGCATGGGATGGATGAAGGTGACGATCAGCATCCCGTTGATCATTTCGACCGCCATCATCAGAATGACCATGGCCGCACCCAGCCATCCGCTGCGCCCTAGGCTTAATGTTGCCGCTGACCAGGTGGCCCAGATCAGCCACAGCGCCACCATAAGAAGAATGATGTTGCCGGCACCGACGCCAACAGCGCTGATCGGGCCAAAAATCAGCATCACGGTCATGAGAACAACAATGCGAAGATTGCCGACCCAGGTCACCGACAGGATGAAGGCAACAAAACGTGGCATCAGCCCAAGACGCGCGATCACCAACTGGCTGATAACGGGAAAGGACAAAGCATCCACCAGGGCAAGCAGACCGAGGAGCACAACCGTCCACATATTGCCAAGACCAAGTATCAGGGCGCCGTTAAGAAGGGTGACGAGGAAACGAAACCAAAGCGCATCCCATATAGCATCGGGGGCCTGACGGATGGCATCGGTGCTCGCGGGATCAACACGGCGCAACGCCAGATTCATTCCGTAGGTAATGCCGTTGATGATGGCGCCAAAGCCTGGAGGTGCTGGTATCATGCGGACTCGCTTTGCCGGTATGCGTCGAAGAAACGATCAAGCATCTCGACATAGATGTTTTTCAGCAACGTGATATCGGAAAGAGAAGCATGCTCATTGATCTGGTGCATGGTCTGGCCGACAAGCCCGAATTCCACCACATCGGCATAGTCTGCAATGAAGCGGGCATCTGACGTCCCGCCTGATGTCGAGAGTTCCGGTGTGTGACCGGTCATTTTTTCTACCGCTGCGCTCACGATATCGGTCAGTTTCCCGGGGCTGGTGATAAAGGGCGAGGCGGACTCATGCCAGGAAATGGTGTAATTACCCCCGGTTTCATCGAAGTGACGGGTAAGCCAGGATTTAAGACTATCCGCGCTATGATCAGATCCATACCGGATGTTGAACATGGCCGTGGCTTTATGCGGGATGACGTTCCGGGCCGGATTTCCCGTATCAATACTTGTTATGGCTGCGGTACTCGGCCCGAAATGGGCATTTCCCTCATCTATCTTTCCTTGGGCAAGGGGCGCTAGCATCCGCATCAGATGTGGCAGGGGGTTATCGGCCAGATGGGGATAGGCTACATGGCCCTGGCGGCCTTCAACCTCGAGTGTGCCGGAGAGTGAGCCGCGGCGTCCGTGTTTGATCATGTCGCCGATTTTATCCGGATTGGTCGGCTCACCCACCAGAAAGACGTCGGCCATCAGCCCTTTTTCCTTCACCCACTTCAGCACCGGCTTCGTGCCATTGATCGCATCACCTTCTTCATCGCCGGTGATGAGCAGGCTGATCTGGCCTGTCGCCTCCGGCCGGGTTTCAATCCGGTGTGCGACGGCGGCAAGGAAAGCCCCGATAGCACCTTTCATATCCACCGCACCTCTGCCGTGGATATTTTCCTTACTTACGGCGCCGGAAAAAGGATCATGCGCCCATTCTTCGGCCGCCCCCGGCGGAACTACGTCGGTATGACCAGCAAACCCGAAATGAGGCCCGCCGTTTCCCCGTATAGCAAACAGATTCTGCACCCGGGCCTCACCTTCACCAAAAGGAAGCCGGTAGCAGGTAAACCCAAGGGTTTTGAGGAAGGTTTCGATGAGCTCAAGCGCCCCACCTTCCGCAGGCGTTACCGAAGGGCAACGAATAAGGTCACGGGTCAGTTCATGTTCAGGGGCGAGCGTGGTCATGCGATATTCAATCCCTCAGAAGATCATTGATAGAGGTCTTGGATCTTGTTTTCTCATCCACTTTCTTGATGATCACGGCACATCCGAGATTTGGTCCGGGTGTGCCATCGGGGAGCGGCTTGCCCGGCATGGACCCCGGCACGACCACGGAATAGGCAGGCACGCGGCCCATATGGATTTCTCCGCTCTCACGGTCAATGATCTTGGTGGATGCGCCGATGAAGACGCCCATGGAGAGAACAGCGCCCTGTTCCACCACCACGCCTTCGACGACTTCTGATCTGGCGCCGATAAAACAGTCATCTTCGATGATGACCGGCCCGGCCTGGAGAGGTTCAAGCACGCCGCCAATGCCTGCGCCGCCGGAAAGATGGACGTTACGGCCGATCTGTGCGCATGAACCCACGGTTGCCCAGGTGTCCACCATCGTGCCGCTGTCGACATAGGCGCCAAGATTGATGAAGCCCGGCATGATGACAACACCCGGCGCAACATAGGCGGATTTGCGCACGACGCATCCCGGCACAGCACGGAAACCTGCGGCACGAAAACGTTCGGCATCCCAGCCGGAAAATTTCGACGGCACTTTATCCCACCAGGTGGCGGCACCAACGCCGGGATAATCCGGTCCGCCGGGGATCACGACCATGTCATTCAGACGGAAAGACAAAAGCACTGCTTTCTTGAGCCACTGATTAACAACCCAGTCCCCCGGGCCACGCTGTTCGGCAACCCGGGCTTTGCCGCTGTCGAGCAGCTCAAGCGCGTCGTTAACAGCTTCCCGGACAGCCCCGCGTGTTTCCAGTGTCACGCTGTCCCTGTTTTCCCAGGCGTCGTCGATGGTGTTTTCAAGATCAGTGCTCATGCGTCTCTCCGTTTGTTCTGTCAGTCCGGCCCGTCATATTTGTCTTAAAAAGGTTTTAAGGTCATGGGCGATAAAATCAATGTATGTGGTATCCGTCTCTTTTCCGGGGCTGTCAGGTTCATGTTTCAGCAAAACCGTTGTTATGCCCATTTCAGCCGCAGGTTTCAGGTTAACAGCCATATCCTCAATCATGACAGCGGTTTTTGCTTCAAGCCCGGTCAGGTCCAGCATTTCCCTGTATATGACCGGGTCCGGCTTGGGCCTGTGCTGCGATTCGATAATATCGTAGACGTAATCGAAATGATGCCTGATGCCATAGGCGTCAAGAATGCGCGTGGCGTGGCGCGTGGTTCCGTTGGTGAAGATCACCTTACGCCCGGGCAGGGCGCCGATCCTTTTATCGAGTTCTTCGTCATAAGAAAGCTCAGAGAGGTCAATTTCATGGACAAAGGCCATGAATTCAGCGGGGTCCATCCCATATTCCTTCATCAGCCCCGAAGCTGTGGTGCCGTAGCGGTGAAAGAGGTCTTTCTGGCGGGCAAGGGCGGAGTTCCGGTCAAGATCAAAGAGATTCTGGATAAATAGCGTCATCCGGTCGGAAACCTGGCTGAACAGGCCGGAAGCCGCCGGATAGATCGTATTGTCCAGATCAAAGATCCAGCCGGTATATCTGTCGGTGTTAAAAAGGTGCTCGGAGTTTTTCATCTCAACTGTGCCAACAGGGGTTCAGGCTTTGGTTTTATCCCCGGGTAATGATGGTGCCGATGCCGTGTTCGGTGAAAAGTTCAACCAGCACGGCGTGGGTTTCGCGTCCGTCGAGGATAACCGCACCTTCACATCCGCCCGTCACCGCATCAATGCAGGTCTGCACCTTGGGAATCATGCCGCCGCTGATCGTGCCATCGGCAATCATGGCTTTGGCCTGGGTGATGGATAATTGCTGGATCACGTGGCCGTCCTTATCCATCACGCCGGGAACATCGGTGAGCATAAGCAGGCGTGTTGCCCCCATTGCCGCGGCAATGGCTCCGGCGGCGGTGTCGGCGTTGATATTATAGGTGGCGTTATCCTCATCTGCGGCTACCGGTGCGATCACCGGAATCATCCCGGCATCGATCAGGGCGTCAATGACTGAAGTACGGATATCTGCCGGCTCCCCGACAAAACCGAGATCCACATGATCTTCAATATTGCTGTCACCGGCTTTGACCCCGAGCTTGCGTGCCCTGATCAGCCCGCCATCCTTTCCGGATATGCCAACAGCAGAACAGCCGGCCCGGGTGATCGCTGAGGCGAGGGATTTGTTGATCCCGCCACTGAGCACCATTTCCACCACCGATATGGTTTGCGCATCGGTGACGCGCAGCCCGTTTATAAAAGACGAGGGGATATCGAGTTTTTCGAGCATCGCCCCGATCTGCGGGCCGCCACCATGAACCACCAGCGGGCAGGCCCCCACCTGATGCAACAGAACCATGTCTTCGGCGAAACTCCGGATTGCTTCCTGTTCCCCCATGGCATGGCCGCCAAACTTCACCACCAGCCGGTGACCGGAATAGCGGCGCATATACGGAAGGGCTTCTGTCAGCACTTCTGCCTTGGCAAGCCATTCGTGGCGAATATCAGGAGCGGTAGAGCCTGTGGTCGTCATGATTTCATATCCCTTATGATATCAGGACAGGTTTTGCCCGAATTTTGCAAGTCTGGCAAGGGAATGCGCCGCCGGAAGGTCTCATTCCGGGTTTGCGAGTTCGGTGATATGCGCACGCAGCTCAGGAATACCAAGCCCTTTTTCCGATGATGTGACAAAGACGCCGGGCCAGGCCGCCACGTGACGGGCGGCTTCATCGCTGGTCTGTTTTTCCACGTCGGCCGCTTCCTTTGGCTTCAGCTTATCCAGTTTGGTCAGCACCACCGCCCAGGAAATAGCTGCGTCATCAAATATTTTCATGATCTCCCGGTCGGCGGTCCCAATGCCGCGGCGGCTGTCCACAAGAAGCATGACCCGCCGGAGGGATGCCCTGCCCTTGAGAAAAGCCAGTGTCAGCCCGGTCCAGGCACGGATATCGGATTTTGATGCCTTGGCATACCCATAGCCCGGCAGATCAACGAGAGAGATACGTCCGCCAAGATCAAAGAAATTGAGCTGGCGGGTGCGTCCGGGTGTTTGTGAGGTCCGGGCCAGTGCCTTTTGTCCGGTAAGCGCGTTCAAAAGGGAAGATTTTCCCACATTCGAACGGCCGGCAAAAGCCACTTCAGGCAGGTCCATGGGCGGCAACTGGCCGATATTGGTGGCGCCTGCCGTAAAGGTGCAGGGTCTGGCAAAAAGTTTCCGCCCGTTTTCGATCAGGATATCCTGATCCGGATCGCCAGATGCCGTCATGTCGTCAGCCAGCCTTCCCCGCCTTCACCGATCGCATGATCGCCCATTGCTGAACGATGGATAAAAGGTTGTTCCAGGTCCAGTAAATGACAAGGCCAGCCGGGAAGGTCGCCAGGAGGAAGGTGAACATCAATGGCATGAATTTGAAGATTTTGGCCTGCACCGGATCAGGCGGCGGCGGGTTCAGCGACATCTGAACAAACATCGTGATGCCCATCAGAATGGGCCAGATGCCGAGATTGATGAAATCAGGCAGACCGGCTGTGCTGAACGGCAAAAGGCCGAAGAGATTGATCATCGAGGTCGGGTCTTTGGCCGACAGATCAGCCACCCAGCCGTAAAACGGAGCGTGGCGCATTTCGATGGTGACAAACAACACCTTGTAAAGGGCAAAGAAGACAGGGATCTGAAGCAGAACAGGAAGGCACCCTGCGGCCGGGTTGATCTTCTCATCCCGGTAGAGTTTCATCATCTCCTGCTGCTGGCGTTGGCGGTCATCTGAAAACCGTTCCCGCAATTCCTGCACCTTGGGGGAGAGTTCGCGCATTTTGGCCATGGATTTGTAAGATTTGTTCGCCAGAGGGAAGAAGGCAATCTTGACCAGAACCGTCAGGGCGAGGATAGCCAGTCCGAAATTCCCCAGAATGCCGAAAAACCAGTTGAGCGCATGGAAAAACGGTTTCGTCAGGAAGGGAAACCAGCCCCAGTCAATCGCGTGATCAAGGCGTTCAATGGAAAGTTTTTCGTTATAGCCGAGAAGAACATTGATTTTTTTCGGCCCGGCGAAAAGATGGAACTCCCGGCTCAAGGTTGCTCCCGGTTCAAGACGCACGGTTGCGGTGCTCAGATCCACCTGTGCGGGCGAACCATCACCACCGGGGCGGCGGAACCCAAAGGTCACGTCATCCTGTTTTGACGGGATCAGTGCCGTCAGCCAGTATTTGTCGGTAACACCGATCCAGCCGTTGACGCCATTGCTCTGGAATGTCTGTCCGGCGGGGCCGATATCGGCGATATCGTCGTAGTCAACTTCAGTTTTCTCATCTTCAGCGAACACACCGATGGGCCCTTCATAAGAGATAAAGAAATCCGAAAGGCTAGGCAGGTTGCGGCGGATGCGCGCAAAATGGCGGACATCAACGCTGTTGCCGCTGCCATTGGTGGCTTCGGCACGAACGGTGACCATATAGCCGTCATCGATAGTGTAGATGAGCCGGTAGCTCATGCCGTCGTCAGCCTGATGGCTGAGCGTAACAGGGCTTGCGGGGGAAAGGCTGGACGCATCGGCCTCCCAGGTGATGTTCTTGTCCACCAGACGCTGGCCGGTCGGGTCGAGAAACAGAATTTCGGCAAAGTAACTGTCCGGGTCGCCGGTTTGCCTGAGCAGGGGCACCCGATCTTCGTCATCAGCAGAGCTGAGGCCGTAAGAAAGGAGTTTGAGATCGTCAAGCCGGCCGCCGGCTGTGGAGACCGAGCCACCAATAAGAGGCGTTGCGATGGGCACACGCGCAGCGGAGATCACCGCGGAAATGGGTTCGTTTCGGGAAATTACTATTTGCTCGCCGGTTGCGGCGGGAAGATTTTCCACGGTCTGGACGGGGAAAGTGTCCTGCTCAACAGGTTCTGGCATGAAATAGATCTGATACACCACCAGAATAAGCATTGATATGGCAATGGCGGCAATCAGATTCCGGTTGTCGGAATTCATCGAAAATCACTCCTCAGATTTGAGCGGCGGCGATAACCCTACTCATTGTTTTCGCATCTATCACGGGCATCTTCCGAGGCCCCTGAAACAAAACCCGGCACCGGATCGTATCCCGAACCACCAAAAGGATGGCAGCGGGCCAGACGCCTGGCTGTTAAATAAACACCTTTACGTGCGCCATGCAATTGAATTGCGTCAATGGCGTAGCGCGAACAGGACGGCTCATACCGGCAGGTTCCCCCGATCAGCGGCGAAACACACCACCGATATATACGAATGGGAAGAAGAATGACCTCGAGCACACCCTTCTGAAACAGATCTTTACTGCCGGTTATAAGGTTTCCGGGGGCCATCAGTTTGCTTTCTTCCTGTGACGTGACAAAAGGCTCCGGCAGTCTGATACCAGCTGCTGCCAGGAAATTTTCCCGGTATTGTGCCGCGCTATGAGAACATAATCACACGAAGATTGCGCATCCGGGATCAGAACGTCCCGGGCAAGGGCACGCATCCGGCGTTTTGCCCTGTTGCGCTGAACCGCCCCGCCGATCTTTCGGGTTGCGGTAAACCCCACTCTCGGCCCTGACGTATCCGGCCTTGAGCGAACCTGCATAACCAGAGATGCAGAAACAAATTTGTCTCCGGACCTGGCGGCGGAGACAAAGTCACGTCGGGATGTAATGATGCTGACTTCCGGCATGACCGGAAGCCCTCAGGCGCAAAGACGCTTGCGACCCTTGGCCCGGCGGGCCTGAAGAACGCGGCGGCCGCCTACTGTGGCCATGCGGGCGCGGAAGCCGTGACGGCGCTTGCGCACCAGATTGCTGGGCTGGAATGTCCGTTTCATGACAGCAACTCCTGATTTCGGTCACGAATGAAGGAATAAGCGGCCTGTATAATAAAGACTTAAGCACTAGTCAATCTCTAAGACTTCCTGATCCATCTTTATTCCGCCAAGGCGTGACCAAGGACAGGGTAATACCCATGGGAAAATAATTTCCCGCCTGTTAAATATTTTTTAACCTTTATATTATACTAAAGTATCAGTTCAATATGTTCCGGGTTTGACCATAATGATGCAAATAACAGGTGTAAATCTGCTGGCATTGCGGCTGATGACGGTGGTTTTCAGCCTTGTTTTCCTGACAGGCGGCTTTGTCGTTGTTCTTCTTTCAGGGCCGTATCACAGCCAGATCATGGAAACACATATCGAAGAGCTGTTCTATCTGGCGGAACACAATCAGGAAAGCCACTCTTCGAAAGATCACGCCCAAAAAGCGCCCGAAGGGTTCGGGTTTGCGCCCGTGGTGGACGGCCAGGTGAAGGGCTGGGCAGGAAATCCGGAGCTTGTGGCCAGAGCCCGGGCGATGGAACCTGATCAATGGGATAACGGATGGCTTGTTCAAATTTCAATGGCGACCAGGGCCATGCTGGGGCTTGGGGAAAATTTTTCCTATTTCCGGATACATGCCGCTGATCTCAGCCATGATTATCTTCATGACCGGGAAAGCCATATTGAGGAAATCGTTGCCATTTTTCCGGCGAAACTGATGACGGAAAGCATGAATTACTATTTCATGGGAAGTTTGGGTATTCTCATTTTTACTGCCCTTTTCGTCAGCCTGCCTTTCGTTCTTGTGGTCAAAAGGCAGGTGATCCTGCCGCTCAACCGGCTCATTGGTGATATGAGGGGCGTTTCCGCCAATCTCCTCACACCCAGGGAAAAGAAAAGCCTTGCCGATGACGGCTCCATCATAGCCGAAGCCCGTCTTGCCCTGAGCAAACTGCAGCATGAAGTCGAAAGAGAAATGATCCAGCGCGAGAAACTGGCCGCGGTCGGACGCGAGATCGGCAAGATCAATCATGACATGCGCAACGCCTTGTCATCCTTCATGCTGCTTTCCGATAACCTCACGAATTCCAAGGATGAGCAGGTCAGGGAGATTGCCCCGCTGATGATAGCTTCGATTGAGCGGGCGGTGATGTTCTGCAACCGGACCATGGAGTTTGTGAAACCGCAGGGTAGTTTCGAGCCGTCGATGGTGACGATGGACAGTGTAATGGAAGAAGTCAGCGGGAGCAGCGGGATTGCCGTTGAATATAACGGCCCTTCAAAGATGTGTCTGGATGAGCATCAGTTCTACCGTCTGCTCAAAAATCTTGTTGTCAATGCAGCGGATGCCGGCGCCGACAGAATCTCTGTCAACTCATGGCAGACAGGCAAACATGTTGTGCTTGACATTACCGATAACGGGCCCGGTATTTCCGCTAAAATAAGGCAGAAGCTTTTCACGCCCTTTCATTCGGGGACATCTGGCGGTGCCGGGCTCGGGCTTTCGATTGCCCGGGAAATTGCGCTCAACCATGGCGGAGATCTGAGGCTCAACAGCACGGGGCTTGAGGGCAGTGTCTTCCGCCTTCTTTTACCGGCCACGGTGCTCGAAGATCAGTCATCCTGAATAGCCAGCCCAATCTGTGTGAAAGGCCGGATGGAAGGGGCGCCGATTCCTGGTCTTACTTTTTGGGGTGCTGGCCGACAATCGGGGTGATCGGCTGGGGTTCCATGTCCCAGGGAAAGAAGATCCAGGTGTCCTGGCTGACTTCGGTAACGAATGTATCCACCAGTGGCCGGCCGGCCGGTTTGGCGTAAGCGGTGGCGAAATGAGCTTTGGGCAGCATGTTGCGGAGCGTTTTTGCTGTCTCGCCGGTATCCACAAGATCATCGACAATCAGCCAGCCCGCGCCATCACCCGCTTCAGGGGCTGATTTGAGAATGTTGAGCGATCCCTGCCTGTTGCCGTCATAGGAGGCGATGCAGGCGGTCTCAATCATCCGCAGCTCGAGCTCACGCGCGACGATAGCCGCCGGCACAAGCCCGCCCCGCGTGACGGCGATGATGCCTTCAAAAGGGCCAAGATCAAGCAGGCGCCAGGCCAGGGCTTTGGATGTCCTGTGCAGCTCCTCCCAGGATACGGGGAAGGATTTTTGAATGTCTCTCTGGCTCATGGCGTCAACTCCAGCGTAAACTCTGTTGCCCGGCACTTTATCGAATTCTTTCCCGCCTGTCACGGGAGCATGTTGAGAACTCATCTTCCGGCGAATGCGGGCAGGTGCGCGGGCTTTAAGTGCTCAAGGCAGGTCTTTTGCCCATGTGGGGGCTTGCGTTTTGACGGAAAAGACTCTAATACGATCTGCACGCGCTCGTAGCTCAGCTGGATAGAGCACCAGACTACGAATCTGGGGGTCGGGAGTTCGAATCTTCCCGAGCGCGCCATTTCCCGGACATGTAATCAGGAATAAACGTGCATCCCCCTTTGCTGTGGGTGGCGCGCATCCCTCAATGTATGTGCTGCACCTGAGCGGAACATAGTTTGTCTGGAACATCCCATGGTTAAAGTCATAGGACTTATGCTATCTTAAAAGATAAGTACGTGTGCCGTCTTCTTCAGGTGTGATCCGGATGAAATTAAGAGAAGTCCATCTTTACCATGTCAGCATGCCGTTGCTTGAGCCTTGGGTTACGGCTTACGGCTCACAGGACAGTATTGAAAGTCTGTTCGTCAATCTGAAATTTGATGACGCGGAAGGCTGGGGTGAGTGCGCACCGGCGCCGCTACCACTTTATAATACCGAATATACAAAAGGTGCCTTCGGGGTCGCCCGTGATGTTCTGGCACCACAAATCATCGGCCGGGAGATTTCATCGCCTGAACAGCTGCAGGCGATGTTTCAGAACTTCAAAGGTCATGAATTCACGCGCTCTGCCTTCGATTCCGCCTGGTGGGATGCGTATGCGCTGAGCCGGGGCAAACCTCTCTACTCGATCATAGGCGGAACAGATCAGACAATTTCGGTCGGGGCAGATATCCCGGTTCTGGACAGCACATCCGCGCTGATCGGTCGCGTGGGGGAAGCCATTGATGAGGGATTTCCAAGGGTAAAGCTGAAATTCAACCGGCGGTGCAGTGTTGAGATGATCGAAGCTGTTCGCAAGACCTACCCCGATCTGGTCATGCATATTGACTGCAACAGCGGGTTCACGCTGGATGATATGGACATGTTCCGGAAACTTGACCGGCTGGACCTCAAAATGATCGAACAGCCACTGGCTTATGATGATCTCATTGACCATGCCCATCTGCAAAAAGAGCTGCAGACGCCGATCTGTCTTGATGAAAGCATCACCTCACTGAGCCGTGCTGAAAAAGCGATAAAAACCGGGGCCTGCAGGTGGATCAATATCAAGACAAGCCGGGTCGGTGGGCTTACCAACGCGCTGGCGATCCATGATCTGTGTAAAGAGCATGATGTCCCGGTCTGGGTCGGCGGCATGCTGGAATCCGCTGTCGGGCAGGGGCCTTCCATGGCATTGGCCACAAAGGATAATGTCGGCTACCCTTGTGATATTTTCCCGAGCAGCAGATTTTTCGAAGAGGATTTTTCCGCCCCTGAGATCGTGCTTTCCGACAGAGGGCAGATCACGGTGCCGTCACGGCCCGGCTGCGGTTTCACCCCGAAAACCGGCTATTTGCTGAAACACAGCCTTGCGACGGCCCGGATCTCAGCGGCCGGTATCTCAACGGGGGAATGACGGCAACCCGTATCTGGTCACCTTGTTGTACCGGGCGGTGAATGAAATAAATCCCTAAAATGCTTGCGTCCAAAAAATAATAAATTTAAAGTATAGCGTGTATTCAGTTTAGCCTGATTGCTTTCCCTACATCTTAATGCTGAAAGGCAGGTCAGAAATGATTATGCTTCGATTGATGATCGCTGGTGCGGCTGTATTCATGTTTTCAACTCCGTCCTATGCTGTCGAGACAATACTTTGCAAAAGGATATCCATTGACAGTTCCGGTTTCGTGGATTTTGGCGCCGCGGCAAGCTGGTATCCTGAAAAAATACGCATAAGAATACGGGGGGAAAGAGCGTTCTTTGTCGGG
>CAZOLR010000020.1:0-2096 GCA_964580905.1 uncultured Hyphomicrobiales bacterium | reverse complement strand
CTACCACAAATTGTGTCTTCTCTTTGTGTAAACACTATATTCTGTTATTCTTACCCGGGGTGACGGTAATCCGGCGGGGCCGTTTCTGGTCCTGCCCGGATATAAACCGTCACGTTTCATGGGTTCAGATCCTTCCCGTCAAGAAGGAAGGGGTGAACATAATTGATTGTGACCCCAAGGGGTTTGCGATCCTTCATCAGGGGGGAGAATATGTCCTCATCTATAAACGATACCGAATATACCTTTTCGTCGGAACAGGCGGTGGTCGGGGCGCAGATGCTGTTTGTCGCTTTCGGCGCGCTGGTCCTTGTGCCGATCCTGACCGGGCTTGATCCGAATGTCGCGCTCTTCACCGCCGGGCTCGGCACGCTGATCTTCCAGTTTGTCACCCGCGGCCAGGTGCCTGTTTTTCTGGCGTCGTCCTTTGCCTTTATCGCGCCGATCATCTATGGCGTACAAACATGGGGTCTGCCGGCAACCATGGGCGGGCTCGCCTGCGCCGGTCTGCTCTATGTGGCGATCAGTTTTGCCATCCGTCTTTTCGGGGTGGGATGGCTGCATCGCGCCTTTCCGCCCATCGTGGTCGGCCCGGTGATCATGGTGATCGGGCTTTCGCTTGCTCCGGTGGCGGTTTCCATGGCAACAGGCGTTGCCGGATCTGACCAGATCTTTCCCAAATCTGCGTCTCTTCTGATTGCCGCGATCACCCTGATCGCCACCTTGCTGACGGCGGTGATGGGGCGCGGGATGATGCGCATCATTCCGATTATCGTGGGTATCATAGCCGGTTATATCGCCAGCCTGATCGTCGGCTCAGCAACTGGTACAGGCTTTGTGAATTTCGGTGCGGTCAGTGCGGCGTCATGGTTTGCCATTCCGTCCTTTACCCTGCCGGAATTCCAGTGGGCGGCGATTATCTTCATCGTGCCGGTGGCCATCGCCCCTGCAATTGAACATTTCGGCGATATCATGGCGATAAGCGGAGTGACTAAAAAGGACTATCTGTCGAATCCGGGTATTCACAAGACAATGATGGGTGATGGTCTTGCCACCAGCGCCGCCAGCCTGCTCGGCGGCCCGCCGAACACGACCTATTCCGAGGTGACGGGCGCGGTGACGCTGACCAAGGCCTTCAACCCTGGTATCATGACCTGGGCGGCGATTTTTGCGATTCTGCTGGCCTTTGTCGGTAAGCTTGGTGGTTTGCTCAGTTCCATTCCCATGCCGGTTATGGGCGGAGTCATGATCCTGATGTTCGGGCTGATCACCACGGTCGGCATTTCCGTGATTGTCAAGGCCGCAACAGATATGAACAATCCGAGAAACATTTCCATCATGGCCATCATTCTGGTGGTGGGTATCGGGGGTCTTTCCGTGCCGCTGGGTGGGGAGCTTTCGCTGGCGGGCATCGGCCTTGCCGGGGTGCTGGGGATTGTGCTTAACCTCGTTCTGCCAAATCCGTCCGACGACTAAAAGACAAAAAAAGAAACGGGCCCTGATCATCCCGGGGCCCGTTTTTCATTTCTGCCATCATCAGGCATAAAAGCGACAAGTTGTCAGTGATTGGCTGTCCTGATGGCTTCGATAACGGCCCTGGTCACATCTGCTGTTGTTGCGGTGCCGCCGACATCGGGGGTGAGAATACCTGCCGCGGAAACCTGATCAATGGCGTCCATCAACCTTGCTGCTGCTTCACTTTCCCCCAGATGATCCAGCATCTGGGCGGCGGTCCAGAAACTTGCCACCGGGTTGGCAATCCCCTTGCCGGTGATATCAAAGGCTGATCCGTGGATAGGTTCAAACATGGAAGGGAAGCGTCCTTCGGGGTCGATATTCGCCGTCGGGGCGACGCCGATACTGCCCGATAATGCCCCTGCGAGATCAGAAAGAATATCGGCATGCAGGTTGGTCGCAACAATCGTATCAAGACTGGAAGGCTGAAGCGTCATGCGGACCGTCATGGCATCAACCAGCATCTTGTCCCAGGTGACATCAGGGAATTCCCGGGCAACTTCGGCGGCGATTTCATCCCACATCACCATGCCATGGCGCTGGGCGTTGGATTTGGTCACCACCGTCAGGAGTTTGCGCGGACG
>CAZOLR010000019.1:0-37565 GCA_964580905.1 uncultured Hyphomicrobiales bacterium | reverse complement strand
CGCGTAAAGGCAAGTACACAGCTGACGGGGGTATCCGCCCCATGCCAGGATCCAACCTGCCGCTGGCTACTATCGGCACATTCGTTCTCTGGTTCGGCTGGTTCGGGTTCAATGGTGGCTCCCAGCTTGCCATGGGGTCCGCCGCTGATGTTGCGGCCATTGCAAATATTTTCGTGAACACGAATATTGCCGCCGCGGCAGGTGTCGTGGTCGCCATTTTTGCAACCCAGATCCTTTACGGTAAGATTGATCTGACCATGGCGTTGAACGGTGCGCTGGGCGGCCTTGTTGCGATCACCGCAGAACCTCTTGCACCAACGCCATTGCTTGCCGCGTTCATTGGCGGTGTCGGGGCATTGCTGGTTGTGATCACTGTTCCTCTTCTCGACAAGTTCCGGATTGACGATGTGGTCGGCGCCATACCGGTTCACCTTGTAGCCGGTATCTGGGGCACGCTTGCCGTGTGCATTTCAGGCGGGGCCAGCTTTGGTGTTCAGCTCACCGGCATTATCGCGATCGGCGTTTTCGTCAGCGTAACCTCAGCTGTCGTATGGTATGTCCTCAAAGCGATCATGGGGCTCCGTCCTTCCGAAGAAGATGAAGTCAGCGGTCTTGATCTGTCTGAATGCGGGCTTGAATCCTATCCGGATTTCACCCGCCAGTCCTGACCATCCACAATATATCAATGAAACCGGCCCGTTAATCTGGGCCGGTTTTTTTCTTGCGTAAACGAAAAGCCTAAGCCAACCTTCGCATAAAAGAGGATGGTTTATCATGATTGTAATTATCGGGGCAGGGGCCATGGGCTCCGTTTATGCCGGCCTTTTCGCCAAAGCCGGAAAGGCGGTTTCGGTTGTCGATATCTGGCAGGATCATATTAAGGCTATCAGGAAGAACGGGCTTCGTGTCACCGGGTTTTCCGGGGATCACACAGCCAAGGATATCACCGCCCTGACACCTCAGGATAAACTTCCCGATGCCAACCTCTATATCATCGCAACCAAGGCTTCCGGCGTCAAAGATGCCGCCCGGAGGATTGCCGCAGAAGGCACGCCCGAAGCACCGGTGTTGACGATCCAGAATGGCTTTGGCAGTGGTTCCATCGCGGCGGCTGAGCTATCGCCGGATCGTCTTCTGTTGGGGGTGGCAGAAGGGTTCGGTGCCTCAATCAAAGAACCCGGGCACGCGCATCATACCGGCATGACCAGAATACGGCTGGGGGAATATGGCGGGGGGATGACCGGGCGGCTTGCATCGATTGCCGATTTATGGATAAAGGCAGGTTTTCCCGCTGATTCCTACGATGATATTGATCAGCTGATATGGGAGAAGTTTGTCTGCAATGTCACGTTAAGCGCGCCATGCACCGTAACAGGGCTTAATATCGCCGGGTTGCGCGCAAGCCCTGACCTTTGGCAGATGGCCCTTGCTTGCGGGAAAGAGGCTTATGCCGTGGGTAAAGCAAAAGGGGTGGCTTTTTCCTATGATGATCCCGTTAAGTATGTGACGGCTTTCGCGGAAAAACTGGGTG
Source organism: uncultured Hyphomicrobiales bacterium (assembly GCA_964580905.1). Lineage (GTDB taxonomy): Bacteria > Pseudomonadota > Alphaproteobacteria > Puniceispirillales > UBA1172. The sequence continues at coordinate 36,034 of CAZOLR010000019.1, read as the reverse complement.
AGGCGAGGCCATCCATGGCCCTTGATCATCTGGCCCGTAAACCTTCCGAAATCGATATCATCAACGGGATGGTGCCGGTTCTTGCTGAGGAAATCGGGATGGATGCCCCTGTCAACCGCACCCTTGCGGCACTCGTTCGTCTGAAAGAAAAAGATTTCTAGGTCTTACCGGCCGAAAAGTTCTGCGGCTTGAGTTGGTGTATACGGCGTGACGGTCTGCGCAAGCTGCTCAACAAGGGCAGAGGTTGACGGGGCGATAGTGCCATCCTTGAGCATGAGATTGTTTTCAAAACCGACGCGGGCATGACCACCGGCCTTTGCAGCCTTGATCATGGATGTGTATTCCTCCGGGCCAAATGCGCAGATCATCCATGAGCGGATAAAGCCCAGATCGGACTGAAGAAACGGGTCCAGCTCATCAGGGCTCGAAATAAAACCGGGATTGTATTTGCCGAGAACATAGAGAATATCAAGCGGGCGATCTGGCAGCATTCCACGTTCATGAAGCTGGCGCAGAAGCCCGAGATCACGGATATCATAGAGAATATATTGTATGCGTGTTCCTGCGGCGTCGGCATCGGCAAGCGCGCCTTTCGCAAAATCAATCGCTGTCCCGGACTGGTCTCCGGTTATTTCCCTTATGGCGACGGAAGCAAAATCTGGTTGCACCTCTTTAAGGCATTCAGCCTGTTCCTTTGGTGAGAATATACCAACCGATTCCGTGGTGATCTGGCATAGCATGTCCGGAACTTCCTGCTTCATTGCCGCAAGCAATTCCCTGTAAAGACCGTGGTCAAGGACATGCGCGCCATTCTTATCCCGCACATGGCTGTGCAACATGGCGGCACCAGCCAAACGACAGGCACGGGCTTCCGCGACAACTTCATCAATGCTTATCGGCAGATTGGGGTGGTCGGACTTTGTCTTTCGGGCACCATTGGGTGCGGCCATGATCAGCGTGGACATCAATCAACTTCCCCATGGAGTGACTAAATCGATATTTGGTCTAGCCAAGATATCAACGGTATATTAAAAAATAAAAAACGAATGAGGGAGAGTATTGATTATGGATCCGACAATCGGTTTATTTCTTGTTATTGGGTTCCCGTTATCGCTGGTTCTGGCCTTGATGGCTTTTGCCAGATTTTCCGTTTCACCCGAATAAGATTTCTTTTGGGTTATCCCACGCTCACGATCACGTAAAGCGTGCCTATGACCGCGGCAAAAGCAATGGGAAGTGTCCAGTGCAGGCCGTTATAGACGTTTTCCTCAGGCACGCCGGCAGGACGTTGATCGGTTTTTTTCGCCATGGTGTTATCCCCCATAAATTCAATCATTACCTGATTATATACAATTCCCGGCCTATGTTCAACGAAGTCAAATCTTCATTTTCTTCCAAAAAAGACGTTTTGCGTGGCGATTGGTATTGAAATGAATAATTTTACCCTTAGAATGTTTCCAGAATTTGGGGGTCATCGGTTTTTATAATGTTGAGGACAAGTCTTCTTTTCTTAATTCTGATGGCGCTCTGGCTTCTCATGTCAGGTCATTACACGGTGCTGGTAACAGGGCTTGGTGTATTGAGTGTGGCCTTTGCCGTGGGGATGGCTTCACGCATCAATGCTGCCGATAGCGAAGGTTTGCCGCTTCATATGATGAAAAGCCTTCCCGGATATTCGGTCTGGCTTTTCCGTGAAATTCTGATGTCAAATATCGCGACCGCAAAGGTTATTCTGGGCAATACGCCTGACCCGGAAGTCTTCCATGTTCCCTACAGCCAGAAAACACCGGCAGGTGTGGCGGCCTATGCCAACTCGATAACCCTGACCCCTGGCACCGTTACCATCGACATTGACGATGAAGGGTTTCTTGTGCACGCGCTTGACGCAAGTTTCGGAGATGATGTCCGTTCAGGTGAAATGGATCGCCGCATGGCCGCAACAGAAGGGGGCGAGGGATGATAGCTGTTGCTGCCCTTGCCGCCATTGCGGCGGCTATATTGATAGCATTGGCGCGGGTTGCTCTTGGTCCAACGGCGTTTGACCGGGTTCTTGCGGTCAACAGTATCGGAACGATGATAATTCTTGGGATATCGCTTCATGGGTTTGCCATGGGACGGCCCGAATTTGTCGATATCTCCGTTCTTTACGCCATCCTGAACTTTATCGGTACTTTTGCTGTGCTCAAACTGTTCAGCACCGGCACCCTTGGTGATAAATGATGGATAGCGTGATATATATTCTGGCTGGGCTGTGTTTTGCTGTTGGCAGCATTGCTATCCTTATTGGTGCCATTGGTCTTGTCCGTATGCCGGATGTCTTCTCGCGCATTCATGCCGCCGGCATGGTGGATACGGCAGGTGTTGCCTTCATGATTTTGGGGATGGTTCTTCTGTCGCCATCATGGCTGATCACGGTAAAACTTATCCTGATTGGTATTTTTCTCTTTTTCACCAGCCCTGTTTCCGGGCATGCCATCGCGCTTGTGGCGAGAGAATGCGGGATCAGCCCCCTGGGCCGTGATCTGGCCTCGACTTCCGGTAAAGAGAAGACGTCTGCCAAAAAGGAGAAGTCTTCATGATTTCCCTGCTCACCAATATCTTTCTGGTTTCCATGATGGTGGTCATTGCGGTTCTTGTTCTGCGGACGCGTAAGTTGTTTGCGGCCATCGTTATGGCGGGTGGGTATTCCCTCATTTCAGCGGCAATGTTCGTAAATCTTGATGCGGTTGATGTTGCCTTTACCGAAGCGGCGGTTGGCGCGGGAATTTCAACGGTTCTTCTGTTGGCCGCCATGGCCCGGTTGCCTGCCGAAGAAAAGCCGGGAACGGGATATTTCATAGCCCCGTTGATCATCTGCCTCATTGCCGGATTTATGCTTGTTTTAGTCGTCCTGTCCCTGCCGCCTTTTGGCACGCCGGATGCGGTGGCCCATCTGCATGTCGCGCCGCGATATCTGTCGGAAAGCGAAGCGGTTCTTCACATCCCCAATGTTGTCACAACGGTGCTGGCCAGTTATCGCGGTTTCGATACATTGGGTGAAACCATCGTGATTTTTGCCGCCGGGCTCGGGGTTCTCCTGCTTCTGGCAGGTAAGACAAAAGATGCCGCAAGCCGTGATAAAGGGGGTAAAAATGAAGAATAACCCCGTTTTTCGCACAACCACCAAGATCCTTTTCGCGCCTATTATCGTCTATGGCCTCTATGTTCAGTTCCATGGTGATTTCGGCCCCGGTGGCGGTTTTCAGGCCGGGGTTATCATTGCTGCGGCGTTCATTCTCTACGGGATTGTTTTTGGCCTCAAAGACGTCCGGAAAGTGGCGCCGCCACGTTTTGTGGCCATGCTCATGGCGGCCGGGGTGATGATTTACGGCGGGGTCGGTGTGGCGAGCCTTATTCTGGGTGGTGAATATCTCAATTACAGCGTTCTTGCCCATGACATGGCGCATGGACAGCATTACGGAATTCTGCTGGTGGAACTGGGCGTGGGCGTGACGGTTACCAGTGTTATGCTGGGGCTGTATTATGCTTTTGCCGGGTTTGACGGTGCCGGAAAGGGAGAGGGCGAGTGATGCTTGAAACCCTTCTGCTGCAATGGAACTACCTTGTCTTCATCATGCTGATGATGATCGGGCTCTTCATGGTGATTTCACGCCGCAATCTGGTCAAGAAACTCATCGGGTTGACGATTTTCCAGACAGCGCTGTTTCTCTTCTATATTTCGGTGGGCAAGGTTGCCGGGGGCACGGCGCCCATCATTGTCCATGGCGCGGTCGAGGGGAGTGTTCTTTATTCCAATCCTCTTCCCCATGTGCTGATCCTGACGGCGATTGTGGTCGGGGTGGCAACAACAGCTCTCGGGCTTGCGCTGGTGCTCCGCATCCGGGATGCTTTTGGCAGTATTGAGGAAGATGATATCCTTGCCATGAACACTAAAGACGGCGGGGAGAAGTAGGTCGGATGCGTATGTTTGTCGATAATCTTCCGGCCCTGATCGTAGTGATCCCGCTTCTGATGGCGGCAGTAACAGCCCTTGTCCCGTCCCGATTGTCCAATCTGGCCTGGCTCATGGCCCTTTTGAGCACCGGCATGAGCTTTTCAGCCGCCTGGTTGAACAAATCTGCCGCCGAAGGGGGGAGCATATCCTATGCCCTGGGAGGCTGGCCCCCACCATGGGGAATCGAATTTGTCACCGACGGGGCGTCTGCACTGGTGACGGTGGTTGTTTCTGGCTTGGCTTTTGCTTCAACTATTTACTCCAAGCCTTTAATATATAATGAAATTTCAAGGGGTGATGTGCCGCGTGTTTATGCGGCATGGCAACTGACCGTTGGGGCGCTTCTCGGTCTGGTCATGACCGCGGATGCGTTCAACCTCTTCGTATTTCTGGAGATTTCGGCGCTTTCATCGGTGACAATGATTGCCATGGGGGCTGGCAGGAACCGGCAGGCTCTTGTCGCCGCCTACAACTATCTCGTTATCGGCGCTGTCGGGGCGACCTTCTACGTCATGGGAGTAGGGTTTCTCTATGCCATGACAGGAACCCTCAATATGGCCGATCTTGCCGAACGTCTGCCAGGGGTTACAGCCAAAGCTCCTGTCTTGGTGGGTATGGCGTTCATGGTGGCAGGTATCTTTGTGAAAGCCGCGGTATTTCCCGTTCATATGTGGTTGCCGGCGGCTTACGGATATGCTCCGACTGCCGTCACAGCTCTGCTTGCGGCGGTTGCCACAAAAGCTTCGATTTACGTTCTGGGACGACTTCTCTTTACGGTTTTTGAAGGCTTGGGCGATGTTACCGGCCTGTTGCTCAACTGGGTTGTGCTTCCGGTATCATTGATGGCGATATTTGCCGGAACAATTCTGGCTATCTGGGAAAAAGATCTTAAGAAACTTCTGGCCCAATCCTCCATCGCCCAGATCGGGTATATCACGCTCGGGTTAGGTCTTGGCACCACTGCAGGCATAAGCGCAGGGTTCATTCATATAGCCAATCATGCCCTTATTAAGGGCGGGATGTTCATGGCGGTAGGGGGGCTCGCGCTTGCCTTGGGGAAAAGAGCAAATATCAGCAATATCGAAGGCCTGGGACGGGTTATGCCGATTACAGCCTCAGCCCTGACAGTCTGCGGTTTATCGCTGATCGGTCTGCCTCTGACCGCCGGATTTATTTCCAAAGTCTATCTGGTTCTTGCGATCATCGCATCCGAATACTGGATGATTGCGGCGCTGGTCTTGTTGTCGAGCGCACTGTCGGTCATCTATCTCTGGAAGATCATGGAAGCCATCTGGATGAAACCTGCCCCACATGGCCTGAAGATAACCGAAAATCCAGCCGTATATCTGCCTTTATGGGTAATCACTTTGCTGAATATCTGGCTCGGTATCGATGCGAGCTTTGTTACGACTTCGGCTGATGCCGCAGCCCTCGCCCTGATGACAGGAGCCGGATCATGATGGAAGTGTCAACGGCAATGTGGGTCGGGCTTTTTGCCCCTCTGGTTGTGGCGGTACTGATTCCGGCCCTTGCTGTTCGCTCGAACTGGCGTGACAGCGCCGGACCTTTAGGGGCGATTATCAGTTTTATTGCGGCCCTGACGGTGGCGCAGGATGTCCTTGCCGGAAACACCCCTGAACTTGTTCTTGTTACCATCGCCGAAGGACTTGATCTCAGTTTCCGTGTGACACCTCTTGGCGCGGTTTTCGGCTGTGTTGCGTCAGGCTTGTGGATTGCGGCGGCGCTCTATTCCACCGGATACATGCGCGGCAATCACGAAAAGCATCAGACACGTTTTGCGGTGTGTTATGCCGTTGCCGTGCACGCGGCGATGGCGATTGCCTGGTCTGGTAATCTTATGGTGCTGTTCATTTTCTATGAAATACTCACCTTTTCAACCTATCCGCTGGTCACCCATAAGGAAAGCCAGGAAGCTATCAGGGCAGGGCGCCTTTACATGGGCATACTGGTGGGTACATCAGTCATCTTGTTGCTCCCGGCGGTGATTTGGGTCTGGATGGTGGCGGGAACACTTGATTTCACCCATGGCGGGGTGCTTGCCGGCAAGCTTGCTCCTGAATACGCCCCTTGGATGGTTGCGCTATTTGCCTTTGGTGTGGGGAAGGCCGCGCTGATGCCAATCCATCGCTGGCTTCCTGCCGCCATGGTTGCGCCAACCCCTGTTTCGGCGCTTCTTCATGCGGTTGCCGTGGTCAAGGCCGGGGTGTTCACGATCCTTATGGTGATGGTGTATATTTTCGGGATCGATTTCCTGCAGGTAACAAAGGCTTCGCAATGGCTGGTCTGGCTTGCAGGTTTCACTATTCTGGCTTCATCCGTAATTGCCATAACCAAGGATGACCTTAAGGCAAGGCTCGCTTATTCCACGGTCAGTCAGCTCTCTTATATTGTTCTGGGTGCCGCGTTGGCGACATCTTCAGCGGTGGAAGGCGGGGTTATTCACATTGTCATGCATGCCAGCGCCAAGATCACGCTGTTTTTCTGTGCTGGCGCGATCTATGTGGGCGCTCACCTGACCAAGATCTCTGAACTTGATGGCCTTGGTCCGCGGATGCCTCTGGTTTTCGTTGCTTTCTTCCTCGGTGCGCTTTCGATCATCGGTATTCCGCCTATGGGGGGAAGCTGGTCAAAATTCCTTTTGATGATGGGCGCGGTTGAGGCTGGAATGTCGATAATGGTAGCGGTGCTTGCCATTTCCTCCCTGCTGAATGTCTACTACCTTCTTGAGCCGGTATTCCGGGCGTTTTTCCGCCCGGTTAATACCGAAATCAAAATCAACAGTCCGGTTCTGACCGTTCTGCCGCCGGTCGCGACAGCCATACTCAGCCTGGTGCTGTTCTTTGCCATCGGTTACCTGACCCCTTTCAGCCAGATGATGGTCACGCCATGAAAAAAATTACGGAAACAAGTATTCGACTAAAGGAAATGGGCGCGTGGATGACACTCATCCTTTTCGGCCTTGGTGTTCTGCTCATCATTCTGGAATTTATCATTCACCGTCATGGTGAAACCAAACTTGAGGATATTCCGCTGTTTCCGGCTTTCTATGGCTTTGGGGCATTTGTGCTGGTGGTATTCGGGGGAATAATCTTACGAAAGATCATAATGCGGAGTGAGGATTATTATGGCGATAACTGATCTCACCCCCGGTTTATGGATGATGCTGGCGGCGTTTGTTGTCCCTTTCATTCCCCATCATTTCCGCCAGATTGTCATGCTTGGGGCCATAGCCCTGTCCGCCATGAGCCTTTCCGCCGGAGCAGGCTATCACTGGATAGTACCGGTGCTTGGTCAGCATCTCATCCTTCACCATGCGGATAATCTGACTTTTCCTTTCGGGGTGATTTTTCATCTCGCCGCCGCGCTTAATGTTATTTATGGCTGGCATGAAAGAAAACCGATGGAACATACCGCCGGTCTCGCCTATGCAGGGGCGGCTATTGCGGCGGTGCATGCGGGCGATCTTCTGAGCCTGTTTATCTGGTGGGAAGCCACTGCGGTTACGTCGGTATTCCTTATCCTCGCGTCGGGCGGTGAGCGGGCCAAGAACGCCGCCATGCGGTATCTTCTCGTTCAGGTTGCCTCAGGTGTGTTACTCCTCGCAGGGGCGGCTTTTCTCTGGCAGGAAACCGGAAGCTGGTGGTTTGGTGCGATGGAACTCGGATCTGTCGGCACCTGGTGCATCTTCCTTGCCTTTGGGATAAAGGCCGCATTTCCGTTTCTTAATGGCTGGTTGCAGGATGCCTATCCTGAGGCCACGGTTATCGGCACGGTCATGCTTTCGGCCTTCACAACTAAACTGGCGATCTATGCGCTGGCACGCGGATTTGCCGGAACACCGGAGTTGATCTGGATTGGCGCGGCCATGACAGCATTCCCTGTTTTCTTCGCTGTGATTGAAAATGATCTCCGCCGGGTTCTTTCGTTCAGTCTCAACAACCAGCTCGGGTTCATGATCGTTGCCATCGGTATCGGAACAGAACTGGCGATCAATGGTGCGGTGGCGCATGCGTTTGCCCATATCATCTACAAATCCCTTTTGTTCATGTCGATGGGGGCGGTGCTCTATCGCGTCGGTACGGTAAAGGCGTCCGAACTTGGCGGTCTATACCGGTGCATGCCCATGACCATGGTGTTCTGTATCATCGGGGCGATGTCAATTTCGGCTTTTCCGCTGTTCAGTGGTTTTGTGGCCAAAGCACTTATCATGTCGGCTATCGGTTATGAAGGTCTTGTCGTGATCTACATGATACTTCTTGCCGCTTCAGCAGGCGTGCTGGAACATTCAGGGATCAAGATCCCGTATTTCACCTTTTTCGGCCATGATGGTGGTCATGACGTCAAAGAAGCGCCTGTCAATATGCTGATTGCCATGGGGGTGGCCAGCATCTTCTGTATCGGTATCGGCGTGATGCCGCAGATGTATTATCAGATCCTGCCTTTCGCCATGGAATACCAGCCCTATGACGGAAGCCATGTTATCGGCCAGTTGCAACTCCTGATCTTTGCAATGCTTGCCTTTGTTTTCCTGATGCGTGCCGGGCTTTACCCGCCGGAAATTCCGTCAACCGTCCTCAATGCCGATTGGTTCTATCGTCGCCTTGCACCGGCAATCCTTGGTCCGGTGATGCGAGCAGGCCTCAGTATAGCCGGAAGCCTGGACGGGATGGTTATCAGGTCGGCCAGAACATTGATCTCGGGCGCACGAAAGATGGTTGGTCTGCCCATGGCAGGTCCGGTTGTGCCCGGACCGGCGGCACTTGTGCAGATTTCCCTGCTGACAATATTGCTGGCCATTATCTATGCCGCACTGGGCTAGAATATTATTTCTGTTCTTCGTTCTCATCACGGCATCTGCACTTGCGGAAACAGTCAGATTAAGTCTGATAACCGAAACAGGCCGTTATGACGTGACCGCTGAGATTGCGGATACGCCGGCAACACGGGCAAAAGGGCTCATGTACAGGGACAATTTCGGTGGCGATGACGCGATGGTCTTTGTTTTTCCGAAAGGCGATCAACGGGCTTTCTGGATGAAAAATACACCGGTTTCCCTCGATATCATCTTTTTTGACGAAGACGGAACATGGCTTAACACCCATGCGCATACCGTGCCGTTCAGCACGGAAAGTCTGCCATCACACGGATTGGCCAAATATGTGCTGGAATTACCTGCCGGACGTGCATCCGAACTGGGGATTAGCAAGGGGGCTGTTTTAAAACTTCAGGAATAATTCGGGGAAGGCGAGTTGAGACTTGATTTCAGGGTCAATACTGGATAGAAAACCATTGTCGGAGTGTAGCGCAGCCTGGTAGCGCATCTGGTTTGGGACCAGAGGGTCGGGAGTTCGAATCTCTCCACTCCGACCATTCTTCCCACAATTCATCTTTCATTTCTGGCGTCAGTGTAATACTGCCCGTCAACATATCTTGACAGGTGAGAGCGGCTATTTTAAATCAAAAGTCTTCTTACCTATCGGAGCGTAGCGCAGCCTGGTAGCGCACCTGCTTCGGGAGCAGGGGGTCGGAGGTTCGAATCCTCTCGCTCCGACCAATTTTCTTATCCCGCCTTTTCAACCTTCTCCCCGCAAGATACCTTGATTTTGCCCTCTGTCAGGCTTAGAAATAAAGATCTTAAGGGAGATGAACATGCGTGTACGTATTTACCAGCCTGCCAAAACGGCCATGCAATCCGGTAAGGCGAAATCAGATACCTGGGTGCTTGAATATCCCCGACAGGACAAGGCCGTGCCTGACGCGCTGATGGGATGGCAGTCTTCCGGAGATACCCTTAAATCCGTGCATCTTCATTTTGATACTGCTGATGAGGCCGTTGCCTATGCGGAAGAAAGCGGCATGGAGTATGTGCTTCTCAGAAATACGTATCGCCGGCCCAAAATTCGTGCCTACGCGGATAATTTTGCTTTCGGAAAACGCCAGGCCTGGACACATTGAAGGCTGTTTTTTTCTTCGGACGAATTTCAGGTTTAGATTTTTCCGCACTGATCTGTTATATCAGCCCTACGGTTCCGTAGCTCAACTGGATAGAGCAGCTGACTTCTAATCAGCAGGTTGCAGGTTCGAGTCCTGCCGGAATCGCCATCTTTATTAATTAAAATCTCATGTTACCCTGATCTGATCACCAGTATCTCCATTTTGCATTATGAAAAAATTGTTGTTATCAGCCCTGCTTTTCCTCCCCGCCTGTGCCACTGATAAGGAATCTGTCGCTTTATTTGACAAAGGCTTTCGGGCAGGCTGTGATGCCGGGAGCAAAATTGCATCCTATCAAAGTTTTGACAAAACCCTGATTGATAATCGCCATTACAAATTAGGATGGGAGCAAGGTATTCAGGTTTGTGACATAGAATTGCCTGGCTGAGATTGGATCGCCAGCGTCTGGTTGAGACCCTTTATATCAACCTCTCAGGCGACCTTCCTATATGAAACCGGGCCCATGTATTAAAGTGGGGTAAAACCGGCAATCATAAAGATACCGATAACGCTCAGGCTCATCATGAATGTTGTCGCCTGTTTGTCTTTTCGTCTTGTTTCTGTTTCAAAGAAGAAGAACGCATTGGTTTTGACACTTGGGAAAACTGGTGAATACATAAAGCCCGTCTCCTTTTTCGTTTGCGTAAGGTATAAGGGCTTATGCAAGAAGCGTGCAAGTTCCGGACCTCAGATAAACTTCTATCTTATCCTTTGGCCGTTGTGCTTTACGATCGACAACAAGATCAGTAATGATAAAGGGACATATCCATCAGGCTGGCTGAATGATGTTATCTATAGCGAGTATACTGAATGACAGAAGAATTTGATTACGTAATTGTTGGTGCGGGCAGTGCAGGTTGTGTTCTGGCCAACAGGCTTACCGCATGTGGCAGATACACTGTATGCCTTCTTGAGGCCGGTCCGCGTGACTGGAATCCGATGATTCACATACCGGCTGGATTTATCAAAACACTGGTTAACCCCAGCGTTAACTGGATGTACCAAAGTGAACCGAGTGCAGGTACCAACGGCCGGACCATACCAACCCCAAGGGGGAAGGTGATTGGCGGATCAAGTTCGATTAACGGGCTGATTTTCAATCGGGGCCAGAATCTTGATTTCGATGTCTGGGCGCAAAAGGGTAACCGCGGCTGGTCTTATGACGATGTATTGCCGTATTTCCGGCGCTTTGAATCCTATGAGGGTGGCGGCAACGAAAACTACAGGGGCCAGACCGGTGAGATGAGAATAACGGATCTCTCCTGGCGTGATCCTTTATGCGATGCCTTTATTGAAGGCGCAGAAAGCCTCGGGATACCCCGGAACCCTGATTATAACGGCGAAATTCAGGAAGGAACGTCGTATATTCAGCGCACCTCGACAGGAAAACTGCGCATGAGCGCGGCCCGGGCGTTTCTCAAGCCGGCACGCGGGCGCCGCAACCTGAACATCATCACCAACGCACATGCCACCCGCATTCTTCTTGATGGCAGGAAAGCGATTGGAGTTGCCTATCACCGGGGCGGCGCCAACGGCCAGAAACACAAAATTGTTGCCCGTCGTGAAGTGATTGTTTCAGGGGGAACAATCAATTCACCGCAATTACTCCAGCTCTCCGGCATCGGGCCTGCTGATTTGCTTCGCAATCTCGGGATTGATGTTCATCATGATCTTCCCGGCGTCGGGGAGAATTTGCGTGATCATTATGGCACCAGGCTGACAGCCAGGGCAAAAAATGTAAGGACAATTAACGAACTTGCACGTGGCCCACGTCTCGTCGGTGAAATCGCCAAGTATTTTCTTGGCCGGCGCTCCATTCTCGAGCTGGGGCCGACCTTGGTCTATTGCTTCTGGCATTCGGATGAAAAGGTCCGCAATTCTGATCTGCAGATAAGCTTTACGCCTGCCAGTTATAAAGAAGGCATGCAGGCCTGGCTTGATGATGAACCAGGGTTTACTCTCGCAACATGGCAACAACGTCCGGAAAGTTTGGGGTATGTCCGCGCCCGCAGCAGTGATCCTTTTGATAAACCAGTGATCCAGCCAAACTATCTTGCCGATGAAGAAGATCAGCGGGTTCTGCTTGCCGGCATCAAATTAAGCCGCAGGCTGATGCATACGGCCCCGCTGGCACCATATTTTGATTACGAAGCCTATCCGGGTAAGGATGTTCAGGGTGACGACGAATTGCTTGACATTGCACGTCAGCGCAGCACCACGCTTTATCATCTGATGGGGACATGCCGGATGGGACCAGAAACTGATCCCACAGCTGTTGTGGATGACCGGCTTTGTGTGCATGGTATGCAGAACCTGCGGGTGATCGACGCGTCAATCATGCCGACTATGTTATCCGCCAATCTCAATGCCGGGGTTCTGATGATTGCTGAAAAGGGCTCAGATATGGTGCTGAACAAGGACTCTGTATCCCCATAGATACTCCGCGCCGGTCAGCAGGTGATCATATCTTGCGTTCAGTACCACGCATCACGACATGGCGAGGGTTTTTTTCGGGTCATGAAAAGGCATTTCCGTCACTTGAGCATCAACAATCTCATGGCCTTTATCAACTTTTAATGGGGTGCCTGTTTCGGTGGCGGAAATATCAATCATGGCAAGAGCTATATTCTTTTCCAGCCGCGGGGAATAGACAGCCGAAGTGACTTTGCCGACCTTCCGGTCCTGCCTTAAGACATCCCAGAAACGTGTGTTCGGCCCGGACATGTTCTCGCCATCGATAACCAACCCCACAAGCTTACGCGTAATGCCTTCGGCGGCAATTTTCCTCAAGGCGTCCTTGCCGATAAAATCAATATCACCATCAAGGTTGATCAGGCGGTCCATCCCAAGCTCAAACGGATTGGTATGGATATCCATATCAGCATGATATGAGAGCATTCCCCCTTCTATCCGGCGGATCGTTGACGTGTGTCCGGGTTTAAGCCCCATGGGCGCACCGGTTTCCATGATGGTCTGATAGAGTTCATCCCCGTCGCTGCTGTTCATCAGAAACAATTCGTAACCCAGTTCACTCGACCAGCCCGTTCGGGAGACGATGAGATCAATATGTCCGAGCCTCGCGCGTTTGAACCAGTAGTATTTCAGATCAAGGATCATATCCCCGAAAAGGGCGACCATGATATCACGCGATTTCGGTCCCTGAAGCTGTAACGGCGATACGTCAGGTTCGGATATTTCAACATCATATCCTCCTTGCGCGGCAAGACCCTGCGCCCAGAAGAGCACATCACTGTCGGCCAGCGAAAACCAGAAGCAGTCGTCGTCCACGCGGAGCAGAACCGGATCGTTAAGCACCCCTCCGTACTGGTTGGTCAGAATGACGTATTTGCATTGTCCGACCGCCATTTTTGATAAATCACGCGGTGTCATCATCTGAACAAAACGCACGGCATCCGGGCCTTTGACCTGGACCTGACGTTCAACCGCGACATCACAGAGAATAGCGTCGTTAACAAGATTCCAGAAATTCTGCTCAGGATCACCAAAATCACGGGGAATATACATATGGTTATAGACGGAAAACCCTTTTGCCCCCCAACGAACAGTGGCATCGAAATAGGGGCTTTTTCGTATTTGTGTGCCGAAACCGAAATCATGAAGGGAGGAGGTGTCTTTTTGCATGGGTTTGCCTTACGAAATCTGGATCAAATGAAAAAATTAGTTGCCCTTTGTCAGGTGGAGTGAATTCAGTAATGACAAGGGCGTCACGGAAGTTTTTTCAAACGCTGAGAAGCATTTCTACTTTTGGCCTTAACGGAGTGTATGGAAAATTTCCAGATGTTTTTCACTACTTTCCCGAAATCCGCTTGGTATTCATTGGTAATCGCCGTCTGTCTTCTTCCGTGCGCAAGGGGATAATTTCTATCAGGCCACAGATAATAGACCTGAAACAAAGCTCACTCCGGGATGATGCTTTGAGCTGGCGGCGTATGGCGTTGAGATGCTGTTTGATTGTTGCAGGTGAAAGATTAAGCTCACGTGCGATGACCTTGTCGGATTTTCCCTGGATCGCATAACCAAGAACAATCCGCTGGCGATAGGATAAGGACAGATCATTATGCTTGAAAACCCGGATGATGGCATGACCAAGGGGGAACTCAATATACCCTTCAGGATTGCTATGCTGACATTGTTGCGGATTCGGCCGCGGCATGGCGGTACTCTCTTGGTAAGGGGGCGTGAAATCTTCCATCAGAGATGAAGCAAATGTGGATGCCCCGCTCGTTTTTTTGATATTCATCTCATCCCCGCTTAAGTAGGTGACATGGCCCGTTTCCCTGGCATCGGGCCGTCAAAAGTCATTGCAAGCAACGATACTGCTTATTTACCCAGGCTGCGGTAGCTAATCGCGGCCAGACGGGCTGTTGTATTCAGCAGTCAACCCGACAAAAGGGGAGGCTGCTTGCATGACTTTTGAAACGCCATTGTGCCGCCAATATACCCAGAGTCAAAGACAAAAAATCAAAACGCATCAGCTGACGTGATGAGCCCGGACGCTTGCTATGATATTATTTCATATTAGAAAAACGTAAAATACGTTTTCGGAAATTGCCGAATACACTTATTCGCTATCCCATTTCCGGGATGGCGGATCTTGACTGCGGGATGGATGATTGGAAGAGGCAGATGGCGGACGGGGTGGGATTCGAACCCACGAAGGGCGTTAACCCTTGCCGGTTTTCAAGACCGGTGCATTCAACCGCTCTGCCACCCGTCCGGCGAAGCGATCTATAGCATAATGACACGGGAAGTCCAGTCATGACTGGTGATCCCTGACAATATTTATTCATTTAAAGGTTATCCGGCTAAATATATCAGGGTAATGCCCGTTGTCAGAACCTTTGAGAGAGGATATGTGATCGGTTAGTGGAATTTTGAGCATTTCCTTGAGTGAAGATTATGCTATGAGATGATCATGCTTGAAGTGCTCTCCCTTTCTGTACCGTTTTTCGCGCTGATTTTTCTGGGGCTTGGTGCCCGTCTGGTCTCGTTCTGTGATGAAAATGGTGCCAGGTTGCTTTCTCAATTCGCCTTCTTTGTCGCGCTTCCCCCGTTCATGTTCATTAACATTGCGGCAAGTGATGCCAGCCAGATCCTGAACTGGGGATTTGTCTGGCGTTATGAATCTGCCACCATCATCATTTTCCTGTTAAGTGCCTTTATCGGGCGGGCGTTCTTTAAACTGACCCGTGCCGAAACCGGCATTTTTGGCCTCAACAGCGTCTACCCCAATTACGGCTATATGGGGGTGCCGCTGGCCATTCTGGCTTTCGGGGAGGTGGCAGCTTTGCCGATGGCGCTGATCCTGCTGGCGGATACGGTTGTCCTGCTGGGGCTGACTTCTGTTTTCGTTTCCAAGGAAGGGCAGGGTGGTGCGGATATGTTCTGGCAGATTATCCGGACCATGATGCGAAACCCGTTGATGATTTCCGTGGTTGCAGGCCTTGCGTTTTCCGCATCAGGACTGACCTTGCCTGTGGTGGCGGACCGGTTTATCCATATGCTTTCCGGTGCGGCGGCACCTGTGGCTCTCTTTGCCCTTGGTGCCACGCTTTATGGTCAGCCAATCCGGAGCGCGATGCTTGAGTTGAACACCCTCACCGTCATAAAACTGTTGATCCATCCCTGGCTGATCGCGGTTTTGTTTATCTTTTTTCCGGGTCAGGATGTTCTCTGGATTAAGGTTGCGATTATTTCGGCCTGCCTGCCGGTGGCGGCAAATGTGTTTATGCTGTCTCATGTCTACGGGGCGTATTCCGGACGTACCGCGTCAACCATATTTCTCAGCACGATGGTGGCAACTCTGACGGTGCCGGTTGTTCTATATCTTGTTTTTCTTCTCTGATTACACACAAGATCGCGATTCCTGTTGTCACGGTGCTGGGGTGCATATAGTGTTGTTATGTAACGAAGAGGGAGGCGGACATGCGACGTTACTTGATGGGCGGAATGGCGTTGCTGATGGGTGTTACCTTTTCTTTTCCATCCTTTGCTGCCACGCAAAGTTTTGACAGCTGGCTTATCGATCTCCGTAAAGAAGCCAGCAGCAAAGGGATCAGCGAGGCCACTCTTGATGCGGCATTGACGGGGATTGAGCCTATCCCGCGTGTGATTGAACTTGATCGCAAGCAACCTGAATTCACCCTGACCTTTGCGGAATATCTCAATCTTGTTGTTCCGGACTCCCGTAAAAAACGTGCCCGGGACCGATTTGAAACACACCGTTCTCTCCTCACCACAATCGGTGAGAAATACGGCGTTCAGCCAAGGTTTATTGTTGCACTCTGGGGTATTGAAACGGATTTCGGCCGGGTGATGGGCAGTTTCAAGGTTATTCCGGCCCTTGCCAGTCTGGCCTATGACGGACGCCGTTCTGCCTTTTTCAGAAAAGAGCTCATGTTTGCACTTGAGGTCATAGAAGGTGGTCACATCACGGCTGATGCCATGATGGGAAGCTGGGCCGGAGCCATGGGGCAGAGCCAGTTTATGCCTTCATCCTTCATCCGTTATGCCCAGGATTACGATGGCGATGGCCGCCGTGATATCTGGGGAACACAAGGTGATGTTTTCGCCTCGGCCGCCAATTATCTCAAACAGGTGGGCTGGCGTAACGATATAACCTGGGGCAGACAAGTCCTGCTTGCCAAAACCGGGGCGGCTTCCCCGGATAACGCCATGAAACTTCATGATGCCAAGACCTGGAAAGGCCTTTCTGAATGGGCAAAACTGGGGGTGGTCCGAACGGACGGGACAGCCCTGCCTGAACGCAATATCAAGGCCCGGCTTGTTCTGCCGGATGGTAAAGACGGGCCGGCTTATCTTGTGTATGAAAACTATGAAGCTATTCTGAAATGGAACCGGTCCAATTATTTCGCCATTGCAGTTGGCACATTATCTGATGCGATGAGATAATTTATGCGAGTTCTTTTCGGTATCGTTGCCCTGCTTTTTGTTCTCTCCGGTTGTACAACCATTGAAGTGGCCGTGGATATGGCCAAGAAAATAAACCGTGCTGACGATACCGCCACAGGTGATGTTCAGGCAGACCCCAGATATAAGGTCGGCAATCCTTATGAAGTCGCCGGGGTCTGGTATTACCCTGAACGCGATCTGACCTATGATGAAACGGGTATCGCTTCGTGGTATGGCGATGAATTTGCCGGCAGATTGACCGCAAACGGGGAAATCTTCGATCCTGAGGTGGTTTCCGCCGCCCACAAGACTCTCCCCATGCCTTCAGCCGTTCGAGTGATCAATCTTGAAAACGGGCGGTCTCTCGTCCTTCGCATCAATGATCGTGGTCCCTTTGTGGCAGGGCGGATCATTGATCTTTCGCGGGAGGCGGCAAGGCTTCTCGGGTTCAAGGATCAGGGAATTGCCCGTGTTCGTGTCCAGATACTTGCGGAAGAAAGCCTCCGCCTTGAACGTGAGGCAAAAGAAGGGCGGTTTCCGTCTATCGGTTCAACATCATCGGTTGAACTGCCGGAAACCAATGCCGCCGCGGTGCCGAAAGTATCCCTCAATTCCAGTAAAAATGGTGAGGCTGAAATCAGCGGCACGACCGAGGCTGTTTCGGCGATTGATCTGATAACGTCATCCCGGTCCACTGAGATAATTGAGCTGGCGCCGGTGAATACGACGATCTGGGTTCAGGTGGGTGCATTCAGCGAGCTCAGCAACGCGGAAAATGTCGTCAATAAGCTCAAAGGTAATGTGGTGGCGCGGATCTCAACTTTTGAGAATGATGGTCAATACATTCATCGCGTTCGTATAGGACCTCTCGAAACCGTGAATGAAGCTGACAATGCCCTTGAACGCGTGATCGAACGTGGCTTCACCGGCGCAAAAATTATCCTTGAATAGGCCGTTTTTTGACCACATAAGAGTATTATCCTGTTGAAAAATATAAGTTGTGCAAATGAGGATATATTTATGACACTTACCGCAATGCAATTATACCTCCGCCTTTGTTTACAGGTCGCGGCGTGTTTTGTCGGGCTGGTTCTGGCCACGGCAAGCGTTCGTGCGGATATTATCACACCGTCTGAATATGTCATGATCATGGATTATGACACGGGCAAGGTATTGTATGAGAAAAATGCCGATGTGCCGATGAAACCGGCTTCGATGGCCAAGATGATGACGGTCTATCTCGCCTTCAAGCAGATCAAGGAAGGCAGTCTCAGGCTCGATGACAAATTCATTGTTTCAGAAAAAGCCTACCGTAAAGGCGGGTCCCGCACTTTTGTGGAAGTTGGCAAGCAGGTTTCGGTCAGTGATTTGCTGCGCGGCGTGATTGTGCAAAGCGGGAACGACGCCGCTATTGTCATTGCCGAAGGACTTGCCGGAACAGAAGACGCTTTCGCCGAGGAAATGACCAGTCAGGCAAAGAAACTCGGCATGGAAAATTCGGTGTTCGGCAATTCTACCGGCTGGCCGGATGAAGTGACCATGACCACCGCCCATGATCTTGCTATTCTGGCCCGTTCTATCATCCGGGATTTTCCGGACCTCTATAAGATCTATTCTGAAACATCTTTCACCTACAACAACATCAAACAGAATAACCGCAATCCGCTTCTGTACTCGCTGGATTACGCCGACGGGCTCAAAACCGGTCACACCAACGCTTCGGGATACGGGCTGACAGCTTCGGCTGTACGTGACGGGATGAGGATTATTCTCGTGGTCAATGGTCTCAGCAGCATGAAGGAACGTCGCCTTGAAAGCACGCGACTGATGGATTTATCCTTCCGGCTTTTTCAGAAATATGAACTTCTCAACAGCGATGAGGTTGTCGTCAACGCACCTGTCTGGTTAGGGGAGGAGGAAAGTGTTCCTCTCACGGTTGAGGAAACCGTCACGGCGGTTCTTGACAAGAAAAGTCATTCAAAACTCACCCGCCGGACAGAATTGCAGGATACGATCAATGCGCCTGTCGTTAAGGGCCAGCAGCTTGGTGAAGTTATTCTTACTATCGATGGTATCGATGAACGTTTCCCGCTTGTGGCAACCAAAGATATACCGGAACTCCCGTTCCACCGCAGAATAGGGGCTTTTTTCAAGCAGTTGATCTTCGGTGTTGATGCGCCCGCACCCGTTGAAGGAAATTGATCCCGGTCATGCCAGGTATTTTCATATCTTTTGAAGGGGGCGAGGGGAGCGGCAAGACCACCCAGATCAAATTGCTGGCCAACTGGCTCAGCGGCGTGTGGAGAGGGAAGGTAACGCAGACACGTGAGCCGGGCGGCACCCATGGGGCTGAACTTATCCGTGAGCTTCTCGTCAGGGGAGATGAAGCCAGATGGGACAGCGTAACCGAAGCTCTTCTCATGACGGCCTCACGCCGGGATAATTTATGCCGTATCATCCGTCCCGCTCTTGAGGACGGAGATGCGGTAATCACGGATCGCTTTTTTGACAGCACCACGGTTTATCAGGGCATAGTTGGCGGGGTAGATCCTCAGCTGATTAATGAGCTGAACACCCGATCACTTGATAGCGTTATTCCGGATATCACCCTCCTGCTTGATATAGATCCGGAAATCGGCCTCAGCCGCAGTACGCGTGGTGAAAACGAGGAAACCCGATTTGAAAATAAAGGGATTACCTTTCATGAACGTGTCCGGGCAGGATATCTTGATCTGGCGGCCCGAAATCCGGACAGGTTTATCGTGATCGATGCCAGCAGGAATGAAAAAGTCATTCACGATGATATCATTGCGCAGGTTGAACCCAAACTCGGCCAATTTCAATGAATGATACGGCAGAACACCTACATCACCCCAGATCAGGCGGGCATCTGATCGGGCATGATGATATCTTGTCCTCTCTCACCCGTGAACAAAAACGCAGGCATCATGGGATAATACTCTCCGGCCCGCGCGGGATCGGAAAAGCGACCCTTGCGTATCGTGTGGCGGAACATCTTTTCGCAGCCCGGGGAGAATCTGATCTCCTCGGAAATGCACCGGATCCCGAAAACAGCCCGGAAACACCGCTGATACGGGCAGGATCACATCCCGATATGCTGGTGATCGAAACCGAAACGGATAAGGCAACGTCTGGAATAAGCGTCGAACAGATCAGGCGTGTTCCCCCGTTTCTTTCGCACACACCATCGCGGGGATCTCTTCGTGTTGTCCTTATCGATGCGCTGGATGAGATGAATTTCAATGGCGCCAACGCGATGCTGAAAACTCTTGAAGAGCCGCCTGAACAGGCACTGATACTGCTTATCCACCATGGTACCGTTCCCATATTGCCGACAATCCGCTCACGGTGTCGTGTTGTTAAACTGTCACCCCTCAGTCCGGAAGATACCCGCCATATCATAAGCCTGAATTTCCCGGATGCCGATGCAGGGTGGATCGATGTTGCCGCAGTTCTTTCGGAAGGCGCCCCGGGCCGTGCCCAGATGATCGCCGATAGCGGCGCGATGGATCTTTACGCTGAAACATGCGCTATTCTCGCCAGCGCAAAGGCATCCCCTCTGGCGCTGGATGATGTGGCGCAACAATGGGGGCAGGGCGGGGCCAGGAATTCAGCCCGCAGGGCCATCATGCGGCTTTTTTTCGACAGGCTGGCCCGCCTTTCGGCCCGGAAAGCGGCGGGTTATTTTGATAACAGCCTGCACGCCGGGCTTGATATCGAAAATCAGGCCATTGAGGCGATTACCGGCAGGGTTCCGGCACCGAAACTTGCTGAATTACAACAGGATATGCTGCGCAAAACAGATGAGGCGAAACGCCTTAATCTCGACCTTTCAGTTGTCGCGCATGAATTTCTTTCGGAATTGGCGTCAGCATAAGATCCTCCTGCCGTCTTCAGATGCTCCTTGCACATAGTGGGTGTTCGGGCTAAATCATTGTTTGTAATTTAATAGTCCCTTGAGAAAATCCATACCCATGAAGACGTCCTATTATATCACGACGCCGATTTACTACGTTAACGACAAACCTCATATCGGCCACGCTTACACCACGCTTGCCTGTGACGCGCTGGCACGTTTCAAAAGGCTCGACGGATATGATGTGATGTTCCTCACCGGGACGGATGAACATGGCCAGAAAGTGCAGAAATCTGCTGAAGAAAAGGGCATTGATCCCAAAGACTTCACCGATCAGGTCAGTCAGAATTTCCGTGATCTGACATCTGTGCTCAATTTCACCAATGACGATTTCATCCGGACCACGGAAGATCGCCATTACAAATCCTGCCAGAAGCTCTGGAAAACATTGATTGATAACGGGGATATCTATCTTGGCAGTTATGCCGGATGGTACGCGGTCCGCGACGAAGCGTTTTACAGCGAAAGCGAGATTACCGATGGTAAGGCGCCGTCTGGTGCCCCGGTGGAATGGGTGGAGGAGCCCTCCTATTTCTTCCGTCTTTCCGCCTATCAGGACAAGCTTCTTGCCCATTATGAAGCCAATCCGGATTTTGTCGCGCCGCGGTCTCGCTTCAATGAGGTTAAGAGTTTCGTTTCCGGCGGTCTTAATGATCTTTCCGTCAGCAGGGCAAGCTTTTCCTGGGGAGTGCCTGTCCCCGGCGATGATGCCCATGTGATGTATGTCTGGCTTGATGCCCTGACCAATTACATTACCGCCGCTGGTTACGGGCAGGACGGGGATGAGGCGGGGTTTGCCCGGCGCTGGCCTGCTGATCTTCACATGGTCGGCAAGGATATTCTGCGTTTCCACACCGTATATTGGCCTGCGTTTCTCATGGCTGCGGGGATTCCTCTGCCAAAGCGGGTTTTTGCCCATGGCTGGTGGACAAATGAAGGCCAGAAAATCTCTAAATCTCTGGGCAACGTCATTGACCCCGTCAATATTGCTGAAACCTATGGCCTTGATCAGATGCGCTATTTCTTGCTTCGGGAAGTTCCTTTTGGCAATGATGGCGATTTCTCCCACACCGCGATGGTTCACCGCATGAACGGCGATCTTGCCAATGATCTCGGCAATCTCAGCCAGCGTGTTCTCTCCATGATCTTTAAAAACTGCGATGGTGTGATGCCCCTTGCTCCTGCAACACTTGAAGATGCAGACAAAAAACTTCTCGATCAGGTTGATCGTCTGCTTGATCTTCAGCGGGAACATTACGACAGCCAGCTTTTCCATGAGGCACTCAAATCTGTTTGGGATGTTGTTGGGGCCGCGAACCGTTATGTTGATGAAATGGCGCCATGGGCTCTGCGCAAGACAGATCCTGAGCGCATGAAAGTCGTTCTCTGGGTATTGGCGGAAACTCTTCGCCAGATCGCCATACTCATCCAGCCTGTTATGCCTGAGGCGGCCGCGAACATGCTTGATCAACTCAGGATTGAGGATGGAAAGCGGACATTTAATGATCTCGGCCCGAATAACCGGATGGCTGGCGGGCAGGGGCTTGAACGTCCTCAACCCATCTTCCCACGCTATGTTGAAGAGGACGCCGAATGACTGCCGCCTCTTTGGGCGTGATTGACAGCCACGCCCATATTGATTTTCCCCATTACACTGATGACCGTGATGCCATGCTTGAGCGCATGAAATCCGCCGGTGTTTCAGATGTGATCTGCATTGGGACACGGCTGACGCATCAGGACGGCCCCCGTAAACTTGCGGAAAGTGCCGAAAACATCTGGTTTACTGCAGGCGTTCATCCCAACCACGCGCAGGATCAGGAGGATTACGCTGATCTGGACGCGTATAGGGCCGCTGTTGATCATCCGCGATGCGTCGGGGTAGGCGAAGCAGGGCTTGATTATTTCTATGACCGGGCTGATCCGGAGCGGCAAATGACATCATTTCGTGCCCAGTTGACCATCGCTCTGGAAACCGGGTTGCCCATTGTCATCCATTCCCGCGATGCCGACGAGGACATGGCCAATACCCTTGAGGAATTTGCCTCAAAAGGAAACCTTCGCGGGGTTATGCATTGCTTTAGTAGCGGCGCAGAACTTGCTGAAAGAGCGTTGAAAATCGGGTTTTATATTTCTTTTTCAGGAATACTTACTTTCAACCGGTCCGATGATTTGCGTGCGATTGCTTCAACCATTCCGGATGACCGGCTTCTGGTTGAAACAGACGCCCCGTATTTAAGCCCTGTTCCGGTCCGGAACATCAAACGCAATGAACCGGCGCATGTTGTCCACACGCTGTCCTGCCTTGCTTCCATCAAAGGGCACGACATTGAATCCATGGCGCATATCACCGCTGATAACACACGGACTCTTTTCCACAAGATGAGGCCGCATTCATGAAGGTTACCATGCTGGGATGCGGAACTTCGGTGGGCGTGCCGGCGCTAGGTGCGGCGGGATGGGGGAAATGTAATCCGGACAATCCCAAAAACCGGCGTCAGCGTTGTGCGCTTCTTGTTCAGAAAGACGGGTTCAATCTCCTTGTGGATGCCGGGCCGGACATTCGCAACCAGCTTCTTGCCGCCGGAAACCCCCGTATCCACGCGGTGTTGATCACCCATACCCATTCCGATCATATCGCTGGCATGGATGATCTGCGGACATTCTTTTTCCCGGATTTCATCAAGATCCCGGTTTACGGCACCGCTGAACATCTTGATGATATCACCAGCAGATTTCAGTATCTTTTCGTTAAATCAGAAAAATCCCCGACCTATTTCAAACCCTCACTTGAAGCGCATGTGATCTCGCCCGGTGACAGGCTCAATCTTGGCGGCATTGACATCAAAGTGTTGCTTCAGCATCACGGTCGGGTGGACAGTCTTGGTTTTGTCTTTGATAAACGTGTCGGGTATTCCACCGATGTTGTTGATATTCCGGAAGAAAGCTTTGCCTTTCTCCATGATCTTGATCTCTGGATAGTTGAAACCTTGCGGGAAACGGAACATCAGGCCCACGCGCATTATGAATTGAGTTTTTCCTGGATCGAACGTTGCCAGCCCAAAAGGGCGGTGCTTACCCATCTTGGCCTTGAAGCTGATTACGATGATCTTCTGGCTATTTGTCCGGATGGGGTTGAGCCCGGTTATGACGGTTTTTCCGTAACGCTCTGATTTATGCGCCATCTGGCTTATCATTATAATTTACATAATATAAATTATGCGACATTTATATTATATTTATGATTGTCAAACTCAAGGAAAAGCAGCCTCTCATTCCTGCCTCCTCTGAGAAATCCTGACACTTCTGGAAAAGGATAAAAAATTTTGACAAAGAATTAAGGTAATTCTACATTGGAATTAACTCTTGGGGTGCCGGCGAATTGATCGGCTGAGAAAAACCCATCGAACCTGAACCAGGTCATGCTGGCGGAGGAAAGAGGAACAAAACCGAAACGGTTTTTGTAACATCTCTCACACCGACAGCATCTTATCTAGTGACCGTAGAAATGGAGCATAAGATGCTGAAATATTTAAAATTATGTGCAACAGTCTTGATGCTTGCCGCCACACCTTCCATGGCGCAGGACAAACCTGAACTGGTGATTTACACCTATGACAGTTTCGCCTCGGAATGGGGCCCCGGCCCTGCCATCAAAGAGAAGTTTGAAAAAACATGCAACTGCGTGGTCACCTTTGTCGGCCTGGACAGTTCGGTGGGAATTCTGGGCCGGATACAGCTTGAGGGCGCTTCATCAAAGGCAGATATAGCACTCGGCCTGGATACATCCCTGACGGCGATTGCATCGGCAACAGGTCTTTTTGCCGAACATAAACAAAATATAAAAGGAAAACTGGCGCTTCCTGAAGATGTCGGATTCTGGGACGATCCGGTTTTTACCCCCGTTGACTGGGGATATTTTGCATTCGTCTATAATAAAGAGACCATGACATCACCTCCCCGATCTTTTGAAGAATTGCTGGACCCGGCAAACAATATCCGCCTTGTCATTCAGGACCCGAGAACAGCCACCCCGGGATTGGGCCTCATGCTGTGGGTGAATGCCGTCTATGGTGATAAGGCACCAGAGATATGGGCCAAGCTTTCTCCCAAAATCGTGACCGTCACAAAAGGATGGTGGGATTCCTATTCGATGTTCCTTGAAGGGGAAGCGGATATGGTGCTCTCCTACTCCACCTCGCCTGCATATCACTTGATCGCGGAAGGCAAGGACAATTTTGCCGCCGCCTCTTTTGCCGAAGGGCATTACACCCAGGTTGAAGTCGCCGCGGTGCTGAAATCTTCCACCAAACCAGCCCTTGCCAGGCTGTTTCTGCAGAAAATGCTGGAACCTGAAGTCCAGTCCCTTCTTCCGACAACGAACTGGATGTATCCGGCGGCGAAAGATGCGGCTGTTCCGGACGGGTTTGAAACACTGATCCGCCCTGAAAAAGCGTTCCTCTTTTCACCTGAAGAAGTTCAGCGGAACCGCGAAGCCTGGACAGAGGCCTGGGTGAACGGGTTAAGCCAGTAAATTCATGAATGCCCAAATGCTCTACCCGGCCTCTCCACATCAGAAACTTATCCTGATCGGGCTGGGTATGGCTGTACTTCTGCTGGCGCTTGGTCTTGCGGCCATTCTTGCGCTGGCCTGGCATGGGGATGGCGATATCCTTACCGGTATCGGTCACCGCACAGGTTATGTTCTCCGGAGTGCAGTCCTGCAAGCCGGTCTTTCCGTTTTATGCAGTGTTGCGGTCGCCGTACCCGCGGCGGTGGCGCTTCACCGGACCGCCCAATGGCGGTGGTCAAAAGTCATGGAAATGGTACTGGGGCTTGCCCTTGTCATCCCAACGACCGTTGCCGCCGGTGGCCTGATCGCTGTCTGGGGACGCACAGGGGTGGTCGCGCGGTCATGTGAATACATATTTGCTGACGCGGGGTGCGGGGCAATATCGATCTATGGTCTTCATGGCGTGATCCTTGCGCATATGTTCTTTAATGTGCCGCTTCTTATCCGGATTTTCCTGCCCCTGCTTGAAGCGATTCCGCCCACCCAGGATCGCCTCGCCAGCCTGCTTGATCTGAAGGGGTTTTGGTATTTCCGCCATGTGGAATGGCCGCAACTGAAATCCGCCCTCCCCGCATCGTCATTGCTTGTATTTCTGTTCTGTTTCACATCGTTTTCACTGGTCCTGATGCTGGGTGGCGGGCCCAAAGTCACCACGATGGAAGTTGAAATCTATGCGGCCATCAGGTTTTCCTTTGATCTGGCCGCCGCTTCAGGGCTGAGTTTGCTTCAATTTGCCTGCGCAGCTCTTGTGGTCGCCGTTATCGCCCTGCTTAACCGCAGGCAACCCGTTGCCAGCACGACCGAGCGGGTGTTTGCCAGCAGCACATCTCCCCGGCCGGTACGATTGCCCTCTGACTTCACCGGCTCTTCCTGCTGGCTGATAACAATGCATGCGGTGCTGATCGTGCTGATAGTTCTGCCGGTTCTCGTGGTTATGGTCAGGGGGCTTGATCCGGCCCTTTTCAAGGTCATCATGCAGCCTTCATTTTTAAAGGGGCTCAAGACCAGTTTGGGCATAGCTTTCGGCACGTCACTTGCGGTCACTTTGCTTGCCTTTCTGCTGGCAGGGGCACGGGCAGGTTTGGTCACACGCCAGGAGATGAAGGCAAGCCGGAAATCGATGGCGCTGATCCTTCTTGATGGTGGTATCATGCTGTATCTCGTTATCCCGGCCATCGTTCTCGGGACCTCGGCGTTTATCCTTCTGCGGTCAGCGGGGGATATCTTCTCCACGGCATGGATAGTTGTTGTCGCCGCCAACACTCTTCTTGCCCTGCCATTGGCCATACGTATTCTTGAAACAAGGCTCACCAGACTTTTCCGCCAGCAGGACAGGCTGGCCTCCATGCTTGGGATTGATGGGGCGATTCGGTGGCGGCTGATCACCCTGCCTCTTCTGGAACGTGAAATAGGGTTGGTGCTTGGGCTTTCAGCGGCTCTTTCCCTCGGGGATCTCGGGGTTATTGCGCTTTTTGCCAGCCAGGATTTCCAGACATTGCCATGGATGCTGTATCAGGCCGCAGGCAGATATGCCAGTGATCAGGCCGCGGCGCTGGCTTTCATTCTTCTTGGCGTGACCATAATATTGCTGATATCCGGCAAGTACACGGCGCGCCTCTTCCGCATTAAGGGGAGTTCAGATGCTTGAAATCAATTCCGTCTTTTTCAGTTATGGCGATGCGGATGAATTTACCTATGACCTCCATGTCAGGACAGCTGCTGCCACGGTCATACAGGGGCCTTCCGGTGCCGGTAAATCAACACTGCTTCATCTTGTGGCCGGATTTCTTGCGCCATTGCGGGGTGATATCCGATGGGAGAATGCCTCGCTTTTGGCCCTGCCCCCGTCGGAACGTCCCTTGTCGATGCTTTTTCAGGATAACAATCTTTTTGACCATCTTGATGCCCGGACAAATATTGCCCTCGGTCTTGATGCCGGACTGAAACTGTCAGCAACACAAAAGGACCTTGTGGATTCCGCCATGGATCAACTTGGCATAGATGGGCTGAAAAACAAACTGCCCCCCATGCTTTCCGGAGGCCAGCAACAACGTGTCGCGCTTGCCCGTGCCCTTGTCCGTGCCAGAGGCCGGAACAAGCCTCTTATTCTCTTGGACGAACCTTTCACCGCCCTTGATCCGCTTACCCGGGATGATTGCCTTGCGGCGGTCCGTTTGCTGATTGATGATTTCGGGATGACGGCGCTTATTGTCAGCCATGATCCTGCCGATGCCCGTGATCTTGGCGGTGATGTTTTCTCCTTGCCGGGGGGGTGATCACCGCCCTAAGATCATCTTAATATAATATATTTGAAGATGAGAAGTCATGATGACAAACCCGATGAATGGCGGCGAGATGATCGTCCGTTGCCTTGAAGAACAGGGCGTTGACAGGGTTTTCTGCGTCCCTGGTGAAAGTTTCCTTCCGGTTCTTGATGGCTTGCAGCAATGCCGCATTGAAACCGTGCTGGCACGTCATGAAGGCGGCGCGGCCATGATGGCGGAAGCTGACGGGAAAATGACCGGTCGCCCCGGGATTGTCATCGTCACAAGAGGGCCCGGAGCCACCAACGCTTCGGCCGGAATACATATAGCGCAACAGGATTCCACGCCGCTGATCATGCTGGTTGGTCAGGTCGCACGTGACATGCGCGGCCGCGATGCGTTTCAGGAAGTCAATTTTGACAAGATGTTCGGCGACATGGCCAAGCATGTCTGCGAGGTTACCCATGTGAATGAGTTGCCGGAGATACTTTCCGATGCGTTCCGGATTGCGATGGAAGGTCGCCCCGGCCCTGTTGTCATCAGCCTTCCCGAAGATATGCTGTATGACACGGCTGCTGTTTCTGTTCCGGGCAAGGTTGAAATAACAGCTCCGTCCATCGATGAAAATGATCTTGATCAGGTGGACACCATGATCAGGAATGCGGAAAGGCCTTTTATCATTGCGGGTGGGTCCTGCTGGAATGAAAGTGATGTGGCGGATTTGTCAAAGCTCGCGCGTCTTTACGGGGTGCCTGTCGCCTGTTCATTTCGACGCCAGAGGCTGATGGATGCGCGGGATCCCTTCTATGCCGGTGATCTCGGCCTTGGCTGTAATCCGGCCCTGCTTGACAGGATCAGGACAACGGATCTTCTCCTCATGCTCGGGGGGAGACTTTCTGAAATCCCCTCGCAGTCCTATACGCTGTTATCCATTCCGGAACCTGAGATGCCTCTTATCCATCTTCACAGCGATGCGAATGAGCTGGGCCGGGTCTATTCACCCAAACTGGCCATCCACGGAAGGCCAGCTGCTTTTCTTGCCGGGATGCTGCACCGCGCCCGGGATCTGTCGCCACGGCCGGGTTGCGATGAGCATCTTTCCTATAACGAATGGACCGGCACAATCCCCTCACCTCCCGGTGACGTGAACATGGCCGAAATTATGGTCTGGCTCAGGGAAAACCTTCCTGATGGCGCGATTATGACCAATGGTGCAGGGAATTATGCAACATGGTTGCACCGGTTTTACCATTTCCGTGATTTTTTGAGCCAGCTGGCCCCCACATCCGGCTCCATGGGCTATGGGATACCTGCCGCGGTTGCCGCCAAAGCCCGGCATCCTGATCGTCCTGTTCTGGCTTTCGCCGGGGACGGATGCTTTCAGATGACGATGAATGAGATGGCAACAGCCCGGCAGATCGGCGCGAATATCATCATTCTGGTGGTGGATAACGGTATGTACGGGACCATCCGCATGCATCAGGAAAGGAATTTCCCCGGCCGCGTGAATCATACATCGCTCACAAATCCGGATTTTACCAGCCTGGCAAAAAGCTTTGGATTCTACGCAGAAAAAGTAATGAAAACAAAGGATTTCCCGGCAGCTTTTACAAAATGTCTTAATTCAGGAATGCCTTCTCTTCTTCATCTCCCCATTGATCCTGAGGCGATATCACCGACCACCACGCTGACCCGCATTCGTGCCAGCGCTACAAAATAGCATCGAGTGCGGTAAGTGCCTGATTGATTTCCTCCCTTGAGGTGTAATGCACAAATGACAGCCGCACGGCACCATCGGCGGCATCAATTCCCATTTTTTCAAGAACCCGAACGGCATAGTAATCCCCGCCACCCGCCATAATGCCATGGTCGGCCAGTTTCCGGGCTATATCCTGAGAAGACATCCGGGCTGATACAAACGCAACCGTCGGCGCTCGTATTTCAGGATCAGCCGGGCCGATCAGCCGCAGATCGTTACGGGCGCTGATATATTCGAGCATGGGCGCAAGATTGGTTTTTTCCGCTTCACGGAAAAGTGTTTCGATCCGCCTTGGTCTTCCCTGATCTTCCGCCCCTCCGTGATAGGCATCAAGGGCATCAAAATAATCCATCATACCGTTGGAAGCCGCAACCTGGGCGTGGTCCGGCCCTGCCGGAACCATCCATTTTGAAGGGATATCACGGTTGAAATAATGGGCTTGCGGCTCAAGCATTGGCCGCGCCGAACGACGGATGACCATCACCCCCTGATGCGGCCCGTAGGTTTTATAGGTGGAAAACAGATAAATATCTGCCCCCAGCGCATCCACATCCGGAAACCCGTGGGGGCAATAGGATACGCCATCAATCAACAATAACGCGCCGGCTTCATGGGTGATATCGGCAACTTTGCGCACCGGATTGATCTCCCCGACCACGTTGGAGCAATGCGTCATCGCAACAAGCCGCGTGCGGTCATCAAGAAGGGGCAGGAGCGTTTCGATATGGAGTCGTCCGTCATCAGGGTCCACCTCCCATATCCGTATGGTGATCCCCTTATCTTCAAGCCGCCTCCACACCCCGCTGTTGGCCTCGTGCTCCTGTCCGGAGACGATGATCACATCACCAACCGACATCCTGCCGGCAAAGGCCTGGGCCAGCACATAGGTATTCTGTGACGTAGAGGGGCCAAACATTACCTCATCCGCAGGGACATTCAGATAAGAGGCCAGCCTGACATGCGCCAGGTCCATTTCCATGCCCGCCTCTTTTGACGCTGCAAACGCGTAATAGGGCTGAACTTTGCGTTGTTCGAAATAGCGGGCAAACCGGTCAATAACCGGCTGGCACATATAAGAGCCGCCAGCGTTTTCAAAAAACGCCTGCCCTTCAAGTGATGGTGTTGAAAAAGCTGGAAACTGCTTTCGCACATAATCAAGGTCAAGTGACAGCATGATGATACCCCCTTTCCGGATTGAGTATCATTCTGGATAAGATCAAAACGTAAAGCAACCGCCGGAAATTCGCATCCCGGAATAACGAAAACGTGATTTTGAATATAAGCGTTTATTAATATCTTATTGGTACCTTTTCAGGGAAAGGAGTTTCCCTGATATGACTTATACCTTCCCGGCCACCATCAGATCCTGCGTATATGCGGCACTGCTTTTTATTTCCATGACAGCATTGACAATATCTCCGGCGAAATCCGAAACTCTTGAACTCATCTGCCATGATAGGAACGGGCATACCCGACTTCTGACAGCCCATACCGATGCCATGCTGATATACAACCCTTCACGTCCGCAAGAGATTTATTTGCTTGATACCAGCAAAACGGTTTATCTCGATTTGCTTACGTTTGAGAACACAGCGTGGACATTTATCTACGACCGGGATCGCGAAATCGGCACCCTTTATCAGCGTCTGATAGGTGATTTCTATATCTGCGGTCAGCGACATCCCGTCTGAAACAAGAAACCCCCGGATCGCTGTGCCGCATGTGCAGAGCCATCCAGGGGTTTAAATGGTGAGCGGTACAGGATTCGAACCTGTGACCCAGTGATTAAAAGTCACTTGCTCTACCAACTGAGCTAACCGCCCGTAAGGGTAAAACAGGTTTAGGAGATACCGCCTGCTTTTTCAACCCCTTGTTTTCAGTGATGGGTTATTTTTTCTCCCGGCAGCGTTCCTCAAGGGCTTTAGCCACCCTTTGGGGGACAAACACACTGACATCACCCCCCAGGAGAGCCACCTCTTTGACCATTCTGGACGCGATAAACTGATTGCGTTCCGATGCCATGAGAAAAACGGTTTCAATGTCACGCCGCATGCGCCTGTTCATGCCGGTCATCTGGAATTCATAATCAAAGTCGGTGACGGCCCTCAACCCCCGCAGTATCATCTTTGCGCCAACACTCTGGGCGTAATCGATAAGCAGGCCTGAAAAGGTCTTCACCTCTATCTGGGCGGTCAAGCCCTTTTCTTTCTTCATCGCCTCGACTTCCTCGCGAAGAAGCTCCACCCGCTCTTCAATGGTGAACATCGGGGATTTACCGATATTGGTGGCGACAGATACGATCAGCCGGTCGGTAAGACCTGCCCCTCTTTCGATGATATCCAGATGTCCGTTCGTTACCGGATCAAAACTTCCGGGATAAATTGCGGTTACGCTCATCCCTTCATCTCCTCCCTATTCGCTGTCGCTTGCATCGGAAGAATCCTTTGCATCATCCGCTTCTGTTTCCGCTGACACAGCCTCATCCGCGGGGCTCTCTGTCCCCTCATCTTCCGGAACGGCATCCTCACTCATCTCATCCTCTTCTTTTTCCTGGATGAGCCCGACCGACACGACTTTTTCATCCTTGCCTATACTGAACAGGGTTACCCCTTGTGTTTTGCGGCCAGCGATACGAATGCTGTCCCCGTCTGCGGCATGGACACGTATGCGGATGACGGTTCCCCCATCGGTTGCGAGCATCAGCTGATCTTCTTCAACCACAGGGAATGATGCCACCACCTGGCCGTTGCGTTCAGATGTTTCGATATTGGCAACACCCTGCCCTCCACGTCCGGTGATCCGGTAGTCATCGGCTTTGGTTCTTTTGCCATAACCGTTTTCGGTCACGGCCAGAACATACTGATTTTCAGGATCATCAAGAACAGACATGGAAACAACACGATCATCACCGAGAAGACGCACGCCTCTTACGCCTGTGCTGTCCCTGCCGCGGAAGAGCCGTACGGCTTCCGCTTTGAAACGGATGGCTTTGCCGCTTCGGGTTGCCATCATGATATCGTCCGTTTCGTTGCAGGGATGAACGGAAATGAGGCTGTCACCTTCCTTCAGTTTCATCGCGATCTTGCCGTTGCGCTTGATATTCGTGAAATCCGAGAGCATGTTGCGCCGGATATTGCCTTCCGCCGTTGCGAAAACAACATTGAGACTTTCCCAGAGTTCCGGGTTATCCGGCATGGGCATGATTGTCTGGATTGTTTCATCCGCTTCGATGGGCAGCAGATTTATCATGGCTTTGCCCTGTGCCTGAGGCGCGGATTCGGGCAGGCGATAGCATTTCAGCTGATATACTATCCCCTTTGAGGTGAAAAACAGGATCGGAGTATGGGTATTGGCAACAAAAAGCCTCGTGACAAAATCTTCGTCTCTGGTCCTCATTCCGGCGCGGCCTTTGCCGCCCCGTCGTTGCGCCCTGTAGACCGAAAGCGGCACTCTCTTGATATAGCCGCGATGGCTGACCGTAACCACCATGTCTTCGGACTGAATAAGATCTTCATCGTCCTGATCACCGATCTGATCACTGATTTCGGTGCGACGTTCATCACCGACCATCTCGCGTGATGCGGCAAATTCCGTGAGTATGACCTCTGTCAGCCGTTCACGGTTGGAGAGGATTTCAAGATAATCGCTGATCTTATCCGCCAACTCTCTGGTCTCATCGGCAAGTTTATCGCGTTCCATGCCGGTCAGGCGTTGCAGCCTGAGTTCCAGAATAGCCTTGGCCTGGGTTTCGGAAAGACGGTATTTCCCTTCCTCAACCTCACGCCCGGGCTCAGCAATCAGGGCAATGAAAGGGGCCACATCTTCAGCCGGCCACAACCGTTCCATCAACGCGTTTCTGGCATGTTCGGCATCAGGCGCTTTGCGGATCAGCTCAATCACTTCATCGATACTGGTGAGCGCCACCATCAAACCGGCAAGAATGTGAGCCCTGTCCCTGGCTTTGCTGAGCAGATGACGTGTGCGGCGGGTAACAACTTCCTCACGAAAGGCGCAAAAGGCCCTGATCACGTCAAGAATACCCATCTGTTCAGGCTTGCCGCCATTCAGCACAAGCAGGTTGACGGAAAATGTCGTCTGCAAGCGGGTATGACGATAGAGCTGATTCAGGACAACATCGCCCTGGGCATCGCGCTTCATATCAATGACAACACGCATCCCGCTGCGGTCAGATTCATCGCGGATATCGCTGATCCCCTCGATGGTCTTGTCCCGCACAAGTTCACCAATGCGCTCAAGAAGCTGGGCCTTGTTCACCTGATACGGCAATTCGTGGACGACGATCCGGTCCTTGTCTCCTTGCTCCACTTCCGCCTTGGCCCGGATGGGAATACTGCCGCGGCCTGTTTCAAAAGCGCTTCTGATCCCTGCCCTGCCCATGATAATCCCGCCCGTGGGGAAATCAGGGCCGGGAACAATTTCCATGATTTCATCAAGGGTGATGGACGGGTTGCGGATATAGGCCATGCAGGCATCGATAACTTCGGTGGGGTTATGCGGCGGAATATTCGTTGCCATACCCACGGCAATGCCGCCTGCACCGTTTACCAGCAGATTGGGATATTCGGCCGGCAGAACAGATGGTTCTTCCTGCGTTTCGTCGTAATTGGGGATAAAATCAACAGTATCGCGGTCAATATCCCTGAGCAGCGCTTCGGCCACCTTGGCCAGACGGGATTCGGTATACCGCATGGCGGCCGGCGGATCACCATCAACAGATCCGAAATTCCCCTGGCCATCCACAAGGGTGACACGCATGGAGAAATCCTGCGCCATCCGGACCATGGATTCATAGATCGCGCTGTCGCCGTGGGGGTGATAATTACCCATGACATCCCCGACAACGCGGGCCGATTTCCGATACGCTTTTGACCAGTCATACCCGCCTTCCATCATGGCGAAAAGGATACGCCGATGGACTGGTTTGAGGCCGTCCCTGACATCCGGCAGGGCACGGGATACGATCACGCTCATCGCGTAATCAAGATAGGATTTACGCATTTCATCGGTGATGGAAATGCCGGTTTCACCGGGGCGTGACTGATCCGTCAATCGATTGTCTCCACAATGGAAAATATTGATAATATTTTAACAAAAACACCATAAAAATACCAGATATTGTTGTCATAAAAGTGAAAAGGGCACCATTTGAATGGTGCCCCTGAACAAGATAGACTTTCGGGCAAATCGCCCTTTTAATTATCGGTCAGAACGGGATATCGTCGTCGAGATCCCCCCCCATGGGCGGAGCCGGACGTGAGCTTTGGTCTGAAACCTGATATGAGCTGGAATCGTTGCCGACATATCCTCCCGAATCGGAGCCGCCGTCGCGACCACCCACAAGCGCAAGCTCTCCCCTGTATCTGGCGAGCACCACTTCGGTTGTGTACCGGTCCGCGCCGGATTGATCCTGCCATTTACGGGTCTGCATCTGCCCTTCCAGATAGACCTGGCTGCCTTTGCGCAGGTACTGCTCGGCGATCCGGCCCAGATTCTCGTTGAAGATGACAACGTTGTGCCATTCCGTGCGTTCACGTTGCTCCCCGCTGTTCCGGTCTTTCCATCTTTCCGATGTGGCTACCGAAAACTTGATGATCTTGTTGCCATCGTTCAGGCTAACCACTTCAGGGTCACGCCCAAGGCGTCCCAAAAGAATGACTTTGTTAACACTTCCGGCCATGATCTGCTTCTCCTTTGTATAATCTTCGTCAGCATACGAAACCATTTGCGGGCGGGCAATTGACAACTGATCGCAACGGTCAATTTTATTGATATCAAGATAAGATTTCTTATAGCATTTTTCACCTTGCCGCCTATAGTGCCGATATGCCTGACACAACAACCAGCAAGCCTGCAACGGTTTCATCCTCCCCCGAAGCCATACGCCATATCCATGTGCGTGGGGCGCGTGAACATAACCTCAAGGATATTACCGCAGATATCCCCCGGGATTCCTTTGTCGTTCTGACAGGTTTGTCCGGCTCGGGCAAATCCAGCCTCGCCTTTGATACGATTTACGCCGAAGGTCAGCGCCGATACGTGGAATCACTCTCCGCCTATGCACGGCAATTTCTGGAAATGATGCAGAAACCGGATGTTGATCTCATCGAAGGGCTGAGCCCGGCAATTTCCATTGAACAGAAGACAACGTCGAAAAATCCACGCTCAACCGTTGGCACGGTTACTGAGATTTATGATTACATGCGTCTTCTCTGGGCACGTGTGGGCACGCCCTATTCTCCGGCGACGGGCCTTCCCATCCGCAGCCAGACAGTCAGCCAGATGGTGGATGGCGTGCTCGGGCTTGAAGACGGGACAAGGCTTTACCTGCTTGCCCCGATTGTCCGGGGACGTAAGGGGGAATACCGCAAAGAATTGATGAGCCTTCACGCCCGCGGCTATCAGCGCGTCAAGATCGATGGCGAGATGTATGACATGGAATCGCTTCCCGTTCTCGACAAGAAAAGGAAGCATAACATATCCATCGTGGTGGACAGGCTGGTGATCCGCCAGAATGACGACGATCTGCCCACAAGACTGG
>CAZOLR010000018.1:0-44328 GCA_964580905.1 uncultured Hyphomicrobiales bacterium | reverse complement strand
CATAATCAGGAACCTGAATACCAAAGGCATTATCGGTGTGAAAGACAAGCTCAACACTGGTGGCGGAACCACGGACACCATAGCCGTATTTCTTGCCTGTATCGGTGACATCATAAATCATGGTGCCGTCCCATTTCTGGGCAACGTTCGGCCCCATCAACTGGCCCAGGGTCCAGTAGATATCGATCATCGTTTCAATGTCGTATTCATCGAGCGGCAGCCGGTCAATCACGGCAAAGCCTGCGCCGTTGTCGCATATATCTTTCGCTTTAGCGTAGGCGGCCTGCAAATGCGGGATTTCAAACTGTTCCGGCCGGCGGAGAATGGTCGGCAGGGGATGTTTTTGCATCACCTCAGCCATCGTGGCGATTTCCTGCATGGCGGCCGCATCAAGTTCGATGGTCCAGTCGGGTGCGGACACATCAGCGGCAATCCAGCCGCGGCCCCGGCAATTCGGAATTCTGCTCAGATCCTTGAGGGCTTCACCGGATAAGTCGATCATACCGTCCATATTCATACCTCCCTTAAACCCGTCGGACAAAATATCTTGCCATAAAAAAATGGGCTGGCAAAGCCAGTCCGAAGTCAGGGAGGATATTGCAATTTCATGCATCCCTTATAACGACATAATGGGATAAATGTTAGCCGGGGTGAGAAGGAACTATCCCAGAAACAAGCGGGCCTGGCATTTATGCTTGATGCGTGAGGATGTTGTGGCGGCATCCTTCTGGTGCTTTCGCGAGCCACAGGCAAAACAGACAGAGACCCATTCCCCCTCCGCCACGGAGGTGCGGACGTAAAAAGGGCTTTGGGCCCGGCATTCCGGGCATGACGTCTTGTCAGTTGATGCTATGCCTAATTCCATTTCCATCGATCAATTCTACCCCGCCCTGATCGTTGAGGGAAGCAAAAGGCAAAACGCAACAGGTTTCAGTCAGAAATACAGCGAAAGCCTATGTAAACAGCCGCCATATCCCGGGGTTTGGTGGCGCCGGTATCGGCCTTCATCTGATATGCCCCGTACCACCAGCTTCCCCCCATGGTGGCTTGGTAGGGATCGTCGTCAATGCGTGCCCATTCCCAGACATTTGCGCCGGTTTCATAAAGCCCGTTGACGCCTTGTCTGGTGCTGCCCGCCCTGGCGTGACCTGCCCCGCGAAAGAGAACGGATGAATAATCCACTTTCCCGTCAGGTGCATTATCTTCCATGCCGCACCCATCAAGGCAGTTCGCACCAAAAGGCCGGTCACCGGTGGGGTAAGGGTATGTCCGGCCGGTGACGAACGGTGGCGGCGGTAACGGCCGCTGTTCGGTATACGCAAAACTGATCCATTCATCCCGGGTGGGAAGCCGCTTTCCCTGCCAGATGCAAAACGCTTCCGCTTCATCAAAGGTGATGTGCACCGCCGGCTCATCGAGGGGGCTTTCCACACCATAAGGTTGCTTC
This sequence comes from uncultured Hyphomicrobiales bacterium, assembly GCA_964580905.1. Lineage (GTDB taxonomy): Bacteria > Pseudomonadota > Alphaproteobacteria > Puniceispirillales > UBA1172. The sequence goes on along the minus strand of CAZOLR010000018.1, from coordinate 42,881 downwards.
CAGTTCCATCCCGGCTTGCTCACCCAGCCAGCCTCATAGACCATGCCGCCAACTTGTTCGGCTTTGGTGACCATACCTGTCCTGGCGGCGAATTCGGCAAATGATCGGATGGTGACTTCTGTCCGGTCCATCGGGATCCCTTCACCTGCCGCGGCAGGCCATGACAGAGCCAGGCAAGCCAGCACCAGCAGCATGGCAGTTTTATGAAATCCACGCATCTTGAGCCTGCCCATGATGTTGTAATCTCATCTCAAACATTCCCTTCTCCTCAATTCGCAGAATGCCAGTTTTGTGGTGCGGTTGGCAAGTTTGGCAGGTCATGTGAAGAGGGATAAGACCGGGCTTGCGGAACTGTATTGCTTTACACTTCACCTTATCACTGATACGCCTTGGGTAATGATATTTTCAGGCCCGCAAATATAATGAACTCCCGCCTCTTCAAGGCTATTTCTGCCATTCTGATCGGCATCGCTGCATTGGATTCCATGGGGATACTGGTTCGTATGCTGGGGGGCGATTACCCGATCCTGATGATATCTGTTCTGCGCAATTTCTTTGGCCTGATCCCGGTTGTCATTTTGTTGGTTATCGGCCCGGGCCTCGGAGAAATCCGCAAACTTTTCAAGACAGGGCCAATGATGATCCTTACCTTGCGCGGCGCGTCGGTCCTGATGGCACAGATGAGTTTTTACACCTCGTTGACCAAAATTGAATTTGCGACCGCTTCAGCTCTTGGGTTTACCAGCCCGTTTTTTGTCTCGGCGCTATCTATCCCCATTCTCGGCCATCAAGTCGGGTGGGTGAGGTTTGCCGCAATCATGGTCGGGTTCATGGGTGTGCTGACCATTATCAGACCGTTTGGTGATGCGTTTTCCATCTGGATGCTTTTGCCGGTTCTGGCGGCATTCGGGTACGGTTTGTCCAGTGTGCTTGTCCGCCTGTTCCCTGATGATATTTCTTCTGCCGCCATTCAGACGGGCCAGCAATGGGCCTCCTTCTGTTTCGGTCTTGTGTTGCTTTTTTCCCTCGGCCAGCAGGTGCCGATTGCCTCCTCAACAGATGCCATGCTTTTTGTTCTGCTCGGATGTTTTGGCGGGATGGGGGTGATGGGGCTGGTGGTGGCATACCGGCAGGTTGAACCATCCGTTCTTGCTCCGTTTGAATATTTCGGTATTCCCATATCTTTTCTGCTCGGCTGGATGTTTTTTGGCGAAGCCCCGTTTGCAACGCTTTTCCCGGGGGTGTTTTTCATTGTCGGGGCCGGGCTCATGATTATCTTGCGCGAGCGAAGGCTCCAGAAGACGAAGCTGGATCCAAATATCCCCATCAAGGTAAAAAGCCGGAGCTGAAGCCCCGGCGTGACGTATCTTATCTAACCTTCAGCTGCCAGGTGCTTTGTAAGACCCGGCAATGGCATTTGCCTTGGCCGCAATGCTGTTCATGTCGATGATTTCCATCATGTCGAGCTGATCCATTGCACCCGAAGACACAACCAGAAGCTTGATTGCTGCGGCTGCTTCAAAATCAGGTGCTTCAGTAATGACGGCAACATCATAATGGCCACGCAGAAAATGCAGATCATGCACCTTGCCACCAGCTTTCTCAACCATAGCAGACACTGCTGCCGCCCTGTCGTCGTCGGGGGTTGAAACAAAGCCGCCAAGTGCCTTTGCCGAATATTTTCCAAGAGCGATAAATTTCAATTGTTCCTCCATAATTTTGATTTTTGTTAACTTTCACTGTTCTGTCCGGGATCAAGTGACCCGGACACGCATTGTTAATTCATTCTCGATGATGATCTAAACTTATTGCATTGGCGGTGTGATGTCGAATCCCGGGTTATGTAATTTTACATCTTTCACAAAGTTTCTCTTTATTATTTCTATAAAATATTGTATTAAGTTATTGATAACTAATAATTAATTTTATTTTTCTGGAGCTATTTTCCAGCTTTACATTCCTGAATAGGAGATTGCTGTTGTCGGCCCTTCTCATGTGTTCTGACAAAAATCTGAATAAAGACTTATTCGGAAAAATCTATCTTATCACCGGAACGTTATCAGGACATATGCAAGCTCTGGCGGCGCAGCTTGCCCATCAAGGTGCCGGGATTATCCTGGCAAGCCAAGGTATGGACGAAACCCGTGCTGTTGCAGACGAGATCGCGCATACAACCGGAAATGATGCCGTGAAGGCGGAATATCTTGATATGTCATCGCTGGACTCGGTCCGGAGTTTTGCCGCAAAATTCACCTGCAATTACGGCTGGCTGGACGGGCTGGTCAATACAGGTGATATGGACAAAGAAGCAAATAATGAAACACATGACGGTCATCACTGGCAAATTGGTGTCAATTTTCTTGGCCCGTTCCTTCTGACGGAGCTGTTGTTGCCGGTATTAAGCGTCTCAGCCCCGGCTCGGATTATCCATACTTCATGCGTTTTTCATGAACGTGGTCGTCTGGATCTCAATGATCTTGATTATAAGGTCAGAAAAAGCCGCACCAGAGATGGGTGGTATCAGTCAAAACTGGCGGTTTTACTATATGCCCGGCATCAGGCCAGAATGCTGGCAGGTACCGGCATATCCTCGTTCGGTGTCCATATCGGATGCACGCAAACGAAACAAAATCCACCTCCGCATATACAGTTTTATCGTAAACTGCTTCGTGTTATCAAAGGAACAGACGGGCTTATTTCATCAAAACAATCGATACAGACAACCCTTCACTGTCTATTAGATGATGACTGTATCGAACATTCCGGGGCCTATTTTTCGCAGGGTAGTCAGTTTTATCAGTCAAGACAGCACCGTAATGGTGGCTGGCCGATGATCTCGCCGCATCCTGATCTTGAGGATGATCATCTTGGTCAAGCGCTCTATGAAAAAGCCTCTGAACTTGTGCATCTCAAGGAAAGTATGAGCAAGGCCGCGTAGAATTCAGTTCCGGGATATAATCTCTTTTGCTGGTAATGCACCTCTTTCAGGTCATCTGCTGATACCTATGCGTGATTGCGGGACTATATCGCCGGGGCCTAGGTTCTCCTGAACATAGGGAGAGCCGTATGGGCTGCGCTGCGATAGTTTTACTCATGCGCATGACAGATAAGATATCTCAGCCCCGAAGGGGAAATGCTGTATCTTTTCCCTCAAAGATTTTTGCAAGCGGCAACGCAAGGCCGGGTTTCTCCCTCATTGAGTTGCTGGTGGTGGTGGCGATAATCGGGATACTGGCATCGGTCGGGCTTGTAGCCTACCAGACCTATATAACCAGCACCAAGGATGATGCCGGAATTGCCACAGCTGACGAAGTGGTGAATTTGCTGGAATATGATCACGCCTCGATCATGTCGGATATCAGCTCCAGATCTGCCCTGAACCATAGCCTTGACCGTACATCCTCATGTCGGGATCAGGTGGATCAGATTGTTTTTCAGCTCAACAGCACACAGAACAAGAAAAACACCCATAACGATGCCTGTCCTTTTGCTTTCAACGGCAACAGGGCATGGCGATCGGCTGATTTTCAGGATACGGCTAACAACGTCGATTATTTTGCCCAATGTCCGGTACAGGTCAGTGGCACAAGCATTGATGTCCCGCGCGGCAGTCTGATGGTGGCCTGCGTCAACAGTATCGCGTCGATTGAAAGCAGCTCGTACAGATTATTCACCTGTTTTTGCAGTGCTGAGGAAACCTGCGCCACCACCGATGTCGGCGCCGATTGTTCGGCACCACCTTATCTCGGTTTCGGGAGTGAGAGCGATTGCCGGGTGAATTGGTCAACGCATCCCGATAATGCCGATAAATGTGCCTCCCCCGGGGCGTACAGATGATGGACGGAGAGCTAATATGAAACCTACTTTCTTGTTTACGGTAGCCGGTGCGATGGTCATCATGCCTGCGTTGACGACCCTGGCCGGGTTTACCACCAGTGAATTTGGCGAGGGGAAATATGTCGACGGGTCAGGGGTGAGCGATATTCTTGATAACCTTCTAGGCGTCGATGGCGTTCAGCCGATTGATCCTGCTGATATTACGGCCCTGGCTCTCGGTTTCGTGAATGGAAACAGTTACATCTATGCCGGAGGGACAAACCTTGATCTCTTTGATGCCGACAATGATGGTGCCATAAGCGAGCAGGAATTTGTCGACAGGCTGGCGGCGATATCGTCTATCAGCGGCGTAGACACTACCGGAGGCGGTATTTATGCGCAGGCCTACGCGACGGAGCTCGGCGCCATTACCATGCCCGTCACTGAGGCCAAGATCAGTGCTGCGATTGCGGCAGGAAACATGTACGCCGTTCATGCCCCCCAGGTTACCCAGACCTCGGTCCGTTTCACAGGAACGGATGCTTCCCACAGCCAGTCGCTGGGGCTGATCGACGGGCTTGGCAACAGCCTGGCCGGTGGGGCGGGCAGCGTCTCCCATTCCCTGATCGCCAGCCATGACGATGACGCCCAGGCAAGCCGCCGGTTTGATATCAGCCAGACCGGTAGTTTGATCCTGGCAAGCGGCGTCAATGTGGAAGATCTCTCTGCCGGACGGTACACGATTTCAGTCACGGTGCAGGACAGCAATACCGATACCTATGGCCTTTCGGCTTCGACTGATGTGACGCTCACTGTATCGAATGAGCGCGGGTGTATCCTTAATAACGGTATCACCGAAACGCAGTTCAGCGCGGGCAGTGACTCAACAAGTATTGAAGGCGCAACGGTCACCATCAGTGGTGATCACAATACCAACGACAAGCTTTTTGTCCGCACCGCGACGTCCATTTCAACGGATACCGCAACCGGTGATGTCACCTATGGAGGTTTTGGCGTATCCGGTATCAGCGCGGTCTATGATAAAAGTTCGGGCGAGCTTAAATTCAGCGGCACAACGACACTGGCCAACTGGATCGATATATTTCGCAAGGTCGGGTATATCTATGACAGCAGCGGCAGTGCCTCGACAGGGACACGATCACTGATCTTCTCCCTCTCAAACCGTATTCCCTACAATCACGGTGATGGCAACGTTCATTTTTACGATTTTGTTGCGCGAAACGATATCACCTTCAACGATGCCCGCATCGAGGCCAGCGGCAACGCGATGCAACTGTTTGGTCTTCAGGGCTATCTGGCGACAATCACCAGCGCTTCCGAACAGGCTTATATTGAACCCAAAATTGACGGATACGGATGGCTCGGGGCATGTGACCGGCTTGAAAACAGCCGGGTTCAGGGGTTCTGCGGCGTGACCGCATCAGAAGTCAATGCCCTGGCCCAGCGTCCTTTCAGATCAACCTATCCTGCTATCTTTGTCTTCGGTGAAGGGGAAGGGTACTGGTACTGGGTCACGGGACCGGAACGGCTTGACTATATGTTCCGTGATTCCGGTAATTGTACCGTGGCTGAACTTTCCGGTCTTGGCCGCAACAGTAATGCGGCGAGATCCTACCCCCGATCCGGGAATACCTTTGATGACAGCGGATCAGAGCAACCTTTCCGGAATTTCCGTCAATGTGAGCCGAACAACTATACGCACAGTTCAACCGGCCTTGCCGAAAACCATCTTCATTTCTATTTGAACGGCACCTGGAATGATTACCCCAACTCCGATGATAATATTCAGGGCTACCTGATCGAGTGGGGAGGGATGCCCGGGGATCCCGCCCTGACCCTGACGGTTGATAAGACCTACGATATCGCAACAGAAGGTGAGTTCTGCGCCCACCAGTAGGATCAGCCATCAGGATCGGCTTGCACCAATCATCAGCCTTGATACGTGCCCTGCTATCCGCAATATTGTAAGGAAGCCGGCCTGTGCCGGATCCCTGATATTCCCTTGTCTGAGGCAAGCTGAAATGCCCGCTCAACAAAACATCCTCTTCATCATGTTTGACCAGTTGAGGTTTGATTATCTGGGATGCACAGGGCATCCGCATCTCAAAACCCCGAATATCGATCGTCTGGCAGATCAGGCGATGCGGTTCAGCCATTGTTACGTTCAGTCCCCTGTCTGTGGTGCATCGCGGATGTCCTTCTATACCGGCAGATATGTCAGCTCACATGGTGCGGCGTGGAATAACGTGCCACTGAAAGTGGGGGAGGTCACCCTTGGTGATCACTTGCGCGAAGGGGGCATGGATGCCGTTCTGATAGGCAAGACACATATGCGGGTGGACGCAAAAGGCATGGCCAGGCTCGGGCTTGCGCCCGACAGTGTCATCGGCGCCCGGGTGGCTGAATGTGGTTTTGATGCCTTTCTGCGTGATGACGGCTTATGGGGCGAAGGGCCTGACGGGGTATATGATCAAAAACCATCTCCCTATAAATCCTATCTCAGATCACGGGGATATGATGGCGACAATCCCTGGCATGATTACGCCAATGCCGGGGTTGATGCGGAGGGAAATATCGCCTCAGGATGGCTTTATGAAAATGCTGTGCTTCCAGCAAATATCCGGGAGGAGGATTCAGAGACCCCTTGGCTTACCCGCGAAGCCATAAGGTTCATGGAAGAGAGGCGCAAGGAAACTGAAACGCCTTGGCTATGTCATCTCTCCTATATCAAGCCTCACTGGCCCTATATCGTACCAGCGCCCTATCACAATATGTACGGGCCTGAAGATTTTCTCCCCGCCATTCGTCATCCGGATGAGCTCAAAGACCCCAATCCTGTCTACGCAGCCTTTACCCGGAACGCTATTGGTCAGGCTTTCGCAAAAGAGACGGTCCGTAACAAAGTCCTCGGTGCGTATATGGGACTTATCAAACAGATCGATGATCAGATGGGGGTTCTTTTTGACTATCTTGAACACTCAGGCTTGATGGACAGCACCATGATCGTGATCACCTCCGATCACGGCGATTACATGGGTGATCACTGGCTCGGGGAAAAGGATCTTTTCCATGACCCCTCGGTCAAAGTGCCCCTGATCATTTATGATCCTTCAAACAAGGCCAACAGTACCCGCGGCAAGGTTTCCGATGCCCTTGTGGAAAGTGTTGACCTTGCCCCGACATTTCTGGACTTCATGGATATGGCGGTTCGGGACGAAATGCTCGAAGGTCGGTCCCTGATGCCGATCCTTCACGGTGAGACACCGGATCACTGGCGGGATTTCGTCATCAGCGAATATGATTTTTCCGCCTCGGCCATGGCTGATGTTCTTAACCTGTCGCCGGATGACGCGCGACTCTTCATGCTCGCAGACAAAAAGTGGAAGTTTGTTCATGCGGAAGGCGGGTTGCCGCCGATGCTGTTTGATCTTGAAAATGACCCTGATGAGCTGCAGGACCTGGGGCGCGATTCCGCCTATGAAAACGTTATCCGTTCTTGTTATGACAAGCTCAATGAATGGGCGCGCCGACCGTCTCAACGTACCACGATGAGCAAGGATGAACTTGTGGCACGACGTGAACGCGCTGATCATACCGGTATCATTCTCGGCGCGGAAGGTCTTAATGATGTCCGGCGGGAATTGGTTGAGCGCTATACCGGCCCGGCCCGGCAGCGGTACGACGCTGAATAGTATAGGCAGTTAACGGGGTTCTTTTCCCCCTGCACTCAGGGCATTTAGAATGGGGCAGTGCGGCCGGTTGTCGCCATCGCATGACGAAGCAAGATGGCTGAGCTGTTTCTTGAGAGACGTCAATTCCTCAAGTTTTTTATTGATCTCTTCTATTTTCTTGAGCGTCAGCTGTTTGACCTCACGACTTGGTCTGTTTTTGTCTTCGTAAAGGGCGATCAGTTCGCGGCATTCCTCAATGGAAAAATCAAATCTTCGTGCCGTGCCGACAAGCTGCAATTTTGCGATATCATTGTCCTCATATGCCCGATACCCTGTTCTTGGGTGCCGTGAGGGCACAATCATCCCTATATTGGCGTAATAGCGGACGGTTTTCACTGTCAGTCCTGATCGTTCAGCCGCTTCACTGATGTTCATGATTTTTTCCCTTTACCTTCCCCTTGGGGGAAAGTTTACAATCAGATAAAAAGGAGGTCAATATGAGCGCAATTGCAACCCGAAGCGGTATCAGCTGGTCCTGCCGGCATACCTGGCGCCGGGCATCGGTGAATACGATGTGGTGTCTTATCGGCTGTTCCATCGGTGATATGGGAACGATACTTTTTTTTCAGGTCAGCGGTATTCCCTGGCCAACACTCGCCATCATGAGTCTGGCGATCATGAATGGGCTTCTGACCTCTATCCTGCTTGAGACAATCATCCTTTCCCGCCAGATGGCTCTTGCGTTAGCGCTTAAAACCGCGCTTGGAATGTCGCTTTTGTCGATGATCTCCATGGAAGTTGCGATGAATGTGGTGGATGTGACGCTTACCGGGGGGGCACGGCTGACCTGGTGGGTTATCCCCATTATGCTGGCGGCAGGATTTATCACGCCGCTTCCCTATAATTACTGGAGACTGAAAGCCTTGGGTAAAGCTTGCCATTGATCTCCTGAAAGGAAGATAACATGAAGCTTATCAGTAAAATCCGATCACATGGGACACATCATGGGTTTGTCTTCCTTGCTCTGATCTTCTCTTTTGTATCCGGGGTCACGGTCAGTGGTGTTTCCCAGGCTCATGAAGGTGCAACCGGCATTGTCAAGGAACGGATGGATAATTTCAAGAAAAGCCAGAACAACCTGAAGGCTATCCGCCGGCTGATAAGGGATGGCGATGCCGAATCGGTCGTTCCGCTTGCTGATGAAATCCGCGCCTGGGCCGCACGCATACCAGAATATTTTCCTGAGGGTAGTGGCGGTGCGCCCTCCGAGGCCGCCGATACGATCTGGGAGGATTTTGAGGGGTTTCGCAATGCCGCCAGACGCCATGAAGACGCAGCCGAAGCTCTTGTGAAACTCGCCCGAAATGGGGAGGTTTCCCGCCTCAATCAGGCTTTCGGGGACGTGGCCGGAACCTGCAAGGCCTGCCATCAACGGTTCCGTCAATAATGAAAGCTCTGACGTTCCGGCTTTATTCATCATCCTTTATCCTGATGTTCAGGAAAGGCAACACATCATGCTGACACGCCGCTCACTAATCCGGTCTTTTGCCGCAACAACGGCCTTTACTGCCTTTCCACTGCCGTCTCTGGCTACAGGTGAAAAGGTCTATGATCTGGTGGCAGGGCCGGATGAATTCTCACTTGCCGGGGCAGAAAATGACCCGACGCGTCTGTGGCTCTATAACGGCACGTCCCCGGGGCCACTGATCCGTGCCCGCAAGGGAGATATCCTCAAGGTGAATTTCACCAACAGGCTTGAACAACCCACCACGGTGCACTGGCATGGTATCCGCAATATCAATGCCATGGATGGTGTGCCTGATCTGACCCAGCCCGCGGTGGAGCCCGGTGAGACCTTCACCTATCGCTTTCCCCTGCCTGATGCCGGTACTTTCTGGTATCACGCCCATAATAAATCATGGGAGCAGGTGGCTCGCGGGCTTTATGGCCCGCTTATTGTCAGCGAAGACGACCCTGAAACTTCCGCCGCCGATAACCCCCACGATATCCTCATGGTTGCCGATGACTGGCGGCTTGACGATGCCTATCAACTTGATGAGCAGAGTTTCGGCTCGCTCATGGACTGGTCGCATCAGGGACGTCTTGGCAACTGGCTTACCATCAACGGGGAAAGTCGACCACAGGTGAAACTTCCCCGGGGGCTTGCCCGTATTCGCCTTATCAATACAGCAAATGCCCGGACTCTTTCCTTCCGCCTCGGGGAAGGATTGCCGGTGGAAATTATCGCTCTTGACGGAGCCGCCTGTACGCCATTCCGCGCCGATACAATCCGCCTTGCACCGGCCCAGCGTGTTGATCTGCTTGTTGACGGCAATGCAGATATAGACGGTCTTTATGAAGTCAGCGCCGGTCGTCCATTCGCGGCGGCATGGTTCACACGTGATGATAAAGGGCCTGGTGATCCTGTTTCCCTGAGGCCCGATCCTGCCCCGCTTTATCCCATGCCGGGTATCGATGGTGCGAGGATTATCCCTGTTCACATGCAGGGTGGCGCCATGGGCAACCTGGCTTCGGCGGAATTTGAAGGCGAAGAGATGCCTTTGCGAAAGCTGGCAAGGGAGCATTCCAAACTTTGGGCGTTCAACGGGGTGGTTGGCGGATATCATCATATACTGGCTGATATTTCACTTGGTGAGCGCGTGGTACTTCGTGTCCGGAACGACACAAGATGGGAGCATGCCATGCATCTGCACGGGCATCATTTCTGGGTACGATCCCGGGAATTTGATGAACAGGGACGTGATGTTCTTCGTGACACCTACCTGATGGCCCCGGGTGAAGAGGCAGATCTTCTCTTTATTGCCGATAATCCTGGCATGTGGCTTTTCCATTGTCATATGCTTGAGCATCATGCGGCCGGGATGGGTGCTGTCCTCAACATCAGCTAGTTTCCGCTTTTTCCATAACCGGAAACAGGCAATAAGGTATTGCCTGATAATTGATCCTTGTGGAAGAATATGGTTGTTCGGGTTCGAAAGGGATTTTTCAATGACCACATCATCTGACAAGGCACAGATTTCGCGCTTTCCCGTGCCTGAAATCCTGTCCCTGCCCGAAGATCTGCAAGAAATGATCCTTGCCGTACAGGAAAAAGCAGGCTTTGTGCCCAATGTTTTTCTCGGGCTTGCGCATCGCCCTGATGAGCTGCGGGCATTCTTTGCCTATCATGAAGTGCTGATGCGTCGCGAGTCCGGCCTCACCAAAGCGGAAAAGGAGATGATTGTCGTTGCTACCTCGGCAGAAAACGATTGTCTCTATTGTGTGGTGGCCCATGGGGCAATACTTCGGGTATATGCGAAAAATCCAAGGATATCCGACCAGATAGCGACCAATTTCCGATACGCGGAAATATCTGAAAGACAGAAAGCCATGCTCGATTTTGCGGTGGCTGTAACCAACCGCTCATCAGAACTCGGGGAAGATGATTTCAGGACACTGCATGGTCATGGTTTCACGGATGAAGATATCTGGGATATTGGTGCAATTTCCGCCTTCTTTGCCATGAGCAACCGACTTGCAAGTATGCTGGCGCTTCGTCCTAATGATGAATTCTATAATATGGGCCGTTAAGTGCTCAGCATATATGGTTAGTGAGAGGAATATCCTGTTATGAGTATCCGGCTTGGTGTTGATATCGGCGGCACCTTCACTGACGTGGTTCTTGAAGCCCCCGATGGTCGCTTTTCCACCAAGGTGCTGACCACCTATGGCAAGCCTGAAGACGCGATTATTGAAGGATTGAGGACAGTCACGGCAAAGGCAGGTGTTTTGCCGCAGGATATAACCCAGATCATTCATGGCACCACGCTGGCTACAAACGCGTTGATCGAACGCCGCGGCGCCAGCACGGCACTCATCACCACAGCAGGATTCCGGGATGTTATCGAAATGCGGACGGAAAGCCGGTTTGAACAATATGATCTCAATCTCGTGCTGCCCGAACCCCTTCTCCCCCGCAACCGACGTTACACTGTGGGTGAACGAATTGCCGCCGATGGCGACGTGCTGATCCCACTCGACAGGCGGGAAGTTGAAATACTGGCCGATGAACTGAAGGACGCAGGCTATCAGAGCATCGCGGTCGGGTTGCTGCATGCCTATGTCAACGATGCCCATGAAAAGCAGATCGCCGCTATTCTGGCGGAGCGTCTGCCAGATGTGCTGGTTTCTCTTTCAAGCCAGGTCTCGCCGCAGATGCGGGAATACGAACGCTTTAACACCACCATTGCCAATGCGTATATTCAGCCCCTGATGAAATCCTATCTGGACCGGCTGAAAGCACGTCTCGAAACTGAAGGCGCGGGCTGCCAGATCTTTCTCATGCATTCTGGCGGCGGAATTATCTCCATTGAAAATGCGGCCATGTTTCCTGTCCGGCTGGTGGAAAGCGGCCCGGCTGGTGGGGCAGTCTTTGCGGCGGATATTGCGGCAAGGCATAACCTTGACAAGGTATTGTCCTTCGACATGGGGGGGACAACGGCAAAAATCTGCCTGATCAAAGATAAAACACCGAAAACAGCGCGTGTTTTCGAAGTTGCGCGGACCTACAGGTTCAAGAAAGGGTCGGGTATGCCCATTTCCATTCCGGTGATCGATATGGTGGAGATCGGGGCTGGAGGTGGCTCTCTTGCCCATGTTGACAGCATGGATCAGATCCGCGTGGGGCCGGAAAGTGCAGGTTCTGAACCCGGCCCCTCTTGTTATGGCAGAGGTGGGGACAAGCCTGCGGTGACCGATGCGGATCTTGTTCTCGGTAAGCTTGACCCGGATCGCTTTGCCGGCGGAAATATCGCGCTTTATCCTGAAAAATCAATCTCTGCCTTAGGGGAGGTTCTTGGGGCAAGACTGGGGATGGATACCACTGAAGCCGCCTGGGGGGTGGCGGAGGTCGTGGATGAGAATATGGCCAATGCCGCGCGTGTTCATGCGGTTGAAAACGGCGAGGATTTGAGCGAATACACCATGATCGCCTTTGGTGGGGCGGCCCCACTGCATGCCGGAAGATTATGCGAAAAACTGGGGATTTCGCGGTGCCTTATCCCCACCGGGGCAGGTGTGGGTTCCGCTATTGGCTTTCTGAGGGCGCCCTTCAGTTTTGAGGCCAACAGAAGTGTGTTCATGACATCATCAAGGTTTGATCCGGCGCTGGTTCGGAACCTTTTTGCTGAAATGGAAGAAGAGGCGATGGGATTTGTGCGAACCTGTGATGCCGAGGCTGAGATACATGCCGATTTCCGCATTTTCATGCGCTATGCCGGACAGGGTTGGGAAATTCCTGTGCCACTGACGCGGGAGCAGGCAATGGAAGCAGACCGTGAGATCATTCTTGATTTGTTTGAAGAGGCCTATACCAAGCTCTTTGGACGCCCCGTTGAGGGGATGGATGTGGAAATTACCGTCTGGTCCGTCAATGCCCATACCGAAGTGCCTCCCCCATCTGTCACCACCCCCTCAAAGGAGAGGCTGTCGGCCAAAGCTTCGGGCCAGAGGCAACTCTTCGACGCCGCCAACGGCAAGATGTTCACCGCCAATGAATACGAAAGAGCAGAACTGAAGGCCGGAAGCCTGATGGCCGGGCCTGCCGTGATCACCGAAGAAGAAACCACGGTCGTCGTTCCGGTCAGTCGTTCGATTGCGTTGCTCGCGGACGGATGCCTTGATCTTCACCTGCCCGATGGAGCACTGTCATGATGAAAAGCTCAACGGTTGCCTTTCAGGTCATGTGGAACCGCCTGATTTCGGTGGTGGAAGAACAGGCGCAGGCACTGGTGCGCACGGCGTTCTCAACCTCAGTGCGTGAGGCTGGTGACCTTTCCGCCGGGGTCTATGACAGCGAAGGCCGGATGCTGGCCCAGGCTGTCACCGGTACCCCGGGGCACGTCAATGCCATGGCAGATGCCGTTGCCCATTTTATCCGCCGCATCGGCAGGGAGAATATCGCAGAAGGTGATGTTTATATCACCAACGATCCCTGGGAAGGGACAGGGCATCTGCATGATATCACGGTGGTGACCCCATCGTTCCATCAGGGGCGGTTTGTCGGTTTCTTCGCCTGCACGGCACATATTGTCGATATTGGTGGCCGTGGTTTCGGTGCCGATGCAAATTCAGTTTACGAAGAGGGGCTTTATATTCCGATCATGAAGTTGATCGACAAAGGCGAAGTGAATGAGACCCTGCTGCATATAATTCGCGGAAATGTGCGCCTGCCGGATCAGCTGATCGGCGACATATTTGCGCTGGTGACCTGTAACGTCATAGGGCACCGTCGCCTTGTCGACATGATGGATGAATTTGACCTTGAAAATCTGGAAGGCATCGCGGAGTTTATTTTTACCTCGTCAAGGAAGGCCACACTTGAACGGATTGCATCTCTTGGCAGGGCAGAAGCCCGAGGGGCTATGCGGATTGATGGCTACAGCTCTCCGATTGATCTGAAGGTCAGGGTCTGTCTTGAAGGTGATCACATCACGTGTGATTTTTCCGGCACATCAGGCATCGATAAAAAAGGTATCAATGTTCCGCTTGTCTATACCAAAGCTTATGCCTGTTACGCCCTGAAATGCGCAATTGCGCCTGAAATCCCTAATAATGCGGCCTCTCTTGAGCCGTTTCATATCTCTGCTCCGGAAGGATCCATCGTCAACGCCATGCATCCGGCCCCGGTGGCGTTAAGGCATATCATCGGCCACATGATCCCTGATGTTATCTATGGTGCGCTTGATCAGCTCATTCCTGAAACGGTGCCAGCCGAAGGCGCGGGATGCTTGTGCAATTTCCAGGTATCTGTCCGGCCGAGAACCGATGTCGCGGCCCCGGATGATGCTGTTCGCGCCGAAGTGCTGACGTTTAATTCCGGCGGCTCCGGCGCACGTCCCCGTCTTGATGGCATGAACGCAACGGCGTTTCCTTCAGGAGTGATGACCATGCCGGTTGAGGCCACTGAAAATGTCGGCCCGGTGCTGATCTGGCGTAAAGAGCTCAGGGCAGACAGCGGTGGGGCAGGCACCTATCGGGGCGGTCTCGGGCAGGTTATGGATGTTGGTGTCCGTGAGGGGCATGAGTTTGACCTGCAGGCCATGTTTGACCGTCTTGACCACCCCGCAAGGGGTAGGAGCGGAGGCAGTGATGGCGCGAAGACGACGATCACGCGTGATGACGGTCTCGCCATGAAGGGAAAGGGCAAGCAGTTTGTCCCCCATGGCCATATGGTTAAGATGGCTTTTCCCGGCGGGGCAGGTTATGGCTCGCCTGAAGAGAGATCCCTCACCATGGTGGAACGTGATCTTGCGCTTGGATATATCACCCCCGAATATGCCCGAAAACATCATGGGCTGACCGAAGCTCAATGCGATGATGTGCTTAAACGGTCCCGGCAAGGGGAAATTTTCTGATCAGGGATTGGTGCTGATTGTTTAACCGATCCTCTTTTCTCCTGCGTCAATTTGCAAAAATTGTGCGTTGACCGCAGGGTTTTGAAAGGTAAAAAATTAAATTGAATAATATGAAACGGAGTTTTGAAATGCGCCTTCCTGCACTCATCTTATCTGCTTCCCTCATTGCCCTTTCGGCGCCAGCATCGGCAGGGGATCCTGCCTTGGGGGAAAAAGTCTTCAAGAAATGCAAGGCCTGCCATGTGGCCGCTGAGGAAAAGCATAAGACCGGCCCTCATCTCTTCAATATTATGGGACGTGCGGCCGGATCAGCTGAAGGATATAAAAAATACTCAGGCGCCATGAAGGAAAGCGGTATTGTCTGGGATGAGGCCACGCTTGATGCCTATCTGGAAGCTCCAAAAAAATATATCAAGGGCACACGCATGGCCTTTGCTGGACTCAAGAAAGCAGAAGATCGCGCCAACGTGATCGCTTATCTCAAGCAATTCAGCCAGTAAGACATCCGGCTCAGTTTGTGAGTTTCAGGGGGGGATTGGCGAAGATTTCCCCGACCTCTTCTCCGGCCCAGTTTTTCAGTTTTGGCTGAAAATAGGGCATTACCTCATCAGGATGCTCATAGCCTAACGCATGAATAACGGCACCTATGGCGGTTTCAGCCCCGCGTTTATTGCCGTCCCTCGTCTTGACCACAAGACCAAGGCCAAGTTCATGGAACGCCACCGCAAAGACACCCTCCGCACCAGTTTTTGCTGTTATGGCAGTGCCATAGCAACGGGCGATCGCAGAACAGGCGCGCCCGGTTCCCGCTATCATCTCCGGCGCTGAAGCAATACTGTCACGGATAAGGTCACAGGCCTTTTGTCTGACCTCAGGAATGAGGCCGCCCCCGGCGAAAAGAGCAAAAGCCCGGGCCCAATGGCCGAGCGGGCCGCTTAATGCCGGGGCACCACAGCCATCGATGCCATGGGGATGCGCAGTCAGGTCCGTTCCGGTCATGGCTTCAAGAATACCCAGAATACGCTGTTGCACCGGATGATTCAGCCGGTGATATCCCTCAAGGGGAGCGCCCATGATCCGGGCCAGAGCCAGCATACCGGCATGCTTGCCGCTGCAGTTATTATGAAGTTTCGTAGGCGTGTCCATTACTCTGGCCTGATCAATAGCGGTCGGTTGATCAAGGGACCAATGGGCGCCGCAGATCAGTGCCCCGTGATCAATCCCGAAGCGATCCAGCAGTTCAGCCACGGCTTTGACATGGAAGGGTTCCGCATTATGGCTTGCTGTAATCAGTGCCAGTTCTTCAGCACAAAGAGAATGCCCGCAACTGCCGTCAAGAATGGTCTCGGCAAGGGCAATGCTTTGCAGGGGCTTCATGGCTGAGCGAGGAAAGACCGGACGTTCGATTTCTCCCAGGCCAATCAGGACATGCCCGTCGCCATCAACAAGGGCAATATCGACGTTGTGAATGCTTTCCACAGCCCCGCCACGGGTGACCACCACCTCAAGCGGTTCAGGTGAAATCAGGGGAAGTTCAATCCGCGGCTTACGCATGAATTCTCAGATCTTTTACCATTAACGATGTGAGTATGCCGCCCCCATGCCGGAATTGTCCATGAGGAATTTCAGCTCTCTTCCTGATGGCCGGGCAGTTTAATGGCGGGGCAGAAGGTGGCCGCAACGGGTTGTGCGCCATTCTCATCCTTACTAGGATACGTGTAACCGGAGGTGATTTGCCATGACGTTGAACAATAAACCGGATCTCAGTGATGTTCTGAAAGCTCGCGATGCTATATCCGGGGTGGCGGACCATACACCGCTTGTTCCGTCGCCGTTCTTTTCAGGACGGGTTGGCGGGGATTTTTACCTGAAGCTTGAAAACATGCAGCCCATAGGCGCCTTCAAGATCAGGGGAGCGCTGACAGCGGTATCATCTCTGCCGGAAGAGGCCAGAGGCGTGATCTGCTGTTCGACCGGCAACCACGGCCGGGGTGTGGCCTATGCGGCACGGGCGCGAGGTCTGCCTGCGGTGGTCTGCATGTCTTCGCTGGTGCCCGAAGTCAAAGTAGAGGGAATTCGTGCGCTTGGTGCCGATGTCCGCATCATCGGCGACAGCCAGGACGACGCCTGGGCTTTATCGGAACAACTTGCGAAAGATGAGGGGCTGATTGAAATATCACCTTTTGATGACCCGTATGTGATCGCGGGGCAGGGGACAATCGGCCTTGAAATTCTGGAACGTCTGCCGGATATGGAAACGCTTATCGTGCCGGTTTCAGGTGGCGGGCTGATCGGAGGTATCGCTCTTGCGGCGAAGACAATCAAGCCTTCGATTACCATTGTCGGGGTCAGTATGGACAGAGGGGCAGCGATGTATGCCAGCCTTGCCGCCGGAAAACCCGTGGACGTGGAAGAGGTGGCCAGTCTTGCGGACAGCCTTGGCGGAGGGATAGGTGCGGATAATCGCTATACGCTGGATCTCTGCCAGCACTATGTGGATGAAATGCTGCTTGTGACGGAGGAGGAAATTTACCACGCCATGCAAACGCTGTTCTATGAAGATCGTATTGTTGCCGAAGGGGCCTGTGTCGTCGGGCTTGCGGCTATTCTCTCAGGCAAGCTCCCCCGCCTCAGAACGCCTGCGGCGGCGATTATCACGGGCCGCAATCTCAATATGAAAATGTTTGCTGATATCATGGAGGGCAGGGATATTGTACTTGGTGAAAAAGTGATCAGAGGGCAGATTTATGCGTGATGTGCTCATGATCAGTGAAGATGAACTGCGCCGGCAGATCACTCTTGACCGGGAGATGGTTGATCTCATCGAAGATGCCTTTCGCAAATTGGCGGCGGGTGACGTCATCCAGCCCCCGATCCTTTCCATGTCACTGCCTGAGGTTAACGGGGAGGTTGATGTAAAAACTGCCTATATTCCCGGTCTGGAGGGATTTGCCATCAAGATCTCCCCCGGGTTTTTCAACAACCCGTCGCTTGGCCTGCCCAGCCTGAACGGTCTGGTTGTGTATTTTGCGGCAGATACGGGGCTGGTGAAGGCGGTAATCATGGATAACGGTTATCTTACCGATGTACGCACGGCCGCCGCCGGAGCTGTTGCCGCACGCCACCTTGCCCCTTCCGTGGTCACGACAGCCGGCGTGATAGGCTCAGGCGTGCAGGCAAGACTTCAGGCCGAAGCAGCTTTTCTTGAACGTCCCTTTGAACATCTTCTTATCCATGGAAGGTCACCCGACCGGGCAGAAACTTGCGCCCGTGATCTTGATGATGTTTTCAGGGACAGAAATGTAAAGGTCCGTGTTGAGCCGGATATTGAGGCTCTGGTGAAGGAAAGCCAGATGGTGATTACGACCACGCCCTCGCAATCCCCGCTGATCAGGGCAGAGTGGCTGCATGCCGGGCTCCATATCACGGCAATGGGCTCAGACCAGCATGAAAAGAACGAACTTGATCCGAAGATACCGGGGCTTGCGGATTGCTATTGCTGTGATGTGATTGCCCAGGCCCGGCTTCTGGGGGAATTGCGCCCGGCGCTGGAGGCCGGGGCGTATGATGAAACCATGGCGGTGGAGTTAGGGGCGGTTATTGCCGGGGATGCCCCGGGCCGGAAGAGTGATGAGGATATCACCATTGCTGATCTGACTGGAACCGGCGCACAGGATACCGCTATTGCCACCCATGCGTATCGTTTGTTCAGCACATAGGTGAAAGTTCACGGTCTTATGGGCTAAAATTTGGAAAATTCCGGCTAAATTACCACCCGATTTCTCTAAATCCCTTGACTGACGCATGATATCTTGGTGTGATACGTCCTAATGAATGGGGGTAAACCCCGATAGCACACAGAATTGGGAGAATTTATTTTGAAAATGTCTGTAAAAACCATAGTAGCTTCTGCTGCGCTGGCTTCGATGACATTGGCTACCTCTGCTTTGGCTGAGGTCAATGTTGTTTCATGGGGTGGTGCCTACACCGCATCCCAGCAGAAAGGGTATGAACCAACCTGGACTGGTGAAAAGATCAACTGGATCAACTACAACGGTGGTCTCGGTGAAGTCCGCGCTCAGGTCGAATCCGGCAATGTTCAGTGGGACATTGTTGACGTTCTTCCTGGTCAGGCCCGCACCGGCTGTGATGAAGGTCTGTTTGAAGAAATTCCTGATGAGTATCGTCTGCCAACACCAGATGGTGTGCCGATGTCTGAAGACCTGATGGTTCCGCTGCCAAACAAGTGCGTGGTGCCGCAGATCTGGTGGTCCTATGCCGCTTTCTACAGTGAGAAAGACTACCCATCAAATGGCCAGACCAAGCATCAGAAATCCTTCGGTTCCCAGCCATCAACGATTGCTGATTTCTTTGATCTTGAAAAGTTCCCCGGTAAGCGTGGCATTCACACCTGGGGTAACGCACTGATCGAAATGGCACTTGTTGCTGATGGCGTTGCGATTGACGATGTCTATGATGTCATGGACACCGAAGCAGGTATTGATCGTGCTTTTGCCAAACTTGACACCATCAAGGACCACGTTGTCTTCTGGTCATCAGGCGCCAAGCCGCTTGAACTGGTTGCTTCCGGTGAAGTGGTTATGTCTCTTGCCTATAACGGCCGTATTGGTTCCGCAGTTCTGAATGATGGTCAGCCTTTCGTGACCATCTGGGACGGTCAGGTTCTGGAAGAAGAATGGCTGGTAGTTGTTAAGGGTGCTCCGAACAAGGAAGAAGCCTTTAAACTGGCCGCTCACATGTCTTCAACCGAAGCCCAGGCTGAGCAGGCTCGTTACATCAACTACGGTCCGATGCGTAATTCTGCGCTGAAGATCATCGAAGCTGGTGAGCCATGGTTCAACACTGGTGACCGTATCCTTGAGCATATGCCAAACCGTGAAGAAGTTCAGGCTCGGACAGTCATTGCCGATCCTGACTGGTGGGCAGATAACGGTGCCGAAATCTCTGAGCGTTTCAACGCCTGGATGGCCCAGTAATCGGGATAATATCCCAACATTATCAGAAACATGGGAAGGGGCAGAAATGCCCCTTCTTTTTTGCTTGAAAGACAAGCCTGGTCATGAAAAAACCTGAAACAGAACAGGTTGAGGGAAAGATCATGGCCAAACCTTCAAAAAAGAGAGCGGTGAAGACATCGGGGACTGATACCAGCTCCGCCCTCCGGAATGTGCCTGAAGCCAAAATCTTTATTGGTGATTCACCGGTGCATGGACAAGGGGTGTTCGCGGCCGTGCCTATCAGGAAAGGTGAGGTGATCGAACGGTGCCCCTATATCGTGATTGATGACGATGATCTTCAGGATGAAAACCGTCTTAATGATTATCTGTTCACCAGTCCCGACGTAAAGACGGATTATCTTGTCGTGATGGGGTTCGGGATGATGTACAACCATTCATCCGATGCGAATTCAGAATGGGAAATTGACGACGATAATCGTTTTGTTCGTTTTTCGGCGGTCCGGGATATTGCGCCCGGAGAAGAGATTTTTCAGGATTATGGTGAAGAATACTGGAAAACCAGAGAATAGCATTGTCCCTGCCATCAAGGGCGGATGATGAATTCTCCCTCCGAACGAGCGATTTCCGGCTCAAGGAAATTCGTTGTAAACGTCATGAGAAGAAATTCTTTTCTGCAATTTTCATGATTTGAGAAATAATTTATTTTTTTGCGCCGTGGATACGTTTCAGGCCGGATAATTTGGTGTTTCCTGTTCACGGAAGGACAGGCAGCAACAAATGAATTATTTTCCGGTTTACATGCAGATGAACGGTCGTCAGGTGCTATTTGTGGGCGGTGGTACGATCACCCTCCCCAAGATACGGCTGCTGTCCAAAACCTCGGCCGGTCTGGTCCTCTTCGGGTCTGCTACTGATCCGAATCTCGTGCGCCTTGTGCGGGACGGGCATCTTGGTCACTACGACCGCCCAGTATGCCCGGAGGACTGCGCCAGGGCTGTATTCGCCTATATCGGCAGTGAAGACGAAGCCGAACGCGACGCCGCTATCGCCGTATTTGAGGGGGCAGGACTTCCCTATTGCGTTATCGATGATAAGCCGCGGTCACGTTTCATCACACCGGCTGTGGTGGACCGGGACCCGGTGATGGTTGCGATCGGCACCGAGGGAACATCACCGGTACTGGCCCGGCGGATCAAAAGCCAGATCGAAACCATGCTGCCGCAAGACACAGGAATGCTGGCTCGAGAAATGGGTTCGTTTCGGGAAAAAGTGGAAATGCTTGCCCCGGGGACAGCGCGAAGGCGGTTCTGGGGTGAGTTTCTGGATGAGGTTGTTCCGTCCATCCGGCGTGAAAACAAGGGGTGGGATGATGCGGCGCTCAGAGGTGCTGTGCAGGCTAGGCTGCATGAGTTGCTGGGCAGACATAAAGAGCGCCATTCGGCTCCACCTGAAGATGGCAAGCCGCCCATCTATCCCATTCATTTTGTCGGCGCCGGTCCGGGGGATCCTGATCTTCTGACACGGAAAGCGCTCAGGGTTATCGATGATGCTGATGTTATTCTGCATGATCGTCTTGTGCCGGCACCGGTTCTTGAGCTTTGCCGGCGTGAGGCAGAGATCATTGAGGTTGGCAAAGAGGGGTTCGGGCCGTCATGGTCACAGGACGATATCAATGCGCTGATTATCAGGCAGGCGCAGGCCGGCCTTCGGGTGGTGCGACTCAAATCAGGTGATGCGGGTATTTTCGGACGCCTCGATGAGGAGATTGAGGCGGTGCACGGCGCTGGCCTTCAGTTTGAGATTGTCCCCGGTATTACAGCGGCATCAGCGGCGGCGGCAGATATGGGGATCTCACTTACCCGGCGTGGCCGCAATCAGGCTGTCCATCTGATCACCGGACATGACCGTAAAGGATATGCAGATCAGGATTGGCGTCGTCTTGCCGGGCCGGGTTCGGTTGCCGCGATTTACATGGGTGTGAAGGCGCTTCCCTATATCAGAAGCCGGTTGATGATGCAGGGGGCTTCGCCTTCAACTCCGGTGACTATAGGGCAATCGGTCGGGCATGCAGAAGAAAAATGGCTGGCAACGTCTCTGGCAACAATGGTCGAAGATTGCGCAGGTCAGGGCATGAAGGGGCCGGCGGTAATTCTCTACGGCCTGTCACCCCATGAAAGCAGAATGCACCAGGTTTCAGGCGATGCTGGTGTTCAGGATATGGTCACAGGTGAAATGAGGGAAATCAGCTGATGGAACCCAAGGTCATTACGGCTAATTCTTTTGGCTCAGGCGAGGTGATCTATCTCGGCTTGTCGGGATGGGTCAGCAGGATTGAGGATGCGCAGGTTTTTTCCTCCGAAGATCTGGTTGAAGGGGCGCTGGCCAAGGCGAATGCCGCCCCGAGCGAGCTGATCGGCCCCTATGCGATTGCAGTGAAGACAGATCAGGGCCCCGTCGCCCCGGTTTCATTGCGGGAGCGTATTCGCGCCCTCGGGCCAGGCAACCCCCATCATGGTAAACAGGCCGGTAACGAGGCTCAATATGTATAAGTACACGGATTTTGATCACCAGTATCTCAGGCAGCGGATCAGGGAATTCCGGGAGCACGTGAAGCTCCGTGTTGATGGTGTCCTGACCGAAGATGAGTTCAAACCTCTCCGGCTTCAGAACGGGCTCTATCTTCAGCTTCATGCGTATATGCTGAGGGTGGCCATTCCCTACGGGACGCTGAACAGCCGTCAGATGCACGCGCTCGCCGATATTGCTGAGACCTATGATAAGGGATACGGTCATTTCACCACACGGCAGAATATCCAGTTCAACTGGATACGCCTGCCTGATGTGCCTGATGCCCTTGAGGCTCTGGCCGAAGTCGAAATGCACGCTATCCAGACTTCAGGTAACTGCATCCGGAATGTGACGGCGGATCATTTTGCCGGGGCGGTTGCCGATGAGGTTGAAGACCCGCGTATCGTTGCGGAAACCCTGCGCCAGTGGTCCACCGGTCATCCGGAATACGCCTTCCTTCCCCGCAAGTTTAAAATCGCCGTTACCGGTTCTGATGAAGACCGCGCGGTGGTGGCTTTTCATGATATCGGGATCAAGGCCCTTAAGGGAGAGGCAGGAGAGAAAGGGTATCGCATCTGGGTTGGTGGCGGTCTCGGGCGCACGCCAAGAGTGGGCAGGGTGTTGACGGAGTTCCTGCCGGAAGAGGATCTGCTGGCTTATATCGATGCCATCCTGCATGTCTACAATCGGTTTGGCCGCCGTGATAACAAATACAAGGCCCGGATCAAGATCCTGATCGATGAGCTTGGCATAGACGAAGCGCGGCGGTGGATTGACAGCCATTTCCAATCTATCCGCGGAACGGTTGGCCCGTCTCAGGAGATGATGAAAAGGATACGTGAAAGTTTCGCGCAACCTGATTTCTCTTTGGCCCGGGATCATGATCTGGAAAAAGACAAGGCTCTTTCTCCGGGCTTTGCCAGGTGGTGCGAGAATAATGTGGCCACACACCGTGACCATCGCCACCGGATCGTGAGTATCTCGCTGAAAGCACCGGGAGAGACACCGGGGGATGCCAGCGCAAAGCAAATGCGGGTTATTGCGGATCTGGCCAATCGTTATGCCTATGATGAGATAAGAATCAGCCATGAGCAGAATATCATTCTTCCTCACGTGCCGGCCCGGTATCTGTTGAACATATATACAGAACTTGGCGGTGCCGGGCTTGCCACCAGCAATATCGGGCTTATTTCCGATATCATTGCCTGCCCCGGGATGGATTACTGTGCCCTGGCCACCGCCCGGTCCATCCCCATAGCCAAAGATATTGCGTTGAAATTTGCCGAACTCCACGATGAGCACGATATCGGCCCGTTGAAGATCAAGATATCCGGCTGTATCAACGCATGCGGGCATCACCATGTCGGTCATATCGGTATTCTCGGGCTTGATCGTGCGGGGGTTGAAAACTACCAGATCACCCTTGGCGGTGACGGAACCGAAGCTGCGACACTGGGCGATCGGACCGGCCCGGGTTTCGCGGCGGAAGACGTGATCCTTGCCATTGAGAAAATCGTCCTGTTCTACCTTGAAAACAGAACGGATAAGGCGGAAACCTTCCTTGCTTTTTACCGGAGGGTTGGCATGGCACCGTTCAAATCTGTTCTCTACCCAAATACAGAATTCCGAAAGACAGGCTAGGCAATGGCAACGTGGATAATTGTTTCAAATAAGGGATTTACAGCCGATGACTGGGCAGGGCGTCCCAGAGTGGGTCTTGAAGAGGCGCTTGAAAGACGGGCTCCTGCGGAGGCACATCTTTGTCTTGAAAACACCGCCGAAGTCGAAAACCTGTTGCCTGTTCTGGGCCGGTTTGACGCTGTTTCAATTCACTTTCCATCGCCGCATGACGGGCGTGGATTTTCCCTTGCCCGAAAGTTGCGTAACCTCGGCTATATGGGGGCGTTGCGTGCGGAAGGCCATCTCCATGTCGGTCAGTTTCGCCATGCGCTGGAATGCGGGTTCAACGAGCTGGCCTTATCTGGTGATCTGGCTGAGCGGATACCGGAAAAATACTGGCTGAACGCTGTCGGGGACAGGCATATCTCATATCAGGGGTATTTTCAGCAAGGGTAATGACTGGCCCATGATCAAGTGAAATCATACCTCCAAGGGAATTGATTTGGCCTGAATTTTAAAAATTCTAAAGTTTTTGTTGACACCACACGGATCCCCTTCCTTAATTTCAGGTATAAATAAAAAGTCAGAAATTGGCTAAAACGATATTAACTGGAGGAAATCGTGACAATTTTTTCAGCAAAGAAACTCACAGCGGTCGCCATTGCCGCGACTATTGCTGGTGTGGCCAGCATGGCCCAGGCAGGTGAATGCCGCCGCGCAGAGGCCAGCATGGACAAACCTGGCGGCTTCCCTGATCGTGCTCTTACCATGATCGTGCCCTACGGCCCTGCAGGTGGATCCGGTCAGGTTGCCGCAGCCATGGCCGAAGCCGTGACGGAACTCACAGGTGTCAGCATTAACCGTGACCATAAGCCCGGCGGTTCCGGTACGGTTGGTATGACCGCCTATATGGCCGCACCTGCCGACGGCTACTCTGTACTGGAGCATATCGATGACGCGTCATCGGCGCATGCTCTTGATTCCAGCCGCCCGAATCCGGCCGAAGATCTGGTGCCGCTGGTCACCTCGCAGGTGACTTTCTCGCAGATCTATATCCGCACCAATGAGACAAGGTACACCGATTGGCCAAGTTTTGTTGAATGGGTGAAGGCACAAGGCGGCAAGGCTACCATTGCCAACGTATCCAAGGAAGGATCGATGGAACGGGTGACCATGAAGTTCATCACCGATGCAACCGGCATGCAGATCCAGCAGATCTCCTTTGATAAAGGTGCGCCGCGCTATGGTGCGTTGCTTGGTGGCCAGGTTGATGCCCTGTTTGAACAGCCGGGGGATGTGCGTAAATTTCTTGACGCCGGCAACTTCAAGCCAATCCTGACTATCTTCAATGAGCGTCCGGGCGTGTTTGCCGATGTTCCGACCCATAAGGAAATGGGGATGGATTTTGAACCTCTGCTCCGTTTCCGTGGCTTCTTCGTGCACAAGGGCATCCCTGCGGATCGTCTCGCGTGGCTGCAGTGGGCTTTCCAGCGCGGATATTGTGAAGACAGCTACCAGAAGTTCAACGACAGCAAGTTCATGAACGTTATTGACAGCTATCGTGATACGGATGGTGCAAAGAATCTGATCACGGCTACGATCAAGCAGTATCGCGAAGTCTACAAGCAGATGGGTCTTGACGTTAAATAAGATCTGTTTTGAATCTGACCTGTCCGGCCATATACCGGGCAGGTCTCTCTTTATACAAAATCATCTTGTCAGATCAGGGCCGGAACCATGGGCAATCTATCGCGGGCACATCTTGTTGAGACAGGGATATGGATCTTCATCTTCGCTGTCTTTTTCGCGTTTTCCTTTGAATTCAATAAAGAAATTGAAATCTACAAATTCGGCGCCACAGGCTGGCCCAGATCTATCCTGTTTCTGCTGATCCTCGTCGGGATCGGCAATCTCTATTACGCATGGAACAACGGATCCGAAACCCAGAAAGGCCGTGTTGGCTTCAGCGAGGAAAGCAGTGAAGTCAGTTACAATTCCATTGGGCAGGTTGCCAAAACAGCGTTCATTCTCTTGCTGCCGTTCATTTATGCGATACTGCTCAAGCCTGTCGGCTTTTATGCGGGCACGCCATTTTTTATCGCGCTGATCATGCTGGCATGGGGAGAGCGCCGGATCGGCATGATATTGCTGGTAACGCTGGTCATTTACACTTTTCTGATCATTCTTTTCATGTTTCTCCTGAACGCGCCACTGCCGCAGGGCAATGTCTCACCGTTCTATGATTTCAGCGCGTTTATGCTCAAGACAAAAACGCAGATCCAACAGTTGATGTAGGTAAAGGTAAAGCCATGTGGGAGAATTTTCTGACAGGTACGATGACGCTTTTCGGCGATCCCTTTACTGTCGCGATTTTTGTTTTCGGTGTGCTTGGCGGGATGCTTTTCGGGGCTATCCCCGGTGTGAGCATGCTCACCCTTGCGGCCATTCTTCTGCCCTTTACCGCTGATCTTGATCCCGCCCAGGGTGTCATGCTCTTTGCGGTGATTTACTGTACCGGCACTTATGGCGGGGCCATAACAGCCATTCTCTTCAACATACCCGGTGCGCCGGAAAATGCGCCCACCGCGTTTGACGGCTACCCGATGACAAGGCAGGGCAAGGCCGCCAAGGCTGTCGGTGCCGCGGTGCTCTGTTCGGCTATCGGCGGGACAGCTTCGGCACTGGTGATGATGTCGGCGACCGAACCGCTGGCGAAATGGGCGATTATGAATATCGGTCCGCCGGAAATCTTCGCGCTGGTATTTTTCGGTCTTGCCGTGGCTTCAACAGTGGGGGGGCGGACGATCTGGAAGGGCTGGCTCTCCGTTCTTCTCGGCCTTCTGATTGCAACCATCGGGCAGGACCCTGTCGGCGGGATCAACCGGTATAATTTCGGGTTTTCTGATCTGGCGGCGGGCATTGCTTTCGTGCCGGCTATACTGGGCTTCTTCGCGGTGTCCGAAGTTTTTGTCCAGGCGGAAAAGAAAGCGAGCGGAAAATACGAAGCCCCTGAACTGAGCGTGAATTTCCCTACATTCTGGGAGCTTTGGGCACATAAAATTGCGGTTGTGCGGTCTATTTTTGTCGGCTTCTTCTGCGGGATTCTTCCTGGTATCGGGGCTACGCTTGCCGCCTTCATGGGATATGGCGAAGCGGTGCGCTGGTCCAAGAACAAGGAAGAATTCGGCAAAGGCAAACTAGAAGGCGTGATTTCTTCTGAAACAGCAAACAACGCCGCAACCGGCGCTGCGATGATCCCGCTTCTGGCGCTCGGTCTTCCGGGTGGCGCGCTTACCGCGATGATGGTGGCGGTTTTCCAGATGCATGATCTTGAACCCGGGCCGCTTGTTTTCTACAACTCGCCTGATCTGATCTGGATTGTTTTTGCCGCGATGTTCTATGCGAATGTATCTATCCTGTTCATCGGCTTGCTGGAAACAAAGACGATCCTTTACCTCCTTAAGATCCCGTTTCAGTTTCTGGCCCCGCTGATCCTGATGCTGGCCAGTATCGGGGCTTATATCGGGCGCGGACTGGTGCTTGATGTGATGGTCATGTTTGCCGCTGGTATCATCGGTTTTCTGTTGCGGCGATCCGGATATTCGATCCCCGGCATTGTTCTCGGGCTTATCCTCGGTAAAATAGGTGAGCAGAATTTCGCCCAGGGCATGCAGATGGTGCATTATGATCTGGTGACGTATTTCTCGCGCCCGATCTGTACGATTCTGGTTATTGCCGGTGCACTTACACTGCTGAGGGGTATCTATTCGGCGATCCAGTCTTCAAGGTCGCAGAACGCGTCCTGATATAGTCAGATTACCGGTCTTTGAAGGGCAGGACCTGCTTTTGCCCTTCCAGCGAATTGAAAAAGGGAAGACATGACAACAGCTGAAAGTGATATTGCCGCTATTGATGCGATGGTCGCCCGCGCCCGGGCGGCACAGGCTGAGTATGAAGCCAACGGATCGCAGGAGTTGTTTGATCGTGCCTGTCAGGCTGTTGCCTGGGCGCTGATGGAACCGGGCCGCAACGCTGAACTGGCGGTCATGGCTGTCAGCGAGACAGGGCTCGGGAATGCTGATGACAAGATCAGGAAAAACCATAACAAAACCCTTGGCCTGATGCGTGATATTAAAGGTGTCAAGGCCTTTGGTCATATCGAAGATGATGAGGCGAAAGGCCTGTCGGTCTATTATCGCCCTAAGGGTGTCATTGCCGCGATTGTGCCGTCAACCAATCCACTGGCAACCCCGACCAACAATATCATCAATGCGCTCAAGACGGGGAATGCCATCATTGTTGCTCCGTCCCCTAAAGGGGCAAAGCCAATGACACAGCTTCTTGGCTATATCTATGCCGAACTCGACAAGGTTGGGGTGCCGCGTGATCTTGTCCAGATGGTTCCTCTGCCGCCATCAAAAGAAAAGACCAGACGATTGATGGAACTTGCTGATCTGCTTGTTGTCACCGGCTCACAGAACAATGTGCGGGCAGGGTATTCTTCCGGCACTCCTGCGATTGGTGTCGGGCAGGGGAACGTGGTCAGCATCATTGATGAGACGGCAGATATCAAAGGTGCTGCTGCCAAGATCGCCGCCTCTAAGGTGTTTGACAACGCCACGTCATGTTCTTCGGAAAATGCGGTGATAGCCGTCAGTTCCGTTTATGATGAGGTTGTCACGGCACTCGAATCCGCAGGAGGGCTTGTGCTGACCGCCGATGAAGTCAGTCGCCTTGAAGGCGTTCACTGGCATGACGGCCATATGACCACCACCCTCTTGGCCAAGGATATAGACGTTATCACCGATGCGCTTGATCTTACATCAAGAGCGGGCGACAACACGCAATTTCTCATTGCCCCGACGGATAAGGCTGGCCCGGACGCCCTCATCTCAGGTGAGAAGATGTCACGTTTCCTTGCGCTGTATCGTGCCGAAGATTTTGATGCGGCGGTTGATCTGGCAAAAACCATTCAGGATTATCAGGGGGCGGGGCATTCGTTAAGCCTGCACTCATCAATGGATGAAAGGGCACGTCATCTTGCCATGGCAGCACGCACCTGCCGCGTCATCGTTAATCAGGCGCATTGTTTTGCCAATGGAGGTTTCTTCAATAACGGCCTTCCTTTCTCACTTTCCATGGGATGCGGCAGTTGGGGCGGTAATTCCATTGATGATAATCTGCACTGGCGGCATTTCATCAACCGTGTGCGGGTTGTTCGTCAGATTGCGGAAAACAAGCCCGAACTGGAAGAAATTTTTGGCAATTACTGGACTACATTCGGGAAGTAACATGGCTGATCTTCCGGCTGACCTGCGTCATCAGATTGAATTAAACGCACGAACCCATGGCGGGAAACCCTGGCTGATTTCACCTGAAACAGGGGTGAGCGTAAGTTATGCTGAAGCCCTGTTACGCATAAAGGATATTGCATCCCGCCTTACAGGTCTGGGGTTTAAACCCGGGGACAGAATTGCCGTCGCCGCGCATAATTCCATCAGCTCATGCCTTGCTTTCATGGGGATTACCTATGGCGGGTTTCATGCAACCCCGCTCAATCTGGTTGCCGGCGCCAAAGTGATGGCCTATGTCCTCAACCATTCCGGGGCTGGCCTCATATTTGTGGCGGACGATTGCAGGGCCGATATCAAAGAGGCCGCATCCGAAGCCGGCACGTCCCCGGTGATGGTGCCGCTGCATCCGGAAGAGGGGCCAGAATGGGCTGAAAACACGCCTCTTTCCGAACCTGAACAGCCTGAGCCGGGCCAGCCGGCCTTGCTGATGTACACGTCCGGGACCACCGGCAATCCCAAAGGGGTGATGCTGAGCCATGCAAACCTGCTGGCCGCTGGCCGCAACGTTTCCGACGGACACGGGGTCAATGCGGATGATGCGGGGCTGTGTGTCCTGCCCATCTATCATATCAACGGGCTCTGCGTTACCGTGATGGGCACGCTGGTTTCAGCCAGCACATTGGTGATCCCCTACCGTTTTTCGGTCAACCGGTTCTGGGAGCAGATCAAATCCAATAACTGCAGCTGGTTTTCAGCGGTGCCGACGCTTTTTGCCTATCTGCTCAACAACGATGAAGATGCCGGTGATCTGGGGCGGTTACGTTTTTCAAGATCGGCATCATCGCCACTGCCGCCTGAAATCCATCGTCGTTTCGAGGATCGTTTCGGTATCCCGATTATTGAAACAATGGGCCTGACGGAAACAGGCGCTCAGATACTTTCCAATCCGATGCCGCCCGGTGAAAGAAAGATCGGCTCTCCCGGTATTGCCTTCGGCAATGAGGTCATTATTGGTGATGAAAACCAGAAACCTGTGGCGCCGGGCGTTACGGGGGAGATTCTTGTCCGTGGTGATAACGTGATGCTGGGCTATCTCAATCAGCCCGACGAAACCGCCAGGACAATCACCCCTGACGGATGGTTGCGGACAGGTGATCTCGGTCATATGGATGAAGATGGGTATGTTTTCGTTTCCGGCCGGATCAAGGAGCTGATCATCAAAGGCGGGGAGAATATTGCGCCACGCGAAATTGATGAAGTTCTTCTGGAGCACGGGTCCGTTCTGGAAGCGGCGGCATTTTCCATGCCCTGCGACAAGTATGGCGAACGTGTTGAAGCCTGTATCCGCCTTAAGGATGATCACGATATCGATATTGATCAGCTGATTGAGTTCTGCCGGGAACGACTGGGTAAATTCAAATCTCCGGACATGGTTCATGTCCTAGATGATCTGCCCAAGGGACCATCCGGAAAAGTGCAGCGGATGAAGCTGAAACCGCTGGTCTATCCGGATCTGGGGTAGGAAGAAAGGCAATCTGAGTGATGGATAATATTCTTGCCCTCCTCATGCCGTCGCTGGATATCACCGTACTGATGGTGATGATGGTCACCTTTCTTCTTTCGGGTATTGTGAAGGGCTTTCTCGGGATAGGTTTGCCGGCGGCGGCCATGGGCCTGCTCACGCTTGTCACAACCCCCACCCATGCCATCGCACTGCTGACACTGCCCATTATTTTCTCAAACCTGACGCAGTTCAGCCGCGCCGCAAACAAGATCGAGGTTGCAAAGACATATTGGGCGTTTGCACTGGCCATCATGCTGGCGATTTTTATGACCTCGATATTCATCAATCGTTATCCCACGTCATTTCTGACCATTTCCATCGGGATCGCGATGATCATCTTTGCCCTCAACGGACTTTACGGGATACGTCTTCCCATCGGGCCGGGACGAGGCTGGCAGATAGGTTTTGGCATTGCCTCAGGTGTGCTGGGCGGGCTCAGTTCAATCTGGTCTCCCACTGTTGCCATGTATCTTCTGGCCCGGAACCTTGAAAAAGATGATTTTATCGCCGCCACGGGCTTTCTCTTCCTTGCCGGGTGTTTTCCCCTTGCCTTTGGTCTTTATATCGCCGGAACACTCACTCCTGAGACAATGCTCCAGTCGCTGATAGGCATGTGCGTGGTGCTGACAGGTTTCCGCATAGGTGAGATGATGCGGAATCATGTCCCGCAGGATACCTTCCGGAAGATTGTGCTGGTTGCTTTTCTTCTCATGGGCTTCCGCCTGATTGCCGTCGGGGTCTTCTAGCCTTATCCTGCGCATGAAAAAGGAAAAAAGAAGATGTTTCTCTTCAGCGGAATAAATGCGCTCGGGATGATCAGGCAAACAGAGCAATGAAGCCCGCGTCGTCATTTGCCAAACTCGACATGTATCTTTCGGATGCGGCCCTGCCCCTTTTCAAAGCTCTTGAAGACTGGATGAAGGAAGAGGCGGGGGATATTGATGATATCATGACCCGTCAGAACGGGTTCAGTTTCGGTCAGATCTGCGGCATTGATTTTGCCAGAGCTGATCCCGGCACGTATTCGTATCTCGCAACATTCTCGCTCGCAGAGCTGTCCGTTCCGCCGGGATTTTATCATTCCGTGCTGATCACCCCGCTTGAGGAAGGATTGGAAAAACCGGAAGATTTTGAGCCGGAACGTCATCTCGTTGCCATTAATGAGCTTTCCTCCTTTTCGGGGTCAGTTGTTTTCGCATCCCACATGCTGGGCAGGGGAGATGAAAGGTTTCCCCGATATGTCTTAAGTGGCGGCCACCTGAATTCTGTTGAGATGATTTCTGAAGGAAAGGCGATGTTGGCCGCGATCGACCGGCTCAGCCTCAATCTGGCGAACCTTCAGTCTCCCCGAAATATGGAACGTATCCGGGTTTTGGGCAAAACACCCGATTACCCGGGCCTGCCCTTTGTGGCCCCGGGGCATCTTTCTTCTGATGTTGTCGGGCGACTGACCCGTCGTCTGCTGGATTTTGCCGCAACAGAGATGTTTCTGGAATATGCGCCGCCTCTCGGTATTAATGGAATTGTTCGCCTGCCGCCCGGGCAGTATGACGTAATGAAAAAGATCTGAATTTCCGCCGTGTCAGAAAAACCCGGGGCAAGACCGATGACAGGCCGTGAAGGTTATGTTAGCGTTTATTAATATGTCTACGATTAAGGAGCAGATTTATGAAAAAGATTGTTGCAGGTGTTTTGCTGACATTGACCCTTTTCGGGGCGGCCGGGTGTTCAAGCTATCCGACCTGGGTGCCGGAATGGGCACAGGTTGGCTCCGGCGATAGCTGATACTTTAAATTCCGCAAAGGAGCTCAGGCGGTTTTTTCCCGGAGTTCCTTTGCCTTCGCAAGGCCCGGCAGAAACAGGGCCGCTGCCATGATCAGCAGGGCCATGGCGCTCATGATGATAAACAGATCTGCCATCAGATAGCCGTTCTGCAACAGAACTGCACAAAGCGGCAGAACACTCGCACCCACTGAAAGATTGAGCAGGAACTTGATGCTCAGGATGCGTGTCCGCCATTCATCGGGGACATAGCGCACCATAATCGCGTCGGTTATGGGGATTTGCCCGAATACAAAGCTCATGGCTATGATCATCACCGCCAGCAACGGGAGGTCAGTGAATTGCGAGGCCGCATAGAGAAAGATGCCTTGTCCGGTGGCTATGCTGAAGAGCACGATGCGGGGGGAAGCCCTGTCTATCAACCAGCCCACGCCGATCTGTGCAAATGATGCGATGGCATAGACAATCGAGGCAAGAAGCCCGGTTACGGCAACAGAAACACTGACTTCCGTCATGGAAATCTCAAAATATCTTGGCACCAGAAAGGTCATCGCGCCGAAGATGAACCCGCCTGCAGTCGTGGAAAGTGCCAGGGCAAGAAGGGCACGTAGCCAGCCTTCGGCAAAGCCTGAGACAGCCTGGCCTGAGTTTTTTTGTGATGTAGCCGTCTCCGTTTCGGGGCTGAGCGCAAGCAGGAAGACAACCCCGTAAACAAGACAGAACGCACCGCAGATCAGGAAACTTGCCTGCCAGTCCCCGATAAGCAGAAGCAGGCCGATAATCAGCGGCGCGGCGGCAACACCCATATTGCCAAAAACGCCGTTGATACCAAGTCTGATCCCGACCCGGCCTTCGCGACGCAGCAGCATGGCGATGCCAACCGGATGAAAGATCGATGCGAAAATGCCGATCAGCGCAAGCCCGATCATCAACTGGTCCAGCGTCTGCGCAAGGCTTGTAACAATGGCTGCGATGCCGATCCCGAAATGAAAGACAACCATCATGAGAGACCGCGAATACCGGTCAGCGAGTTTTGCCGAGATGGGCGCCATCGCACCAAAGAGAACAAAGCCCAGGGTGCCGTAACTGATGATATCCTGATACCCGATCCCGAAATGCCTTGCGGCATCGTAGGCGGCCTTGGCAAAGATCAGCATCATGAAATGGTCAAGGAAGTGGCTTATATTGATGAAAATATCCCTGACGGATTTATGCTGAATACGCTGAAGCATTATCAATCCCCGGTTTCCTTATGATCAGAAAGAGTTTTCAAACAACTGCCTGAGATTATCCCGGTCAAGTGGAACCGGGTTGCCTCCGCATGACGGATCATCAAGTGCCATGGTGATCAGCTCATCCATGCGGGACGAATCTGCCCCGAGTTCGGTCAGGGTCCGGGGAATGGAGAAGCCGTCATTAAAGCGTTGAACGAAGGCCGTGAAACCGTCAAAACCGCCTTCGATACCGAGATATCCGGTGGCATTGTCAAACCGCTCACGGATGGTGGATGCGTTAAGTTCAAGCACAGCAGGCATGCAGACCGCATTGGTTGTGCCGTGATGGGTGTTGAAGACAGCCCCGATGGGATGGCTCATGGCGTGAATGGCGCCCAGTCCTTTTTGAAAACCTACTGCCCCCATCATGGCAGCACTCATCATATGAGACCGGGCTTCAATATTGCCCCCGTCTTCATAGACAAGCGGCAGGTTTTCGATAACAAGCCTCATCCCTTCAAGCGCAATCCCCTGTGACATCGGATGGTAGTGCGGGCTTGAAAAAGCCTCAACGCAATGGGCGAAGGCATCCAGACCTGTTCCGGCGGTGATAAATTTCGGCATGCTGACGGTGAGTTCGGGATCAGCGATCACCACCGAGGGCAGGACCCTGGGATGAAAGATGATTTTCTTCACATGTGTCTTTGAATTGGTGATGACGCTGGCGCGCCCGACCTCAGAACCTGTTCCGGCTGTTGTCGGCACCGCGATGATAGGTTTGATGGCATCGGCATCGGCACGGGTCCACCAGTCCCCGATATCCTCAAAATCCCAGACGGGACGTGTCTGCCCGCACATGAAGGCAACCATCTTGCCGAGATCAAGCCCTGATCCGCCGCCAAAGGCAATGACTCCGTCATGGCCACCTTCCCGGAAAACCCTGATCCCATTTTCGAGATTGGTTTCATCAGGATTTGGGTCCACATCGGCAAAGATCGCACGGCCAAGTCCCGCGGCGTCAAGAATATCTAGCGCTCTTGTGGTGATATCCACCTTGGCAAGGCCGCGGTCAGTTACCAGAAGCGGCTTTTTCATACCGGCCTGGGCGCAGGCTTCGGGAAGTTCGGTGATGCGGCCGGCACCGAAACGGATAGCAGTAGGATAAGACCAGTTGGCGGAAATAGTCATGTTGTTCTCTTTTTAAGATGGAAAGATTTCGGACGGGTCAGGTTGTGGTAACCGATGACGGAAAGACCACCGCCACGGCCGGTATCCTTGCATCCGGTCCAGCATAATCCCGGGTCAAGGTAATCGGCTCTGTTCATGAAAACAGTACCGGTTTCAATCTCGTTGCCTATGCGCTCGGCGCGGCTGATATCCGTGGTCCAGAGACTGGCCGTCAATCCGTAATTGGAATCGTTCATCAGGCGCACTGCTTCGGCATCGTCGGTCACCCGCATGATCCCGACAACAGGGCCAAAGCTTTCCTCACGCATGACGTCCATCTCGTGGGTTACATCGGTCAGGATCTGTGGGGAAAGATATGCTCCGCCGTCATCTTCGGGCAGTGGTTCAATATGTGCCGTTGCCCCTTTGCTGAGAGCGTCGCGGATTTGCTCACGTACGGTTTCGGCAAAGCGGGGATGAGCCATCGGCCCGAGCGTGGTTTCAGGATCAAGGGGATTGCCAAGTTTGAGCGTTTTTACCCACGCAACAGCTTTTTCAAGGAAGGCATCATAGACTTTTTCATGCACATAAATACGCTCAATGCCGCAACAGCACTGACCGGAATTGAACATGGCCCCGTCCATGAGCGTATCCACCGCGGCATCGATATCCGCATCTTCCATGACGTATCCCGGATCCTTGCCCCCGAGTTCGGTGCTGACACCGGTGAACGTTCCGGCGGCAGCTTTTTCCATTGCCCGCCCTGCTGAAACAGATCCGGTGAAATTGATGAAATCGAACCGCCGCTCTCCGATCAGGCGAAGCGTTGTGTCATGATCAAGATAGATATTCTGAAACACATCTTGGGGCACGCCGGCCTCGTGAAAGGCTCTCGCCATGCGTTCACCTGCCAGCAGGGTCTGGGTGGAATGTTTCAGCACCACCGTGTTGCCGGCAATCAGCGCTGGCGCGACTGTATTGATGGCGGTCATGTAGGGGTAGTTCCAGGGGGCAATGACGAAAACAACACCGTGCGGAATTCGTCTGATGTAGCGTTTAAAAGTTTCATCCTCCCCGACCTCAATATCGGCAAGCGATGTCGCGGCAATCTTTGCCATATGGCCTGCTCTTTCATCGACGCCGCGGAATTCGCCGCCGAAGCGCACCGGCCTTCCCATCATATGGGCAAGTTCGACCACCATCTCATCGCCCATGGCGCCGAGGGCAGCCACCCCTTTTTCAACAAGTGCAATCCGTTCGGAAAGCGGTCTTGACGCCCATCCGGGTTGCGCCTTGCGCAGGGCTGAAATCTTGCCGCAGGCGTCATCAAAAGAGAGGGTTTCCCTTGTGGCAAAGATGGAGCCATCGATGGGAGAAAGGCA
Organism: uncultured Hyphomicrobiales bacterium; assembly: GCA_964580905.1. Lineage (GTDB taxonomy): Bacteria > Pseudomonadota > Alphaproteobacteria > Puniceispirillales > UBA1172. The sequence goes on along the minus strand of CAZOLR010000018.1, from coordinate 6,388 downwards.
TGTGAGTGTCTTCGTCATAGGATCACCAATATTTATATCAGGCTTTTTCAAAACCGCGGGCAACTTCCCAGTCGGTCACAATCCGGTTGAACTCTTCGATTTCCCACTCAGCGCATCGCGCGAAATGATCAATTACCCAGTCTCCCATTGCCGCGCGCAACATTTTGGAACGCATCAGCTTATCCCGGGCATCGCTCAGGGTTTGGGGGATACTTCCGGTCCGGCCCTTATATACGTCACCTCTCGCCGGGGGCTGAAGTTCAAGCCCTTCTTCGATGCCGGCAATACCGGCGGCGATCTGGGCGGCCAGCGCGAGATAGGGGTTGAGATCCGATCCCCCGATCCGGCATTCGACACGTACAGATTTCGTACCCTCACCGCAGAGACGGAAACCGGCGGTTCTGTTGTCAACGGACCAGATGGTTCGTGTCGGCGCGAACGTGCCTTTCATGAATCTTTTGTAACTGTTGATATAGGGGGCGAGGAAATACGTGCTGTCTGCGGCGTATTTCAACAATCCCGCCATGTAGTTTTTCATCACCGGGGACATGCCGAGTTCATCGGAAGAGTCATAAAACGCGTTCTTGCCATCTTTCCACAGTGACTGGTGGATATGGCTTGATGATCCGACACGGTTATGATCCCATTTGGCCAGAAAACTTGCGGCGTGGCCCTGCTGCCAGGCGATTTCCTTGATCGCATGTTTGGCGATCGTGTGGTAATCCGCGGTCAACATGGCTTCGGCATATTTGATATTGATCTCTTCCTGCCCGGCCTCGGCTTCACCTTTCGAATTTTCAACCGGGATACCGGCGGCGTAGAGATGATTGCGCACCGGCCGCAGAACATGCTCTTCCTTGGTTGTCTGCAGGATGTGATAATCTTCGTTATATCCTGAAATCGGCTCAAGATTGCGGTACCCGTCTTTGCGGATCTCATCGAAGCTTTTTTCAAAGAGGAAGAATTCAAGCTCAGTCGCCATCATGGCCTCATAGCCCATTTCACGCAGACGCTCGACCTGCGCCTGAAGCACGGCTCTCGGTGAATGGGGCACATTGGCGTGGGTGTGATGATCAATGACATCGCATAGCACCATCACCGTTCCTTCAAGCCACGGGACAAGGCGCAGGGATTTGAGGTCAGGCTGCATGATATAATCGCCATATCCCTTTTCCCAGGATGTTGCCTGATATCCGTCCGGGGTGGCCATTTCAAGATCGGTGGCAAGGAGGTAGTTGCAGCAATGCGTTTCCTGCCAGGCGGAATCGATGAAATGCCGGGCGTGGAACCGCTTGCCGAGCAGGCGGCCCTGCATATCCACAATACAGGCCAGCACCGTATCGATCTGCTTGTTTTCAACCATTGGGACAAGATCATCCCAGTGCAGTGCTGTTGTCATATTCTCCTCCAATATTAATTTTTCCGGAAACTCGTCCTGCCGCAACAGTGCTAAGCTTCACTGCACTGATAGCCGGATCGGGCCAGCCATTCAGGATTAATCTCAATTCCCCATCCCGGCTTGTCCGACACTGTAGCATGACCATTTTCAATACGGTACGGAGTTTCTGTATAAAGACCTTCCTGCCAAGGATAATAGTCAGGACCTTCAATGGCAAACTCAAGGTATTTGCCTGCGTTTGGTATGGCCTGCAAAAGGTGCATCGTAAACAGGGTGACAAGCGAAAGATTGGCGCAATGCGGGGTAACAGGCAGACCTGCCGCCTCAGCCATGCGGCAGACACGCAGTGTTCTGCTGATACCGCCGAGATAGAGGATATCCGGCTGAACGATATCCACCGCCCGCATGTCAATCATCCTCTTCCAGGTGGGCAGGTCACAATCCTGCTCACCGCCGGTGACGTCAATATCAAGCGCATCGGTGACTTGTTTGGTTTGCTCAAGCTCCCAGTAAGGGCAGGGCTCTTCGTAATGGCAGAAGCCATGATCCTGAAGCATATGGCCTATTTCAATCGCGCGGTCAGGGCTGTAGCAGCTGTTCGCATCGATAAGCAGGTCGACATCATCGCCGAGTTCACGGCGCATGGTCGGAATAATTTCTTCGGTCCGGCCGGGCCATTCATCCTGGTTGCGTCCGACTTCCGCCCCGGCACGTACCTTAAAGGCATCAAAGCCGAATTTGTCTTTCAGCGCTTTCAGTCGGTCAGCCTCTTCCTTAGGGGTGATATCACGTTTCATTGAACTCGCGTAGGCACGGATCGGGCCCGGTGTCCCGCCTAGGAGGCTTGCCACGGGTTTGCCGGCAATCTTGCCGCGGAGATCCCAGATGGCCGTGTCCAGCCCCGCCATGGCACGTCTTAAGTATGATCCGGGAAATTTGTGTTCACGTTCCGTGATCAGATCAAGCAGATCATCAAGGTCGTTTGTGTCCTTGCCCAGTGACCAGGGGGCAACCTGCCGGTGCAGGACCTGGCAGGTTATATCGCTGTGATAGGTGGAGACCTGCCCCCAGCCTTCGGCACCATCTTCAGCAGTGACACGGACGAAGCCAACATACTTATTGCAAAATGTTTCAATGGATTTCAGTTTCATATGCCGTCTTCTTTCTAAGCCTCGCCTATGATGATGCTGGCGGCTTTCTCACCTACCATAATAGCAGGTGCGTTGGTGTTTCCAGATGGAATTGTCGGAAAAATCGAAGCATCGGCAATCCGGAGATTTTCAACGCCATGCACTTTTAGTCTTTCATCGACTACGGCGGATTTGGCATCCCGGCCCATCCGGCAGGTGCCGCATTGATGAAAGACCGTCCAGCTGATGTCACGGGTTGTTTCAAGGATCTGATCATCGGTTTCCATCTGCGGGCCCGGGAAGATTTCTTTTTCCGTCAGCTCGGCAAGTGAGGGCATGGCGGCAATACGCCGGACAAGGTGCGTTCCGGCGATCATCTGCTGGCAATCCTTTTCGGTGGCGAGATAGTTGGCGTGCATCCGCGGGGCCTCCATCGGATCAGGAGACCGGATTTCAAGGTATCCCCGGCTTTCGGGTTTGCATGGATTAAACCCGATCTTATAGGCGGGGAACGGGTCAGGATTCATTAATGGCCTTACGCCTGTCGGGGCGCGGGTATAACTCATGGGCATGAAATAGAGCTGCAGATCAGGTGGCCCCGAAGCGTCTTCGAGCCAGACAAACCCGCCTCCCTGATTAAGGCTCATGGTCAATGGCCCTTTGCGGAGAAGAAGAAACTGGAGGCCTGCCATGACTTTTCCCCACCACGGGCGCAGAACCTGATTGAGCGTCGGCACCTTTGAGCTGTAAACCAGCTCAAGTCCGAGATGATCAACAAGGTTGCGGCCGACATGGGGCTGATCCTTGATAACGGGAATGCCGAATTTCTTTAAAAGAGCGCCCGGGCCGATACCGGACAGTTGCATCAGTTGAGGTGTGTTGATCGCGCCGCCACAGAGGATCACTTCACGGCTGGCCTGAACGTTGATTTTCCGGCCATTCAGCATGTATTCCACGCCCTTCGCGGTCTGGCCTTCAAGCAGAATGCGGGTAACATGTGCATGCGTGATGATCGTGAGGTTGGGCCGGGATGCCGATGGTTTGAGATAGGCCTGGGCTGTCGATGCCCTTAACCCGTTGCGGGTGGTGATCTGAAAAAGCGCAGCGCCTTCCATGTTCCCTGCGTTGTAATCCTTATTGGCGGGGATACCGGCTTCTTCGGCGGCGTTGATATAGGCCTGGCATAAGGGATGCGCCATGGAGCTGATATCCGTGACGCCGAGTGGTCCGTTGGTGCCGCGCTGATCTTTTTCAGGACCAAGCCAGTCTTCCATGCGGCGGAACATGGGTTCCACATCTTTCCAGCCCCAGCCCGGGGCAACTCTGCCCCATTCTTCGTAATCCTCCTGATGGCCCCGCACATACACCATGGCGTTGATGGAGGAAGACCCGCCCAAAACCTTACCCCGGGGCCAGTAGATGGAGCGGTTGTTGAGATTGGGTTCGGCTTCGGTCTGATATTTCCAGTTATAGCGTTTGTCGTAAAAAACTTTGCCATAGCCGATGGGGATATGCAGCCATGGGTTCTTGCCCCACGGGCCCGCTTCAAGGACGAGGACCCGTGTCCGGGGGTTTTCGGTCAGCCTTGCGGCAATCACTGATCCGGCTGAACCGGCGCCGACAATAACATAATCAAATTCAGCCATTCTGCACTCACGATCATACGTGATCAAATATCCCTGCAAGCGTTTTTACCTGCTTTTAGTGTGACGCTCACGATCCTTGATGTTGTTGGAATTATGCGGTTTATCTGGTCACTCAGGGCATTACACTAGTTTCGATTCTGGTATGTATTATCTGCTGGAGAAGTGAATATGGCAATCATCAGTTTTCAAAAAACCGGCTGAATTGGAAAGAATTTATGCCCCCCGCTTAAGGCTGTTTTTTCGCCTTTGATATGCGGAAGAGACAGCCGCAACGGAAAGTCTGGCCGTTGTTAAGAGTTGACGGAACATAAGCCTGCGGACAATACTGGTTATGAGGGCTGAGATTATTTTAAAATTCTGCCAATCGGCAGAGCGGAAAGACTGTTAAAAAAGCCAACATTAATAATTGGTTGGGTAAAAAAATAAAAGACAGTTCCGCCAGGGGGGTTGAGCAGATAATGCCAAAGACAGTCATGACATATATTCGCTGTATAGACGCGATGAACCGTTTTATCGGCCGTATAGCGATGTATATGATCTTTGTGCTTGTTGGCGTTTTGCTCTGGTCCTCTTTGTCGAAAACATTTTTCTCCCCATCCTTGTGGACGCTTGAGACCGCCCAGTTCGTCATGGTGGCGTATTATGTTCTTGGCGGGCCGTATTCCATCCAGTTGGGGTCAAGTGTGCGCATGGATCTCTTTTACGGCAGCTGGTCGCTCAGAACCAAAGCATGGGTTGATCTGGTAACCGTGGTGTTTCTCTTCTTCTATCTCGGGGTGCTTTTCTATGGAGCGGTGGGATCAATGGCCTACTCCCTCGGTTATTTCGGCACAGAACCGTTTGCATATTTCGGTGATCTGTTCACGTTGATTTTTACCGAAGGTGTGGACGCCGCAAGCGACAAACTTGGGTATATGGAACGAAGTTCAACGGCATGGAGGCCCTATCTGTGGCCGATTAAGCTGGTTTTATGTTTCGGGGTTTTCCTCATGTTGCTTCAGGTGCTGGCGGAATTCTGCCGTGATCTTGCCCGGCTCAGAGGAGTGCAGATCTGATGTCGCATGAACTGATTGCCATGACCATGTTCGGGGCCATGATGCTGATGCTGATGACGGGCCAGCGTGTCTTTGGCGCGATTGGTTTTGTGGGCGCGGCGGCGGGGCTTTTACTGTGGGGGACAGGCGGCGTTGATGTGCCGTTCTCAGCGGCGATGAAACTCATGAAATGGTATCCGCTCCTGACCTTGCCGATGTTTATTTTCATGGGTTATGTGCTCTCGGAAAGCCGGATCGCGGATGATCTTTACCGGATGTTTCATGTCTGGATGGGGCCGGTGCCGGGCGGTCTTGCCATTGGAACGATAGGCCTGATGGTGCTTATCTCAGCAATGAACGGGCTGTCGGTTGCGGGTATGGCAATCGGTGCCACCATCGCCCTGCCAGAGTTGCTGAGGCGGAATTACGACAAACTCATGGTCACGGGCGTGATACAGGCAGGTTCAAGCCTTGGCATACTTGTCCCGCCGTCGGTGGTGCTGGTGCTTTATGCGATGATAGCACGTCAGCCTGTCGGCCAGCTCTGGCTTGCCGGAATTGTCCCCGGGTTGATGATGGCAGGGATGTTCATCCTCTATATCTTTATCCGCTGCAGGCTCAGGCCTTCTCTCGGGCCTGTGCTCCCGGCCGAAGAGAGGAATGTGCCGCTTGCCGAAAAGATGCGGCTGTTACGGGCGGGGTTGCTGCCTCTCGGCATTTTCGCCGCGATGATGGTGCCGTTTGTCAATGGCTGGACATCGCTTGTGGAAAGCTCCGCCATCGGTGCTATGACGGCTTTTGTCACGGCAATCCTGAAGGGAAGGATGACCAGGGAAGTGTTTGAGGTGTCGGTCCGGCAGACACTCGGCATTTCCTGCATGTTCATGTGGATCATTCTTGCCGCGCTCGGCTTTGGTGCGATTTTTGACGGCCTCGGCGCGGTCCGTGCCATTGAGGTACTGTTTACCGAACAGCTGGGTCTGTCTCCATGGATGATACTCATCCTGATGCAGTTGAGTTTTATCCTGATGGGCACATTTCTCGATGACACCGCCATGCTGGTGATCGTTGCCCCTTTGTACGTGCCCCTTGTCAGCGCATTGGGCTTTGATCTAATCTGGTACGGAGTGCTCTATACGATCACGACCCAGATTGCGTATATGACGCCGCCTTTCGGCT
>CAZOLR010000017.1:0-46507 GCA_964580905.1 uncultured Hyphomicrobiales bacterium | reverse complement strand
CGGAATGCAAATACACCCGCCAGATCGGCGAAGACAGCAGTGATGATACCGGCGGCGACCTTGCTGACGGCGAAAAACTGCTCGGCATTGACCCGGAAACCGGCATGGAGGTCATGCTTAAAAAGGGGCCTTACGGCATTTATGTCCAGCTCGGCGGGCCAGATATCAAAAAACCGAAGCGGTCCAGTCTGCCCAAAGGCATCGATGCGATGACGCTTGTGCTTGATCAGGCTCTGGCCCTGTTGTCGTTGCCCCGTGATATCGGCGTTCATCCCTCCAGCGGGGAGATGATCACCGCGGGGATTGGCAGGTATGGACCATATCTCAAGTTTGGGGGGGCTTATGTCTCTCTTCCTGCTGACGATACGGTGCTCAATATCGGCCTTAACCACGCGGTTGAGCTGATCGAAAGTTCAGGCAAGACAGCGGGGCGCAAGCTCGGTTCCCATGGTGACGGCGGCGAGATCATGGTTAAATCCGGGCGTTTCGGCCCTTATGTCGAACAGGACGGGATCCGCGCAACGATCCCGAAGAAAATGGATCCGGAGACCATAACCCTTGAAGAAGCGGTGCAACTGATTGAGATTAAAAAGGCGAAAGGGCCAACCCGGCCTCGTGGCAAGAAAGCCCCTTCGAAAAAATCTTCATCACGTAAAACGGCCAGCACCAAAGCCAAGCGTGCGTCTTCAGGTGCGGGACGAAAAAAATCAGCACGGCCCGCCTGATGAGTGCCGGTTCTGATGATGCTGACAATAAACGCTCTTTTGTGCCCGAAGATCAGGGCCTGCCCGGTGATCAGGATCTGATCGACTTTATCACAAGTCAGCCCAGCCCACCGAAAGTAAAGGATGTGGCAAGAGAGTTCGGCATCCGTGCCGATGGCAGAGCAAGATTGCGACAGCGATTGCGGCAGTTGGCCGAAAGCGGAAAAATTGACCGTCTTGAAGGCCGTCGGCTGGGAAGCCCGGACAACCTGCCGCCAGTCACCGTCCTTGAAATCACCCGTATCACCGATGATGGCGATGCCATTGCCGAGCCCGTTGAACCGGCCATTGATCCGATGCCGGTGATCGTGATCATGGCAGAGCGAAAAAAAGGCCGGAGTGTTGCCATCGGTGACCGGGTTCTGGCGCGGCTGACCCGCATTGATGCCTCCACTTATGACGGAAAGGTAATCCGGCGGCTTGATCGTCATCGGTCAAGGCTTTTTGGTCATGTTTTCAAAAACAGCAAAGGCTATGGCCTTGAGCCGGTCGAACGGCAGGGAAAATCATCGTTTCAACTGCTGCCACCTGATGCCAGGATCATCTTCAGCGCAGGAGATCTTGTTGAGGCTGAAATCACCCGCTCAACAGGATATGGCCCCAAAACGGCGCGGGTGATCCGCACCCTCGGGCCAGCGGATCAGTCCGGGGCGTTTTCAACACTGGCGATTGCCGAATTTGAGTTGCGGCATGTCTTCCCTGAACCTGCGCTGGCTGAGGCGGATGCGGCCCGTAAACCTCTCCTTGAAAACAGGGTTGATCTGCGCAACACCCCGCTTATCACCATTGACGGCGCGGATGCGAAGGACTTTGACGATGCGGTTCATGCTGTGCCCGCTGATAATGGAGGCTGGAGACTGACCGTCGCCATCGCAGATGTGGCCCATTACGTGGCCCCGGGAAGTGCCCTTGATCGTGAAGCCCAGACCCGCGGGAATTCCGTCTATCTTCCCGATATGGTCATCCCGATGCTACCTGAAGCGCTTTCAAACGGGCTCTGCTCACTGGTTCCCGGAGAAGACAGAGCATGCCTTGCGGTCGAAATGATCATCGATGAGAAAGGTGTTTTAAAAGAGCATCGGTTTTTCCGCGGGCTGATGCGGTCACATGCCCGGCTTACCTATGACTGGCTGGAAGAATACCGAACAGGTATGGACACCGATCCACCGGCGGGGCTTTCTTCCATATGCCTTGATCATCTGTTCGGGGCATATGAGGTGCTGGCCCGGCAACGAAAGGAGCGTGGCGCGCTGGAAATCGACCTGCCCGAAAAGAAGATTATCTTTGACCATGAAGGCAAGGCAACCGGCGTGTCACGACGGCATCAGTCCATCAGCCAGAAACTGATCGAAGAATTCATGATCCTTGCCAATGTCGCGGCGGCAGAAACCCTAGAGAAAGCAAAGGCGCTCTGTGTTTACAGAGCGCATGAACCGCCTGATCCTGCCAAGGTTGACGGGCTCCGTGATACCGCAAAGGCCATGGGGCTCAGCTTTGCAAAAGGTCAGGTGATCCGGCCACAGATTTTCAACACGCTTCTTGGAAAGGCACGGGAGCGGGGGGATGAAGCCGGTCTTGCCCTTCTTAATGAAACTGTTCTGCGTTGCCAGTCACAGGCGGAATACCGAATCACAAACCCCGGGCATTTTGGCCTGGCTTTAAGGCGGTACGCGCATTTCACCTCACCTATCCGGCGATACGCTGACCTGATGGTCCACCGGAGCCTTATCCACCTCACAGAGCAGGGAAAACCTGCATCAACGCCCGGTCCGGAAGAAGCGGAAATGATCGCCTCCGGCATTTCGGAAACCGAACGTCGGGCGGCCGCAGCGGAACGCCGTACCACGGACCGATTTGCCGCCCAGTTGATGATGGATCAGCGCGGACGCATTATCACAGGCCGGGTCACAAGCGTCACGGGCTTCGGTGCTTTCGTCACGCTGGAGCCACATGGAAGTGAAGGATTGCTCCCCTTCTCACGCCTGCCGGATGATTATTACGAGACTGATCCGGTCCGCGGGGTTATTCAGGGCCAGCGATCAGGGCTCACCATCCGCACTGGCCAGGATATTGACGTGCTGATCGAAGAGGTCATGCCGCTCAAGGCAACGGTCACGCTCGCCTGGGCAGAAGGCGGTATGGGCGGCAACCCGGGGAAAGGCTTCAAAGGCCGGAAAAACAAACCTGCCGGCAGAAAATCCAGAGACATGAAAAAGCGGGGAAAGCGGCGGCGATAAAGACTTGACTTTCCGTCTGTGATAGGCGATTTTCCGCGCCTGAGTTAACTCGCATGATTTGCGCAACCGAGGAGCATTGCTATGGCCAAGCCAGCAACCCTTCAGATCAAACTGGTAAGCACCGCCGATACCGGCTACTTCTACGTGACGAAGAAAAACCCGCGCACCAAGCCTGAAAAGCTTGAGCTCAAAAAATATGACCCAAAAGCCCGCAAGCACGTGCTTTTTCGCGAGGCTAAAATCAAGTAAACTGCACTCTTATTCGTAAAGGATAAGATATGCGGCTTGGTATAGATCTGGGTGGGACTAAAACCGAAGCTGCCGTTATTGATGGCGACGGTGCCTTCATATGGCGGCATCGCATTCCCACCGACAGAAGCAGCTATAAAGCTCTGCTTGACACTATAGAACACATCACATCTCTGGCCCGGAAAGAGACCGGACATGACGGCCCGGTTGGTATGGGGATTCCGGGAAGCATCTCACCAAAGACGGGCCGGATTCGCGGGGCCAATACCACAATTCTGAACGGCCAGAATTTCCGTGCCGATTGCGAAGCCAGAACAGGGCGCCCGTTCCGGCTTGAAAATGATGCCAACTGTTTTGCATTGTCCGAAGCAACAGATGGTGTTGCGGCAGGATATGAGACGGTGTTCGGCGTCATTCTGGGCACGGGATGCGGCGGCGGCATTGTGACCAACGGACGTCCTCTTACCGGCGCAAACGCCATAGCAGGCGAATGGGGACATACCCCCCTCCCCTGGCCCCTGGACGGCGAATATACCGGCCATGACTGCTGGTGCGGGCAAGAAGGATGCCTTGAGACATTCATTTCCGGCACAGCGGTCAGCGAGGATTACGCCGCACGAAGCGGCATTATGCTGCCGGTGAACGAGATCGCCGCCAATACCGCCTCAGATCTCCTGGCAGAAAGTGTTCTTCAGGTTCTGGAAGACAGGCTTGGGCGGGCGCTGGCCCAGATAATCACCATCCTTGATCCGGACGCCATCGTGCTTGGTGGCGGGCTTTCCAATCTGGACCGTCTCTATACCAATGTGCCCCGGAAATGGCCTTCTTTTGTTTTTGGCCGGGACGTCAGCACGCCTCTGCTGAAACCTCTTCATGGCGATTCAAGTGGTGTCCGTGGGGCGGCCTGGCTGTGGTCTGATGACGAATGAAAATTACATCTGTCGGGACTGCGGCCATGCCGGGACATCCCCGCCGATATCATCCTGCCCGGCCTGCCGGTCCGCACGCATTATTCAGCATGCCGAACTCATGCGGCTGAGCATCGCCCATGTGGACTGCGATGCTTTTTATGCCAGCGTTGAAAAAAGAGATAATCCTGAGCTTCACAACAAACCGGTTATCGTCGGCGGGGGTAAGCGCGGCGTGGTCGCCGCGGCCTGCTATGTGGCACGTATCCATGGCGTCCGGTCAGCCATGCCGATGTTCAAGGCGCTTTCCTTATGTCCTGATGCTGTTGTGATATCCCCGCGCATGGATACCTATCGCGACGCCGGATTGAAGATCCGCCAGCTGATGCTGGAACTGACGCCGCTGGTTGAACCCCTTTCCATTGACGAAGCGTTCCTTGACCTTTCCGGCACAGAGCGTCTTCATGGACAGTCTCCGGCCGCAAGTCTGATTGCACTTGCAAAACAAGTTGAGAAAGATGTCGGCGTCTCTGTTTCCATTGGTCTTGCCGCCAATAAATCCATGGCCAAGATCGCCTCTGATCAGGACAAGCCACGTGGTTTTCATGTGATAGGCGCAACGGAGGCGGCTGAATGGCTTGCCCCGAGACCTGTATCTCTTCTCTACGGCGCGGGTCGCACGCTCGTCCAGCGTCTCAAAGCCCGCGGGATTGAGACCTGCGGCGAGCTGGCAAGGGCAGACGTGAGGCTTATCCTTGAAGAAGCCGGTGAGCATGGCCCCTCTCTTCAACAGCGTGCCCTTGGCATTGACCTGAGGAAAGTAACCCCGGACAGCCCGCCCAAGAGCATTTCATCCGAAACAACATTTGAGGATGACTTAAGCGATGGGAATATTCTTACCGCCTGGATCGAAATGCTGGCCGAGAAAGTTTCCGCGAGACTGAAAAAAAAGGCCATATCAGGGCGCCGCGTGGTGTTGAAGCTCAAAACCCACGACTTCCGGACGATCACGAGATCAACGACACTGATGACCCCGACCCAAATGGCAGATCAGATTTTTGAGGCAGGTAAATTTCTGCTCAGTCGTGAGGTCAGCCCTGATAAGAAATGGCGGCTCATAGGAATTGGTGTTGAAATGCTGGACGATCATCTCGCGGGCGAGGTCACTGACCTTGCGGACCCTGATCTTTCACGCCGGGTACGTCTGGAAGAAGCGATGGATACGGTCAGAAAACGCCACGGAGACAGCAAGATCATCCGCGGCCGGAGGCTTGCCATCGACAAAAAACAAAACTAGCAGGTTTTTTCGGTCACCGCTTCAACGGAACTGAGACGGGCTCTCATGACAAAGTCGCCGTAATCAACGGAATAGGATCGGATAATGCCGTTTTCCTGCATGTCGAACTGGATTTCATAATCCGGTTCCGCATCCGCGGCCTCAGGGTTGAAATATGCGATACGAAGAGGCCAGTAACTGTCCTGTCCAAGGTTGCCCAGCAATTCCCCGGGCGCCTCACTTTTCTTGTTCCCGATGACGGAACTGACGAAATAGACAGCGTCTTCCTCGTCACCCCCAAGAAAAAGTGATGTCTGATGCACTTTCTTTCCCTTATTCGCAAGTGCAAGTAATTCCTGCATGTGCTTTACCGGGAAAACGGTATCCGCCGGCAATTCCCTGTTCATTTCTGCATCGTCAAGGAAAACGGCCTCCGCCATATCATCACTGATATTGGCAAATCCCTCGTATATATTTTCCCCGGTTATGGTTGAGTTTTCAACAACACTGAAGGAAAACGCTGTTCCGGCAAAGCTTTCCCACGTCTCATAATGGGAAATGAAATTAGAAATCTGGCCACTTTCACCAATACCAAAAGAAATGGCGTAATCCTCAACCGCTGCCCAGCCATCACAGGTACGTTCAAGACGATAGGATGTCCGGCCGTCGATCGTGTTTACGTTCGAAGATGAGTCAGCGGATTTAAGATCAAGATCATAAACCGCGAAATGTGACAGAAATCCGCCAGCTTTTGCGTCTCCGGATGTGATGACAAATGGTGTCAGAATTCCCAACACAAAGATTATCTGGCGTAGGCCGCGCATGCCATACCTCATGATTTCGGTTGTTTTAATGTTCAATACCTATAATGTGTCCCAAAAATACCGTTGTGCAAGCGGTTTCGGCAGTAAACATTGCAATCCGTATTGCATCATTCAACAGGATGCTCATGTCTTTGTCTCCAAAACTTATTTCCGGCAATCAGGACCTTGAAGAATTGTGCCAGCGTCTCAAGGCGCATGCACATGTCGCGGTTGATACCGAATTTATGCGTGAGACAACCTATTACGCCAGGCTTTGTCTCATCCAGATCGCATCAGCAGAAGAGACTGTTGCTATTGACCCGATGGCGGATGGCCTTGACCTTTCCCCGCTTTTCGCCCTTATGCGTGATCCTGGGGTTATCAAGGTTTTTCACGCCGGCCGACAGGATCTTGAAATTTTTCTGAACCTTATGGGTGATCTGCCGACCCCGATTTACGATACGCAAATCGCCGCCATGGTATGCGGGTTTGGTGATCAGGTTGGATACGACAAACTGGTTAAAGGCATGCTGGGGCATACGATCGACAAGGCGTCACGGTTTACGGACTGGGCCCAACGCCCGCTTTCGGAAAAACAGCTTCGCTACGCGCTGGATGATGTTCTCTATCTTGAAGAAATCTTCCCCCTTATGGTCAGCCGCATCCAGAAAGCAAAACGGGAAACCTGGCTGGCCGAGGAAATGGCCGCAACCACCGAGCCTGAACTCTACAGGACTGAGCCTGAAGAGGCGTGGATGCGGATAAAGAACAAGGGGACCAAACCTGCTGTGCTCAACCGGCTTAAATATCTTGCCGCCTGGCGGGAGAGCGCAGCTCAGGAACGAAACGTCCCCAAAACACGGCTCATCAAGGATGACACCATGGTTGCGCTGGCCCTTGCCAATCCTTCTTCAGCCAAAGCCATTGACCGCATCAGGGGGTTCCCGGGCGGGGCAAGCGGCAAGCTGGTGCAGCCTGTGCTCAAGGTTCTGTCGAACGCGGCCTCAGCCCCCAAGGAGACATGGCCGGCGGTAGAGGTTTTATCTAAAGACAAGCCTCCGCAGGCTGTGGTGGATCTCTTGCGGGTTCTGCTCAAACATGTATCTGATGACGCGGACGTCGCCCCACGTCTCATCGCCAGCGCCAGTGAGCTTGAAAGCATAGCGCTTGGCCAAACCGATGGCATCAAAGCCATGACGGGGTGGCGATATGAAATTTTCGGCAAACATGCCGAAGCCATACGAAGCGGACAACTGGCCCTGTCATCCAAGGGACGTCGCATCCGCATGCATGACGTGAGGGGGGATTAATCCTTTTCCGGCGGCAGGATCTTAATTTTTCTTGCTGAATAGTCCTGCATGGACTGAACACGTCGCTCGCATAGTTTTGATTGCTCGCCAATTGTTTCGGCAGGAAAGGCAATCTCGATACTCTTCTTTTTGAACATCATCCTGATGTCCTGAATAATTTCAGGTATTCCGCCGCTGACTGTCATCATCATCCGCAAGGTCAGGCCGATAAAACGCGCCAGTTTACGCTCCTTCCGGGTCAGCATGCCCTTGAACAATCTTCTTTTGGGGAATTTTCCGGTGTACCGGATAAAAAGCACTGCCGCCATCCAGACACGTTCATTGTGGCTGATACCAACCACCGAAAGCCCCAGCATTTTATCTAATGCAAGAATACCCCTGTAATCCGGATGCTCAAGCCAGCACAGATCCGCAAGATAACAACTGGCCCTAACCAGACGATCCAGTTCAGGCGGCAGATCTTCAAGCAAAGGTTCAAGCGATGCAATGAGGGCGGGGCCGAGATGATCAAACCGGCTGGCCATGCCGCCATATTCAGCCGCGCCTGCCAGCAATGGATCAACTTTGGCAATATGGCCATCTAACTGATCGTAAAGGATGCCCTCCCGCAATCCGTAACTGGAAAAGATAACCTTTTCAGGTTTCATCACCCGGAGAACAGACCGCATCACACGGTTCCCCTGGCGCATGCTTGCATACCGGGCAGGAGGAATTCCCTTAACAACCCCATCTACCTCATCAATCTTTTCCATAAGAGCAAGAATCTGGTCCCGGGACAGACAAAGACCGTGAACTATATCAACGCGATTTTTATGAAAAGAGGCATGGGCCGTGGCCAGCGCCCGCCAGACACCTCCAACAGCATAGAACGTACTGCCTTCCCTTGCGGCCAGCCAATCCAGTTTTTTCAACTCGCGATGAATATATTCTTCCGAAAGGTCAAGCAGGTGGCCAAGCTGAAGGCTGATATTTGATGCTTCGCTCAATTTCTGGCCGGGAACAATACTGAGCATTTCAAGGCTGCCTCCACCTATATCCCCAACCACGCCATCAACTTCAACAAATCCGCTCAACACCCCTTTTGCGGAAAGTGTCGCTTCTTCCGACCCTTTGAGAATACGCACAGGAACCCCGAGAAGAGATTCGGCAGATACTAGAAAATCCGGGCTGTTTGAAGCCCGCCGCACCGCTTCAGTTGCGAAAACTTCCAAACGTTCAACCCGGCTGTGCCGGACAATCAGAGCAAAGCGTGACAGCGCTTCCATCGCATGATCTATACGGTCCTGCGCCATTTTCCCATTTGCCATCACCCCTTCACCCAGACGGCAGACCTCACGCTCGTTGAATTGCGGATGCGGCAAACGCCCGCCGGCACGATAGATCACCAAACGGATAGAGTTTGACCCGATATCAATGAGGGCGATCCGCTTGTCGCTTGTTATGGATTCTTGTGACGGAAGCTGGATAGATTCAAGGTCGGATTTCATTTCAGTCGTCTTTAAGTGCCCTGTTAGATTTTTTCTTTGATTTCTTCAGGGCCGAACCACGACCAGAAAGACTGGGGTTGGTCATGAAAAAATGATGCGCGGAAAATTCTTCTTCACCAGTTACGGCAATACGGTGATAACTCCCATCCGAAGCCAACTGCCAGCTGTTGAGATTGTCATTGAGATTAGCCATCATAATCTGGTCAATGATCTGCCGGTGAACGGTCGGGTTTTCTATGGGCATCATGATTTCCACCCGCCGGTTGAGGTTTCGCGGCATCAGATCAGCCGATGAAATATAGACTTTGGCCTGCCCGGACGGAAGCGCCGCACCATTGGCAAACACATAGATACGTGCGTGTTCAAGAAAACGTCCGATCAGCGAGGTGACCCGGATATTTTCTGACAAACCGGCCACTCCGGGTCTGAGGCAACAGATCCCACGGACAACGCAGTCAATGGGGACGCCAGCCTGAGACGCTTCATACAGTTTTGCGATACAAGCTGTATCTACCAGGGAATTGACCTTGATCCAGATGCCTGAGGGTTTTCCTGCTCTGGCGGCCTCGATTTCACGATCAATGGCTTCGGTGAAAATCCTGCGGGCTGTCACCGGCGCATATCCGACCTTGTTGAGATTCTTCGGCTCAACATAGCTGGTCATGAAATTGAAAATCCGGATAATATCCGAACAAATCTCAGGCTCTGATGTGAAAAAAGACAAGTCCGTATAAACCTTGGCGGTCACAGGATGATAATTTCCGGTCCCGCAATGGGCGTAGGACCGTAAAACCCCGTCTTCCTGGCGGACAACAAGAGAGAGCTTCGCATGGGTTTTGAGATCCACGAACCCGAAGACGACCTGAACGCCGGCACGTTCCAGATCACGGGCCAGACGGATATTGACCTCTTCGTCAAAGCGGGCCTTGATCTCCACCATCGCGGTCACGGACTTCCCCTGTTCGGCGGCTGAAATCAGCGCCCGGACAATCGGCGAATCCGGAAGAGTGCGATACAGCGTCTGACGGATGGAGATCACCTTTGGATCTTCGGCGGCCTGGCGAAGAAACTGCAGGACAACATCAAAACTTTCATACGGATGGTGAACCAGAATATCCTTGGACCGGATAGCGGCAAAGCAATCGCCCCCGAAATCCCTGATACGTTCCGGGAAACGAGGCGTGTAGGACGGAAATCGCAAATGATCCGGCCCATAGCCGCAAAGCTGCCCCAGATCATTAAGTCCGATCATTCCGCCAACATGCGCCACATCCGCTTCATCTACCATCATGGCCTCAAGGAGGCTGCTGACAAAGGGTGTTCTGTCGGTGGTCGTTGACAGTTCCAGCGCAATCACATTACCGCGGCGGCGTGCCTTCAGCGCTGTTTCGAACGTCGCCACCAGATCTTCGGCTTCTTCATCCACTTCAAGCTCGCTGTCTCTCAGGACACGGAACATGACGTGATCCATCAGGGTGTGGTCCGGGAAAATCGAGGCAAGATTGAGGATGATGGCATCTTCCAGCGCAATAAACCTCTCCGCCGTGCCGGGAAGAGAGATAAAGCGTTTGAGATTGGGCGACAGCAGGATAAGCGCCTGCATTTCCCTGCCCTTTTTTTTCTCCAGCCCAAGAAACATCCCAAATCCACGGTTGGCGATGAACGGGAAGGGATGTGCCGGGTCGATCGCCATAGGGGCAATCACGGGAAGGATTTCCGCATTGAAATACTGCGCAAGGAATTGGCGGTCTTCATCGCTGAGATCATCGCGCCCGACGACAGCCACCCCTTCCTCAGCAAGCAGGGACAGAATATCCGGTAAAATAACCTGCTGCCGTGCCAGAAGCAGGGAAACTCGTGATGAAATTGCCGACAGGACATCCTGCGGTGACGTCAGCCCCTGATCGATCTCAAGCATGCCTCTTGCCACCTGCTGCTTGAGGCCAGCCACCCGCACCATCATGAATTCATCGAGGTTGTTTGCAGAAATGGCAAGAAAGCGCAATCGTTCCATCAGGGGATGGCGGGGGCTGCTTGACTCAGCAAGAACTCTTTCATTGAAAGCAAGCCAGGAAATCTCCCGATTGATCAGATTGCGCTGATCTTCATCGCCTATAGGCGGGATCGGAAGTGTTTCATCCGACGACACAACAAGTGAAGGAGTTTCCATTTCCATGGAATTGGCCCAATTTTCTGAAGCTGAGTGGTTATACTATCCAGCATATACCAGAAATCGATTTCTCCGACAACAAACCCGAAAGCTCAACCGCATTAGTGGCTTGAATTGAAAGCGCCTCCATCGATCAGCAGATTCTGCCCCACCACATACCCGGAATGAGCACTGCAAAGGAAGGCGCAAGCCTGACCGAATTCATTAATCTCCCCTATTCTTCCGCATGGATTGGCTGCCTCAGCAACAGCACGGATCTCATCAACCGAACGGCCTTCTTTTTCAGCCCTTGACTGAAAGAGATTGCTGATCCGGTCGGTATTGAATTGCCCGGGCAGAAGATTGTTGATCGTCACGTTATGTTTTGCTACCTGGCGGGCAATACCGGCACAAAACCCGGTCAGACCTGCCCGTGCGCCGTTGGACATGCCGAGCTGGGGGATCGGATTTTTAACTGATCCGGAAGTGATATTGACGATGCGGCCGAACTTTTGATCGATCATCGGATCAATAACCGCCTTTATCAGTTCAATCGGGGTGAGCATGTTGGCGTTCAGCGCACCAATCCAGTCGTCACGGCTCCAGTCCCTGAAATCACCCGGCGGCGGGCCACCGGCGTTGTTGATCAGGATATCGATTGTCTTGTCAGCGGCCCCGAGAACCGCGCTACGGCCCTCTTCGGTTGTGATATCGGCAGCAATCGCCCTGACCTTCACGCCATAGGTATCCCGCAACCTTTCAGCAGAAGCGTTCAGAACATCCGCACTGCGTGCATTCATGATAAGATCGACGCCATTGGCCGCCAGCTCTTCGGCACAGCCAAGGCCAAGCCCTTTGCTTGATGCACATACAATCGCAAGACGACCGGTAATTCCGAGGTCCATGATTAATCCCTTCCTTTTAAAGTAATCGTGGTTGCTGTTGATCCAGCACTTCACGTGCCATTAAAATTGTAACTTTTTTCTTCCGGGCAAGCGCGAGTGCATTAGTGGCTGCAATGATCGCCCGCGCGGAGGAGAAACTTCGTTCCATCCGACCAACGATATAGCGCACAACCTCACCGTCAAGGGCAAGACCAAGATCGTCCGCATGTTTCTGGACAAGCGCCGTGAGAAGGCTGTCATCAGGGGTGGTTATTTCAGCGGCAACGAGACCGGCCATGCGTGATGCAACATCAGCAAGAGACCACCCCATTTCAGCCGCCGGAACGCGGGAAAGAACCAGAAGACTCCCCCCTTCCGAAATCCGGTTGAGCAGATGAAAGAGAATGTCTTCAGGCCAGGACTGGCCGGGCAGAGGATGATCAAGCACGACATGTGGCGTCGGGCCAAGTACCTCAAGATCATCGGGCGAGAGTTTTTTCAGCAAACTGGCGTTGCTCATCTTCATCCAGATGGCAGCAAGATGAGATTTTCCGGCATCTGCAGGGCCAAGGAGAAATACACCAGGGATACGTCCCGGCCAGTCTGGCCAGCGGTCTATCCAGTCTGCGGCAATGGCATTGCACCCACCCAGGATAAAATCTTGTCTCTCGAAACTCGGCGGCGATGTGAAATCAATTGTAAACTGCGATGTGTTCATCAAAACACCTTACTGATCAAGGGGCAGAAGGTTAAGCCGTTCACCCCCGGCAGCATCAGGACCCGGCTTCAGCATCAGGCCAGCGGTTTCAAGAGCATAGCTGAGTGAGCGCATGGAACTGTTGAGATTGACACGCAAAAGCCCGCCATCGGAATCAACATGCAATACGGCAATGCTGTGCACCGGGGCAAGCCCCTCTATCGTCTTCAGCGCTTCCGACCATACCTTGACATCCTTTGCCGGCACAAACATCCCGATTGACCCGACAGGTTCATGGGCCAGCACATTTGTCTTGCGCCAGACATCTTCCATGTCGTCGATAATCTCTCCGGACAGCCATCTCAATGTCTTCTCAGCCTTATTGGCGGGAAGCAACATGTCATTTAGCGAGTAGAATTCGGATTCGAGTTTTCCATTCCGGTTATAAAGTCTGGCCTTCGCGTTCATGTTCAACGCCTGTCCGTCGCCGCTTTCTGCAATGGCAGGGGTGATTGTGGTGATGATGACACGTTCAGCCTTCTCAAGTCTGGCGGCGGTGGCGATCATCTTCGCCTCCCCCTTTGCGATGGCTTCAGCTTCCACCGCCCGTTCCGTGGCCAGATTTTTGGGCAGGGACAAGGAAACAAGCCCGTCATGACCGGAAAGCTCAAGCCGCCATGCCTCAAGCCAGTGGTTGGGTTGACGCCAGATTCTGGGCTGACCCGGAATATTCCAGACCGGCAGGACAAGCATCCGGCCGGAAACAAGCTCGGCGTGCTGTTGTGATGTTTCCTTGAAATGAGCACGCACCAGATCCCGGTCATAACAATAATCAAACTCAGCAAGATATCGTTGCGACAATACCGTTTCACGAACAAGGCGGGTGTAATCGATCAGATTGCTGATATCTTCGGTGCTGATTTCATCGGCATCAGGTTGCTCGTCCAGCACAAGCCTTGATTTCAGCCTCTGCCAGGATTTCTCAATCCCCATATTCATGGCAATCTTTCGGGCGGCGTCACCGGATACGGATTCGGCCTCAACCTTAACGCCTTTGACCAGAAAAGCAGGTGCCGCGCATGAGGTTTCAGCCAGAGCCTGATCCGGTCTGCCGAGGAAAAGACTGACGCAAAAAGCCAGAATCAGCGTATAACGATTGAAATACGGCATGACATAACTCCAAGTTCCTCTTAAAACCCGATGGGGAATACCTTGAAGGAGGCTATCATAAGCACGGAAAACAACAAAGACATCCCGCTGACCTATAGTGCCGCAGGGGTGAATATTGACGAGGGCGATGCCCTTATTGATGACATCGGCGCGGATACCCGCCGCACAGCACGTCCGGGTGCCGATGCTGCCCTTGGCGGTTTTGGCGCCATGTTTGATCTGAAAGCCGCAGGGTTTAACGATCCCGTTCTTGTTGCCGCAACCGACGGGGTGGGTACAAAGCTCGAAATTGCCCGGGCATCAGGGCATCACCGTGGCCTCGGGATTGATCTTGTTGCCATGTGTGTCAACGACGTGCTGGCACAGGGAGCCCTGCCTCTCTTTTTTCTTGATTATTACGCAACAGGCAAGCTTGACCGCCGGATTGCCGCTGATGTTGTTGCGGGCATAGCTGATGGGTGCGTTCTGGCAGGGTGTGCACTGATTGGTGGTGAGACCGCTGAAATGCCGGGCGTCTATCCCGATGGTGGGTATGATCTGGCGGGCTTCTGTGTTGGTGCAATGGAACGTGGACAAATGATCGATCCGTCCCGAACCAGGGCAGGTGATATCGCCATCGCCATCGCCTCCAGCGGGGCCCATGCCAACGGCTTCTCCCTGATCCGGAAGATCGTGGAGCGTACTGGTCTGGACTGGAATGACCCCGCCCCGTTCGCGCAGAAAAACACCCTTGGCAAAGTCCTGCTGGAGCCTACAGCAATTTATGTCACCGCCATTCGCGACGTTATCGCCGAACTGGGTGGTGTTGATCATATCCATGGGCTTGCCCATATCACGGGCGGCGGGTTGATCGAAAATCCGCCCCGGGCGTTCCGTGAAGAGCTCGCCCTTGAACTTGATCTCAGCACCTGGGACATGCCTTCAGTCTTCCGCTGGCTGATGACCGAAGGGGCTGTGCCTGCCTTGGAAATGGCGCGGGTCTTCAATACCGGCATTGGCATGCTGATCTATGTTGAAGAGAAAGACGCCGACAAGGCTATGAACGCTATCCGGGCCAATGGTCACGACACCTGGATCGCCGGCCGGCTTGTCAATAAGACAGATGAGGAACGTGTTCTCCTGAACGGGCTGGATAGCTGGAGCTGACATGCCCCTTCGACTGGGAATACTGATTTCAGGCCGGGGCAGCAATATGCTGGCCCTCCTTGACTATGCCCAACAGGAAGAAAGCGATGTTGAGGTTGCTACCGTTCTGGCTGATGGCGAAGCACCGGGACTGGCGATAGCGGCGGCCAGGGGTATCGCAACAAAAAGCATCCCCAAACGGGCTGATGAAAGCCGCAACGATCATGAAAAGCGCATTATAGACGCCCTTGAAGCCCAGGGGGCCGAACTGATCTGCCTTGCGGGATATATGCGACTTGTTTCCCCTGAATTCTGTGCAACATTTGCCGGCAGAATGCTCAATATCCACCCCTCTCTTCTGCCAAGGCATAAGGGGCTGGACACCCATGAGAAAGCCATAAAAGCAGGTGATAATGAGCACGGATGCAGCGTTCATCTTGTAACACCCGGCATGGATGAGGGACCAGTGCTGGGGCAACGACGGGTAAAGGTGCGGGCCGACGATACCGCCGAGACCCTGGCGGCCCGTGTTCTGGCGGAAGAACACCGGCTCTACCCGTTGGTGGTCGGCGCGGTTGCGGCAGGTTTACTTGATACCAGCGGGGGAAATGCAACCCTGAGGGAAGGTGGTGTAAAAGGGAAGATTGAAGGTCTTCCCTACCCCTTGAAATGGCCTGCCGTTTAGTTCATAAATACGTCTATGATGATCATTGCCATTCACGCATAAATCGGGGGACCGACATGGACACAACCAATTTTGACAGCCACGCGCGCCAGCACCTCAACACCTACAAAGGGTTTATGACCTTTTCAAAGATTTCCATCATCGCTGTTGTAACCGTATTGGTGCTGATGGCAATTTTTCTGCTGTAGTCTTTCACGTCAGTCATAAAAAAGGGCCGTTGAAACGGCCCTTTTTCTTTACAAGACAAAATCCGGATCAACCGGTGATTTCATCTTTACTGAAGAAGAAATTGATTTCGATTTCCGCGTTCTCAAGGCTGTCAGAGCCATGCACGGAGTTGGCTTCAATGCTCTCGGCAAAATCTTTACGAATGGTTCCCTCAGCCGCATCTGCCGGATTGGTTGCCCCCATGATCTCACGGTTGCGGGCTACAGCGTTTTCACCTTCAAGCACCTGAACCACCACCGGGCCGGATGTCATAAAAGCAACCAGATCATTGAAAAAGGGGCGTTCCTTGTGCACTGCGTAAAAACCTTCTGCCTGCTCGCGGGTCATATTGATCCGCTTCTGAGCAACAATGCGGAGACCACCTTCTTCAAGGCGGGCGGCAACCTGTCCGGTGATGTTACGGCGGGTTGCATCAGGCTTGATGATGGAAAACGTACGTTCGAGAGCCATGTTATATCCTCTGAAATTGGGGTGATGCAGGCCTGACCTGCTGTCCTGACCGCCTTATAGAGACGCAAGCCCCGCTTGGCAAGCATCATATAAAGGATAAGGGGACGTGCCGGGGCGTATCCGGTCAATTAACCCCTAATCAGGCGCTCCGGGTCCAGCTGCCCGTTTCTTCCTGTTGCCAGTAGCTGAGCTCATGGCCAGCGTCTTTCAACGTCTTCCATTGCGCGCGGGCTTCGGCCACCGCAGTCTCCAGATGCCCGTCAAACAGAATAAAGGCCCGCTCAGCATCAGCAGGCAGTTGAGGCTTCCTTCCGTCCAGAAAGAAAAAGAACGTCGAGTCATTCGGATTGACACTCGCATCTCCCGTCAGCCAGATCGGGCAGACCCCGGCATCGTCATCGTCCTTGCCAGCCACACCATGAGGCAACCAGCTTTCCGGCTGTCGTGACCATATCGCCGTTGAAAACTGCCCTAATCTTGCTTCATCACAGCATATAACAGCACGTTTCCCGGCAGCCATGGTCTTGACCAGAAGAGGCGGCAGAGCTTCATCAGCGCTATGGCGTGTCAGGTGATAGAACGCTACTGCCGCCATCCTGAATTCAGGCTCCGTTTTCAATCCAGCGTGTCAGCAAGCGTACACCATACCCCGTCCCTCCGGTGGGAACAGTCGGACGTGATTTTTCCGACCAGGCCATGCCCGCGATGTCAATATGCGCCCATGGCACACCTTCGACAAATCTTTCCAGAAAACAGGCCGCCGTAATGGATCCGCCCCAACGGCCGCCAATATTCTTCATGTCGGCAATATGAGATTTGAGCAACTTATCGTATTCCTCACCCAGCGGCATCCGCCATGTTTTTTCACCTGTATCAAGGCCAGCCCGGATCAACCCTTCGGCCACATCATCGTTATTGCTGAACAAACCGGAATGTTCCTTGCCCAGCGATACGATAATGGCACCGGTCAGGGTGGCAAGATTGACCATTTTCTCCGGTTTGACATGACGCAAGGCATAGGTCAGCACATCAGCAAGAACAAGGCGGCCTTCTGCATCAGTGTTGATGATTTCAACGGTCTGTCCTGACATGGAGGTTACGACATCCCCCGGTCTCGTGGCTTCACCATCCGGCATGTTTTCAACAAGTCCGATGAGACCGACAACATTGCGCTTGAGCTTCATGCCGCCGATTGCCCGCATGGCACCGGTGACGGCCGCGGCACCACCCATATCCCATTTCATATCTTCCATGCCGGCAGCAGGCTTGATGGAAATACCGCCTGTATCAAAACAGACGCCTTTACCCACAAGCGCAAGAGGCTTTTCATCCTTGGCGCCGCCATTCCAGCGCATTACCACCATCCGGGATTCACGGCGGCTGCCCTGACCAACAGAGAGCAGCAAATGCATCCCTTCCTTTCGCATGGCATCTTCGTCAAGGATTTCAACTTCTATTCCCTGTTCACGTAAGGCAAGGCAACGTTCGGCAAAACTGACAGGGTAAAGAATATTTGCAGGTTCCGTCACCAGATCACGGGCAAGGAAGATCCCCTCTGTCTTTTCCTGCAACCTGGCAAAGGCGGTTTCGGCTTTACCGGCTTCAGCCGATGCCATGGTCAGGCTATATTGCTTGGGGGTCGCTTTCTCTCCTTTGGTGAAGTAATGGCTGAAAGTATAGGAGGCCAGCATCGCACCATGCGCGACTTCTGCAACCTGATCCGCCGCAGCATCATCAAGCATGAGCGTTGCAGTGCTGATCCGGGCCTTGCCCATTGCGGCGAAGATATGCCCGCCTAGATCTTCATGATCTCTCGCAGATGTGTGCTCCGCATTTTTTCCTATCAACAGAATGGTTCCTTCCGCCGCCCGGACAACAAGGCTTGATCCGTCCCCTGCCTTGAATTCAGCTTCATCCATAGCCCGTTTCAGCACCCCGCCTGCGGCATCATCAAGTTTCCGTGCAGTTGGGGAAAGGATAATATCCTTATCCTCCCCGGCCGGCTTGGTTGCGAAAACTATTGCCGGAAAGGAAACAGTATCTGAAATATTTTCAAACCTGAGGTTCAGGGTAGCGGTCATGATGTATCCTCAATTTCGCCTCGGAGAAAGGCATGGTGAAAGAATGTATTTAACTGTAGTATTGGGATGAGGGTAAAGAATATCAAGTGTTCAGGTGGAAAAGCTTGCCCACAGGTCCTATTTAGTTGATAAAAATATCAAATCATGCATTTTTCCTGAATGCTGGATAATAGTTGAACAGGTGCCACAATAAGATGGAACTTCATCGCTATATTGTGAAACAAGTTCTGGTATGGCTTGCGATCACTGCCGTCACCTTGATCGGAATTGTGTGGCTGTCCCAGGCGCTGCGGCTCATTGAGCTTCTTGTCAACAAAGGCGCAAGCCTTTCGCAGTTTCTTATCCTCACTGTTCTTTCCGTACCACTCTGGCAGATGATCATTTTGCCTGTCAGCACACTGATAGCCA
This sequence comes from uncultured Hyphomicrobiales bacterium, assembly GCA_964580905.1. GTDB lineage: Bacteria > Pseudomonadota > Alphaproteobacteria > Puniceispirillales > UBA1172. The sequence goes on along the minus strand of CAZOLR010000017.1, from coordinate 27,596 downwards.
CGATAATCGTGTTGAACCGACTCCAGCAGGACCGTGAAATTACCGCAATGCGGTCAGCCGGGCTGAATAATTTCTATATCCTGCGCGGGCCTCTTTTCCTTGGATGCCTGATCACTGGCTTTCTTTATGTGAATTCACTTTTCATTCTGCCGCTGACCTTCTCAAGTTACAAATCCCAGATCAATACCATCCGCACCTCAGCCCCGATCGTGGTGCTGCAGGAAGGTGTTTTCACAGATCTGGCTGCCGGGCTCACGGTTTTCATCAGGGAACGCGAGGGCAAGTTTGATTTTAAAACGATTTTTGTTCATGACAAACGGGCGAAAGGTAAAATCACCGAAATCGTTGCGGATCGTGGCATGATCGACACCAATTCTTCCGCGCCCAAACTCGTCTTTTTTAACGGGACAAGATCTGAATACACACTTGGTGATACCCGCGCCACCTTACTCAATTTTGAGGAATATTCACTGAGCCTGACCAATGAATTTGAAAGCCGTAAAAAGCGGGTGCTGGATTACAACGAGATGTCGGTTTCCGATTTGCTGTTCAACAGTAACAAAAGCCCGAATTATTTACGGGAAATGCGCGCGGAAGGTCATTACCGGCTGGCGTCTCCCCTGCTCGGACTTACCTTGCTTATTCTGGGTGCGGCCGCAATACTCAGCCAGAACTACACCCGTATAGGAAGTTGGAAATACATTTTATTCGGCATGCTTACGGCCATAGGGACGCTGGTCGGCGTCATCATGTCGCGAAGCCTGACGGTCACCCAACCTGAAATGTTTCCGCTGATTTATGCTTTTTCAATTCTTCCCGGCCTTCTCGGGCTGGGAATGATGCGGGAGCGCAAGCGATCCATGAAAGCCGTAAAAGCATGATAGGGAGCCATATTTCATTCACTCTTTTCCGCTATCTGAGCTGGCATATCTGCACCCGGATCATGCTCTCGCTCACTGCGATAATATCCATCGTCGCCCTCATCGATACAGCAGAGCTGTTCCGCCGGGTTTCAAACAAGACGGATGTTGCAAACTCTTCCATTCTCCTCATGGAAGCCATGAAAATTCCATCAACACTTCCTGAACTGATCCCTTTTGGCGTTCTCATCGGCAGCATCATGAGCTTTCACAAGCTAAGATCCGCCAACGAAGTGGTCATTGCCCGAACCAGCGGACTATCACTGATGAAATTCATGGTTGCGCCGATCACCTTTGTTTTCCTTTTTGCTGTTTTTGCACTGGTCGTCATCGACCCCATCGCCTCGGCCACGAAAAAACGTTATCTGGCCCTTGAAGATGAACTCTTTGGCAGCAAGGGACGTAATCTGAGTGTGTCAACAGAAGGGATATGGTTCAGGGACCAAGAAACCATCTTTCCTGTGATTATTCATGGTGAAGCGATCGACGGTGATACAATGGAGATCATTGCACCAGTTGTTTACACCTTCAGTCAGGATGACAAACTGATTACCCGATATTACCCGGACCGTTTGTTTCTCAAAGATGGCTTCTGGTTGCTTGAGGGCGGAACAAAAATGGGGACTGACGGGATTATCCAGAACAGCGACGTAACCCAACTGGAAACCTCATTAAGGGAACGTGACCTCAATCATTCCAACAAGCGGCCTGAAACTATTCCGTTTTTTGAACTCTGGAGCTATATATCCGTGCTTGAGAAAGCCGGGCTATCAAGCCTGGGTCACTCCTCCTACTTCTATTACCTCATGTTCATGCCTTTTGTTCTTGTCGGGATGATCATGATCTCGGCACGATTTGCACTGGCCTACAGCAACCGTCAGGGATGGATGCATCTTGTGGTTTTCACCCTGAGTCTGGGCCTTGTTTTCTATTTTCTGAAGGATTTTCTGTATGTCCTGGGGACATCTGGCCGGCTGCCCCCCATTCTTGCCGGAAGCGCCCCCGGGATAATCATGATAAGTCTGGGAACAGGTCTGTTGTTTCGCGCGGATGAATAATCTGATTAACTAGCACCCTTGGCATTATGTTTTGGCGAAACCAGATCAAGAAACACCCTGAAGGAAGACGATAATGACAAAAGCAACGATGACCTCAATATTATGTCAATTTTCCCGTCTGATGCTGATTGTTGCGGGGATATCTGTTTTTTCTGCGGGGGCATATTCGGCATCTGTTCAGGTCATCGCTGTGGTCGACGGCAGGCCCATCACCAATATTGATTTTGAGGAAAGACGCCATTTCCTGATCAAGACAACCGGTATAAACGACACTCCCGAACTGAAAGAACAGATCGACAAGGATGTTCTTCAGATGCTGATTGATGATGAGATCAAGATCAGGGAAGGTTTCAAATACGGTGGAGATGTCGGAGCAACAGCGCTCCAGCGGGCCAATGATCTTGTGGACCTGTCCTTTTCGCAGGACGGTGAGAATCCTGAAACCGTGATGGAAGAACTCGGTATCAGCCGGGATGTTGCCGCAAAAAAATTCATGGCAGACGTGCTTTGGGTATCCACGTTGAAGAATCGCTTTGCCGATCAGTTTGCTGGTGCCCGGGATGAAGCCGAAGCCGAACTCGAACGGATCAGGGCCAACGCCCTCAAACCCCAGATCAATCTTGATGAAATTGTTCTGGTGCCTGAGCCCAGCCGGAATTATGCGGAAACACTCAAGCTGGGAACACAGATTTATCAGGCCTTGAGAGAAGGCGCGGATTTTGGCCGCATAGCCCAGCAGTTTTCCATCGCGGGAAGCAGCCAGAATGGTGGCAAACTTGGCTGGAGTCTGACAGACCGCCTGCCTGATCAGATACGTGACGCTGTTGAAAACCTTGATAGCGGCTCAATCACACAGCCTGTTGAGATTGATGGGGCGATAGCTATCTTCAGGGTCAACGCCATCCGCCTGGATGGAAAGGCTGATCCGCTGGAGGCCCAGATACGCATCGGGCGCCTGCTTTACCCTCTGCCACGCAATACCGATGAACAGACGGCCAACAGCATCTCCAGAAAAATCCTTGATGATCTCTCCGGTCTGACCAGTTGCGATGAGGTCAGCCAGTTGCATGAACAATATGGAGCATCTTCCGAATTCGATCTGGGCACGGCCAAACTCACGGATGTTGCCCCAAGGCTCCGGTCACTTCTTGTTAATCTCGACGCCGGTCAATGGACAAGGCCTATCCGCTTCAGCGAAGGGATGGCTGTGTTTGCCATTTGCGAAAAAATCATGCCATCGCTCATCCTTCCAACCATTGAAGAGCTCGAAAGATCAATCCAGAACCGTCACTTTTCCGTTCTGTCATCACGGTACCTGTCCCGGCTCCGGCGTCAGGCTGTTATCGAATATAAGGAACGGGAATAATGGCAAAAAACCGGGTTTTCATCACCCCCGGGGAACCTTCTGGCATCGGGGCGGAAATCCTGGTGAAGTGTCTTCATGAAGGGGCCGGGCATATTATCACCCGCGATGATCCCGATCGGCTCAGCAGGCTTGCCGATGAGATGGGCAAACCTGTTGCCATTAAAGTAATCGAAACAGCAGAAGCCGCCAGTGACCTTCCGGAAAGGACACTCGGCGTGATACCCATGACCTGGCCTGAAACACCTGTTCCCGGGAAACCTTCGACGGCCAATGCCCGGTCGGTCATCGACAGCATAACGCTAGGTGCTGAACTGGCACGTGATGGTCGTATTCTTGGTCTTGTGACAAACCCCATCCAGAAATCGACGCTTTACTCTGCCGGTTTCAAAAGCCCGGGGCATACGGAATATCTGGCTCAGATTGACCGCCCGCCGTCGCATCCGGTGATGATGCTTGTCTCGCCAATGCTGAGGGTAGTGCCACTTACCATCCATATCCCGATCAAGGATGTGGCCGGAGCCATTTCTGAAGCGTCAATAATCCAAACAGCCACCACACTGGATACGGCCCTCAGACGTGATTTCAATCTGCAAACCCCACGTATAGCCGTAACAGGCCTTAATCCACATGCCGGAGAGGACGGCGCCCTCGGCACAGAAGAAATCAACATCATTTCACCGGCGCTCGAAAAACTGAACGCGGCGGGTGTAATGGTCAGCGGCCCGTTTTCTGCTGATACCCTTTTTCATGAAGACCGGCGGCAAGAGTACGATGCCGTCATAACCATGTATCATGATCAGGCACTTATCCCCATCAAAACCCTTGATTTTCATGGCGGTGTAAACACCACTCTGGGACTGAGTTATATCCGCACCAGCCCGGATCACGGGACCGCACTTGACCTTGCCGGCAAATTCACGGCAAGTCCGGCATCCCTGATGGCCGCAATCAACCTTGCTTTTGAGATGGCACGCAATCGGCAGGGCAGACATGCCTGAAAATGTTCCGGAACAGATCGACCGCCTTCCTCCTCTGAGAGAGGTTATCCGGAAAGCTGGTCTCGATGCGAAAAAAAGCCTTGGCCAGAATTTTCTCCTTGATCTAAATCTCACCGGACGGATAGCCCGGGCAGCACAGCCCCTTGACGGCACGGTGATTGAAATTGGTCCCGGCCCCGGCGGACTGACCCGCGCTCTGCTGCTCGCAGGGGCTAAACGGCTGATTGCCATTGAAAAGGACCGCCGGGCCATTGCTGCACTGGAGCCATTGGTTGAAGCTTCTGATGGCCGGCTTGAAATTATCGAAGAAGATGCGCTCAAGCTTGATATCACCCGGCTGGGCCCGGAAAATGAACCGCGCCAGATTGTTGCCAATCTTCCCTATAACATTGCAACCGGGCTCCTTCTGGGATGGCTTGGACAGGCTGACCATCTTGCTTCCATGACACTCATGTTTCAGCGGGAAGTCGGCCAACGGCTGGTGGCTGAACCCGGTACATCGGCATTCGGACGTCTTTCGGTCATCGCCCAGTGGCGGTGTGAAGTCAAAAGGCTTTTTGATATCCCACCCGACGCGTTTGTTCCTCCGCCGAAAGTCACCTCATCTGTTGTACAGCTTATCCCGCGATCAACGCCGCTTGCACCGGCAAGGCAGGAGATTCTCGAAGAAGTGACCCGGGTGCTTTTTGGTCAACGCCGCAAGATGCTTCGCGCCTCATCCAAGCCGATTGGCGGAACTGCACTTCTGGAACAAGCTGGCATCCCGGGCGATATCCGTGCGGAAACCCTTAACGTTGAGGATTTCTGCCGGATTGCCGAAGCTTTGCGGAAAGCGCGGGCCTAATGCCCGTCACGCAGGCTTTTGACAAACCCTGTCAGACCTGTCTGCCGATCCCGTTTCAGTCGTTCGGCCATCAGAATGGATTTCACCTGCCGGACCGAAGCCTCAAGATCAATATTTACAACAATGTAATCATATTCCGGGTAATGTGACATTTCATCGGCAGCTTTGCTCATTCGCCCTGCCACTACCTCCGGCGTATCCTGCCCCCGCTTGTTGAGCCGGTTTTCAAGCTCACCTATAGATGGGGGAAGAATGAATACAGATACAAGATCATCTCTTGCCCGGGCCTTTAGCTGCTGTGTTCCCTGCCAGTCAATATCAAAGAGAACATCCTTGCCCTGACTCATCTTCTCTTCTACCTGTGCCCTTGGGGTGCCGTAGTAGTTGTCAAAAACCTTGGCGTATTCCAGAAACTTGTTCTGGTTGACCATAAGCTGAAAATCTTCGGTGGATACAAAACTGTAATCAACGCCCTCCACTTCACCCGGGCGACGTTTACGTGACGTTGCGGAAACAGAAAGATGCAAATTATCGTCTTCTTCGAGCAGTCTTCGCGAGATCGAGGATTTTCCGGCTCCTGATGGTGACGATAAAACCAGCATCAGTCCGCGACGAGAAATTCCATGTGTCTGCGAGGGGTCAAAATACGTGCCGGACATCACCTGATCCTTCATCTGATATATGCCACATACTAACGGTAAGCCTGACCGGTCACAACTATGAAGTCATAGAGGCCAGACCCCGGTTCCATAACTATTCGTCTACCTTGTTCAGGTTGCGCCAGGCCCGCACATTGCGGTTATGTTCAGCCAGTGTCCGGGCAAAGGCATGACCGCCCTTACCATCAGCGACAAAATAGAAATAAGGGGTGGTTTCCGGGTTCAGCGCCGCGATGAGGCTGTCAAGTCCGGGATTGCATATAGGTGTCGGCGGCAGACCCGGCTGCATATAGGTATTCCAGGGGTTCGGATCCCTGAGATGACTGCGTTTCAGCCGTTCTACCACGATACCAGATCGCAGAAGTCCATAAATGACCGTCGGGTCTGACTGAAGTCTCATCCCTGCCCTGAGTCGATTGACAAAGACTGAGGCTACCTTGCCCCGTTCCTGCGCAAGGCCTGTTTCCTTTTCGATGATTGATGCCAGAATCACTGCTTCGTCAAGGCTTGCATAGGGCAGATCACCGGCACGGTCAGCCCAGGCTTCGGCAAAGGCAATTTCCCTTGCCTTTCGAACACGTTCAAGAAAAACATTACGATCAGTTCCACGGGTAAAGAAATAGGTTTGAGGTAACAGTTCACCCTCTCTGATCTCCGGGGTTATCGTGCCGGACAGCCTGTCGTCATCCAGCAAGGCGGTGGACACCTCAATGCTGGTCCAGCCTTCAGGTATGACGAAACTGTGCTGGATCGCCTTGCCTTCATGAATGATATCCATGGCCTGATAAAGGTTACTTCCCCGGGGAAGCATGAACTCACCTGCCTTGGGGCGATACGCCCTGCCGCGGCGGTATTCTTCAATCTGCATGACCCAGCGGCTGTGCGGAATACCGGCCTGTTGAAGTACAGCGCTGATCACAACCCGCCCTGAACCTTCGGGGATAAGAATAATGGTGTTTTCCTGCATTGTTCCCGGGCGGTGCAATTCAGAAAAAAACCAGATACCCAACCCGCCTGCACCAGCGATACACGCCAGTATAAGGGCTGAAATCAGTCTTGCGAGACGACGTGGGTTGGTTTCACGGCTTGTCTGGTCAGTTTCATCCATGGTTCTTCAAGCATCCATGGAGGTGGAGGGATATCACTCCACCTTGCCCACAATCAGGCTTGCGTTGGTGCCGCCAAAACCAAAGGAATTAGACATCACGTTGCGGATTGTTTTTTTCTTCGATTTATGCGGAACCAGATCAAGATCCGACACTTCATCAGCCGGATCATCAAGGTTGCGTGTCGGCGGAACGGTATCCGTGTAACTTGCCATTATCGAAAAAATGGCCTCAATAGCCCCAGCCGCACCCAGAAGATGGCCCGTTGCACTCTTGGTCGAGGACATGCACATATCTTTGACGGCTGGCCCGAAAAGACGTTTTACGGCGCCGGCTTCAATCACGTCACCAAGCGGGGTGGATGTGCCATGGGCATTGACATAATCCATATCGGCAGCCGCAAGGCCGGAATCCCTCAACGCGGCCTGCATGGCACGGAACCCGCCATCACCATCATCGGCGGGAGCCGTGATATGGTGCGCATCACCGGACAAACCGTATCCTTTGATTTCACCGTATATCGTGGCGCCTCTTGCCTTGGCATGTTCATATTCTTCAAGCACGACAATGCCTGCGCCTTCGCCCATCACAAAGCCATCCCGGCCTTTATCCCAGGGGCGGGAGGCGGCGGCAGGGTCATCATTGTATCCGGTGGAAAGTGCCCTCGCTGCGGCAAACCCGGCAACACCAAGCCGGCATATCGCCGCTTCTGCCCCGCCGGCAACCATGACATCGGCATCGCCATACTTGATCAGCCTTGCCGCATCACCAATAGCATGGCATCCCGTTGAACACGCGGTCACAACAGAATGATTAGGCCCTTTAAAGCCGAATTTGATGGAAACCTGTCCAGAAATCAGATTAATCAGCGAGGACGGAATAAAGAAAGGGCTGATCCGACGTGGCCCCCGTTCATCCATAAGGCGGCCTGTTTCATAAATGGTCTGCAAGCCACCGATGCCAGAGCCGATCATCACACCGGTACGGCACTTCTTTTCCTCATCATCGGCAACCCAACCGGAATGTTCCACCGCCATAATGGACGCGATCAATCCATAGAGGATGAAAGGATCAATTTTTCGCTGATCCTTTGGTTCCACCCAGTCATCTGCATTCAATGTTCCCATGGTGCCGTCACCACGTGGAATCATCGCAGCAATCTGGCAGGGAAGATCATCCACCTCAAAGCTGTCGATCTTTCGGAAGCCATGCTGTCCATCCAGCAAGGTCTTCCAGTTATGATCAACTCCGACACCCAGCGGGCTTACTATTCCCATTCCGGTGACGACGACACGTTTCATGGTAGCATCAAGTCCTGAGGTGGATAGATAATTTAGGAACCGTTGGCGCTGATGAAGTCAACGGCGTCTTTGACTGTCTGGATCTTTTCCGCAGCATCATCGGGAATCTCACACCCGAATTCTTCTTCAAAAGCCATTACCAGCTCAACAGTATCGAGGCTGTCGGCACCGAGATCGTCGATAAAGCTTGCGCCCTCTACCACCTTGGAATCTTCAACACCGAGGTGTTCAACAACAATCTTTTTGACGCGATCTGCAATGTCACTCATCGTGGTCTCCCCTTGCAACGGGTTAGGATTTTAAATTTAGCGCTTGATGCGCAATTAGCTTGGAGCGTGATAACAAATATTTTACCGAAAGGCTAGCCTCCGATTACGTGTATTTTACACGTAAATTACATCTTTTCCACCACCAATTGGACGGAGGCTCACCCCTAAAGCAAAGATATCACAGCATCGCCATTCCGCCATTGATATGGAGGGTGGAGCCGGTAAGATATCCGGCCTCTTCACTGGCAAGGAAAGCAACCGCTGCTGCAACTTCTTTTGCTTCCCCAAGCCTTGCAGCAGGTATACCCGCCATAAGTGAGGATTTCTGATCTTCACTGAGGGCATCGGTCATGGGGGTGCGGATAAATCCCGGTGCGATGATGTTTGCGGTGACGCCGCGAGAGGCAACTTCAGCGGCCAGAGCCTTGGTAAAGCCGGTAAGCCCTGCCTTGGCCGCGGCGTAGTTTGCCTGACCCGGATTGCCGGTATAGCCAACGATGGAAGACATCTGGATGATACGCCCCCACCTGGCCTTCATCATGCCACGGAGAACGGAACGGGATAAAATCATGGCGGCCTTGAGATTAACATCCATGACAGCGTCCCAGTCTTCATCTTTCATGCGCATCAGCAAATTATCTCTGGTGATACCCGCATTATTGACGAGAATATCGACAGGGCTACCAGCCGCATCTCCGGCCTTTGTAACGAGCCCGGAAACCTCTTCGGCATCCGAAAGATTGGCAACCAAAACTTCGCACCGTCCATTGAGACGTGAGGCAATATCATCCAGGACAGCTTGTCTTGTGCCGGTTATGACAACCGTGGCCCCCTGCCCATGAAGCGTTTCGGCTACTTCTGCACCAATACCGCCGCTTGCCCCCGTAATCAGGGCGGTGTGTCCATTCAAGTCAAACATTCGTGTTCCCCTTTATTTTCCTGCTTTCACTCAAATCAGTGATAAAGCTCAGCAAACGCATCAATATCCTCGGGCGTTTCCACATTCAAGGCTTCCACATCAGGCAGAGTGCGCTTCACCAATCCGGTCAGCACCTTACCGGTGCCGATCTCAACAAATCGCCCGATGCCGGATTTAGCCATGTTTGTGAGTGTTTCGCGCCAGCGAACAAGACCCGTTACCTGGGTGATCAGGTTTTCACGCAGAACAGATGGATCCGTCTCTTGTTCTGCGGTTACGTTGCAAAAAACAGGCAGGCTTGGCGGATGCATGGTCACGCCGGCAAGGGCCGTTGCCATGGCATCTGCGGCGGGCGCCATAAGACGGCAATGGAACGGAGCGCTAACCGGCAGTTTGAGGGCACGCCGGATCCCCATCTCCTTTGCCAGTTCAAGCGCAGCATCAACATCGGCAACCGCACCACTGATAACCACCTGCCCCGGAGCATTATCATTAGCCACATCAAGCGCAGTCCAGTTTTTATGGCTGATGATATCTTCGACCTGCTGGAGGTCAGCCCCAAGCAAGGCAGCCATGGCACCTTCACCGACAGGCACGGCGTTTTGCATGGAATCCCCTCTGAGGCGGAGCAGTTTAGCCGCTGTTGCGATATCAAATGTACCAGCCGCAGCAAGAGCGGCGTATTCTCCAAGCGAATGACCAGCAACAGCATGGCCGATCTGATCAAGGGATTTTCCAAAACGATCCTCGATTGCCCGGGTTGCCATCAGCGCCGTTGCCATCAGCGCAGGCTGGGCATTACGTGTCATCCGGAGCATGTCTTCGGGGCCGTCTTTCATAATCTGGCCGAGCCCGCCACCCAATGCCGCGTCCACCTCTTCCATCACCGAGCGGGCAACTGCGGATGTCTCAAGAAGGGACTGTCCCATACCGATGGCCTGTGACCCCTGACCGGGAAAAAGAAATGCTGTTTTTACCATGCCAACCCTTTTACATCTGCCTGTTAATTCAAGATTTTTCTATAGCACCGATCCTGAAACCCGGCAAGGCGGGCAAGGATCTGCCGGCAGGAGCCAGCAGAAACCGTATTTTAAAGAGATGCCATCCAGTTGCTGCGATGCCAGCTGATCACAAATCCGACAGCAGCGATAATGAGGAGTATGAGTGCGTAACTGGCAAGACGCCTGAAGGTGGGGGAAAGCTCCGCTTCTTCAAGCCTGCCATGGATCTTCCATACAATAAACATCAGCACAAGAATGCCGATACCGCCGACAAGCACTGTATCCATCAATTCCCCCTTAGAATAAGAAATTTATTAATATTTAAAATTTATAACAGATTTAATTTATATAAAAAACAATCATTTAACAAAAATATTTTATAAAAAATTAATAGAAATAATTGCCAGGCCTCATTTCCGACATATTTCATTTTGCAAGGTGAATAACGTTTGTATTCATCCCAAATGAACTCAACGTTGAGGAGTATCTACAATGAAGATGCTAAATAAATTGACTAAACTGGCTATTCCAGCCGCGGCATTGTCAATTATGCCGATGGTAGCCAATGCCGCTGAAAACCTTCAGCAGGATGATTTCGTCGGAATTTCATTCTGGCTTATTTCAATGGCACTGGTTGCCTCTACAGCTTTCTTCTTCCTGGAAACACAGCGTGTTGCCGCAAAGTGGAAGACATCCCTGGTTGTTTCCGGGATGGTGACAATGGTTGCAGCTGTTCACTATTTCTATATGCGTGATGTATGGGTGGCGACTGGTGATACACCAACCGTCTATCGTTACATTGACTGGCTGATCACCGTTCCGCTTCTGATGGTTGAATTCTACCTGATCCTGCGGGCGATCACCAATGTTTCAACTGGTATTTTCTGGCGCCTGATCATTGGTACCATGGTAATGCTTATCGGTGGATATCTCGGCGAAGCCGGATACATCAACATTACCCTTGGTTTCATCATCGGGATGGCAGGCTGGATTTACGTTCTGTACGAAATCTTTGCCGGTGAAGCAGGCAAGCTGAATGCTGGTTCCGCTCCGGCTTCTGTTCAGTCTGCATTTAACACCATGCGTTGGATCGTAACCATCGGCTGGGCCATCTATCCGCTCGGCTACTTCTTCGGTTACATGACTGCCAGCGCCAGCATGGAAAGCCTGAACGTGATTTACAACCTCGCCGACGTTCTTAACAAGATTGCCTTTGGTGTGATCATCTGGAGCGTTGCCGTTTCTGAATCCGAAAAGGCCTAACATCTACTAGGTTTCGGGCAATCCTTAACCGGGTTGCCCGATTTCTCCCAACATGACGAATAAAATTCAAGGGGGACACCATGGACGATCTAGCTTTTAATGCTGTGCAGGCAGCAAGGCGTATCTCCGCCGGATCAGATAATACCGACCCTCTTTCATCTGTTCGAACCCTGATACTGAATTCCCTGCCAGCAGCCGATGAACCGTTAGGCCAGGCCGCGCATCACCACTTCATGGACCCGGGCAAAATGCTGCGCGCCGGACTGGCACTTTCAACCGGCAAAGCCTTTGGTATATCAACCGGGGCATCCGTTAATTGGGCTGCCGCCATAGAAGTTCTTCATAACGCGTCTCTTATTCATGATGATATTTCCGATGGCGACAGTGTTCGTCGGGACAGACCGTCGATCTGGGCCGCTTTTGGCCGGGATACAGCGCTCGCCCTTGGTGATTGGTTGATTGCGCTTTCGTTTGAATTTGCAGCAAAAGCCGCGATTGCCGGAAACAATCCCGCTCTGGTAGCAAATTTGTCTCATCATATGAAAGATACGACCACGGGTCAGGCCATGGAATTTGAAACGACGGGCTATCCTGACTGGAGTTGCTATCGCCAGATCATCAGAGGCAAGACAGCCCCCCTGTTTATCGCTCCGGTGGAAGGCATGGCACTGCTTGCCGGTCGACAAGATATTGTTGAACCTATCACCCAGTATTTTAACGCCGTTGGCACCGCCTACCAGGTTGCGAATGATATTCTGAACATTCTTGGCTCGGATGGGGCCATCAACCCTGCGTCTGACCTTGTTCGCCGTGCACCGAATGGTGTTATTGTGACGTACCGTAATCTTCTTGTTGGTAAAGAAGCAAAAGAATTTGACACATGGCTCCTTTCCGGGGACCAGAGTGCGGTGGCGAAATGGCATCACCGCCTGCTACAGTCATCAGCGATCAAGGTTACAACCGAACTTATGAACGGAATTCTTCGTGATGCGGAGAATAAAGCTACCTGCGTTCCGGACGAGTTGAGCCATATTGTCCGGCCAATTCAAAAACTGTTAACGTCAATTTGTGCGCTTTCGTTGGAACACGCCGCTGAATAACCTTTCCCCCGGGGGATGCGAATACCATGGAAAATCCTGAACGTTCCCTGAGCAATGGCCGGAAAGTACTGGTAATCGGTGCCGGATTCGGGGGTATCGCTTCAGCTTTGAGAATGCGGGCTAAAGGTTACGACGTCACCCTCGTCGACAGAATGAATGCTATCGGCGGACGGGCACAGGTCTTTGAGCGTGGAGGATTCCGCCATGATGCCGGGCCCACCGTCGTGACAGCCCCTTTTCTGTTTGACGAATTGTTTGAACTTTTCGGCGAGAAACGGGAAGATCACGTGGAATTCCGCCCCCTTGATCCATGGTACCGTTTTGTCTTCAATAACGGCGAGACCTTTGACTACCGGGCCACGGTAGAGGATACCTTAAGTGAAATCGAACGGTTTTCGCCCGAAGACAAGAAAGGGTATGAGAGCCTGCTGAAAGCCTCAAAAGACATATTCGAGATCGGGTTTGAGCGTCTTGCCTCACGCCCTTTTACTCGGTTTTTTACGATGGTCCAGCAGATACCCTCCCTGCTGAAACTCAAAAGCTACATGACGGTTGCCCAGATGGTGAACAGCCATATCCGTCATCCCTTGCTGCGTCAGGCTTTTTCCATCCACCCTCTGCTGGTTGGCGGCAATCCATTCACGACAACATCGATCTATACGCTGATCCACTATCTGGAACGCCGCTGGGGGGTCTGGTTCGCCATGGGAGGAACAGGCAAGCTGGTAGCGGAACTGATGAAACTCATGGAACGACAGGGGATTGATGTCCGGCTTGGGGTGGATATTGAAACCATCACGGTAGATCAAGGCCTGGCCAAAGGGGCTGTGGCAACAAACGGTGAGATATTCAAGGCTGATCGTGTTATCTGCAATGGTGATCCGCCAACGATCTATGCCCAGATGATGCCTGAAGGCCATAATCGGTCAAAAAAGACCCTTCCCGAGAGCATGACACATTATTCCATGGGTCTTTTTGTCCTGTTCTTTGGCACACGCAAATCCTATCCGGATATTGCGCATCATACGATCTGGATGGGCCCGCGATACAAAGAGCTTCTTAAAGATATCTTTGACCGGAAAATTCTTGCCGATGACTTTTCCCTTTATCTCCATCGCCCGACTGCCACGGATAAAAGCTTTGCCCCTGAAGGCTGTGATAGTTTCTATGTGTTGTGCCCTGTCCCCAATCTTCTGGGAAAAACCGACTGGACGATTGAAGGTGAACAGCTCAAAAACCGTATAACCGAAGCCCTTGAGCGAACCATCATGCCGGGCCTGAAAGACGCGATGTGCGAAGAATTCTGGATGACGCCGGAAGATTTCAAGAAGGATTACCGGGCCATGCATGGCACCGGGTTTTCCATCGCGCCAATCTTTTCGCAATCGGCCTGGTTTCGCTATCATAATCGGGATCCTCATATCCCTAATCTCTATTTTGCGGCGGCCGGAGCACATCCGGGGGCCGGCATGCCCGGTGTTCTCTGTTCCGCGAAGGTGGTGGAGGCTCTGGTATCAGAGGATGAAACAAAAACACGCGTGGCCTAGAGTTACGCAAATTCAACAACCAAGATCAGATGCTGGGTTGAGGCAAATATGACGGAAGCCATGATCATTGAAGCAGAAATGACCCTGCGTGAGGGTGGACGGACGTTCCACTGGGCAAGGCGATTTCTTGGCCAGGGCATGGGACAGGATGCCGCCCGGCTCTATGCATTTTGCCGTCTGCTCGATGATCTGGCTGACGGCGATCTTCCCCATGGATCAAGGCGGCTTCGCTCAATCCATGACAGCCTGACAGGCATCACCCGTGACACCGACCCCGCACTTATGGATTTCCGCCCGTTCATGCGGGAAAAAAACCTGCCCGATAACGCGTTGATTTCATTGATCGACGGCCTCCTGATGGATCAGGAAACCGTTCGGCTCAACACAAAAGAAGACTTATTGCGATACAGCTATCATGTCGCGGGAACAGTCGGTGTTATGATGTGTCGCATCCTCGGCTCCACAAACCATGATGCCCCGGCTTTTGCCATCGACCTTGGCATTGCCATGCAGCTGACCAATATTGCGCGGGATGTGCTGGAAGATGCCCGTATGGGGCGCCGGTATCTGCCCGCTGAATGGGTCGGAGGCATCACCCCTCAGGAAATTGCGCTTGCCGCAGAAGAAGCCGATGCCATGATGATCAAACAGGTGGCCGAAGGCGTTATGCGCACCCTTTCTCTCGCGGAAACCTATTATGAGAGCGGGATAAAGGGACTAAGCCATCTTCCATTGCGGGCCCATGTTGCGATCCTGATCGCGGCCCGTGCCTATCGCCAGATCGGAATACAACTGGCGTATCATGGATGCAACTGGCAGGATGGGCGGCAGGTGACCTCAACACTCACAAAAGCATGGACCAGCCTTACAGCTCTGCCCTTGATGCGGCACCGCTCACGTGATGTGCCCGCCCATGACAATCAGCTGCATCATGCCCTTGCGGGGCTCCCCCATGCCCGGGGGTAAGACAAGGATTGGAATACTTGGTGCCGGTTGCGCCGGGCTTAGTCTCGCCCGAAAGCTTGCCGAAATTAACGGGATGGACCTTATGCTTGCTGATCCCCTTAAACCGGGGGAACGGCGAGATCACAGCTGGGGTTTCTGGCAAACCCAAGGCATGGACGATGCCTTTGCCATGGCCAGAAAACACTGGCACCAATGGCAGATCATCACGCCTTCAGGGCGAGCGGTGCAAAAGGCCGAACTCCACCCTTACGCCGCGATTGAAAGCAAGGCATGGCTGACTGAATGCCGGCTCAAGGCGGTTAAATCCGGAGCAGATCTGCGCAGAACCGATATTCAGTCTGTGCGCAAAACCGATGATTCATTTATCCTTGAGACCGGCGATGGGGAGATCACGGTGGATCAGGTCTATGACAGCCGGACACCAACACTGCCCGAAGGCATCATGCTCCAGCACTTTCTGGGCTGGGAAATCGAAACCGAACATGCCTGTTTTGATGAAACAACAGCTGTGCTGATGGATTTTCGGTGCGACCAGTCGCGCGGCATACATTTTATCTATGTCCTGCCCTATTCGCCACATCGGGGGCTCGTCGAATCCACCATGTTCAGCCCGAAACCTGAAGACGACAAATTTTACGAAAATGCCATCAACCAGTATTGCGATAAAATCCTTGAAACTGGCCAATATCGTGTCCTGCGACGGGAACGGGGCGTGATCCCCATGGGTTTTCTTTCATCTAAGGATCCGGCATTGCCTTCCATAGGTGGCAATGGCGGTGCTATCCGGCCGTCAAGCGGGTATGCCTTTGCTTTTATCCAGAAGCAGGCAGAGAGTATTTATAACCTTGTAATAAAAGGTGACTTCAACGCGCCTCAAAGCCCGCATCAGGCGGTTGATTTATGGATGGACCGGATCTTTCTTCGTGTTCTCAGAAAGTTTCCGGCGATTGCCCCGCGTCTTTTTCTGGCAATGGGCAAAGCGCTGACGGGTGATACAATGGCCCTGTTCATGGCAGGTGAAGCCACATGGCGCATTCGGCTCAAGGTTATTCTGGCCATGCCGAAATGGCCTTTTATCCTGGCCCTCGCCGGAATGGGGAAGCATGAAAATGGATAGTTCAGGCTTGATCTCCTCCCTTGGCATCATCAACACCATCAGCCTTCTTGCTGTTGTCGCGATAGGTCTGCCCCATGGCGCCATGGATGGCGCGGTTGCGCTGGCACTGGGTTACGGACGGAACCGGATGCGCATGGCTGGCTTTATTCTCGGCTATGTTGCGCTGGCTGCACTTGTGGTGGTTTTCTGGCTGGCCTTTCCTGTCCTTGCCCTGATGTTGTTTCTGCTGATCAGCCTTGTTCATTTCGGCAACGGTGATACCGAAGTCGATAATATATTTTTTCGCTGGATGCAGATTATTTGCCATGGAGGGATAGTGGTCGTTGGAATCCCTCTTTTTCATCCGGCCATGACACATGAGCTTTTCACCTATCTTTCGGGGCCGGATGTCGGGATGCTGACGCCTTTTCTCGAGGGTCTTGCTGTCCTTATGACCGGTGCAGGTGTTGCTTATGCCCTGGCGGCCATCCGCGTTCCCTCGCTGAGGCTTCCTTTTGTTGAATTTTCAGGATTGCTTCTGGCTATGTGGGCCCTGCCTCCCATTGCCGGATTTGCTGTCTATTTTGCCTGTGTGCATACACCCAGACATGTGCGGCGGATTTTTTTCAGACTCCGGGACCATAATCCGGAGCTTTCACCTTTTCGCCTGACTGTTATTTTTACACTGCTCACCTGGATGGGTGGCGGGATCGCCTACACAATTCTGGCGGCCCGAACCACAGCTGATGCTGCGGCATTTCAGGTTGTATTTATCGGTCTTGCCGCGCTCACCGTCCCTCATATGATATTGATTGATGGGATCTTTCGCCCCAGAATGAAAAATTAACTGAGGGATTATCCTGATCATGACCAAAGCTGCCGACCGTAAGGATGACCACCTTGACCTTGCCCGCGGGCGCCAGTCTAGGTCACTGATTTCCCATGATCTGGACAGAGTCCAGCTTGAACACAACGCCATGCCTGAGTGCCTTTTTGACGAGATTGAGTTGAGTTGCCGCTTCCTTGGTCATACGCTTTCAATGCCGATGATGATCGGGGCTATGACAGGCGGGACGGACCGGGCAGACGCCATCAACAGTCTGCTTGCTGAAATTGCCAATGAGGCGGGGATTGCGCTTGCTGTCGGCTCCCAGCGTGCCAGCCTTGAAGCAGGCCGGGATCAGTCATCGCTTCGCACCAAAGCCCCTGATATTCCCATTATCGGCAATCTTGGCGGCGTTCAGCTGGCAAAGAGAGACGGACTTGATATGGCGAAGCGCGCCGTTGATGCCATCGAAGCCGATGCCATGGCTATTCATCTCAACCCTTTGCAGGAGCTCGCCCAGCCTGAAGGAGACCGGGACTGGCGCGGTGTTGAAGACGCGATTGCCAAATTATGCCACGCTCTTCCATGCCCTGTGATAGTCAAGGAAGTCGGCGCCGGTATTTCCGCATCTGTTGCCGCAAGACTGATGTCAGCCGGGGTTAGTTATGTTGATGTGGCTGGACTTGGCGGGACCAACTGGACGCGCATCGAAACCCAGCGCCGGGATGATGACAAGGCGGTCTTCGCCCCCTTTCTTGACTGGGGTATTCCAACCCTTGACGCCATTGTCGAAATCCGTTCAGAAATACCTGATCTGAAGGTGATTGCATCCGGCGGTATCCGCCACGGACTCGATGCTGCACGTGCGCTCTGGATCGGGGCTGATATCGTTGCTGCCGCCGGGCATTTCCTCACCCTTGCCGAGGACGAAAAGGGCCGTCTGACCCCTGATATCCTTATAGAGGGCGTCGATCAGTGGAGACAGCAGATGCAGATGAGCCTGTTTCTTACGGGCAGCCGTAATTTACCTGAATTTCGCCGTGCAAAAGGAAATATAAAAAATTCCTGATTTTTTTCATTACAGGGGTTGATTACTCCAAAATCTGACACAAATGAGGTGTAATAATCTCCCCCGGTGGTGGTCTCAGTTCCTCCCCCAAAAAGTTACTGGGACCACCCTATCCTCCGTCGGATGATTAATGTTTCATAATCCCATTTTTATAGATTTTATGTGCACGGTTGAAAGCTCATGTCCTGCCTCCGACTAGTTCTTGGAGACCAGCTCAGTCCTTCTCTTGCCTCGCTACGGGATCTGCAGGCGGGCGATGTGGTGCTGATGGCGGAAGTGGCAGAAGAAGCCGGATATGTAAACCATCACCAGAAAAAGATCGCTTTTGTGTTTTCAGCCATGCGGCACTTTGCCGATGAGCTGCGCCGCAAGGATGTTGAGCTCATCTACACAGAATATGATGATACCGATAACACCGGCAGTCTGGCAGGAGAAGTCCGGCGTGCTATCGAGCGCCTTTCCCCGGAACGTCTCATTCTGACGGAACCGGGTGAATTCCGCTTATATCAGGAGTTCAACACCTGGAAAGATACATTCAACCTTCCTGTTGAGATCCGGGCGGATACACGCTTTCTGACTTCAATCGAAGCTTTTTCTGCCTGGGCGGAAGGGCGCAAATCCCTGCGGATGGAGTTTTTCTACCGCGAAGCGCGACGCCAGCATCAAATTCTGATGCGCGGGGATGAACCGGAAGGTGGCCAGTGGAATTACGATCAGGAAAACCGCCAGCCCCCGCGCGA
Source organism: uncultured Hyphomicrobiales bacterium (assembly GCA_964580905.1). Lineage (GTDB taxonomy): Bacteria > Pseudomonadota > Alphaproteobacteria > Puniceispirillales > UBA1172. The sequence continues at coordinate 8,548 of CAZOLR010000017.1, read as the reverse complement.
CGGGCTTAACCCGCCCCCGCCTTTCAGGGTTGAACCTGACGAAATCACCCGTGAGGTGCTTGATCTTGTCACAAAGCATTTCAGCGGACATTTCGGGCATCTTGAACATTTCGGCTATGGCGTCTGCCGTGAAGATGCCCTGAATGCACTCGATGTGTTTATTGAGGAACGCCTGCCCCATTTCGGCACCTGGCAGGATGCGATGGTCGATGGCGAGCCATGGATGTATCATGCCCATATCGGGCTTTATCTCAACGCCGGGCTGCTTCTGCCGATTGAAGTGATCCGACGGGCAGAGCAGGCCTGGCATGACGGCACAGCCCCGCTGAACGCCGTGGAAGGCTTTATTCGTCAGATCCTTGGCTGGCGCGAATATGTGCGGGGTATATACTGGCTTACCATGCCGGATTATGCCAGTGCCAACGCCCTTGAGGCCGACCGCCCCCTGCCGGATTTTTACTGGACCGCGGATACCGAGATGAGGTGCCTCCAGCAATGCGTATCAGAAACACGCGACAACGCTTATGCCCACCACATTCAGCGGCTGATGGTTCTGGGTAATTTTGCCTTGCTTGCCGGAATAGATCCAGCCGAAGTCAATGCCTGGTATCTCGCGGTCTATGCCGATGCCTATGAATGGGTGGAGTTGCCTAATGTCAGCGGGATGACCCTTTACGCTGACGGCGGCTATCTTGCCAGCAAGCCCTATGCCGCAAGCGGGGCCTATATCAACAGAATGTCCACCTATTGCCGCCATTGCCGTTACAAGGTGGCGGCCAAGACAGGGCAAGATGCCTGCCCCTTCAACTATCTTTACTGGGATTTTCTCATACGGAACAAAGACAAGCTCAAGACCAACCCCCGGATGGGCATGCCCTACCGGACCCTTGAGCGGATGGCTGAAGACAAAATTGCGGCCATCCGGGACGACAGCCAGCGGTTTCTTGATACGCTCCGGTAAAGCCCCTCCACCTTTTAAGGATGTGCGAATACCTGCCTTGCCTGCGCGGGTGTTGTGTAATTATACTTGGCTTGTAACTCCATATGATAAGGGGCAAACCTGATGATCTTCCGCCAGCTGTTTGATACGACCTCGTCGACTTATACCTATCTGATTGCCAGCCGTGCGGGTGGGGAAGCCCTGCTGATCGATCCTGTTTTCGAAAAGACAGAGCGTTATCTCAAACTGCTGGAAGAGCTGGATCTGAGACTGGTCAAAGTTGTGGATACCCATGTGCACGCAGATCACGTCACCGCCATGGGTATTCTGCGTGATACGACAAACTGCATCACCGTCATGGGAGAGCAGTCTTCGGTGGATATCGTCTCCATGCGTGTGGCGGATGGGGAGAAAGTCCGGATTGAGGGCCTTGAGCTCACGGCGATGTATACCCCGGGACACACCGATGACAGCTATTCATTTTCGATGAATGACCGGGTCTTTACCGGCGACACCTTGCTTATCCGGGGAACAGGACGTACCGATTTCCAGAATGGTGATGCCGCGCGCCAGTACGATTCTATCTTCAACCGGCTGCTCAAGCTTCCCGATAACATGCTCGTCTACCCGGCCCATGATTACAAAGGCGATATGGTCTCAACCATAGCCGAAGAGAGGGCGAACAACCCGAGGCTACAGGTATCCGGCCGGGAAGAATATATCGATCTGATGAACAACCTCAATCTTCCCAACCCGAAGATGATGGATGTCGCGGTGCCGGAGAATCAGAAGATGGGCATCACCCTTGACCGCCAACGTGAAGTTCCCACCCTTGAAGCCAGGGTGCTGCAAGAGCAGGGCGACAACTATCTGATTGTTGATTTGCGTGAGCAGGGCGAGCGTGAAAAATCCGGCATCATCCCGGGATCCTTCCATGCCCCATTCAGCTACGTTGATCAGCATCTGCCCATGCTTAAACAATCCGGCAAGCCCATCGTGTTCTATTGTGCTGTCGGAGAAAGATCAACGCTGGCGATTGGCATTGCCAAGGCCAAAGGGCTCACCAATTGCGCCCATATCGCGGGCGGGTATCAGTCCTGGCTTGACTCAGGGGGCGATGTTGGCACGGCCTGATCAAAAAATAAAACCGCATCACGTGATGCGGTTTTTCTGATTTAACATGCCAGACCGATATACCGGAAAATGGCGACCCGTACGGGATTCGAACCCGTGTTGCCGGCGTGAAAGGCCGGTGTCCTAGGCCTCTAGACGAACGGGTCATCAAGGCGTGTCATTGAATAGCCAATTGCTGGGGTGAAATCAAGCATGATTATGCAGCAGGGCGAATATTATTCGTGATTTGCCCCCATTGCCGGGACAGGCCGATATTCCCGGGCATCTTCGATGATAAACTGGACTTTCACCTGACCCTGATACCTATTTCTCGAAACCCGGCCGAGCACCTGCATCGGCCTGCCATCGGTGGCCGCGAGAAGACCGGCGGCAAGAGGCGTGCCAGCGACACGAAAGGCGACGGCATCGACCTGCCCTGCCCCATCCTTGAGCCGCATCGCAAGATGTGATTTATCCCGGCCCATCGTACGAAATCCTTCGATTGTAACATGATCAAGGCAGAAACGAGGTTCGGGAAAGCCGCTGCCAAAAGGTCCGGCCTGATCCAGCCAGTCCAGAAGTTCAAGCGAGCAATGCCCCGCCCCTATCGGCGCATCAACACAATGGGCAACAACCGGCCCGTCCTTGCCGAAATCTGCTTTTGCCCTTTGTTCCATGAATTCATGAAAAGGTTCAAGCATCTCCATATCAAGGGTGAAACCGGCGGCCATATCATGCCCGCCCCCGGCGATAAGAAGGCCTTTCTGGGTCGCCGCCATGATCGCAGCCCCCAGACGAAAGGGCGCCATGGACCTTGCCGATGCCTTGCCAATCCGGCGGCCATCTGCCCCTTTAGTGACACTGACGACCGCCGCGGGCCGGCCGAACATTTCACGGATGCGGCCGGCTGAAATGCCTACGACGCCCTGATTCCACCCCTCTCCATGGGCAAGAAGGAAGATATCATCCTCCTGTTTCACCAGCATGGCGGCAGCGGCGGCGGTCACATCCTTCTCAATGTCGCGGCGACGCTCATTCAGCTGGTCCAGTTGCTGGGCTATCATGAGGGCCTCATCCTCCGACATCGTGGTGAGAAGACTGACGCCGAGACTGGAATCGCCTATCCGACCACCGGCATTGATGCGAGGGCCAAGAATAAACCCAAGCGCATGCGCATCCGGCGGGCCATCCATCCGCGCGGTATCAGCAAGCGCCACAAGGCCCGGGCGTTCACGCCCCGCCATCACCTTAAGACCGGATCGTACAAATGCCCGGTTCAGCCCCCTGAGCGGCACAACATCGGCGATGGTCGCCAATGCCACCAGATCAAGGCAGTTCATCAGGGCAGGTTCAGGCCTGTCTTGTGTGAACATGCCTTCCTGCCGGAGCCGACGTAACAACCCGGCCATGACCATGAAGGCAACACCCGCGGCGCATAAATACCCGTAAGCGCCACTGTCTTCCAGACGGTTGGGATTAACAACAGCAAGCGCGGCCGGAAGTTCCGGGCCGGCGATATGATGGTCAATGATCAGCACATCGATCCCGGCTTCTCCTGCCGCCGCGATAGGAGCATGGGCCGTGATGCCGCAATCAACGGTGATGATCAGCCCGCAGCCTTGTTTCTTCAGCTCGAGAAGAGCCGGAAGGTTAGGGCCGTACCCTTCGGCAAACCTGTCCGGGATATGGATGCCAACCTCAAGCCCGAGAGAACGAAAGGTAAGGGCAAGCACCGCCGCTGATGATGCCCCGTCGACATCGTAATCACCGAAAATACCTATCTTCTCTTTTGCATGAACAGCCCTTGCTAGCCGGTCCACCATGGCCTGCATGCCGGTAAAGACGGAAGGGTCCGGCATCAGGTCTCTTATTTTCGGATCAAGCCATGATCCGACATCATCACGGGTTATCCCGCGGCCAGCGAGAACGAGCGCAAGCGCGATTGGCATGCCGGTTTCTTCCACGATGCCCATGGCAATCCGCGGGTCCGCCGGAACAGTTTCCCACAAAGCTCCTGACGCAGAACGCTCAACTGTCATCACTGGTATCGGCAATCACCATCACCGCCGGATCTTCAAGTACACAGTCCAGCGATCTGATACCGGCAATGGCACCCTGCAATGACGTGCTGTCGGCTTCATGGGTGGTAATCACCACCGGCACGGACCCGTTGACCCCTTCATCGGAACGGCCCTGCTGGATCAGCGATTCCACCGACATGTGGTGATCACGCAAGACAGCGGTGACGTCGGCGAGAACACCCGGGCGGTCATAGACCGTAAGACGGATATAAAAACTGTTCTGCTTTCCTGTGTCATCGGGGGAATGGCATGGTGAGAGCGATCCGGCATCCCATCCGAAAAACGGCGAGACCCGGCCACGGGCGGTATCGATAATATCCGCAAGCACAGCCGATGCCGTGGCACCTGCCCCCGCACCCGGACCAACAGCCGTCACGTTACCGATGGGTTGCCCGTCAACCGAAACCGCGTTAAGCGGGCCGGTCACCTTGGCCAGTTGCGATGATTTCGGCACCAGCGTTGGCTGAACGCTGAGGGAAATACTGCCATCCACGCGTTCTGCGATACCAAGGAGACGGATCACGTAGCCCAGATTATCCGCGCATGAAATATCAAGTGCATTCACCGAGCGTATCCCCGAAATCACCATCTGATCAAAAGCCGGTGCAATCCCGAAAGCCAGCGATGCCAGCAATGAAAGTTTATGCGCCGCATCGATGCCGTCGATATCAAAACCGGGATCAGCTTCGGCGTAACCAAGCGACTGGGCTTCGGCGAGGACATCATCAAAATCACGTCCCGTTTCCTCCATTGTGGAAAGAATATAGTTGCAGGTTCCGTTCAGAATACCGGACACACGACTGATCTGATTGCCCGAAAGACCTTCCCTTATCATCTTGAGGCAGGGGATCCCGCCCGCCACCGCGGCCTCACCGGCGATGGAAACACCTTTGGCTTCGGCCAGTTCTGCCAGCCGCTGCCCGTGTTTTGACAACAGCGCCTTATTGGCTGTTACGACGGATTTTCCCTGTTCAAGAGATTTTTCCACCAGGGCCAGCGCCGGGCCGTCTTCACCGCCGATCAGTTCAACCACGCAATCCACATCCTCACGCCCGGCAAGCGCTGTAGGATCAGGCTCAAAAGAAATACCTGCCATGGAAAACCCGCGGTCCTTTGCGGCATCTCGCGCTGAAACAGCCACAAGTTCAAGGGGCTGACCTGCACTGGTGGCAAGGTGATCTGCATGCACAAGAAGCTGGCGGGCGGTTTCAGCCCCGACTGTTCCGAGACCGGCAATGGCAATTTTCATGGTGTCCTGTCCTTCCTGATATCTTCAACTCATAGCGTAGAAAGAGCCATATGTTCAATGCCGAAGGCGAATATTTCATCATTGAAGAGAAATGTTTTACCCCAGCTACTGGTCCGAGGGATGATTAACGCCATCGTTGATCACGGCGCCGTCATAGGCTTTCATATCAACGTGATCAAAACAGGTGATGTTGATCCCGTATTCATCAGGGTCGCTGCGCCGGAGATGATGGGTGTAGATCCCGCAGGTTTTGCAGAAGTAATGCCGGGCCACACCGGTATTCCAGGTGTAACAGCCGAGATCATCCCGGCCGGATACGACGCGGAGTTCATCCTTTGGAACCGACGCCATAACCGCCCAGCGGCGACGGCAGAGCGAGCAGTCACAGCGGCGCCCTTGCGAGAAATCCGTATCAGCCGGAACCATAATCACCACCTTTCCGCAATGGCATGATCCCGTAAGTCGTTCCTTCTGGCCTGTATTCATAACGCGGTGTCCTTTCTCAAAGGGCCGATGCGACCGCGGCCCCGGCATGAAGCCAAGTTGTGTCAAAAACCGGCAGGGATGTGTCTTTCTGGCTGATGAGCATCGTAATCTCCGTACAGCCAAGAATAACGCTGTCGCACGTCTTGTCATGTTTGGATATGATCTCCTGCATCGCTTTTCTCGATGTCGGGAGCACATGTCCCTGGCACAGTTCGTCATAGATGATCCGGTGCACTTGCCTGCGGTCATCGGCTGACGGCACCACAGGATCAAGACCGTGGCCGCTCTTCAGTCTGCCTTTGTAAAAGTCCTCTTCCATGGTAAAGGCCGTGGCCAGCAGGAGGGGGCGTTTCAACCCCTTTGCGGTAATAGCCTGACCGGTGGCATCGGCGATATGAACCAGCGGCAGTCCGCTCGCCTCCATGATCGCATCGGCCATCCTATGCATGGTGTTGGTGGCAATGACAATCAGCTCAGCCCCGCCATCACGAAGCGACAGCGCCGCCCGCACAAGCACTTCGGTTGCGCCCTCCCAGTCTCCGTCATGCTGGCGCGCAACAATGTCGGCAAAATCCACTGAATAGAGGATGATCTTTGCCGAATGATGCCCGCCCAGCTTGCGCTGAACCGCCTCGTTCATCGCCTGATAGTAAATCACGGTGCTCTGCCAGCTCATGCCGCCGATAATGCCGATGGTTTTCATGGTGACGCACCTCTTTGTTCTGACTACCACCTGCCATGGTAAAATATTGCTTGATCCGGTGCGAGATATATGTGCAGATTTTTTAATCGGAAAGGCTGAGCGGAGCACCACCATGGCCAGGACCGGAAAAAATCTGACACGACCAGACAAGTCGGCCAGGGGACGCTCTGCCCGTGCCGAATGGAACTACCATCCGGACCTGCCCATCTACAACAATCCTCTTTTCTCCTGGCCTGTCCGGTGGAAGGATGCTGCCGTTTATTATCGCGACGGCTGGCTGACGCTTTCGGAATCCAGCCTTTTCATTGTCATGGCCGTCGCAACATATATCTGGCTCAGCCCCTCACCTGAACACGCCGCCACGCCGGAGTGGACCTGGATTGGCGGGATATGGCTGCGTAATCTTGTGGTCACCATTCTTGTTGCCGGCGGGCTGCATTATTATTTCTATCACCGCCGGGCCCAGAACACAGAACTCAAATACGTTGCGCCCTTTCTTTCACGTGGCGAGAGGTTTCTCTTCGGCAACCAGCTCTATGACAATATGTTCTATACTCTGGTCAGCGGGGTGTTGGTCTGGTCCGGGTATGAAGCGTTCCTGTTCTGGGCCATGGGATCAGGATATGTGAACCTGATCACGTTTGGTGACGCCCCGATCTGGACCATCGCCGCCCTGCCACTCATCTCCATCTGGATTTCGCTGCATTTCTATTTTGTCCACCGGCTCCTGCATCTCAAAGTTTTTTACGAGAAATTTCATTCCCTGCATCACCGGAACGTGAATGTGGGCCCGTTTTCCGGTATTTCGATGCATCCGGTCGAGCATCTTCTCTATTTTTCCTCACCGCTTATTCATCTGATCGTGCCGACCCATCCCATGCATGTCATCTTTCATTTCTATATGCTCTCGCTGTCGGCGATTTTCGGCCATACCGGTTTTGATGCCCTCCTGGTGCGCAATGTGCGGAGGCTGGCCATCGGGCATTTTCACCACCAGTTGCATCACCGGTATTTCGAATGCAATTACGGCTCTGTTGATATGCCGTGGGACAAATGGTTCGGCTCGTTCCATGACGGCACACCCGAAGCCCGGGCAAGGTTCAGGGAAAAGCTCAGATCACTTGGTTAAACCCGGGCAAGGGTTTTCCTGAAAAACACCCGCTCATAACCATCTTCAAGACGGCGGCCAGTCTCGATGAACCCAAGCCGCAGGTACCAGTCAATATTCCGCAGCATCAGCCTGTTGGTGTAGAGCTGATAGTAATCGGTCTGCCGGGCAAGATCACCCTCAAGACGGGCAATGAGCGCAGTCCCCACCCCCTTTCCCGCATGCGCCGGATCAACGGCGATGTTTTCAAGCCACCAGCCGTCTTTTTTAGAGATGATGATGGCGTAGCCGATAAGGATCTCACCGTCCAGGGCAACATATACCGTGTCACGGTCCAGATGGGCGGCGTAATCCGCCAGCATCGGTGCAGGTTTCTTTCCCATCACCGGAATATACTGCTGGTACGCCTCAGCCGCGATGCGTTCAAGTTGAGGCTGGTCCTGCCCGAGCCCTGATCTGATAGAGATAGATTTCCCCGCCGTATCCATGGGAGAACACTACAGGGGAGACGCGGTGTTTTCAATCCGCCTCAAGGCTTATGAGCACGGTGGGAAACACGTATCCGCCCCCTCTGATAACGCTATTTCAGGACAGACGGGTTGAGCGTGCGGGGAAAATGGGTTCGTTTCGGGAAAATTGATATCCGGGCCACAGGCACCGCGTATCCGGGGGCCTGACCGGGGGAGTCATTTACATTGGAAATATATAATATTTCTCCGGATAAATGGCACCCGGAACGTACCCATACCAGACAGAAAAAGGGCCTGCAGTTTCCTGCAAGCCCTTTGAAATAGAGATATGTTTCGGAATTAACGCTTGGAGAACTGGAAGCTCCGGCGGGCCTTGCGGCGGCCGTATTTCTTCCGTT
>CAZOLR010000016.1:27708-48187 GCA_964580905.1 uncultured Hyphomicrobiales bacterium | reverse complement strand
GTGGTGGACAGGCTGGTGATCCGCCAGAATGACGACGATCTGCCCACAAGACTGGCCGATTCCATTGAAACCGCGCTCAAACTCACCGATGGTCTCGTCATTGCCGAGGAGGCCGATAGCGGCCGCGAGCACGTATATTCCGCCAGATTCGCCTGCCCTGAATCAGGGTTCACCATCGATGAGATTGAACCGAGGCTTTTTTCCTTCAACAACCCGTTCGGCGCATGCCCTGATTGCGATGGTCTGGGTAAATCCAGCCATTTTGACCGCCAGCTGGTCATTCCCAATCCGTCAAAGACGCTCCGGGACGGGGCCGTGGCTCCCTGGGCATCGACAACAGCCAAATATTATATCCAGACACTCGAATCTCTGGGTCGTCATTTCAAATTCGATATGAACACCCCGTTCGAAGATCTCAGCACAAAACATCAGGAGATCATCCTTTTCGGGTCTGGTGGCGAAGCGGTGCAGATGCAATATGACGATGGCCTCAGGTCCTACCGGACAAGCAAGCCCTTTGAAGGCGTTATTCCAAACCTGCAACGCCGTATGCGGGAGACGGATTCCGCCTGGATACGTGAAGAACTGGCCAAGTTTCAGGCGGACCATCCCTGCGACAGTTGCGGCGGCAAGCGGCTCAAGCCCGAAGCCCTGGCGGTAAAGGTTGCCCGGGCTGATATTGCTGAGATCTCAACGCTTTCCATCGGCGATGCTGTCTCATGGTTTGGTTCGGTTTCCGCAAAGCTTACCGATCAGGAAAATACCATCGCCAACCGGATTCTGAAAGAAATCAACGAAAGGCTGATGTTTCTTGCCAATGTCGGGCTGAGTTATCTGTCTCTCGGGCGTGCGTCCGGCACCCTTTCAGGTGGCGAGTCTCAGCGTATCCGCCTCGCCTCGCAAATCGGCTCCGGCCTCACCGGTGTACTCTATGTGCTTGATGAGCCTTCCATCGGGCTTCATCAGCGCGATAATGACCGCCTTCTCCAGACCCTCAAAAGACTGCGGGATCTGGGGAACACCGTGCTGGTGGTTGAACATGATGAAGAAGCCATACTTGCCGCCGATCACGTCATCGACATGGGGCCGGGGGCAGGCGTTCATGGCGGCGATATTGTCGCCGAAGGCACACCGGATGATATCTGCCGGAGTGAGGCATCTGTCACAGGCCAGTATCTCAACGGCACAAGGGAAATCTCTATCCCTGAACAGCGCCGCCGGTCCAGAAAGGACAGGATGATCCATCTCAAAGGCGCATCAGGTAACAATCTCAAGAATATCGATGTGTCTTTCCCTCTCGGTGTGATGACCTGCGTTACCGGGGTATCCGGCAGTGGTAAATCCACGCTGGTGCTGGAAACGCTCTGGAAAACCATGGCTAGACTGCTCAACAACGCCCGCGAGGTCCCTGCCCCGCTGGATAAAATCGAAGGCCTTCATCTCGTTGATAAAGTTGTTGATATTGATCAGTCCCCTATTGGCCGCACCCCGCGATCCAACCCCGCCACCTATACCGGGGCTTTCACGCCGATAAGGGAATGGTTTGCCGGCCTGCCGGAAGCCAAGACGAGAGGATATGCGCCGGGACGTTTCAGCTTCAATGTCAAAGGCGGGCGTTGTGAAGCCTGCCAGGGTGACGGTTTGATCAAGATCGAAATGCATTTTCTGCCAGATGTCTATGTGACTTGCGACACATGCAAGGGCAAGAGATACAATCGGGAAACGCTGGAAATTACATGGAGAGACAAATCGATAGCCGATGTTCTTGATATGACGGTTGAGGACGGGTTGTCGTTTTTCAAGGCGGTACCGACCGTGCGTGAAAAACTGGAAACAATGATGCGTGTCGGTCTCGGCTATATCAAGATCGGGCAACAGGCCACCACCCTTTCCGGAGGCGAGGCGCAACGCATCAAACTCTCGAAAGAATTATCACGCCGGGCAACGGGGCGGACCGTCTATATTCTGGATGAACCGACAACAGGACTCCATTTCGAAGACATCCGCAAACTTCTCGAAGTCCTGCAGGAACTGGTGGAAAGCGGCAATACGGTGATCGTGATTGAACACAATCTCGATGTAATCAAAACCGCGGACTGGATTATCGATATCGGGCCGGAAGGTGGCGACGGCGGGGGCAAGGTTGTGGCGGTCGGAACACCAGAAGATATCGCAGCCTGCACCACCTCCATCACAGGTCAGTATCTTTCCATGGTTATGGAACGCCAGCGTCAGCGGAAAGATAATAAAGCCTGATGGAAAATTCAAACATGAATAGTGACAGGGTCCATATCATTGGTGGCGGCATGGCGGGGTGCGAGGCCGCCTGGCAGGTCGCTCAGGCCGGGGTTGAGGTGGTGCTTCACGAAATGCGCCCTCACCGGAAAACAGATGCCCATGAAACCGATGGGCTTGCCGAACTTGTCTGCTCGAATTCATTCCGTTCCGATGACGCAACCGGAAATGCGGTGGGGGTTCTGCATGAGGAAATGCGAAAGTTGGGCTCAATTATCCTCACCATGGCCGACAAGACTTCGGTCCCTGCAGGCGGGGCCCTTGCCGTGGACAGAAACCTGTTTTCATCTGCCGTCGAAGAAAAGATCACCGCCCACCCCCTCATAAAAGTCGAACGTGAAGAAATCACGTCTCTGCCGCCGGAGGAATGGTCAAATGTTATTATTGCGACCGGCCCCCTCACCTCACCTGATCTGAGTGCGGCGATACGCAACCTGACAGGGGAGGATGATCTGGCATTTTTCGATGCCATCGCCCCGATTGTGCATCGCGACAGTATCAATATGGATATCGCCTGGTTTCAGTCACGCTACGATAAAGGCGACGGTAAGGATTACATCAACTGCCCGCTCAATGAAGACCAGTATACCCGGCTCATCACCGCCATGCTGGACGCGGAAAAGATGGATTTCCGCGAATGGGAGGAAAACACCCCCTATTTTGAAGGCTGCATGCCTATTGAGGTCATGGCGGAACGAGGGGTGGATACGCCGCGATTTGGCCCGATGAAACCGGTCGGTCTGACCGACCCCCGGACAGGAAAACGTCCTTATGCGGTTGTTCAGCTCAGGCAGGATAATGCCCTCGGCACCCTTTACAATATCGTCGGATTTCAGACCAAGATGCGATATGGCCCGCAAGCTGAGGTATTCAGGTTGATACCCGGGCTAGAAAACGCCTCCTTCGCACGGCTGGGCGGGCTTCACCGGAATACCTTTATCCGCTCGCCCAAACTTCTCGACAGGGAATTGCGGCTCAGGGCAATGCCGCGGCTTCGTTTTGCCGGCCAGATGACAGGTGTTGAAGGATATGTTGAATCCGCCGCCATCGGCCTGATGGCAGGAAGAATGGCTGCGTGCCAGGAAAAGGGGATTGCCTTTGAACTACCACCGCCTGAAACGGCGCATGGCGCTTTACTTGCCCATATCACGGGCGGTGCCAATGCAGAGACATTTCAGCCGATGAATATAAATTTCGGCCTTTTCCCTGAACTTGATCTTGGTGAACGTTTGCCTGACCCGGTGACCGGCAGGAAGCCCCGTCGTCCCAAAGGCAGAGACCGCAAGGCCTTGTTCGCCGAACGTGCGCTAACCTCTCTTGAGACCTATATCAGCGCACAAGTGCGGCAAGAAACATCCTGAGGGCAAGCATCGGATGCTGTGCCGGATAATCAAGCCGTGACGGATCACGGCAGAGCCAGACGATGAGTGCCACTGGCGTATATCGGGTTTCTGCTGTTATCTCCACATCTTTTCCGTCCATCACATCAGCCAGACCAGACAGGACAGAGGATATGGATTGGGCTTCCCCCTCAAGGTTCAGCCCCTCTTCGATCAATTCCGCAAAATGAAGATGGATAAAACGCTCATCACCCCCGTCAAGGACAGCATTGATGAGCTTTTCTGTTGTGTTGATAAGCCGGACAAGGTCAAGTTTATGGCCTGACCAATCCATTAGCCTTTCCGCCAGGGGAACATGTCCTGTATTGCCGCTTTCAAAGGCTTCACGCCACCAGGTCAGTCTGGTGGCGGCGACAAGGTTTTCCGATGTGCGTGTGGCGCGGCGATATTCAAGCCACAATAACAGCATATCGGCAAGGAAGGCCCGGTCTTTCCGGGAAGCAAAGCCTGTTGTCAGCGCGAGAGCCGGAAATTCGTGTCGTAATGCGGAAACGGACTCCATGTCTACCCCTTTTCCGGAACCTCCAGGGCGGCCAGCGCTACTTTTCGGCCCTCACTCAGCAGAAGATTCCATGTCCGGCAGGCAGCCGGTGTCGTCAGGATTTCGCAAGTGAGCCCTTCTGCGTTCAGGCTGCGGCGGAGATCAAGGTAAGGGTGATCCATCGCATGCCCCACACCGATGATCAGCAGATCAGGGCGATGCGCGGCGTTCAGTACCGTCTCAAAATCATTCTTGCTGAGATTTTCACGATCATCGACAAGCCAGGGTGTGATTGAAAACCCGCTGACATCTTCACCGATAATAAGCACAGGACCTTGATGGGATTGCTCGTCGCTGAACATAAACCGCCCGTTTCCATAATCACTGATGACAGGGGCGGTGGGTGCAGAAGAAGCCATCAACGTTCGTATTCAGGTGTTGGAACAGTTTCATCATCATCCGGCGTGAGGTTGAACCAGACAAGTGTTCCCACCGCAACGAAGATCGACGAATACGTCCCGATCACAATTCCCCATATCATGGCAAGGGCAAAATCACCCAGCACAGCGCCACCAAATATACCGATTGAAATGAGAGCGATCAGGGTGGTGACCGAGGTCATGACGGTTCTGTTCAATGTATCGTTCAGCGAAATATTCAGAATTTCAGGGATGGAAAGTGATTTAAACCGTTTGAGATTGTCCCGTACGCGATCAAAGACAACCACGGTATCGTTGATCGAATACCCGGCAATGGTCAGCAATGCGGCCACTGTAGCAAGATTGAATTCAAACCCCGTTATGGAGAAAAGACCAACCGTCGTTATCACATCATGGCTGAGGGCAATGATCGCGCTGACAGCAAATGGCCATTCAAAACGGAACCAGATATATATCATGATCGCGCCAATAGCCGCAATAATCGCCCAGAGCGCTTTCTGGCGGAGCTCACCACCGACGACAGCACCGACATATTCCGTCCGCCGGATGGTATACTCCTCGCCAAGGGTTGACTGGACAAGCGCCACCGCCGCCTTATCGACATCGGAAAGACTTTCGCTGTCCTCAAGGTTCTGGGATTGCACCCTTATCAGCACATCGGTATCAACACCGAATTCCTGCAAGGACACATCACCAAGGTTCAGCTGGCCAAGCTGTTCTCGCAGGGTCTGGATATCCGCAGGGCCATTCTTGGACCGGATTTCAACGAGAAACCCACCACGGAAATCAATGCCGGTATTAAGGCCGATCAGCCCCCATGAGGCAAAAGAACCCAACACCAGAAGAAGCGAAAAGATCAACCCAACCTTACGAAAAGAAAGGAACGGGATGCTGGTATTCTGCGGGATAATTTTCAGCAAACGCATCACGTCACCTATAAAACGAGTTCACGGGGTCTTGCCCGGTTAAGCCACAGGACCACAATCATGCGTGTCACCATCACGGCGGAGAACATGGAGGTCACCACCCCGATGGCCAGCGTAACGGAAAAGCCCTTGACCGGGCCAGACCCGAGAAAATAGAGGAACAGTGCCGCCGCAAGTGTGGTGAGATTGGCATCAATAATGGTGGCGGTTGCCTGCTTGAAACCGGTATTCACCGAAGATGCTATTGTTCTGCCCTTGGAAATCTCTTCCCGTATGCGCTCAAAAATCAGGACATTTGCATCCACCGCCATGCCCATGGTCAGCACGATACCCGCAATGCCGGGCAAGGTCAGGGTAGCCTGCAGAAGCGACAAGGCGGCAACCAGAAGAATCATATTGATGGACAATGCCAGCGTGGCGAAAATCCCGAACCTTCCATAGCTGAGCACCATGAAAACAATAACGCCGATCAGCCCGATAACCGATGCCAGCTTTCCAGCCTCGATACTGTCACTGCCAAGCCCCGGGCCCACGGACCTTTCTTCAAGCACCGCGAGCGGCGCCGGCAAAGCCCCTGCCCGCAGCAACAGGGCAAGCTCATCGGATTCCTCAACCGTGAAATTCCCGGAAATCTGACCGTTTGAGAAAATCTGCGCCCTGATAACAGGCGCGCTCACAACTTTGTCATCCAGCACAATAGCGAAAGGACGGCCGATGTTCTGGCCCGTAACCTTACCAAATCTGGCACCACCAGTGGCGTTAAGCGTGAAATTGACAACAGGATCGTTATTCTCGCCAAAACCGGGACGCGCATCATCGAGCATGTCACCTGAAATCAGAACACGCTTGCGCACCAGATAAAGCTGGCCGCTGTCATCGGCGGCAGGCAGGATTTCTGATCCGGGAGGAATGCGGCCAGAGGCCTCCACCTCAACGGCGGATGCGGAAACATCAACAAGCTGAAAGCCGAGACGTGCCGTACGACCGAGAAGACGCTTGATATCATCCGGGTTATCTACACCGGGGAGCTGAACAAGGATACGGTCCTGCCCCTGGCGTTGAATGATCGGCTCTTTAGTTCCGGTTTCGTCAATCCTGTTGCGAACAATCTCAATAGCCTGATCAACGGTGATCCGGGCAAGCTCCTGCATACCGGTCTCGGAATAATTTATCGTAAACCGCCCTGCACTTTCTTCGATCTGCATATCCTGACCAAGGAAATTGCCCACAACTTCACTGGCTGAGCTGATCTGTTCGGAATCACGGATGGCAAACACGACTTTTGTATCATCAGACTCAAGCCCGCGGATACGGATACGGTTCTCCCGCATTTCCACGCGAATGGCTTCCGCCATGTTTTCAAGGCGCTCGGTAACCACCTTATCAAGTTCAACCTGAAGCAGGAGATATGAGCCACCTTGTAGGTCAAGCCCCAGATTTATCTGCCGGTCGGAAAAAAAACCCTCATCCTGCCCGTTCATCAGATTGGGAGCGGCCAGTAAAACCCCGATGGCACATACCATGCTGATAAGGGCTATCTTCCATTTCTCGAAAACAATCATTGACGATACGCTCTGTTCAGGATGGAAATTTATTTCTTACCTTTTTCAGGTTTCATCGGCTCGCCATTCTTGTCACGGACTTCGGCGATCATGGCCCGAACAACATTCACGACCACACCAGAGGCGATTTCCACTTCGACGGTATCTTTCTCGTCGACGGCCTTGATCACCTTGCCGGAAATCCCGCCTGAGGTGATAACCTGATCACCTTTCTTGAGGCTGTTGACCAGTTGGCGGTGTTCCTTGGCACGTTTCTGCTGTGGCCGGATCAGCAGAAAGTAAAAGACTACAAAAATAAGAAGGAAGGGAAGCAGTTGGGCCAGTGCGCCCGGGCCACCGGCACCGGCGGATTGAGCAAAAGCAGGTGAAATGATCATGGTCATCTCCAAAAAATTATCATGCGTGGTGTTGCGGCACGATACTACCTTGCGCTTGGCAAACGCAATGATAAACCTTCGCAAAGACGCAAGTTTTTCGCTAGGATGTCACTAATCTTATTTTTATCTATGTGAAGATGCCCGAATATGACTGAAAACAACACGGCTGACCCTGCCTTTATGGACCTTCTTGAACGTATCGCAACCGCACTGGAACGGCAGGTTGAAACCCCGCATCCTTCGCCGCCATCTGAAGAATTTTCAGCTTTTGTCTGGCAGGCATCCTCTCTCAGGTTTGATGCGGTCCGTTCGGTGAACCGGATACCGCTCTCCCTGCTCAGGGGTATTGACTACCAACAGGATAAACTCATGGAAAACACCCTGCGCTTTGCCAGGGGGTTTGCCGCGAATAATGCCCTTTTATGGGGGGCAAGGGGAACGGGGAAATCGTCTCTTGTGAAAGCGATCCATGGTGAAGTTTGCGCCGGTAACCCGCTTGTGCTGGTGGAAATTCATCGTGAAGATCTCTCCACCCTGCCCCAGCTTCTGAATGCGATCAGCACCGACCCCCGGCGGTTCATCGTCTTTTGTGATGATCTTGCCTTTGAAAGCGGGGAAAGTTCATACAAATCCCTCAAGGCCATTCTGGAAGGCGGGATTGAAGGCCGTCCGGATAATGTCATCTTTTACGCCACCTCAAACCGGCGTCACCTGATGGCCCGTGATATGATTGAAAATGAACGGTCCACCGCGATCAATCCGTCGGAAGCGGTTGAGGAAAAAGTCTCCCTTTCGGATCGTTTTGGTCTCTGGCTTGGTTTCCATTCCATTGATCAGGACACCTACCTTGCCATGATCAACGGTTATGCCGACGCCTTCGGGCTGGCGACAGGTTCGGCACGTGCTGAGCTGGAAAAGCAGAGCCTTGCCTGGTCGGTTTCACGTGGCAGTCGTTCAGGCCGGGTCGCCTGGCAGTTTATCATGGATGCGGCTGGTGAGGCTGGTATCAGGATTGAATTCTGACCACCGGCCACAGGTTATCAGGTCAGGTAATTTTCCGGATTCACAGGTTTTCTTGCCTTGCGCAATTCAAAATGGAGCTGCGGTGTGTCAACACGGCCTGACATGCCGACAGTGCCGATCACATCCCCCTGATCCAGTCGCTCGCCTTCCTTCACCTCAATCGATCCCAGATGAGCATAGGCGGTGATCCAGCCACCTTCATGCTTGATCAGCACCAGATTGCCAAAGGATTTGAGCCCGACACCAACAAAGGCAACTTCGCCCTTTTGAGACGCCCGCACCGCGCTACCTTCTGCCGCGCCGATATTCACCCCGTCATTGTGAACGCCGCGGGCTGTTTCGCCGAAAGTTTCAATGATGGTTCCGTTGACCGGCCAGGAAAACACACCATCATTCACAAATGCAACGCTTTGCCCGACAGCTTTAGGCACCGGTTTAACCGCGGTATTTTCAATCGGATTGGTCGTCTCCGGGGTTGATTGGTCCGCAGGCAGATCCAGAAGCGAGTAATCAAGCCGTCGCGGAATTGCCACCGCCATCCCGGCCCTGAGACTATATGGCTCTTCAAAACCATTGAGGCGGATAATGTCGCTCACGCTCACGGCATATCGCTTTGAGATTTTCTGCAACGTGTCACCGGCGATAATCACATGGGATCGCGGTTTGGGGATCTGCAACGTGTCAAGGCCGGACAAATCGTAAGGCGGCGCCAGATTATTGGCCAGAATTATACGCCTCGGCGTCACCTGATATCGGTTGGCAATAGTGTAGATGGTATCGCCTGCTTCAACCGGAATAACGCCGTTTGGCGGGATTTCCTGATAGACCTGACGTTCAGGAGCCTCGGTCACCGGCAAAAGACTTCGCTCCATATTCAGCCCGGCACAACCTGTAAGAAACAGCGAACTTAATAGAATAAGGCGAAGTGACCACATGTTATCTGCCTGTTCAAACCCAGTTGGGAGCGTTAAATCATACTCTATATTGGGTATGCTCCCTTATCAATACCAACATCTGTGATGAGAGGGACAAATCTTACATCGATAAGATCCTGCTGATGATATTCCCCATTCTCGGAAACACGGTATTTCCTCAGCTTCTGGGCGGTTTCGGCGCTCCCCACGGGGGCGATCATGATGCCGCCGGGCTTGATCTGCTGTAACAGGTCCGTCGGGTCATCCGGTGCCGCGCAGGTCAGAATGATGCGGTCAAACGGGGCAGCTTCCGGCCATCCCAACGCGCCGTCACCATGACGTGCGGTCAGGTTGGTAACCCTGATGGCTTGCAGTTGACGTTCTGCCTCAACAAGAAGAGGCCGCAAACGTTCGATCGTGTAGACACGTCGGCAGATATGCGAAAGAACCGCCGCCTGATATCCGGAACCGGTGCCTATTTCCAGCACACGTTCTTTTCCCGTAAGTTCCAGTTCAGCCGTCATACGGGCGACAATATAAGGCTGGCTGATAGTCTGCCCCTGATTGATCGGCAATGAGACGTTTTCATAGGCATGAGCGCGAAGCGGAGGCGGGACAAAATTTTCCCGCGGCGTCATTTCTATCGCTTTCAGCACATCGGTGTTACCGATCCCCTGACCCCGCAGCTGCATGATCAGCATGGCTTTTTTTTCCAGAAGTTGATCTTCTGTCATGATATTCAGGCGATCTTTTCTGTAAGCGTTCCCAGGAAATCCCGGTCCGTCATATTAATGCTGAGGGGGCAGACCGCGATATATCCGTCGAGAAGTGCGCCGATATCCGTCCCCTCTTCGACCTTCAGACGTTGCCGCGCCATGCCGATACGATAGGTATTCTCACCTGATCCGGGCAACACGTCATCGGAATTTTTATGACGGCCGACCGTGATCGGCTTTATGCCTTTGACTTCATCCGCAGGCAGGCTGGGAAAATTCACATTCATGATGACGTTATCCGGCCAGCCTTCATCAATCAGCATCCGGATAACATCTGAGGCATGGGCTTCCGCGGCGGCAAATACATCAGGATCTTCTCTCGGTATTTCCATACTGTATTTCTGGGATAAGGCGATCGCCGGAACACCGTGGACCACCGCTTCCCAGGCAGCACCGATAGTACCGGAACAGGTGATATCATCGGCAACATTCATGCCGAGATTTATCCCGCTCAACACCAGATCAGGCCGCGATTCCTTCATGAAATGATTAAGGGCAAGGATCATGCAATCCGTCGGCGTGCCGTCACAGGTCAAACGCCGGTCGCCGTGATGGGAAACTTTGAGTTCACGCTTCAGGGTAAGGGACCTGCCATAACCGGAACAGTTGTCATCGGGTGCAAACACCCAGATTTCATCCGCTATATCACGGGCAATGCCCTCAAGGATAGCAAGGCCTTTGGCATCTATCCCGTCATCATTGGTTATAAGAACGCGACCAAGCCTTCCTGTCGAAGATAAGGCCATATCAGGCCCCTTCGGCACGCAGTTCGGTCATGCCTCCCATATACGGTTGGAGCACATCAGGAATACGGACCGAACCATCTTCCTGCTGATAATTTTCAAGAACCGCAATCATGGTGCGACCAACGGCAAGACCGGAGCCGTTAAGCGTATGGACAAAACTGGTCTCCTTGCCGCCAGCATCCCTGAACCGGGCTTTCATCCTTCTGGCCTGAAAAGGCCCACAATTTGAACAGGACGATATTTCGCGGTACATCCCTTTGCCATGATCCTGACCCGGAAGCCAGACCTCAATGTCATAGGTCCGTCGTGCCGAAAACCCTGTATCGCCCGAACACAGCAGCATCACACGATACGCAAGGCCGAGACGCTGAAGAATAGCCTCCGCACAAGAGGTCATGCGCTCCAGCTCTTCACCGGATTGGTCAGGATGGGCAATGGTCACCAGCTCAACCTTGGAGAACTGATGCTGGCGTATCATGCCGCGTGTATCACGGCCGGCGGCGCCCGCCTCGGCCCGGAAGCATGGCGTATACGCCGTCATGCGCATGGGCAACTGATCCGAAGACAGGATATCCCCCGCAACAAGATTGGTCAGCGGCACTTCTGCTGTCGGGATAAGCCATCGGTCATCTTCGGTATGAAAAAGATCTTCCGCAAATTTGGGCAACTGCCCTGTCCCTGCCATGGTCTGGCTTTTGACAAGCGCCGGAGGGATAACTTCCTGATAGCCGAATTCACCGCAATGGGTATCAAGCATGAAGGCGGCAAGGGCACGTTCAAGCCGGGCAAGCCCGCCTTTCAGGACAACAAATCGTGCGCCGGATATCTTGGCACCAGAGGCGAAATCCATCATCCCCAGGGCTTCGCCGATATCAACATGGTCACGTGCCTTGAAAGGTAATTGTGCGGCATCCCCAACCGTACGGATCAGGTGATTTGCCTCCTCATCGGCCCCGTCCGGCACGTTATCATCAAGAATATTCGGCAGCCCCATAAGAATGTTGCTGAGCTCATCCCCAAGATGTCTTTCACGCTCTTCCATCTCGGCCATGGATGTTTTCATGGCCGAGACTTCAGCCATGATCTCGCTGGCATCACCGCCATCTTTCTTGATCTGGCCAATCTGCCGGGAGGCGTCGTTGCGGCGTTGCTGCATGTCCTGAAGGCTGGTCTGTATCTGACGGCGTTCCGTATCGAGCGCCAGTATCTGACCTGCCTGTGGTGAGATACCGCGACGTGCCAACGCATGGTCAAAAGCATCGGCATCGTCACGAATGAAACGGATGTCATGCATGGGTTACTCTCCAGATAAAATCAGCTCAGGCAGTGTCCTGATCAGCTTCCGTTTGCGGCACCATTATTCTGGTGGCGATGATCGATAATTCATACAACAAGATGACAGGCACAGCCAGCATCACCTGACTGATCACATCAGGCGGGGTCATAATTGCTGCGGCCACAAATGACAGAAGAATGGCGTATTTGCGTTTTTCCGAAAGCCCCCGCGCTGTCACAAGACCGGCTTTGGCCATCAGCAGAATGACAACCGGCAATTCAAAGGAAAGGCCGAACGCAAAAATGAGCCGCATGACCAAAGAGAGATATTCGGAAATCCTCGGTTCCACCTCAATGGCAAGCGATGTCTCCCCGCCGGTAATCTGAAACGAAAGAAAGAAGTTCCAGGCCAGCGGTATCACCAGATAATAGACCATCGCCCCGCCAAGGAAAAACAGCACCGGCGTTGCGATGAGAAACGGCATGAATGCCTTTTTTTCGGATTTGTATAGTCCCGGCGCCACAAATCTCCATATCTGCATAAGAATAATGGGAAAGGCGACAAATAAGGAGACGAAAAAGGCAACCTTGATCTGGGTGAAAAAGGCTTCATGCAGGGCCGTGAAGATCATCCGCCCCCCTTGCGCCTGAAGAATATCCGCAAGCGGTTTCTGCAGGAACAGATAAACAATATCGGCGATATTTGGCGTGTCAGATCCGAATGGCCGGACAAGACATCCAATGAACAGCACCACAAATACAATAATACATATAATCAGGCGGTTCCTGAGTTCCGCAAGATGCGAAAGCAACGGCATGGAGCCGTCATCAATATTATCTTCGCTGTCCTTTTCAGTCATGATGCCGCACTGTCATTCTTGGGTTTTTTGGGGGAAATCACCTTATCCGCTTCCTGCGCTGTTGCTGCTTTCAGATCATCCGCCGTTGATTTGATGCTCTTGACGCTTTCATCAAGACCTGCATCTTTCTGCGCATCATCAAAGGCTTCTTTTACATCCGCCATCGGTGAAGATAAATCTTCGATACGGCCGCTTTTGGCGTCATCGAATGCTTTTTTGACATCGCGGAATTCATCCTGATTGGCAACTTCCATCATTGAAGATTGAAATTCGCGTGCCATCCCCTTTGCCTTGCCCATGAATTTGGCAAAAGCCCGCAGCACTTTCGGCAGATCCTTGGGGCCGACCACGACCACAAGGACCAGCGCAATGAGCATAAATTCTTGCCAGCCTAGATCCAGCATTGACTAAAGATTTTCCTCTAGAAAGAAATGGCCTGATCAGCTTTTGGCTTTGGTTTTACGGGAAGCCTTTTTAGCGGCCTTCTTTTTCTTGGCTGTTTTTTTCTTGGCAGCTTTGCGTGCTGGTGCAGGTGCCGGTTCAGGATCAGCTTCAATTACTTCCACATCTTCGGCTTCAATAGCATTGTCATCTTTCATCCCCGTTTTGAAATTCCGGAGACCTTTTCCGAAGTCGCCCATTATGCCCGAGATTTTTCCGGGGCGAGCAAACAGAATAAGAACTATTGCAAGGATAAGGATCCATTGCCAGATACCGGTGATGCCCATGTGACACTCTCTCCGTCATGTTAATCGTTGGTTGACTATAGCCCTATCGCCAAGCAATCCGCAACGATACATTTAATATAATATGTGATCTTTAGTATTTGCGGGTTTACCATTATCCTTGCGTAAAGATAAAGACCTGGCTCGGGTCAACCGAAAGTTTTACTTTCTGGCCGGGCGACAACATGTTCAGCCCCGGCACACGTGCATGCAGGTGAAGATCTTCTCCCTTTGGTACCGGCATCGACAAATGCACAAGGCTGTATCGGCCCAAGAGGCGTGTTTCCATGACTTCCGCGTTCGGCTCTTCACCGTTACCGATCACCAGCCCTTCATGCCTGATAATGAGCGAGGCGTTGTGCCCGGTTGTTCCCTCCGGCACATCAAAATTTCCTAGAGGCGTCAGCAGATTGCCCTTTTCAATCACACCTTCAACTCGGTTCACCTCACCAAAAAACTCCGCGACAAATGCGTTATGCGGCCGGCAATAGAGATCAATCGGCCGGCCGGCCTGCTCAATCCGGCCTGACCGCATGACATAAATCCGATCCGACATGAACATGGCTTCCTCGCTGTCATGGGTAACCATCAGCACAGCCGTACCTGTCTCTTTCAGAATATGAAGCATATCATCGCGGATACGTTCACGCAGACGGCTGTCCAGCCCGGCATAGGGTTCATCCATCAGGATTAATCTCGGCTCCGGGGCCAGTGCCCGGGCCAGCGCAACACGTTGTTGCTGGCCGCCGGAAAGCTCATCCGGCAATATCTCACCCAGACCGGCAAGATCAACATATTCAAGCACGTCATTGACCCGGGTTTCCTTTTCCTCCCGGCTCATCCTGTTGTCGCGCCCCTCCAGACCGAAGAGAATGTTCCGGCGTACAGTCATATGCGGGAAAAGGGCATAATCCTGAAAGACCAGCCCTATGCCCCTCTCTTCAGGCGGGACGAAATTATCACTGCTGGCAACCACTCTGCCATCGAGCATGATCGTGCCGGTATCCGGCTGTTCAAGGCCGGAAGCGAGGCGCAGTATCGTTGATTTTCCGCATCCGGACGGGCCAAGCAGGCTGACAACCTCACCTTTTCGGATCTGGATTGAAATATCTTTTACCGAAGGTGTTTCACCGTATGTATGGCTGACATCCTGAAAAGTCAGCATGGCTGATTACTCCTCATCCCTGTCATCGGCCTCTTCGATAAAGTCAAGATCGAAATGATCTTCCATATCATCATCTGCCATATCATCGCTGTCGTCACCGTCATCATCATTCCACATATTCCTGAAAGCATCACCTATGCCGCCGGCATCAGAGATACTCTGACCTGATCGCAGCAAACCGGCCTGTTCCAACTCCTCAAGCCCGGGCAGAGCATTGATATCGTCCAGCCCGAAATGATCAAGAAAGCCTTCGGTTGTTCCCCAGGTCAGCGGACGACCGGGAGTCCGGCGCCGGCCACGTGGTTTGATCCAGCCCAGCTCAAGCAGAATATCCATCGTGCCCCGGGAAATCGACACTCCCCTTATCTCTTCTATTTCGGCGCGCGTCACCGGCTGATGATACGCAATAATCGACAACACCTCCAATGCCGCGCGGGAAAGAGGACGCTCGCTTTGTTTTTCAACCGAAAGCAACGCGGCAATATCCGCCCGGGTGCGGATAGCCCAGGACACCCCGACTTTACGCAACTCAAGCCCGCTTTCCTCACCATAACGTGCGGATATATGCGCCAGCACGTCAGAAAGGTCCAACCCTTCAGGCAGGTGCTTTTTAAGGATATATTCCGGCACGGGCTCAGCGGAGGAAAATATCATGGCTTCGATAACCCGGGAGGGCGTTGCAAGTAAATCACTTGAGGTCATGGAACTTGTCTTTTCTTGGTTGTTGATAGCCAGATAGGGCCGAACGCCGCATCCTGCCGTAATTTCAGGGCGCCGTCACGCACCAGCTCCAGCGATGCCGTGAAATGGGATGCCAGCGCTGACCTCTCATCAAGAGGACCGTTCAAATTGGTGGGAAGATACGATTGCAAAGTCGCCCATCCCGGGCTGACCTTCAGCAATTCACCGAGGCGCTTGACCGCTTCCTCAACACTGAACAACCGGCTTGAGGCAATGGTCAGCGTACCTGTTTGTTTTGCCGAGGCAATCTGCCCATAAGCGCTGATCAGATCATAAAGCGTGGCGTTGAACGTAACATTATGGGTTGGTGCAAAATGTTCCGGTTGACCGTTTGCATGCCTTTCATGGCCAAGTCGCGGCAGGGCCATGAGCTTCGGGCCAGCCTTCTGCATAGCTTCCAGCCGCAACAGCTGAAATTTCAGCGCATCCGCCATATCAATGGTTTCTTCCTGCTCATCCTCATCGGGGTCAGGCAGGAGAAGCCGTGATTTGAGATAGGCAAGCCACGCCGCCATCACGAGATAATCCGCCGCGATTTCTATATCGAGATCACGTGCCGTATTGATGAATGCAAGATACTGTTCCGCGAGCGGCAGAATCGCCAGTTTGGTCAGGTCCACTTTCTGATCACGCGCCAGCGACAACAACAGATCAATCGGGCCCTCAAACCCGTCCAGGGTGACAAATAATGCTATCTGGCCATCCGAATTGACAGCGGAATGAGCAGGCGTGGAAAAATCGTCGTTGCCGGTCATGGTGTCTCTTCCAGAAGCTTGGTGATGCAATCCTGACCGACCGAGCGGAAAACCGTGCAAAGCCTTGCCGCATCAGCACGCGGCATCGGGTCAGAAACAACGCGCCAGTACTCGCCACGTTTGATATGCCCCAACTCAACACCATTGAGCCGTTCCGCGTGTTTCTGGCTGAGCAGGGCCGCCGTTGTTTTCGCACTTTTCTCTGTCTTGAACGCTGCGAACTGAATGACGAAATAAGGCCGCCCATCAACGGTGCGTGGCCGCTTTTTGGGAAGCGTTTCAGGTGGTGTGTTGAGAACAGCCTCAACCGCGTCATCAATATTTTCAGGTGATGCGGCCTGTTCCTGACCGCTGTTTTCCGACGGCTCCTCAGCAGGTTTATCCACCGGTACTGGCGCTGACGCCTCGACAGGTTCCGCTTCTACGGCAGGCTGAACAGAATTTTCACCCCCTTTGTCCGGCGAAGCTGCAGCGGTATCCGTTGCAGGTGTTTCAACCTCAGCGGAAGGTGTTTCCGCCGCTTCTTCCGTTGGTGTGGTTTCGGCTGTCACTGTACCGGAACTCTCAGCCGGCGTTTCTGTTTTCTCCTCAATAGCGGCAGAGGTGGAGGAAGGTTTTTCTTCCTCCTCAACCGCAATGGGGGGTAATTCAGGTTCGCTCTCAGGTGGCAGCAGCACTTCCTTGCCGGTTTGATCCTCTTCCGGCTTATCCAGAAGCCCCATCACAGGGCTGTTCTGGCTGTCGATGGTCAGGCCGCCCGGGTTTTCAGGTTTGATCTTGAACGGGGTTGTCTCTGCTTTGAGGATAATGAGCGGCGTGTCCCTGGAGCCATCAACAAACCAGAGCGTAATTCCGACAACAGACAAGGTTACCCCGGCAACCAGCAGGATGATCGTAAACAAACTGATGCTTTTCGGACTGGGCTGGCCCTGATCACTCATTGACTACATTTCCTCAGCAGCTTCGACACCAAGCATAGCAAGACCGGAGCGGATAACCAATGCCGTCGCATCAACAAGTCGCAATCTCGCCTGGGTTACGGGGGAATCATCTTCTATGATGAATCGCAGGCCCGGCTCATCCCTGCCCTTGTTCCAGAGTGTGTGAAACGCCGCCGCAATATCATTGAGGTGAAAGGCTATGCGATGCGGTTCATGGGCAATGGCGGCGCTCTCCACCATACGGGGCCAGGAGGCAAGCAGCCGGATAAGCGCCATTTCCGCCACATCCTCAAGAGGCGAAAGATCAACAGATTGATCTATTCTTCCTCCGGCCTGACGCAACACCGATGATGCCCGGGCATGGGCATACTGAACATAGAAAACGGGGTTATCCCGGGATTGTTCCGTTACTTTCGCGTAATCAAAATCCATCGCCTGATCACTGCGGCGCGTCAGCATGATAAATCTCAGAATATCTTTGCCGACGCTGTCAAGCACATCGGAAAGGGTGACAAAAGTCCCCGCGCGTTTGGACATTTTGACAGGCTTGCCCCCGTCCATCAGATTGACCAGCTGGCACAAACGGACATCCAGCGCATCACGTCTTGAGGAAAGAGCCGCCACCGAGGCCTGCATCCTTTTAACGTAACCGCCGTGATCCGCCCCCCAGATATTGATCAGGCGATCCGCCCCACGTGAAAGTTTGTCGAGATGATAGGCAACATCGGAAGCAAAATACGTCCATGTTCCGTCTGATTTACGGATAGGACGGTCAATATCATCACCGAAATCGGTGGACCGGAACAACGTCTGCTCACGCGGCTCCCAGTCGTCAGGTGTCTTGCCTTTCGGTGGGTCAAGCACCCCTTCATAGATCAGTCCTCTTGCTCCGAGTTCTGCCATGGTCTTTTCCACCGCGCCATCGTCCACCAGCGCACGTTCAGATGAAAAAACATCCATCCTGATACCCAACCTGATGAGGTCAGCCTTGATATTGGCCATCATCGCGTCAATGGCAAAGGCGCGGATAACAGGCAGCCATTCCTCTTCCACCTCATTCATATACCGGTCACCGAATTTATCCGCGAAAGCCCGGCCGGTTTCGATAAGGTATTCCCCCGGATAATATCCTTTGGGAATAGTGCCGATATCCTCCCCCATCGCTTCCCTGTATCGGAGATAGGCAGAACGGGCCAGCGTGTCCACCTGCGTGCCGGCATCGTTGATATAATATTCCCGGGTGACCTCGAAACCTGCTTTTTCAAGCAATGCGGCCAGACTGTCACCGATAATCGCCCCACGGGCATGGGCGGCATGCAGGGGCCCGGTCGGGTTGGCCGAGACATATTCCACATTGACCCTGATACCGGTGCCGATATCAGATGCCCCCCAGTCATCGCCAGCGTCAAGGATCGTATCCAGCGTGTTCCGCCAGACGGAAGGATCAAGCCTGATATTGATAAATCCGGGGCCTGCTATCGATACTTCGCTCACCCCGTCAACATCACGAAGCGATGCGGTGATCATTTCCGCGAGATCACGTGGTTTCATCCCCGCAGGTTTCGCCAGCACCATGGCGGCGTTGGTGGCCAGATCACCATGATCAGGGTCACGCGGCGCCTCACAGCCGATCTTGTCAATGCGGAGATCACCTGCAATGGCGCCGGTTGCAACCAGATGTTCTATAATCGTGCGGATTTCAGTTTCAAAATGCGTATAGATGTTCATCACTTATCTCAGGATAGGTCCCAGATCAAAAAGGCGTTCATGTTCAAGTATGGCGTAACGGTCGGTCATGCTGGCAATATAATCGGCGATCTGACGTGCTTTGTCTGTTTCGGGGATATTATCGAGAAACGTGCCGTCAGCAAACTGCCATTCATCGGGCAGAACATTGGGATGTTCCATGAAAAGATCAAAAAGCCGGCGCACGACACGTCGAGCCTTGCTGGTCATCCGGTTGATCTTGTAATGCCGCCACACCGACCGGAAGAGGTAGGATTTCAAAGCTCCCAGATCGGCCGCCATCTGATCCGAAAAGGCCACCACGGGCATACCGGCGGCGCGGATATCATCGGCGGATTTCGGCGCGATATCATCTAGGCGGCGACGTGTTTCCATAACCAGATCCGTCACGGCCTGGCTGATCAGGCGGCGGGTCAGTTCATGAACCAGACGTGAGGTTTCAAGCCTGCCGTATCTGTCCCTGATCCCGGAAAGCACGGGCCCTGCCAGAGGCAGGTCCAGCATATCCTCCGGGTCAAGCAATCCGGCCCTGATCCCGTCATCGCAATCATGGGCAAGATAGGCGATATCATCCGAAAGCGCGGCCACCTGCGCCTCCGCGCTGGCATAGGTATCCAGCCCGAAATTCATCTTTGCATCCAGTTTTGCCACCGTCGGGCGGATATCGGCCGCATCAATCGGGCCGTTATGCTTGATCACACCTTCCAGGGTTTCCCATGTCAGATTGAGCCCGTCAAATTCAGCATAGCAATGTTCAAGACGGGTGAGGATACGGATCGTCTGCTCGTTATGATCAAACCCGCCCCAGTTCTGCATGGCGTCATCGAGTTCATATTCACCGGCATGGCCGAAAGGGGTATGGCCGAGGTCATGGGCAAGGGCAATGGCTTCGGCGAGATCATCATCGATGCCGAGCTGCCGCGCAATCGCCCGGGTGATCTGGGCAACTTCGAGCGAATGGGTCAGACGTGTTCTGAAATAATCCCCTTCATGATAGATGAAGACCTGCGTCTTGTGCTTGAGCCTGCGGAACGCGCCGCAATGAATGATCCGGTCACGGTCCCGCTGAAAGGCATTTCTCGGGTCAATCTCATGGCGGTCATCTTGGTCACGATCCGGCAAGGTAATCTGCCGGCCGCGGGACAGCCGGTGATCAGAAGCATAAGCCGCCAGAATGGGGGTGTAGTCGTGCATCATATTTCCTTACGGTGATGCCGCGAACATACCGTCTAACCCCCCCGTTGGGCAATGCCTTTATCACGCCCCTGCCGCTGGCCTCCCCACCCGCTCCGTTGCGGGGTGTTTGGGTCCGGTTTGAAGGAAGTCGCCTT
>CAZOLR010000016.1:0-27608 GCA_964580905.1 uncultured Hyphomicrobiales bacterium | reverse complement strand
CTCCCCACCCGCTCCGTTGCGGGGTGTTTGGGTCCGGTTTGAAGGAAGTCGCCTTGAATGGAGACAGGCCAGGGCCAGCCAGATGTTAAAACCGCCCTTCATTCAATTCCCAGTAGATATCCGTGTCTTTTATCTTGTCGTTTTCTTCGGCCCAATCTACAGGAAGTTCTCCACCCTTATCACGCGCCCGGATATCCGCCCCGGCCTTGAGTAATACCTCAATGTTCTCCGGCGTGCCAGATACCGCCGCCCAATGAAGCGGAGTAGAGCCAAGGCTAGTACGTGCCTCAATATTGGACCCGGCCTTGATCAGCACCTCTATGTTCTCCGGCGTGCCATGCCCCGCCGCATAATGAAGCGGGGTCCAGCCATCCTTATCACGCACCTCAATATCCGCCCCGGCTTTGAGCAAGATCCTGATACTTTCCGTCGTGCCAAATGCCGCCGCAAAATGAAGCGGGGTCAAACCATCCTCAATACGTGCCCTGATATCCGCCCCTGCCTTGAGCAATACCTCAATGGTCTCCGGCGTGCCACGCCCCGCCGCAAAATGAAGCGGGGTCCATCCATCCTCAGTTCGTGCCTCAATATCCGTCCCGGCCTTGAGCAATGCCTCAATGGTCTCAGGCGTGCCATGTCCCGCCACCCAATGAAGCGGGGTCCGGCCATTCTTATCACGTGCCTTGATATCCGCCCCAGCCTTGAGCAATACCTCAATAGTCTCAGGTGTGCCAAATACCGCTGCCACATGAAGCGGGGTCAAGCCATCCTCACCACGAGCATTAACACCGGCACCATTGGCCAGTTCCTGTTGCAATCTTTCAACACTGGCTGATTTCCACCAATTCCCGTCACAGAGGTTTTCACATGTTCCGGCTTTTACGGTGCCGGGAAATAACAGCACCAAACCCGCCAGTAAAATGAAGACTGATCGCATCACCATCCTCCCTGATCCTTCACCCTTTCGGGTAAGGCTAGCACAGGGCTGGTTAACAAATTGTTAAGGTGAAATATCGCCTGAACCGGCGGGCAATGACGAGGCAATGAAAACGCCTGCCTTGCGGCGGATTACCAGAAGCATTATATTCATATTAACCGCAACCTGAGATAAAGCCGCGCCATGGATGATATCACCACGACACCGCACACCGATTTCCGCCTGACGCCTTCGGCGATTGACCGTGTTTCGGTTCTGCTGGAAAGCGAAGAGGGAAAGGTGTTCCGTGTTGCCGTGCTGGGCGGCGGATGCAGCGGGTTTCAGTACAGTTTCAGCATTGACGATGCCCCCGCCGGTGATGATCACGTGCTTGACCTTGCCAACAGCACGGGCCAGCCGGTACGTGTTGTTGTCGATAACATGTCGCTTGAGCTTCTGGCTGGCAGTGAGCTTGATTATGTGCAGGAACTGATCGGCAGTTATTTCCAGGTCTCCAACCCGAATGCGACCGCGTCCTGCGGCTGTGGGACCTCCTTTGCCATCTGATCACGTCACCATCGCCAGCTGGAATGTCAATTCCATCAAGGTTCGTGCCCCGCAGGTGATCGACTGGCTCGGCTCTTCGGGCACCGATATCCTCTTTATGCAAGAAATCAAATGCATGGATGATGCCTTCCCCCGTGAGATGTTTGAAGAGGCGGGGTATCAGGTTCATGTCCACGGGCAGAAAACCTATAACGGTGTTGCCATCGCCACCCGCCTGCCGCTTGAACATATCTGCCGCGGTCTGCCCGGTGCCCCGGATCAGGGCGAAGACGAACAGGCACGTTTCATCACCGCTGATCTGGGCGATATCACGCTGGCGGGGCTTTATATGCCCAACGGCAACCCGACACGCGCCGATGACGGCACGCCCCATCCCAAACTTATCTATAAACTCGGCTGGATGGAAAAACTGGCCGCATACGCCGATGCGCTCAACAGGTCATCACGGCCGGTTATCTTCCTCGGTGATTTCAACATCATCCCTGATGCGGCAGATGCCTGGGATATAAATCTCTGGAAAGGCGATGCGCTCCACCATCCGGATACGCTGGCCTTGTTCCGGCGGATGTGCTGGCTTGGCTATACCGATGCGTTCCGTGCCCTTCACCCGAACCTGATCGCCTATAGTTTCTGGGATTATCAGGGCGGCGCCTGGCAGAAAGATCACGGCATCCGGATCGATCATATCCTCGCTAACCCCGAGGCCATGGACCGTATTATCGAGGCAGGGATAGACAAAACCCCGCGTGGCAATGACCGCGCCAGCGACCACACCCCGGTCTGGTGCCGCCTTTCAATAGGCTGAGAGGTCAGCCGGTTTGGTATCATGCCTCCGGGGGGGTATTGGGTTAAATCCCTGTAACCGCCCCCTGAAAGCTCCCCTTAAATATCTGCGCCTAGATATCGGCGTAGACGTGCTTTTCGGATTTCGCGCCGGGATGGGTCACGGCCCCCTTCTCTGCTGAGCCGACCGTCTGGGCGTATTTCCACAACGTGCCGGATTGATAGTCCGTCTCACGTGGGGTCCATTCCTTGCGGCGGGCATCAAGTTCCGCATCGCTCAGATCAACGGTGATGGTGTTATTCTCCGCATCGATGGTGATAACATCCCCGTCTTTAAGCAGGCCAATGGGCCCGCCGACCGCAGCTTCAGGCCCGACATGGCCGATGCAGAAGCCACGGGTTGCGCCGGAAAAACGGCCATCGGTGATCAATGCCACCTTGTCGCCCATCCCCTGGCCGTAAATCGCAGCGGTGGTGGCGAGCATCTCCCGCATACCGGGGCCGCCTTTCGGGCCTTCGTAGCGGATGACAATAACATCGCCTTCCTTGTAATCACGACGCTCGACCGCCGCGAACGCATCTTCCTCGCAGTCAAAACACCGCGCGGTGCCGGTGAAGACAAGGTTTTTCATCCCTGCAACCTTCACAATCGCGCCTTCCGGGGCAAGATTTCCCCTGAGCCCGACGACACCACCCGTCGGCGACAGGGGATTTGACGTGGAATAAATGACATCCTGATCTTTGGGGACAACCACATCAGCCAGATTTTCAGCCATGGTCCTGCCGCTCACGGTCATGCAGTCGCCGTGAATATAGCCGCCGTCCAGCAGGGCTTTCAGCAATACCGGAACGCCGCCGATTTCAAACATATCTTTGGCCACATAGCGGCCACCCGGCTTGAGATCAGCAATATAAGGCGTCCGCTTGAAGATTTCAGAGACATCATGCAGATCAAAATCAATGCCGCATTCCGCCGCCAGCGCAGGCAGATGCAGGCCCGCATTTGTCGATCCGCCCGATGCCGCCACCACGGTGGCCGCATTCTCAAAGGCTTTGCGGGTCAGGATATCCCGCGGACGGAGATTGGTCTTGAGCAGTTCCATCACCGCACGGCCCGAATGATAGGCGTATTCATCACGGGTTTCATACGGCGCAGGTGCCCCGGCTGACCCGGGGATCGCAAGCCCGATGGCTTCGGATACACATGCCATCGTATTGGCGGTGAACTGGCCGCCGCAGGAACCAGCGCTCGGGCAGGCCACGCATTCCAGCTCATGCAGGTCTTCATCAGACATATTCCCTGCGGCATGGGCGCCCACGGCTTCAAAAACGTCCTGAACGGTCACGTCCCTGTCCTTAAAACGGCCCGGCAGAATAGACCCGCCATACATGAAAACCGAAGGGATATTGAGCCGTGCCATCGCCATCATCACACCGGGAAGGGATTTATCGCATCCCGCAAGCCCGACCAGCGCATCATAACAATGCCCGCGAACCGTAAGCTCGATCGAATCCGCAATCACTTCGCGGCTGACAAGTGAGGATTTCATGCCCTGATGGCCCATGGCAATGCCGTCGGTCACGGTGATGGTGGTAAATTCACGAGGGGATCCATTATGGTCAGCAACACCTTTCTTGGCGGCCTTCGCCTGACGGTCAAGGGTGATGTTACAAGGGGCGGCTTCATTCCAGGTCGACACAACCCCGACCAGAGGCTGATTGATCTCCTCTTCCGTCATTCCCATGGCATAGTAATAGGAACGATGCGGCGCACGTTCGGGGCCGACCGATACATATCGGCTCGGAAGTTTGGATTTATCCCAGTTGCTTGTCATGTTATCCTCCTGAATTCAAATATAATCATACTCAGCCGAGACGTTCCCGGGCAAGGGAAAGCCTCTCCAGCGTATCGTTTTCTTCCACAAGGCGGCGACGGTTTTCTTCAATGACATCCTGAGGTGCCTTTGACATGAAACCCGGATTGCCAAGCTTGCCTTCCAGTTTACGCTTTTCCTGCTCAACGGTTTTGATCTCTTTGTCTAGACGCGCCCGTTCGGCGTCAAAATCAAGAATACCGGCAAGCGGGAGGCCAAAGCCGATCCCGTCGACAACACCCTGGGCCGATTGCTCCGGCAGGCTTTCGGCAAATCGCACAGTCTCAAGCCGTGCCAGCCTCAGAAGTGAGGGCAGATTTCCGTCAATCCGTTTGCTGATGGTCGCATCACCAGTGACAAGCACCAGTTCAGGCTTCGCAGAGACAGGAACATTCATCTCGCTCCGGATCGAACGGATGGCGGTGATCAGATCAACAACAAAGCCGATTTCATCCGCCGCGTCCTTGTTATCTCCGGTTTCGATCTCAGGCCAGCTGGAAGTGATAAGCATTGTATCGCCGCCAAACACCTTTTCCCAGAGCTCTTCGGTCAGGAAAGGCATCATGGGGTGAAGCATGCGGACAGCCTCGGCGATTACCCGGGCGGCAACGGCCTTGGTCTCACCTGCTGAGGCATCTTCTTCGGCCAGTTGCGGTTTGATCAGTTCAAGATACCAGTCACAGTAACTGTTCCAGATAAATTTATAGATAGCGTCAGCGGCTTCGTTGAACCGGTATTCTTCGATGGAAGCGGAAACTTTGCGTCCTGTCTCCGCCAATTCATGCACAATCCATTTATTGACCGGCTCGCTCACCCGGGCCAGATCAACCTTCTCGCCCCCTTCACAGCCATTCATTTGCAGGAAACGGCAGGCGTTCCAGATTTTGGTTGCAAAATTGCGGTAGCCCTCGATCCGGCTTTCGGCCAGTTTGATATCACGTCCCTGAGCCGCCATCGCCGCCAAGGTGAAGCGGAGCGCATCGGCACCGTATTTGTCGCTGAGCTCGAGCGGGTCCATCACGTTGCCCTTGGACTTGGACATTTTCTGCCCTTTTTCATCACGGACAAGCGCGTGGATATACACATCACGGAACGGCACCTCACCATCCATGAAATGCATGCTCAGCATCATCATCCGGGCAACCCAGAAAAAGATGATATCAAACCCCGTGACCAGAACATCACCGGGATAATAACGCTTTACTTCAGGCGTTGGGTCAGGCCATCCCAGCGTTGAAAATGGCCACAGGCCGGATGAAAACCAGGTGTCCAGCACATCTTCATCCTGATTGAGCATGACCGCCTCACCGTAATGAGCTTCAGCAAGTGAATTGGCCTCATCTTCATCCATGGCAACAAATGGCGTGCCGTCAGGACCGTACCATGCCGGTATCCGATGCCCCCACCACAGCTGACGGGACACGCACCAGGGCTGGATATTGCGCATCCATTCAAAATAGGTTTTCTCCCACCGCTGGGGAACGATCCGGGTACGGCCGTCTTCAACAGCCCTGATCGCAGGCTGGGCAAGCGTATGGGCATCCACATACCACTGATCCATCAGCCACGGTTCGACAGGAACACCGGATCTGTCGCCATGGGGAACGGTATGTGTTGTGTCCGTGATTTCTGCCAGGAGACCAAGCTCTTCAAAAGTCTCGACCACACGTTTGCGTGCTTCGAACCTGTCCATCCCCTGCCAGTCTTGGGGGGTGTTTTCGTTCAGCTTTGCCTCAGCGTCGAGAATATTGATCATGGGCAGATCATGGCGTCGGCCCAGCTCAAAATCGTTGAAGTCATGCGCCGGGGTGATCTTCACCGCACCGGAGCCTTTTTCCATATCCGAATATTCATCCGCGACGATCGGTATCCGGCGATCCACGATAGGAAGTCGTACATATTTGCCGACAAGATGACGATACCGCTCATCATCGGGATGAACGGCAACGGCGGTATCTCCCAGCATGGTTTCAGGCCGTGTCGTGGCGACGGTGATAAACGCATCATCCTCGCCGTCAATCGGATATTTCAGATGCCAGTAATTTCCCTGAACTTCCTTCTGCTCAACTTCAAGATCAGAGATGGCGGTCAGGAGTTTGGGATCCCAGTTCACCAGCCGCTTGTCTCGGTAGATAAGACCCTGACGATGCAGATCAACAAAGACTTTCCGCACCGCATGTGAAAGCCCCTCATCCATAGTAAACCGGTCGCGGGGCCAGTCAGGTGACGCGCCGAGCGAGCGGAGCTGACGGCTGATTGTTCCGCCGGATTGATCTTTCCAGGTCCAAACACGTTCGATGAATTTTTCACGCCCCAGATCACGTCGGTCAATGCCTTCCGCGTTCAGCATCCGTTCGACAACCATCTGGGTGGCGATACCGGCATGATCCATGCCAGGTTGCCACAGGGCATCCCTGCCCTTCATGCGGTGAAAGCGGATAAGAATATCCTGCAGGGTAAAGGTCAGCGCATGGCCGATATGAAGTGATCCGGTCACGTTCGGGGGCGGCATCATGATCGTATATGGTTCCGCCTTACTCGAAGGATCACAGGCAAAACTGCCGTTTTTCATCCAGCGATCATACCAGGCCGCTTCAAACGATTTCGGATCATAGGTTTTATCAAGCATATCAGCCTCAGGCTATCGGATTGGCGATCGATGGTGATTGTTCTAATGAGATTGGACGGATTTGCCAAGAGGCCAGAACTCAACAGCATCAAAACTCATAGGGACGGGTTTTTCTCTCTGGCTGGCCTGCCCTTTTTGGCGACACGTTTCGGCGCTGATGAGCCCGCTTTCTTTGATGACTTTCCCCTCACGTTACGGGAGGCAGTTTTAGCACTGGCTGATGTCTTCGGACTTTTTGAAGATTTTCTTTTCGGCTTGGACACTTCAGCGCCACTACGTTGTTTTACGGCTCTTTTTGGTTTTGGTGCCGCATCGGATTGCTGGCGCAATTCCAGCCCCTCATCTTCTAAAACCTCACGTATAAGACGCGGGACATTGGCGCTTATCCAGCCGCTCAGCTCATCCTTGATGATTGTCCGGACACCTGAAGACACGTCCATCCCGGCCTGCCGGGTTTCACTGGCCAGATCATCCTTGACCATACGGCGAATAGAGGTGGTTATATCATCTTCCGTCGACATGCCTGAGGCAGCAACACCCCGGGAAGGTGTTGAGACTACGTTATCTTCAGGCAGATGAAGGAATTTTCCCGGGCGAACAACATCATCAAGTACGAGCACAGAAGCGTTTTCTTCACCTGATCTCATTTCCAACTTGCCTGAAGTCATGAGATCATTAATCCGGATAATCGACTACTGGCAGGGGTTTAAGCGCAAAAGGAGCTTCGATCCGGGGCATGTTATCCACGGGCTCCAGCCCCTCAAGCCCGAGATCCGTCGCCGAAAGCCTGCCCATGCTTGCCAGAAGCTCAAAAGCCGAAAGGACCTGATCACGATTGGAGATAAGGAGATTGAGCTCAGCGTTGACGACATCCTGTTCCGCATCAAGCAGATCCAGGAATGTCTTGAGGCCGAAAGACACCTCACTTTGGGTGCCGTCGCGAACAAGGATCGCCGCTTCAAGTTCTGCTTCACGCGCATCAATGATAGATGAGTTCGAAGCAAAATTGCGCCAGGCATTTTCAGCTGTAAGAATTGTCTGGCGTCGGCTGTCTTCAAGGTTGAACACCTCGGCCCGGTGCTCTGCCACCGCCGCTCTGGATGAGCTGCGAACAGATGCGCTGGGGAAAAGCGGCATTGAAAAGGTTACCGACGCCGATACCGTATCCTTGTCACCGGAATTCGTAGCCGATTCAACCGTCGCTCCCGAAAGGCTTAAATCCACCGTGGGGCGTATCTGGGATACAAGCACATCAAGCGATTTTCTCGATACTCTCTCGGCAAGAAACGCAAGGCGATGATCAGGATTATGCGTCTCTGCCATTTGCCCCGCCTCAGCGGCCGTAACAGGTAATCCGAGCGGCAAGGCAGGCATCTCAAGATTGGCGGGCGCAACTCCGATCAGGGTGCGGTACGTTTCTTCGGCATTCGCCTGACCTGCTTCCGCTTCGATCAGGCTGGCCCTTGCCTGGGCAAGACGTGCGCGTGTGCCGGCCAGTTCGGTCGGCGTGCTTTCCCCGAGGCTGAGCTTGAGTTCGGTTGCTTTCAGATGTTCTTCAAGCCGGGCAAGATTGCTGCTCTCAAGCGCAAGCTGGTCACGGGATGCGGCCAGAACAATATAGGCAGATAGGCTGTCGAGAATAACGCCCTGTTCTGTTTTCTTCAGGGTCGTCCGTGCCATGTCAAGGCGAAGACCTGCATCATCCT
The DNA here is from genome assembly GCA_964580905.1 of uncultured Hyphomicrobiales bacterium. Lineage (GTDB taxonomy): Bacteria > Pseudomonadota > Alphaproteobacteria > Puniceispirillales > UBA1172. Next base: position 19,133 of record CAZOLR010000016.1, on the reverse strand, counting down.
GTTTAGCATCGGCAAGGCCGCCATCATAAACAGGCTTCTTGACCGTAAGCGTCAGGGATGCTGAATCGTTTTTATTAAAATCGCTGTCGTTGGTGGACTGCTGGCTTGCCGTACCGGTGGCGGACAACGTCGCGCTGAGATCAAGGGATGATCTCGCGGTGGTCAAGCCCTCTTTTGCCGCGATAACACCCAGCCGGGCAGAAGCCAGCGCTTCTGAATTTTCCACGGCCTTTTGTAGTTCTATCTGAAGAATATCTCCGGCCCGGCTGTTCTGTGGTAGGAACAGCAAAAGACAGAAGCCAAGCATCGTCAGCGAAAGAACACCTGCCTTGTTGTTTTTATACGGCAAAGTCAAAACCTTTCTCGGTGGTAAATTCGGGCAGGAAAGGCGAATACGCGTCAAAAAGAACGGAATGGGCAAAACCGCTCCCTGAACGGACATATTTCACCACCCGACCCGGACTGCCGGTATCATCACGAATGATCGTAACACATCTGCCATCTTCGGCAAGTTGATCAAGCACCGCCTCTGGTACAGTGGAAACTGACCCCTGAATAATGATGGCATTATAGGGCGCTTCCGCACCGAAACCTGACGTCAGTTTCGCATGCAGCATCACCGCATTATCAACCCCGGATTCAATAAGATTGTTCTGGCCTTTTTCAGCAATCTTCTTGTTCGACTCAATCCCGACGACAGATTGCACAAGCCGGGACAGTATAGCCGTGCTGTAGCCAAGAGCCGCCCCGATATCCAGCGCAATATCTGTTGGTTTCAGGTCAAGCGCCTGGACCATACGTGCCAGCACCATGGGCTCAAGCAGAAACCGGTTTCCCTTCAGCAGAAGATCTTCATCAATATAGGCAAGGTCCGTCAAAGCCTCATCGACAAACTTCTCACGCGGGATGCGTTCAAACGCCTCAAGCACACGGATATCCGTCACCTTGTTTGTGCGAAGCTGAGTTTCCACCATCAGGTGGCGCCGATCTTCAAAAACTGACATGAATTCTTCCTTTACCGTTAGGATATCAACCTGGCGAAACATAGCGGATGACAGGGTATATGAAAAGCCTGAACATACCTGCATGCCGGTCTGTTTGCCAGCCTGATTTACGCCTTATGAAAAATAACAATGGCAGGGATTATTCATTTTATCCTCATCGGCCGGTGAAGTTTATTGACGCCCTTCTGAGCATGGGGTAGAAGTTGCGATCACTTCAAAGGCCCGGTGGCAGAGTGGTTATGCAGCGGACTGCAAATCCGTGAACATCGGTTCGATTCCGGTCCGGGCCTCCATCTCTGAAAAATCAAGTTTTCTTAAGGCTCACCTGAACCTATCTCTTCCTTGCGCTGTTGAACAAAAGCCTCAAGCTCTTCGGCAATCGCTTCATCAATCTCAGGCGGCTCGCAGGTTTTCAAAATATCCTGCCATATCGCCGTCGCACGATCTGTTGCGGTCAGGCCACCGGCATCAGCCCAGTTTTCATTATTCTGCCAGTCACTGACCAGGGGAGAATAAAACGCATCCCTGTAGCGTTCCAACGTATGCCCGGTGCCGAAAAAATGACCGCCAGGCCCTGCTGATTTCATTGCCTCAAAGGCAAAATCCTCATCGGAAAATTCCGGCGCTTCCATCAGGCTGCCCATCATCTGCAGCATTTCCGCATCAATCACCAGTTTTTCATAGGACGCCACAAGCCCGCCCTCCAGCCATCCGGCGGCATGATAAATCAGATTGCCGCGACCGGTGATGGCACCCCAGAGAGCCATCTGCGTTTCATACGCCGCCTGCGCGTCAACACAATTTGCGGCATTGCAGGCGCTTGTTCTGTACGGCAGATTATACCGGCGGGCGAGTTGCCCTCCCGCCATGTTGGCGCGGCTGTTTTCCGGCGTGCCGAAAGCCGGTGCCCCGCTTTTCATATCAACATTTGAGGTGAAACCACCATAGACGACACGTGCGCCCGGATATGCGCTCTGGATCAGGGCAATCGTAAACAGCGCTTCGGCATTCTGCTGGGCAAGGGCCGCCGCGAAGGTCACCGGCGTCATCGCTCCCATCAGCGTGAAAGGCGTGATGATAGTCGCCTGCCCGAGCTCGGCAAGTTTCAGCGCCGCATCAGACATTTCCTGATCAAGAACCCGCGGGGAATTTACGTTGATATTCGTCATCGCCGCCGGGTCATCTTTCATGTCTTCAAGCGACATCCCGCGTGAGATGGCAAGCATTTTGGCGGCATCCGCAACACGCGTCGCCCCGATAGACATGCAGGATGTGACCTTGTCGGACAGCAATATTGTCTGCATCATGGAATCGAGATGCCGGGTATTTGCCGGAAGATCTGTTGTCGCAACCGTCTGGTTGCCCATGAAATGTATGCAGTTGAAACTCTGCCCCAGCCGGATCATATCCTTGAAATCTTCGAGTGTTCCGGGACGTCGCCCCCTGACGCCGTCATGCACATTCGGCGGCCCGGAAACCAGACCGAAATGTGTGGTCGCGCCGCCGATATGAAGAGCTTTCGAAGGATCGCGCGGCGTCAGGGTAAATACCGGCGGCGCTTTGGCAACCATTTCCTCAACAAAGGCAGGGTCCATCCTGACCATCTGTTCGCCGTCAACCCTGCACCCCTGCCCTTTGAGATGCTCACGGGCAGATGCGCTTAAGACACGGAGCCCTTCAGTGCTGATAATATTGAGCGATGCCTGATGCACCGCCTCTATGTGATCTTCGCTCAGCGGTTCGATGATGTATCGCGTGTTCTCCATCGGCCGGAAAGGTTTCTGATCTGAAAGAGGCGACAGAGAACTTCCCCCTGCCGGTTTTCCGCGTCGCCGGGATCGCCCCGGTCTTTCCGGTCTCCCCGATCTTTCCGGTTTCATGGCCATCATTCTCCTCGTATCAGTCTGAGGTGAAAGGCGACGAAATCAGCTCGAACAGCTGCGATGCGTGCCCTCCCTCACCAAGGGACCAGACATGATTGCGTATCATCTCTGCCTTACGCTTTCCCATGACAGGAACAGCCAGCGCATGAAATTTCTCCTCCATCTCAGCATCGGAAGGCGGTGCTTCCGGGTCCCAGGTCGCGGCCGTATCCGCTGAAACATGACGCTGGCCGTCGCTGGTCACAATCTCAACCCTGGCAAGGCGATCCTGGGGAAAGACCGCGTTATGCGCCTCGTCCTCCAGCAGTTCCATGCTTCTGGCAAGACGAATGATGGCGTTATTATCAAAAGGAGCACTGATCTGCCTTGTCCCCAACTCTCCGTCGACGATCGCCGCCGCCACCGGCCACGGCAGGGAATACTGCGCTTGTTCCGTGGTTGAAGGAATACGGGTGGCAAGCCTGACCGCCTCATGAAAGGAGTGAACTATAATTTTATCAATGTGTTCATGATCTATTTTCAACTGATTTATTAAGTTTAGCGCCGCTGTTACCGCAGGCTGGGCCCAACGGCATACCGGCCAGGGTTTGATATACTGATCAACAATATGCCAGGTGGAGCCAAGATCACCCCAGAGATCAGCAACATCAGGTGAGGTCACCGTCAGCGCGGGAGCACCGGTAAATCCGTCTTCTGCCAGAAAACAGGCTGAGACTCCGGCCATCGCGCCCCAGCCTGACCCGTCTTTCACCATGGTAGGATGATCGATGGTACGCATCATCTGGCTTCTCGGGCCGTGATATTCCGCAATACCAAGGGCTTCGTTTGTCTGCCGGGAAGAAAGTTTTCTCAACCGGCATCCGACCGCGGCACAGGCCAGCGCAACCCAGGCCCCTGATGTGTGGTAATCCGTCGCCGTACGATGCAGGGCAATACCCGCACGGATAGCGGTTTCATAGCCGAGCAGAAGCCCTGTCAGCAGGTCTTCGTCGCTTGGGGGCGTGCCGTGTGTCTGCAGATAACCGGCAAGGGCAGGAAGAACACCGCAACCGGCATGGCCTTTGGTGCGCTTCATCCCGTCATGGGCGTCTATGGCATCAATCGTCATCCCGCCAGCAAGAGCCACCCCTAAAGGATTTGATGGGCGGCCATCCGCCAGAAGATACCCGGCTTCCCTGCCCGGGCCGAAAAAACGGGCCGCATGGTCGTTGATAATACGCCCGAGAGGTGTCGTGCTTCCGGCGGCGAGAACACCGATCAGATCAAGCAGACAACGCCGTGTTTGGTGCACAACATGTTCAGGAACATCGTTCAGATCAAGATGGTGTATAAACACATCCAGTGATTGATCCGCCACGTTTCGGAAGGTGATCCCCATAAATCAAGGCTTACGCAATCGGGGTTAAAAATTATCTGTTTAAGGACACAAACTGTCCCCTAATCGCCAAAAGGGGTAAAAGTTCTTATCTGTTGTCGATTTAACTTGAAATCAAACCGTATTCGGCAAATAGGTTGGATTAGAACAGGACATTGGACATGTCACTCCTCATCTCTTTATCGGCGCTTTTTCTCTCAGTATTATTCATTCAGGTAGGAAGTGGCTCTCTCGGGCCTCTGGATGCCTTGTCAGGGCAGATCCATGGTTTCACCCCTGGCGAGATCGGTTTTCTGGGATCGGCGCATTTTGTCGGTCTTTTTCTCGGCTGTCTCATCAATCCCTGGCTGATCCGGCGCAGTGGCCATTCACGTACCTTTGCGGTGATGGCCGCGGCCAGCGCGATCTCCGCCATCATGCACCCGATCTTCATCAATCTCTGGGTCTGGTGCCTTCTCAGGGTGCTGACAGGATTTGCCATTGCCGGTGCCTATACGGTGATAGAAAGCTGGCTTCAGGCCAAACTGGTCAAGAGCAATCGCGGCAAGGTGTTTTCGGTCTATCGTGTCGTGGATATGTCGGGGACGATACTTGCGCAGGCCATTATCGCCACCCTCGAGCCGGGCACCTATGTCGCCTACAATATTATTGCGGTCATCGCATGTCTCAGCCTCCTGCCACTGGCGCTGACGCAGTCAGCCCCACCGGAAATGCCGCCCCAGCGCGGGCTTCGTCCGTTGTTTGCCCTGACCCTTTCTCCTCTTGCCGGTATCGGGGTTGTAACAGCAGGCATTACCAATTCAGCTTTCCGGATGGTCGGGCCTGTCTATGCCACTGAAATTGGTCTTTCGGCGTCCGAAACCGCCATCTATCTTGTGATGGGCGTGCTTGGTGGTGCGGCAATTCAGATACCCGCCGGATACGTGACCGACCGGTTCAATCGTCGTCATGTTCTGATGGGATTTTCAATAGCCTCAATTTTTATCTGTTTCAGCACAAGCCTTGCCACCGGCATGGCTATGAGTGACCCCTTGATCGGCTACACGAGTGCGTTTTTCTTCGGTCTTGCAACGATGCCGATCTATTCCGTTTGCGCAACCCATGCGAATGATTTTGCGAAATCCGGTGATCTGGTCGATCTGTCGGCGTCTCTTATCCTCCTCTATTCCCTTGGTGCCATTGTCAGCCCGGTTATAAACGGGTATCTGATCGGGTTTTACGGTGCCGGATCCATGTTCCGGTTTATCGGCATGATACATGTTGTCCTGATCATCTACAGTTTCTGGAGAATGAGCATCCGCCCTGTCACTAAATCCTCCACCCGATACAGTTACATTCCCCGCACGTCCCTCTTTATCAAATCGATATTGCGCAATCCGAGAAAATATCGGTAATCTACCCACCAGAAAGCCGATTTCATGAAACTCATTGCTCACTCTCTTCTGATGATCACTGCCCTGATCTGGGGCATTTCCTTTGTCTTTCAGACAACGGGGATGGATACGCTCGGCCCGTACGGATTCACATTCTGGCGGTTTCTGGCAGGTGCGCTTGCTATACTTCCTCTCGCCATTTGGGAATCACGCAAGGTCTCCCTTATATCCCTTGTGCAGGAACGGGGGCGGGATAAACCTCTTATCCTGCCGGTTATCATGCTTGGGGTGCTGATGGCGGTCGGCTCACTCTTGCAGCAGGTCAGCCTCGGGATCACCAGCGTAGCCAATGCCGCCTTCCTTACGACACTCTATGTTCCGCTTGTTCCGCTGATGGGCCTGTTGCTTTTCCGGGACAATATCAATTTATACCGATGGCTGGCGGTTTTGATCTTTATGGCAGGCTCCTGGCTGATGTCCGGTGCATCCCCGGCTGAGGCTGTTATCGGCGACGGGCTCGTCGTTCTCGGGGCATTTTTCTGGGCCGGACATATCATGCTGGTGGGCTGGTGCGTGCGGCAAACAAAGGCGCCGTTCCAGCTGGCCTTTGCCCAGACGATGATAACCACTATGCTGAGTTTCATGGTCATGATCCCCACGGAAACGATCAGCATGGCAGCCGTCTTTCCGGCCCTGCCAGAAATTTTGTTCACCGGTGTGCTATCCATAGGTGCAGGTTTCACCTTTCAGCTCATTGCCCAGAAGCGTGCGTCCAATGCCGCGGCCGCCATCATTCTGTCTCTTGAAGGTGTTTTTGCCGCTATCGCGGGCTGGATGCTCCTTGAGCAAGCCATGGCAGGTATTGCCATTTTTGGTGCTGCGCTCATTCTCGGGGCGGTGCTGATAATCGAACTTACCCCGACTAAATCCCCGGACTCGTCATGAAACCTGTCTCAGCCACATCAGATCTGCGTCATCTTGTGCTGGTCGGGGGTGGCCATGCCCAGATCGCCGTTCTCAAAAAATTTGCTATGGATCCCATGCCGGGGCTGCGACTGACACTGATCAGCCGGGATGTCATGACACCCTATTCCGGCATGTTGCCCGGCTACATAGAAGGCGCGTATCAGAAAGATGAAATCACCCTTGATCTGAGCCATCTTGCACGTCATGCCGGCGCTCGTTTCATCCATGATGAAATTTCTTTCATCGACCCTGACAGGAAGACGGTCACGATCACCGGAAGACCGCCATTATCCTATGATCTCCTGTCCCTCAATATCGGCGCCAGCACTGATCTTGACGCGATCCCCGGGGCAAGGGAACACGCCATCGGCATCAAGCCGATATCAACCCTTCTTCCCCGTCTTGATGAGGTGCTTGACCCCGATCATGACGCCCCTCACCTTCTTCTTGCCGGTGGTGGTGCCGCCGGGGTTGAAACAGCCCTTGCCCTTCACCAGCGGCTCAATGTTGACGGGCGACGCAATGCCCGCATCACGCTGGTGCACCGGGGGAAAAGACTGGCCGCGGAATATCCGCCTGCCGCCTCACGCATCATGGAAAAAGAGCTTCACGCAAAAGATATCGGCGTCCGCCTTGCCACATCACTCCAACGGGTGGAGCATAAGACAGCGATACTTGATGACGGTGAAAAAATTACCGCTGATCTCATTCTGGTCATCACTCCGGCATCCCCCCAGAAATGGCTTGCAGAAACATCTCTTGCCCGTGACGAGCATGGCTTTCTTGCGGTGAATTCCTGCCTGCAATCTGTCAGCCACCCTGAGGTTTTTGCCGCCGGTGACATCGCCACGCTGATAAAGGATCGCAGGCCCAAAGCCGGGGTTTTTGCGGTAAGGGCCGGACCGTATCTCTTTGAAAACCTACGCCGTTCACTTCTCGGCCAGAAACTGAAAACCTGGACGCCGCAAAGAAACTATCTGGCCCTTATTGGTACAGGTGGTGGTAAGGCAATAGCCCTTAGGGGTGATGTAGTCCTTCCCGCCTCAAGACCTGGCTGGAAGCTCAAGGAATGGATTGACCGCCGTTTCATGCACCGATTTACTGTTTTTCCCGAAACGAAGCCATTTCCTCCACCGCCTCTGGCGCATGATTTGAAAGATGAGAGCAATGATCCCGCCCTTGCCGAAATGCGTTGCCTCGGATGCGCGGCCAAGGCAGGCTGGAATTCCCTTGATCAGGGGCTGGCATCGGCGATGGATCATCTCAGCCAGTCAAATCCGCAAATGATCACGTCGTCCCCCATCAGCCAGGACAGCGCTGTTACAGAATTGGATCAGGGCACATCCGGCAATGTTCTGGTTCAGTCGGTGGATGCCCTCACCGCCGTGGTCGATGATCCTTTTCTGCTTGGCCGTATCGCCGCCCTCCACGCCCTGAGCGATCTTTACGCCAGCAACGCGAAACCCCTGACGGCGCTTGCCCTTCTCACCCTGCCCCCGGCACTGGCCAGACTTCAGCAGGATGATATCACCCAGATACTGGCCGGGGCCATGCTTGCGCTGGCTGAGGAAGAAACCCGTCTCATCGGCGGCCATACTTCTGAAAGTGCGGCGCTTCAGATCGGGTTTTCAGTGACGGGAACACGACCTCAACATCTGGCCTTGCCCGAACCAAAGGAAGGCGACGCGCTTGTTCTGACTAAACCTCTGGGTACCGGCATTATCATGGCGGCGCATGCCCGTGGTTTGGCCGGCGCGGATGGCACACTTCGCAACAACGCCATCAGCGTAATGTCCGTATCCAATGGCCGGGCAGCATCCCTTTTGGATAAACACGGCCCGCTGATGATGACAGACGTGACCGGTTTTGGTCTTGCCCGCCATCTGCGCTCACTGCTTGATCGCAGTGAAGGCAGGGCTCTCTCAGCCGAATGCACCCATGCCTCTCTGCCGGTTATTGAAGGCGTGACGGATCTGGTTCGTAAGGGGGCTCTGTCCTCACTTGCCGGCATGAATGCAAAATCCGCCCCCCTCATCACCCTTGGTGAGGCAAGCACAGACCTATATCACGATCCGCAGACCGGAGGCGGTTTGCTTGCCATTGTTCCGCAAGAGCGCGTTCAGGCACTGATGCAGGATGCTGCAACACATGGTGTTTCCTTTCATCTTATCGGTCATATCCGTGACGACGGCATGGCCCAGATACGGATAAGAAACTGATGGTCGCCCCTATCCGCACAACCGAAGACTGGCTTGCCCATGACGGGATGATCATTGATGTCCGCAGCCCGTCTGAATTCAGGGATGACCATATCCCGGGGGCCATAAACCTGCCTGTTCTGAGTGATCAGGAACGTGCAGATGTCGGCCGGATTTACAAACAGGTCAGCCCGTTTGAAGCCCGCAAACTCGGGGCTCGTCTGGCGGCGGTAAATATCGCCCGCCATATCGAAACAACACTCAGCCAGTATGACACTAACCTGCGGCCGTTGATCTACTGCTGGCGTGGTGGCCAGCGGTCAGGCTCAATGGCTCGCATCCTTGCTGAAATAGGCTGGGTGGTGACTGTTCTGGACGGGGGATACAAACGCTACCGCCAGCATGTCATGGATGCAATCGACCGGATTCCCCCTGAACTAGACCTGATCGTTCTTCAGGGTGCGACCGGATCAGCCAAAACACGTATTCTTCGCGCTGTTCTGGCCGCAGGCGGACAGGCCATCGATCTTGAGGGGCTGGCCTGTCACCGCGGCTCCCTGCTCGGTCATGAACCCGGCAGGCCACAACCAAGCCAGCGATTTTTTGAAACCTGTCTGCATGAAACATTCCTTAATCTGACTCCTGATAAACCGGTGCTCATCGAAGCGGAAAGCAGCCGTATCGGATCATGTCATATTCCGCGCATGCTCTGGCAGAGGATGCAGGACGCGCCGCAGATCAGAATAACCGCATCGCGTGACACCCGGGTTGAATTCCTCCTTCGTGATTACGCGCATCTGATTGAAAACCCGTCGCAGCTGGATCGTCTTTTTGATGGTATGGTCAAGCGACATGGCCATGAAATCTGTGAAAGCTGGCGGCAACTGGCCCGGGCCCGGCAATGGCACCAGCTTGTCGGATTGCTCATCGAACAGCATTATGACCCCGCTTATGCGACGACAAGTGCCCGCCGCGAAGGGGAAGATCTGGGGGAAATCAAGGCAAAGGAGCTCTCTGATAACGACATGCCGGAATTGGCAAAGAAGGTGATGGCGGCAATGCAAGGTGCGCCAGAGAGAAAAAAATACGTTTTCGGTCTTGCATCCGGTGACGATCTTGTCTAATACAAAACCACCGTGTTCCCCGGTAGCTCAGCGGTAGAGCAAGCGACTGTTAATCGCTTGGCCGGCGGTTCGAATCCGTCCCGGGGAGCCACTTTTCCTTTCATCATTATATTTGAGGACGGCTTCGATCCGCCTCTCTTATCACGGGTAATGCTGAATATCCGTGCCAAGAAGGCTGATGGCCGTATCAGGCGCCGCGGCAAACCCCAGAAAAGACGAGAATGGTGTTGGTCCTGTAGGACGCATGGAAAATTTCAAACTGCCGCCAACCATCAGAAACCGCTTAATTTCCGGAGCGAATAGCGTATAGCTTCTTGGGGCAAACATACCGGTTGCCATCCCAAGTGTATCCATGATCTCACTCACCGCCTGATCACGCCCTGCCCCGGTTTCATTCCTGTAGGATGAAAACGCCAGAGGCAGAAACCCTGTATCCGTAATCGTGATTTCAGCCTTGTTGAACAAGCCGCCGGAAAGAATGAGTGTTCCCAGTTGCTCATTTGAAGCTGCACCCGGGGAACGGAGTACAGCATCGAGCATTTGAAGGGTTGAGTTCAGAAATCCGATATCCAGCATCAGACTTATCTTACCAAGGCCATCTATCGTGATATCCGCATCCATGGTCGTATCAATCCTGTCCACCTTTTCATCAATTTTTGAATCGATCTTTGCGTTGATACTCAGACGTTCAAGACCGAGTTCAGCAAGTTCCCGCGCAAAATCCGAATTGGCGCTGACAGGGGAAATATCGAGCTGATCAAGCGTCATTGTGCCTTCCTGCAACGGCAGGGTTTCCATAGCATCAACGGTGATCTGGCGGGTGGAAAATGTGAGGCGGTTGAGAGAAATGATCCCCTCTTCGGGAATATCCATATAAAGCCCCTGCATCTCGCCTTCGCCCATGAGCAGAACATCATCTTCAAAGAAATCATCAGAAAGGATATTCCCGATATCAGGTGATGTCCCGCGCAGCTCCAGTCCTGACAGGTCTATTACGGAAAACGCCAGAATGCCGTCACTGCTTTCAAAGGTAAAATTCCGTATCCTGAAGGCATCAACACGAAGACGATCCGGATTTTGAAGGGGAGTTGTACTGATATTAAGATAATCGGCAAAGGCGGTCTCGCCGGTATCCAGCAGGAAAGTCACGCCCCTGATTTCTCCATTGAATGTCTCCGGGTCCAGATAGCCGGATTTGTATTCAATCACGCCGCCGCGATAGCTGAGACTGCCAGCATAGGATATGCCACTGCTCAAAAGGCAGAAAAGCATCAGAAAGGTTTGCACTAGTTTTTTCAAAAAGATCTCCTTTTTCACAAAACACATTGTTCCAACATATTGCCTTTGTGTCCAGCCATCGATAGATTGTCCTTCGAACGGAGGTACCTGATGTCCAAACCAGTATTTCAATGGGATGATCCCTTTCTTCTTGATCAGCAGCTCAGCGACGAGGAGCGCATGGTGCGAGACAGCGCCCGCCGCTTTGCTGAAGACGTTCTCCTGCCTCGGATCATCGAGGATTACCGGGAAGAAGGATTTGACCGTTCCATCATGCTGAAAATGGGTGAAATGGGGCTTCTTGGACCGACTATTCCCGTTGAATATGGCGGCGGCGGCATGAATCATATCTGCTATGGGCTGGCCGCGCGGGAAATTGAACGTATTGACAGCGGCTACCGTTCCGCCATGAGCGTGCAATCCTCACTTGTCATGCATCCGATCAATGCATTCGGGAGCGACGAGCAGAAACAGCGGTTTCTTCCACATCTGGCCACGGGTGAGATGGTGGGATGCTTTGGCCTGACAGAACCTGATTACGGATCTGATGCCGCCTCTCTCATCACCCGGGCTGAAAAAGTGGATGGCGGGTATTCACTTACCGGATCAAAAATGTGGATCTCCAACGCACCTATCGCTGATATCGCCATCATTTGGGCCAAACTTGACGGGGTGATACGCGGCTTTATCGTTGAACGCGACAAGGCGGGTAGCGGGTTCACAACGCCGGTGATCAAGGGAAAACTCTCCCTGCGCGCTTCGATGACCGGATCCATCATGATGGATGGTGCCTTTGTTCCTGAGGAAAACATCCTTCCGGGCGTTGAGGGTATCAAAGGCCCCTTCTCCTGCCTGAACAAGGCACGATACGGAATATCGTGGGGTGTGCTGGGGGCGGCAGAATTCTGCTGGCATGCGGCCCGTCAGTATACACTTGACCGGAAACAGTTTGGGCGGCCTCTTGCCGCAAACCAGCTTATTCAGCTCAAACTTGCCAATATGCTCACGGAAATCACCATTGCCCTGCAATCCTGTCTTCGGGTTGGTCAGATGCTGGATGAAGGCACCTGCCCGGTGGAAAACATCTCTGTCGTCAAACGTAATTCCTGCGGCAAGGCGCTTGATATCGCCCGCATGGCAAGGGATATGCATGGCGGTAATGGTATTTCTGAGGAATATCACGTCATGCGGCATGCCGCCAATCTTGAAACCGTGAACACCTATGAAGGCACGCATGATGTGCACGCGCTGATCATCGGCCGTGCCCAGACAGGGCTTCAGGCTTTCATGTAATGGTGTTCAAGCAGGAAGACGATCAATTCATCTGATCATGTGTTGAAGCCAAGTTCACGCGGGCGGAGCAAGGAAAGTAGCTGGCCGCTGTCGTAACTGAGATCTTTCAGGGTTTCCGCCTCAAACACCATATCAGCCAGTGCGGCGGTGGGAAAATCCGACAAAGACTTGGATGCCCTGTTACCGTCTTCAGCCATCAGAAGATGGGCAAGTATATATAATCCGGGATTATGCCCGATCACCATGGCAACCCGGGCGTCTGCCGCCTTGCTTGTAATGACATCAAAAAGCGTGTCGCCATCGGCAAGATACAACCGCTCATCATGGATAACCTCAGGCCCTGATCCGAAAACGCTCATCACGTTTTGTGCTGTTTCAACTGTCCTGACAGCGGGAGAAACAAGAATAACCTCAGGGCAAGGCATATGCTCCTGCATAAAATTTGCCATCTGAAGGGAATTACGTACCCCGCGGGAGACAAGCCTGCGGTCACGATCAAGACCACTAGGTGACGTGAATTCAGTTTTACCGTGGCGAAAAATCAATAATCGCGCCATTCAAGCCTCCCTCACCCATTTATCTTGCCCCATCACAGCGTCTGACAAAAGAGTTTTCATGCCTGAATATCCCTTTGGGGTATATTTTTCTTTCTCACACCGGTCAGTATTTGTCAGAGCGATCAATCTGTTCTAAAACATGTGCAGAATGAAATGGAGCTTTTAGAAATGGCTAAAATATTTCCCGGTTTTCTGGAGAGTATCGGTGATACACCTCTGATCCAGTTAAGGAATGCCAGCAAGGCAACCGGATGCATGATTTACGGCAAGGCTGAATTCATGAATCCGGGTGGATCCGTAAAAGATCGTGCCGCACGTGGCATTATCGAAAAAGCCGAAGAAACCGGAAAGCTCAAGCCTGGCGGCATAATTGTTGAGGGAACAGCCGGCAATACCGGTATCAGCCTTGCCATGTGTGGCAATGCACGCGGCTATACATCCGTGATTGTCATGCCTGAAACACAAAGTCAGGAAAAAAAGGATGCCTTGCGTCTGCTCGGGGCTGATCTTCGTCTCGTGCCCGCCGTACCTTATAAAAACCCTGATAATTATGTCCGTTATTCTGAACGCCTTGCCGAAGAATTGGCAAAGGAGCATGAAGGCGGCGTGATCTGGGCCAATCAGTTTGACAATATTGCCAACCAGCATGGTCATTACACGTCGACCGGTCCTGAAATCTGGGAGCAGACAGGTGGTAAGATTGACGGTTTCACCTGTTCCGTCGGATCAGGTGGAACCATTGCCGGAATTGGCCGCTATCTTAAAGAACAAAACCCGGATGTCACCATTGCGTTAAGTGATCCCGAAGGGTCTGCTCTTTTCAATCATTACGCCCATGGTGAGCTGAAAGCAGAGGGAAATTCCGTCAGCGAAGGAATCGGTCAGGGCCGTATCACCGGTAATCTGGCCATGGCACCGGTTGACACACAGTATCGCATCAGTGATCAGGAAGCCCTGCCGCTTATCCATGATCTGCTGATTAATGAAGGGTTGCTGCTCGGCGGTTCCAGCGCGATTAATGTTGCGGGTGCCATCAGGCTTGCAAGAGATCTCGGCCCCGGACATACGATTGTGACTATTCTCTGTGACAGTGGCCAGCGCTATCAGTCAAAAATCTGGAACCCGGTCTTCCTTAAGGAAAAGAACCTTCCGGTCCCTGCGTGGCTGGAGACATGATGATGCATCCTCTTATTTCAGCACAAGATGCTCTCGGGTTGCTCGGTCAGGAAAATGTTCTGTTTCTGGATGCAAGCTATCACCTGCCAAATGCAGGACGTGATCCGGATAAAGACTATCTCGAAAAACGGATACAAGGCGCCCTGCGCTTTGACATAAACACTATTGCTGATCCTAAAGCCGAACTACCACATACCATGCCGACGGCTCCTGTTTTTCAGCGGCATATGCGGGCGCTTGGCATCCGGAACGATCATACCCTGATCGTCTATGACGACACGCCGTTTTATTCTTCCGCCCGTGCCTGGTACATGTTTTGCTATTTCGGCCACGGAGACGTGAGGGTGCTGGACGGCGGGCTTAACGCATGGATTAAATCTGGCGGCCCTCTTGATCACGGATCGGTTACCCCTTCCCTTGAGCCAAGCCAGTTTATTTCATCCGAGCCGCAGGGTAATGACGGCGTTATGACGCTGGGGGGGATGAAACGACTTGTCGACATACCAGCCGGGCAACGTAAAAAGCAGATCGTTGATGCCCGTTCCCGTGGACGTTTTGATGGCACCGAAGAAGAGCCGAGACCGGGCCTTGCTTCTGGTCATATGCCCGGTGCGATAAACATTCCCATCGGCAGTCTGATTGACCGTGATACCGGGCTCATCAAGACAGCCTCTCAACTTGAAGAAATATTCCGTGTCCTTGATACATCCAAACCTGTCGTGACCACCTGCGGGTCCGGGGTGACCGCCTGTGGACTTGCGCTTGGTTTAGCCATCATCGGCCGTCAGGATGTGGCGATCTACGACGGATCATGGAGCGAATGGGGAAGCCGGGCGGATTGCCCCGTTGAGCAGTAAACCCGATCCTGAAGGATCTTAATGATTAAGTATCTGGCTCAGGAATAGCTGGGTGCGATCACTTTTCGGGTTATTGAAGAATTCTTCAGGCTCGTTCTGCTCGATGATCTGCCCTTCATCCATGAAAATAACGCGGTTTGCCACTTTGCGGGCAAATCCCATTTCATGGGTGACGCAGATCATGGTCATGCCGTCCTCGGCAAGCGAAACCATTGTATCCAGCACTTCCTTGATCATCTCCGGATCGAGTGCGGATGTCGGCTCATCAAAAAGCATGAGCTGTGGCTGCATGCAAAGAGCCCGGGCAATGGCCACACGTTGTTGCTGACCACCGGAAAGCTGACCCGGATATTTATATGCCTGCTCCGGGATTTTCACACGTTCCAGATAAGTCATGGCAATTTCTTCGGCTTCTTTCTTGGGCATCTTGCGTACCCAGATTGGCGCCAGCGTACAATTTTCCATGATGGTCAGATGCGGGAAGAGATTGAAATGCTGAAATACCATGCCGACTTCACGTCGGATTTCCTCAATATTCTTAAGATCTCTGTTGAGCTCAATGCCATGGACATGAATATCACCCTGCTGGTGTTCTTCGAGCCGGTTGAGGCAACGGATCAGCGTGGATTTGCCGGAGCCGGACGGCCCGCAAACAACAATGCGCTCACCTTTCCGGACCTCAAGATTGATGTCCCGCAGCACATGAAAATGGCCAAACCATTTGTTGACGCTGTTCATGGAAACAACGATCTCGTCACTCACCTGCATTCTTGAGCGGTCAACACCTGACTGTTCATCTTTAGACATGAGAATCTCCCTTGCTCAACCTAGTGCCTGCGGCTGCGGCTGAGCTTGTTTTCCATATAGATTGAATACCGAGACATACCGAAGCAAAAAACAAAGAATATCGCGGCAATGAATAGATACATGCTGTGACTCTGCACCGGTGATGCCCAGGCGGCATCGGCAAGAGCAGACTGCCCTGCCCCGAGCAGATCAAACAGTCCGATAATGCTCACCAGTGTTGTGTCCTTGAAAAGGCCGATAAATGTGTTCACGATTCCGGGAATGACATGGGTCAGGGCTTGCGGCAGGATAACGAGACGCATCGACTGCCAATACGTAAGCCCGACCGCGGATGAACCTTCGAACTGCCCCTTGTCGATCGCCTGAAGCCCGCCACGAACAACTTCGGCCATATAAGCGGCAGAAAACAGCATAACCCCTACAAGTGCGCGAAGAAGATTGTCGAAATTCACGCCTTCCGGCAGAAACAGCGGCAACATAACCGACGCCATGAACAGCACCGTAATGAGGGGAACACCACGCCAGAATTCAATAAACACCGTGCATATTATTCGTGCTGCCGGCATGGTGGACCGGCGCCCCAGGGCAAGCAGAATACCAAGGGGAAGTGAGGCTACAATACCAGTGATCGCAACCACCAGCGTGATCATCAGGCCGCCCCAGTCATTGGTATCGATGCGCTCAAGATTATACCCATCAGTAAAAAGGGCAAAGATGAGCGCATAGGCGATCACAAACCATCCGGACATTTCAATTTGTCTTGCATGATCTTCTATGGTGCGGCTCAACATGCCCCTGGAACCAAGACGGGCAAGTGTCATCAGGCCAAGACCAACAACGACAATACCCATCAGCGTCGTCGGGGTCGGGGGCAGAATACCGCCCAGTGTGATTACACTTAGTGTCGTTGAGGAAGGGTCAAGTCTCCCATAGAGAAGGATAATCGACAGAACAGGATAGACAGTGAGAAGAAATATCCCGACATATCGGCGCAAAGGCAGTGGCTCTATCAACAGCCAGGCCAGGGCAACAAGCCCGATAATGCCGGTCACATTTACCCGCCAGAGTTGATCCATATCGTAAGGACCATACATCAGAAATTTGAATTTCGCCTTCACGAAAGGCCAGCATGCCCCATGCCAACCCGAAGGAAGAGATCCCCCCTGATCAACAGTCCAGCAGGCTTCCCTTTTCAATCCTTCCGGATCGCTCCAGACAGCGGAAATAAATGCAAAATCAACAAGACTGATAATTTGGGTTACACCAACATATCCGATCAGTACGGTAAAGAATGCCATCAGCAATGATTTCACCGCCGCCACGGGGGAAGAGAAATCCGTCATGCTGGCCAGAATGTTCTTGTGAAGCCATCCGAGAAGACCTGTCTGCGATGCCGGAGGCGGCAACAGAGGGGCAGGCTCAGTGCGGACATACGCGATGGAAGAGGATGTTGTTTTTTTTGCCATTTTATCTCTCCACCAGTTTGACGCGAGCGTTGAACCAGTTCATGAAAATCGAGGTGAGTATGGAGAAAGTCAGATACACACTCATCATCATGAAAATCATCTCAATTTCCTTGCCCACCTGGTTAAGGGCCGTTCCGGCAAAGACCGAAACAAGCTCCGGATAGGCAATGGCAATGGCAAGAGATGAGTTTTTGGTAAGATTAAGATATTGTGAGGTCAGCGGCGGAATGATGACCCGCATGGCTTGCGGAATGATCACCAGACGCAATATAGGATTGGGCTTGAGGCCAAGGGCAAGAGACGCTTCCGTCTGCCCTTTGTTAACCGCCATAATCCCGGCGCGGACGATTTCAGCAATAAATGCCGCTGTGTACAAAGACAAGGAAAGCCAGACAGCAAGCATCTCAGGTACCAGCACCATGCCGACACCTTTCTGGAACCCACGCTTGAGAATGGGGCCTGTTTCCTTGAATTCAGGGTATTCAATGACAAGAGGGCTCCCGGAAACAAGGAAAACCACCAGCGGCAATCCGATCAGAAGGCCAAGCCCGACCCAGAACGCCGGAAAAATCTGGCCGGTTTCCTGCTGTCTCTTTTTTGCCCAGCGGTTCATGAAAAAGGTGATCACCACAGCAATGGCAAAAGCCGTCATTGTCAGTGAAAATCCATCCTGCGGAATAGCCGAAGGCAGATAAAGGCCAACAATATTAATCCCGATCACATCCGGGATGATATCAACCTTACCACGCGCATTAGGGAGTGATCTCAGCACCGCGAAATACCAGAAAAACAGCTGCACAAGGAGAGGAATATTTCGCGTGAGCTCAATATAAATCGTTGAGAAACCGCGAAGAATAAAGTTCTGGGAAAGCCGCATGATACCAAAGGTAAAGCCCAGAATAGTGGCAAATATGATCCCGAGAAATGCGACAAGAAAAGTATTGGCTATGCCGATGAAATACACATCAAGATAGGTTGAGGTTCCGACTTCGTAATTCAGAAGCCAGGTGCCCAATGTATCGGAAATGGCAAAACCTGCTGTTTGGGAAAGAAAGCTGAAGCCCACCGACTTGTTCTGCGCCGACAAGTTCGCTGCGGTATTGTCAACGATCCACCAGAAACCGAAGATAAGAGAAAGTATGAGAAGAACTTGAAAGATAATGCTCCGGGTCCGTGTATCGTAAAGATACTTCAGCACAAGGGATTTATCTGAGTTCATGATACTAAATCCATAGGTTGGATTGTCTTTAATTATAAAATACCGCCTGGCACATAATGCCAGGCGGTACCGTTAATCAGCGGTGTGATTAGCGAATCGGCGGGGCATACAGGATGCCGCCATTGCTCCACAGGGCATTGACACCACGAGCAAGCTTCAGAGGGGTGTTTTCACCCACATGCTTCTCATAGCTTTCGCCGTAGTTACCAACCTGTTTGATGATGTTGTAGGCCCAGTCATTGGAAAGACCAAGCTCTTCACCAAAGTTGCCTTCCTTACCGACAAGACGGGCAACACCAGGAGATACCTGATTGTACTGGGTAGCGTTAACGTTTCCGGAATTGATACCCATTTCCTCAGCGTTGATCATGGCATTCAGTGACCAACGAACAATGTTGAACCACTGATCGTCACCCTGACGAACAACAGGACCGAGAGGTTCTTTGGAAATGATTTCCGGCAGAACAACATGGGCATCCGGGTTGGTCAGTTTGCCACGCTGGGCGGCAAGGCCGGAACGGTCAGTGGTGTAAACGTCGCAACGACCCGCATCATAG
>CAZOLR010000015.1:0-49672 GCA_964580905.1 uncultured Hyphomicrobiales bacterium | reverse complement strand
CGCTTGGCGCAACGCTGGCTGTCGGTATCGACGCTTGGCAACACCCCGCCAAGGGTTACCCCATGGTAGAAGGTGACGTCATTACCGATCTCCGCGGTCTCGCCGATTACCACACCCATCCCATGGTCGATGAAAAAACGTCGCCCGATCGTTGCCCCGGGATGAATTTCAATACCGGTCAGCCATCGTGCGATTTGCATCAGGAGCCTTGCGATTGTCCGCATCCGCCATGTCCACAAACGATTGGCCAGACGATATGTCAGAAGGACATGAACAGAAGGATATAAGAGAAGAACGCTCAACCGCCCACCTGCCGCCGGATCACGGGCAATCACGGAGTCAAGTTCTTCACGAAGTCTTTGTAGCATCAAAACCGCCTCTGGTCTTCAGATGGCATTGCCCATCACTTTAACACGTGGGGCCGGATAAGTACAATTTCAACCAATATACACTGAAATCTTATTGAAATCTTGCGTTTTTGTTGGAAAACCCTTTAACACCTGATATACCCGTTTTGTTCAAAAAAGTGGAAACCATCATGCCTGAAGTGATTATCAATGGGCCGGAAGGCCGTCTCGAAGGCCGGTATATGCCGGCGGCTGACCCAACCGCGCCACTTGCCCTTATCCTGCATCCTGAACCCAACCGCGGCGGCAACATGAATAATCGTGTTTCACTCGCGATGTACAAACTGTTTCAGGAACGCGGCTTTTCTGTCATGCGCTTCAATTTCCGTGGTGTCGGCCGCTCCATGGGCGTCTACAATAACGGTGAAGGTGAGCTTTCCGATGCCGCCACCGCGCTTGACTGGATCGAAGCGCAATGCCCGAACGCCAGGTCCTGCTGGGTTGCCGGGTTTTCATTCGGTGCGTGGATCGGGATGCAGCTGATGATGCGACGCCCTGAAATTGTCGGCTTTGTTTCCGTCACTCCACCCGCAACAGACAAGGACTTCACCTTTCTTGCCCCCTGCCCTTCATCCGGCATTATCGTTCACGGTGAAGCTGATGGCGTGGTTCCGGCTGACAGCGTCATCCGCATGGTGGATCGCATCCAGACACAGCGCGGGGTCAAGGTTGATCTTCGTCTCGTGCCGGAAGCCAACCATTTCTTCACCGGCAAGATCGACGCCATGACCGAAGAGATTAACGATTATCTCGATACGGCGGTTGGCGATGTTTCAACCCCGGTTGAACCTGTCTAGGACTATATGTGACGATCAGGCCAGCAACATGACCCATTCTGCTGATTTTATCCGCATTATAACCGAGCGCGGCTATATGCATCAGGCCACCAGCCTTGAAGGTCTGGACAAGGTTGCCACCGAAAAAAGCATTCCTGCTTATATCGGTTTTGACTGCACCGCCGACAGCCTGCATGTTGGCTCGCTTGTTCAGATCATGATGTTGCGTGTTCTTCAGCAGACAGGCCACAAGCCCATCGTGCTGATGGGAGGAGGAACAACCAAGGTCGGTGATCCTTCCGGAAAAGACAGCCAACGCCCCCTGCTTTCAGATCAGGATATCGAAAACAACAAGAACGGCATCAAGAAAATCTTTGAAAAATATCTTACCTTCGGGGATCGCCCCGGCGATGCCGTGATGGTGGATAACGCCGAATGGCTCGATGAACTCGGATATATTTCCTTTCTCCGCAATTACGGGGTGCATTTTTCCGTAAACCGGATGCTGTCCATGGACAGCGTGAAACTGAGACTTGATCGTGAACAGCCGATGAGTTTTCTTGAATTCAACTACGCCATTCTTCAGGCCTATGATTTCATGGAACTGCGCCGCCGGTATGGATGCTTGTTACAAATGGGCGGCTCAGACCAATGGGGCAATATCGTCACCGGCGTTGACCTGACACGCCGGGTGGACAATCAGGAAGTCTTCGGGCTGACCTCACCTCTTATCACCACGTCATCCGGGGCAAAGATGGGAAAATCCGCCCAGGGTGCAATCTGGCTGAACAAGGAAAAACTGCCGGTCTGGGATTTCTGGCAATACTGGCGGAATACTGAAGACGCGGATGTCGGGCGTTTCCTTCGCCTGTTTACGGAGATACCTCTTGATGAAATCAAGCGTCTTGAGCAACTCAAGGGAAGTGAGATCAATGACGCCAAGATCATTCTTGCCAACGCCGTAACCAGCCTGTGCCATTCACCAGAGGAAGCCGAAGCTGCCGCCAGCACCGCGCAGAAAGCCTTTGCCGAAGGCGGCAAGGCCGAAGGTCTCCCCGAAGTCGAAATTGACACCGATGAGATCAGCTTTGTTGCCGCGCTGAACCTTGCCGGCCTTGCCAATTCAAACGGGGAAGCCCGCCGCCTGATACGCGGTGGCGGAGCAAGGCTGAACGATACGCCTGTTCAGGATGAAGATCTGACCATCACAGGCAATGACTTTGATAAAGATGGCAAAGTCAAACTGTCGGCAGGCAAGAAACGGCATGTTCTGCTGGCGCGCCGGTAAAGCTGAGAAATACCGTTCAGTTTCCGCTGCCAGCGGCTGAACCCTCTTCCGATCCGATCAGTCGTTCTCTTTCACGGTTGACCCAGTCCGGACTGAACACATCACGGAACACACCGGGGATGATGCTGGAAGCATTAACCGTGTTGGACGGATCATCAACAGGGCCGGTAATTTTAAACTGGGTGACAAACAGACCCTGATTATCAATACCGGTGAGTATTTCCCGCAAAAGCGGAACCTTGCCGATGAGCTTGGTGATGCCGTAGACCGGAAGCAATGCGCCGCTGACCTCAACCTCTTTCTTTTCTGTATTCACCACACCAACAAAATCCACCGCAAGCGCTTCCCCCGTGGCGCGCGCCTGCTGAATTTTCTGTCTGCCCGGCGAAACCTCTATTATGGCACCGCCCTCCCTGAAATTTGTGCCGTCACCTTCAAGCAGGGAATACAGCCCCGCCAGACTGAGCACGGAGAGCATCCTGACCGCACGAGGCGCTTCAATGACATTGAAATCCTCCAGTTTCATATCCACGCTGTAATGGCCATCCTGATCAGGCTTGAACATCACCTTCATTTCAAGTTGCCCGCCGCGGATAGCGTCGGTGACTTTCAATGTTTTCAAAACCTGGCCTGCATTATTCGAATACAGCTCAAGCAGGTCACCACCATTATCCCCGGGACCAAGAACGAGATCAGCCTCAGCCCCGCCAACCAACCCATGTCCGCGCATGATATCCCTGCCCTGACCGAATTCCGCCTCAAGCGAGCCTTCGGTCAGCATCGGTTTGCCGTTAAGGAAGAGGTTCCCGAGAAGTGTGGCTTTACCCACGCCATCTTCCCGGGTTTCAAAGAACATATGGCCGCTGAACGATGCTTTTTCATCCATGATGATGCGATCGGCGGTAAGATCGACAATAAGCGACATTCCCTTGCCGGGGCTTTCTTCCCGACGAAGCGGGGTCAGGTCAATGATCCTTGCATCCGCGTCAACCCGCAGAATATTCTCCGCGTTACGTTCCAGCGTGATGTTGGAGATATCATTCCCGGGCCAGGCTATGTGATTGAAGAATGCCCCGAGAAACCGGCCACTTTCATCAAAGGATATCCGCCCGTCAGCGGAAAGAAAATCGCTCTCAAGAACGAGATCACTGATGGAGCTGATTTTGTTCCCGGCGATCGCAAACCTTGCCCGCATCTCAGCCTTTTCGCCGGGCAGTTTGGTCAGCCCGAGCCGTTCTATGTTGATGCTGGCAAGATCAAGATCAAAACGGGCGTCCAGAACAAGATCATCCATATCATCCTGATTCTTCATGCTGATAAGCGCGCCGGTACTGCCTCCAAGCCCCATGCCAAAGCGTTGCTCAAGCCACTGGCTCAACTCCTCACCCGGGTTCAGTGCCAGTTCCATATTGATCGCGCCGGAGGCCTGCCGTGTCAGATTCAACACCCCGGGTGCCTTGTCGAAATGCCCGCGTCCATTGATGACCAACTTGCGGCCGGCATAAACCATATCAAGAGAGCCATCTGAAAATTCAATGCCGTAAGGCAGACCGTCAAGCATGGCATCAGCTACTGTTGCGGTTGCGTTGATCTCTGCCCCGCCCATATCGGCGATTTTCTTTCCCTGAGGAGGGATGAGCCATTTCATCGACATGGTAAGATCAACCTGACCCTTGCTTTGGCTTACGTTCAGGCCACGTGACCGAAGGATGTTGAGCCTCGGGTGATCAAGCAGGTGGACCGCCCCCTTGAAATCCCCCCTGCCAATAAGGGCGAGATCTCCTTGCGGGCCTTTATCGGTTGCCCGGACAATAAACCTGCTGCCGGTGAAATCCAGCCCTTCGACGGTTCCGCTCATGAGATCAAATCGTAAAGATGCTCCTTCAAAACTAACCGCTGCACTGGCATTTCGTAATGGTGGCATGGTGCGGAGAAATGTCAGCGAAGACCTTGATATTTCAGCCTTGCCGTTAAGATAGAGAACCTTGGGCTTTTCGCTTACCGGAATATCAAATCCCGCATTCACCGAAAGCCCGTTAATTACACCACCCTGCACTCTTTCATCGACCCAGTGACGTGTCTGCGGACGAAGACCAGCGGGCCAGAGTGCGGTCATGAAATCCTTGTCTATCTGTTCTGCCCTGATAGAAACATCCATCCTGTGGGGGTGCCAGTCATCCTGCAATTCCATCTGGGCCACCAGAACAAGCTGACCAAGATGCCGGGCATCGATGGCGGCGCGGCTGATCTGGAGCGTGTTGCCGACCAGCCGGGTGCGGAGCTCAATGCCCTCCAATTCGGCCACTTCATCCTGGCCAAAAGGCTTGAGTGCGGCATCAAGCAGGATAAAATCAGCCGATGCATGTTCGATCACACCCCGGCTCCCGACCGAAAGCTCGAGCCGTGAGTTCAACCGGCCGGTCAGATTTTCAACCGATGCAAATCCCTTATCAAGCCGGAGATTGCTGAGATCCGCAATCAGATCAAGGGTGGTGATATCGTATCGGCGTTGGGATTTATGAAAAACCCCGACCGTATCTATACCGAAAGAGGATATTTTCCCCTGACTGAGGCTGCTGATTATCATCTGCCTGAGTTCGGGTTCCGTCTTTTTTGGCCACAGCTCAACCGCCTCTTCAAACGGCATACCGCTGCCCTTTATTTTGGCAAAGACCTGCGGCGTTTCTGTTGAAATCTCCCGCACATGCCCTGAGAGAACTGCCTGCCTTGGGTCTGCATCACCGGCAGGTTTACTTTCAAACTCAACCTGATGGAACGTAAGCTGGTCCTGCGCACCGTCATAAGAGAGATCCGCTGCCAGCCTGTCATACCGGACCTTGCCCAAACCGGGCAAATCCATCTGCCCGTCCGCGGCTGACAGCTCACCGGAAAGCATCACGATCTGCTGGTCGCGGAGCGTAAACTCAACACGACCATCTAGATTCCCCACATCCTGAAACTGGGGGATATCCAGCCCCAGATAAGGGTAGATGGAACTGAGATAAACCCGGTCCATCAGGATATTAAAGTCGACAACCGAGCCGGTGGAATTGCCGGCAAAATCCACGCTCATCCGCCCACCGAAGAGATTGTCGAGTTTAACATTGCCAAGGATACGGCGTGCATCAAGCCGCAAGGTTATCTCAATCGGTTCGATAACGGTCTGGGCGGGGATCTCCCCGCCGTTACTTAAACCACCGGAAACCTGCTGTCTTTTGCCAATGGTAATCCTGGCATCGCTGATTTGGATCTGCCTGATGCCGGTGAAGGTGGCGACCGTACTCGTCTCTTTTTCATTTTCAAGAAGGGAGGTGATGATGGCCATGGTCGGCCCGGCATACCACCCTTCCCTGCCATGATTGATATCTATGTCCAGCCGGAAAATCTGCATGTCGGAAGGGATGAAGCGGCCCGTGATCAGATTTTGCCAGGAAAACCCGAACTCAGACCTTGGCAGTATCATGTTGGTATCTTCGGCTTTAAGCTGGATGTTCTCTGCGCGAAGAACGATGGGGGTTGCTGATATCTGAAATTCAAGCTCAGCCTTTTCCACCCGGGCTTCGATGCCGCCCCCCTGATCATTGAGGGTTTGTTCAATAAATCCTGCAACACCGCCAGCCTGATCCAGCCTGATCCATGTTATTGTTGCCACCGTTCCGGCAACAGCCAGAACAATACCAAGCAAGAGTAGAAGGATTATCAACGATTTACGGATCAGTATCATTCCATACAGGTTCTTGAAAATGAAGTCGGATCGCGTTGCCGACGTGTATCACCAGACGTTGCGCTCCCCAGGATTACGGTTTCCGGCCGCCAGGGGGTTGGTGCCGCCGCATCCAGCCCCTATATCTGTATTGTACGTAACTTCAGGATGAATACCACTACAAAACAGGGCATCCCCTACCATACCAGGATTAAATCAGCCGTCATGGCATCATAAAGAAAGGATACATCATGCTTAATCAAGGAGACATGGCGCCTCGCTTCACCATCACCACCGATGAGGGTAGTTTTTCGCTTGAGGATGCCAACGGTCCGGTTGTGGTATTTTTCTTCCCGAAAGCCGATACCCCCGGCTGCACGAAGGAAGCCATTGCTTTCTCCCAACTCAAATCCGAATTCGATGCCGCCGGTGCGCGCGTCATAGGGATTTCAAAAGACAAGGCCGGAAAACAGGGAAAATTCCGTGAAAAACATGATCTGACCTGTGCCCTTGGTGCGGATGATGACAGTGATATCTGTGAGCAGTTCGGTGTCTGGGGTGAAAAGTCAATGTATGGCCGCACCTATATGGGTGTTCACCGCGCAACTTTCCTCATTGATGCGGGAGGCAAAATCGCCCGCGTCTGGCCGAAAGTGAAAATTCCCGGCCACGCAGAAGAAGTGCTGGACGCTGTCCGGGCACTCTGAATTCAACCGGACTGCCAGAAAAATCAAATCATTAAGGTCAGCCTGATCTAGGCATGTTCCTGGCGCTGGGAGCCAACCTTAAGCGCCAGACTGGCCTCGATGAAATCATCGATATCGCCATCCAGCACTCCCTGAGCATTGCCCTTTTCCACCTGGGTACGAAGATCTTTCACCATCTGGTAGGGATGCAGAACATATGACCTGATCTGGTTGCCCCAGCCGATATCCGTTTTGCCTGCCGCCGAGGCATTGGCCTCTTCTTCCCGCTTCTGCAACTCAAGCTCATAGAGACGGGCTTTGAGCATATTAAATGCCGTGGCACGATTGCGGTGTTGCGAACGATCATTCTGGCACTGCACCACGATCCCCGTAGGCATGTGGGTGATGCGGATGGCACTGTCGGTTTTGTTGACATGCTGGCCGCCTGCACCGGACGCACGGTAGGTATCGATACGCAGATCCTTTTCCTCAATCTCGATCTCAATCTCATCATCAACGAGAGGATATACCCAGACCGAGGCAAAACTCGTATGACGACGGGAAGATGAATCGTAAGGTGAGATCCTGACCAGGCGATGGACGCCGCTTTCCGTCTTCAGCCAACCATAGGCGGAGTCACCTGAAAACCGCATCGTTACTGACTTGATGCCAGCCTCTTCCCCCGGGCTTTCTTCGATATACTCTATCTTGTAGCCGCGCGCTTCGCCCCAGCGAGCGTACATGCGCTGTAACATTTCCGCCCAGTCCTGAGCTTCGGTGCCGCCGGCGCCGGCATTGATTTCCACAAAACAGTCATTGCCGTCAGCTTCACCTGAAAGAAGACTTTCAATCTGGCGTCTTGCGGCGACGACTTCCAGCTCCGATAAGCTCGCTTCAGCATCAGATACCAGTTCCGTATCGCCTTCCTCTTCCCCGAGGGTGATAAGCTCCACGGCTTCTTCAAGCCCGCTCTCCATCTCACGGACACCCCCGAGCATTCGCTCAAGCCGGTTTTTTTCCCGCATGACTTTCTGGGCTTTTTCCTGATCGTCCCAAAGCGACTGGTCTTCGGCAAGGCTTGTCAGCTCGGCAAGCCTGGCGGTTGCCTCATCCCAGCCGATATGTTTTCTCAGCAGCTCAAGGCTGGATTTGATCGCGTTTATTTTATGTTCGGTTTCAGCGTTCATGGCAGGCCAGGAAATTATGTATCAAGATGTGAGTTATCGTTAATACAACCCCGGAAGAGGTTGTGCAACTGCCGTTGTATTTCCGCCCGGAGCATCTATGACCGCCATATCCGCGCCTGGCTCGAGGGGGCGTTGCCCGGGTTTGAAGGCTTCGACTGTTCGCTTGGCATCACTGGCAAGGGCGCGTTCTCCGGTTTCAGGGTTGATGGCATAAAGATTGACACCATCCGGACGTCTGAACGGAATAGCAGGTTTGCCTGCCATGACTTCGCGAATGAAATGGCCAAAGATGGGCACCGCCGCAGTTGACCCTGTCTCGCGTTTGCCGAGTGGGCGCGGGGTGTCGTAGCCGACATAAACCCCCACCACCAGATCAGGCGTAAAGCCAACAAACCAGGCATTTGTGTTGTCGTTTGTAGTGCCTGTTTTCCCGGCAACAGCAAACCCGGGATCACCGATCATCCTGCCTGTCCCTCTCTTGATCACTCCTTCGAGCATCGTAACCATCTGATAGGCGGAGGCCTTATCGGTCACACGCCGGCGTGTATCCGGCACGGCGGGAGGCACCAGCACCTCACCTGCCGGAATGATTTCAGGATTGCAGGCATCACATGGTCGTTGGTCCAGTTTCATCACCGTCCGGCCAAATCTGTCCTGCACCCTGTCGATGATGCTAGGCGTGACGAAAGAGCCGCCATTGACAATCATCCCATAGGCGGCGGTCAGTTGCATCAGGGTCGTCTCCCCCGCGCCAAGCGACATGGAAAGAAACGGCGGCATGTCCTTATCTATACCAAAGCGACGGGCATAATCCTGAACCATCGGCATCCCGAGCGCCATTGCAAGACGGGCTGTCATAAGGTTGCGTGATTGCTCAATCCCGAGGCGCATAATGCTGGGGCCATAGAATTTTCTGGTGTAGTTTGCCGGCTTCCATTTTGCCTGACCCGGCCCCTGATCAACAACCAGCGGTGCATCAAGAATACGCGTGATCGGCGAAAAACCGTTATCCAGCGCCGCCAGATAGACAAAAGGCTTGAACGCTGACCCAGGCTGGCGCAACGCCTGCGTTACACGGTTGAACTGACTGTCGGATGCGCTGTATCCACCGCTCATCGCCAGCACCCGCCCGGTATGGGGATCAAGAGCGACCAATGCACCCTCCACAAGCGGACGCTGGCCCAGTGCCCAGGTATCCTCGGGCAGACTTTCCGGATTCTTGAGCCGGGACAGACGGTCAGGCACCTCTTCGGGGCGTTGGACCATGATGATGTCATGGAACTTGACGACCTGCCGCATCGACGTGACTTTCGGAGGCCTGACGCCATTCTTTTTGCGGGGGGGATAGGCCCAGTCCGCAAGAGAAAACGGAATAGTGCCACGCACAAGCTGTTTTTCCTTGCCTTTCGGGTTCAGCTCCACCATCACTTCGATCTGCCGGCGGCTGACCCCGGTAACAAGGGCCGGAAAGCGCCCGTCATGCATCTTCAGGCCATATTCAGACAAGACCAAGGAAAGGTCGGCGTTTCCATCATAATGGCCCAGAGGCCCCCGCCAGCCCTGGCGCTTATCCAGCGCTTCGAGCCCCAGTATCAACATGCGATCAGCGATTTTCTGCATATTTGCATCAAGTGTGGTGCGAACCGAATACCCGCCGCCATAAAAATCATTGGCACCGAGGCGTTCGACCATCTGCCGCCGAACCTCTTCTGCAAAATACGGGGCATCGGCACCATCAACACCTGAGGGCCGCCGGATGGAGATAGGCTGGGCCGCGGCCTTCTTTTTCTCTTCAGGCGTGATATAGCCATTTTCCTCCATCTGGCCGAGCACCCAGTTGCGTCGTGCTATCGCTGATCTGGTGCGGCGGGTGGGATGATAATTGTTCGGGGCTTTGGGCAAGGCCGCAAGATAGGCCATTTCCTCCAGTGTCAATGTATCAAGGGATTTGTCAAAATAGTTGAGCGCTGCCGCCGCAACGCCGTAACTTCCCATTCCCAGATAGATCTCATTGAGATAGAGCCCGAGCAACTGATCCTTGGTGAACGCGCGCTCCATGCGGATGGCAAGGATGGCTTCCTTGATCTTGCGCTCAATGGATACTTCATTGGTCAGCAGAAAATTCT
The DNA here is from genome assembly GCA_964580905.1 of uncultured Hyphomicrobiales bacterium. Classification (GTDB taxonomy): domain Bacteria; phylum Pseudomonadota; class Alphaproteobacteria; order Puniceispirillales; family UBA1172. The sequence continues at coordinate 39,499 of CAZOLR010000015.1, read as the reverse complement.
TGGCAACCTGCTGGGTGATTGTTGAAGCACCCACCAGCCGCCGCCCGTTGCGATAATTCGAAATATTCGTGATGACCGCCCGGATGAGGGCTTTGATATCAACCCCGGGATGACTGTAAAAATCCTTGTCTTCTGCTGAAAGGAATGCCTGTATCAGCGGATCCGGCATTTCCGTTACCGGAACAAAAACACGTTTTTCCGTCGCATACTCAGCCAGCAATGCCCCGTTTCCTGCATGGATACGGCTAACGACCGGTGGCTCATATCTCGCAAGTTTGCCATAATCAGGCAAATCACGGCCATATTCCCAGAACACCCAGAGCACGCCGGCCACCCCGGCTATAACAGCCGAAAACCCAAGCGAAATGAACGCCATAACCAGTTTGGTGAAAATCGACAGGCCACGACGGCGCGACGACGGCGCCGTGGTGTTTTCACCATCTTCGTCAAATGCTTCAGGCCGGGGCTTGTCGTCACGCCCGGAGTGATGTTCTTCGCCTGATACCACAACACATCCTATGCTAAATCACGGTCCAAGTATAAAGCCAATCATGGCGATTATATGGTCACCACTTTTGGGCATGCACGCATAAATACGCCTTTTGCAAGTCGGGACAAATGTCATGACGGGGCTTCTTCAGGTGCCGGTATATTGCTTGCTTCAAGATACCGCAGCACGGCGCGGGTGATGCGCTCCATCAGATCAGATCGGTAGGCCCCTTTATTGAGATTTCGCTCATCCTTCTTGTTGGTCAGAAACCCCATTTCAATAAGCACCGATGGAACGTCCGGCGATTTGAGCACGGCAAAACCAGCAAAACGATGACCACGCTGTGGTGTGGGCAGCCCCTCAAATTCCTGCAAAATGTGGGCGGCAAGAACCGAAGACTGATTCATGGACTCACGCTGAAACATGCTGAGAAGAGCTGAGCCGATTTCAGGGTCCGTAGTGCCGAGATCAGGGCCACCGATAAGATCAGCCTTATTTTCACGTGAGGCAAGGCGTTCCGCTTCTTTATCCGAGGCCGTATCAGAAAGCGTGAAAACCGAAACTCCCCTTGCCTTTTTGTTTTCGGCGGCGTCCGCATGCAGTGAGATAAACACATCCGCTTTCTCTCCCCTTGCAAGAGATATCCGCTGCCTCAGCTTATGATAGACGTCCCCGTCACGGGAAAGCACCACACGGACCTTGCCGCTGGCAGACAGAAGCTTCGCCAGCTCTTTTGCTGCCTTGAGGGTGATATCCTTTTCCTTTATCCCGCTGACGCTGATCGCCCCGGGATCCTTGCCGCCATGCCCGGCATCGATGAACACCACCCATTTGCCTGTCCGGTCAGGGGTTTTGTCAAACGGTCGCGGCATGGGCATAAGCTTGCCTTTTTCGTCGCGTTCACCATGGTTGCGTTCTGGTCTCGGCAGAGGCATGAGCATGGCAAGCCGGTCCTGCCTGACCTCAGACGTCTCATCGACCTCAAGCGGAATACGCCGGTTTTCCCGCAACGCTTTAGCGGCAAGCTGAAAGGCTGTTTCACCACGATCCTTAAGATCAATGACAATCCGGTGGCCTGAATTGTTTGGCGGCAGCCGGAAAGCCCTGACGGGGACGGCCGGGCCATCAAGATCAATGACCAGACGGGATATATCCGGCGCAGGCACTCCATAGCGATATCCCCGCAAGGGCGGGGTTTGAAGCGCACCGCTGGCGCCTTTGTTTGTAATACGCCATCTGGCATCAGGCATATCGATGACAAGCCTGTAGGGATTGCTCAGCAGGAAAACCGAAATATCGGTTTCATTGAGGGTTTCAATGACGAGACGGGCCGTGCCGTCAAAATTTCCGGTCCTGAGGCCGGTAATACTGTTCTGGGCCCAGCCCGGGTTGATACTGAACAAAAACGCCACGATCAGCGTCAGGAGTGATGCCGCCCGCATGGCTCTTCCTCTCATTACACTACATATTTAATACCGCCACGAATCACACATGTGAAGACCGACAGGGCCAGAATAGAATTTTATTTGTATCGCAGGATTTAAATCACTATATTGTAATTGAGTTTCTCAACATGGCCACTTGATCTCAATGTCGGCCAGTGTAGCAAATTCCCATTCGTGCGCAGGAACGGATTCCGCCGCGATTGAATTTATGGACTCTATGTCCGACACGAACGAAAGATGACACCATGACTGGCGCCACAGAAACAACAACATATCACCGCCCTGCGCAAACAGCAGGCGGCATGTTCTGTGATGAAATGCGGCATGTTCTCTCTTTCCCAAACCATCCGACGGCAAACCCGGTCTGTGGCGACGCCCTGAGGCCGAGGTACTTGCGCGCGGAAGAAAGAATTACCAATGTCCAAAAAATTGCTTATCGATGCTCGCCAGAACGACGAAACACGCATCGTTGTACTGAACAACAACAAAGTTGAGGATTTTGATCACGAAACCAGCCACCGCAAGCAGCTAAAGGGAAATATCTACCTCGCCAGAGTTACACGGGTTGAGCCGTCCCTGCAGGCCGCGTTTGTTGAATACGGTGGCAATCGCCAGGGTTTTCTGGCTTTCAGTGAAATTCATCCGGACTATTATCGTATCCCTGTTGAAGACCGCGAAAAGCTTCTCGCCGAAGAACTTGGTGATGATGACCGGCCAAGTGTGGCCGCCGAAGTTGCCGCCGAAAACACCGAAGAAACTGATCCTGCCACCGTTGGTGACGATAAAGCTGTTGAAGCAGACCTGCCTGAAGCACCTGGCGATGCCGAAACCGGTCCGGAAGAAGATGGCGTTGAGGAAAGCGCCGATGAAGATGATGCCGGCGATGACAGTGGCGATGATGACCGGCGCGAAAATCGCCGGCGTTTTGCCCGCTTTTCCCGTCATTATAAAATTCAGGAAGTCATTTCCCGTCGACAGATCATGCTCATCCAGGTGGTCAAGGAAGAACGTGGCAACAAGGGCGCTGCGCTGACCACCTATCTTTCCCTTGCCGGCAGATACTGTGTCCTGATGCCGAACACCTATCACGGCGGCGGGGTCAGCAGGAAAATCAGTAACCCGGCTGATCGCAAAAAACTGAAGACCATTGTAAATGGTCTTGACGTGCCTCAGGGCATGGCCGTGATTGTTCGTACCGCCGGATCCAAACGCACCAAGGCGGAAATTACCCGCGACTACAATTACCTCTCCCGGCAATGGGATGAAATCCGTTCCATGACGATGGAATCCAATGCCCCATCTTTGATCTATGAGGAAGGCAATCTCATCAAACGTGCCATCCGCGATTACTACGGCACAGATATTGATGAAATACTGGTCGAAGGCGAAGAAGGCTACAAATCGGCCCGGATGCATATGAAGAACCTCATGCCCAGCCATGTCCGCAAGGTCAAAGCCTATGAAGATGCAGATACCCCGCTTTTCCAGCGGTATCAGGTGGAAAACATGCTGTCTTCAATGCATGATCCGCAGGTAACCCTCCGCTCCGGGGGGTATATCGTCATTAACCAGACCGAAGCCCTTGTCGCCATTGACGTCAACTCCGGCCGCGCCACCAAAGAGCGGAACATCGAAGAAACCGCGCTCAAGACCAATCTTGAGGCAGCGGATGAAATCGCCCAGCAGCTGCGGCAACGGGATCTTTCAGGGCTGATCGTGATTGACTTCATCGATATGGAAAACAATCGCAACCAGCACGCTGTTGAACGGCGCCTCAAGGAAGCGGTCAAGAATGACCGGGCCCGTATCCAGACCGGAAGCATCAGCCAGTTTGGCCTGCTTGAAATGTCGCGTCAGCGGCTGCGACCAAGCCTGAGCGAGACCGTAACAGATCTGTGCCCGCATTGTCAGGGCACGGGACGCATCCGGTCGGTGGAATCGGCCGCGCTTGAAGTGCTCCGCGCTATTGAAATCGAAGCGGGAAAAAACAAGGGGGAAAACCTCCATGTCTATATGGCTTCCGCTGTCGCAATCTATATTCTCAACAACAAAAGAGACCAGATTGCCAATATCGAACAACGTTTCGGCATCCGCATTTTCCTTGAAGAAGATAACAGCCTGATCGCACCGGATGTGCGTTTCGGGGATAATAAACCTCTCTCCGAGATACGTGAGGCTAACCGTGAGAATAATGGTCGCCGAAGACGTCGCGGAGGCAAGAATTCACCGGAAAGTTCCGACACCACCGACAGCACTTCGGCTGATGACAATGAAAATGACACGCCTTCCGCTGAAGATGAGGAGGAGGACAAACCACGTCGTCGACGTCGCCGGGGCAAGCGCGGAGGACGCAGGCGCCGCCGTGATGAAAATCCGGGAACCGATACCGAGTTTTCTGAAAACGGCAACAACGAAGCATCTGTCACCCCTGACGGGGCCGAAGCCGCCGATGAAATCACAACAGATGCAAACGAGGCAGGTGAAGCCGATCCGAAATCCGGCACTGAGGATGAAGATGGCAAGCAAAAGCCAAAACGCCGCCGTCGCCGGAAAGGCCAGTCCAGGACACAAACTCCTGAAAATGGTCAAGCTCAAGAGGCCAATGACAATGATGATGGCGAAACAGGCGAGGTTTCACCTGAAATAAACCAGGACGAGACGGACGGCGCTGAGCAAAAGACCGGCAAAGCCAAAAAATCGCGGGCCAAAAAATCAGGCACCAAGAAAACCAAGGCCAAAGCTGATGTGGTTTCGGCTGAAGATGACATCGAGGGTTCACCAAAGCCCAAGGCCAAGAAAGCCAAGGCCGCCAAAAAGTCCCGGTCCAAGAAGAAATCCGCAAAAACGGAAGATAACGCCGTATCGGCGGAAACCGCTCCGTCAGTTAAAGCCAAGGCAGACCGGCAGCCGCTAAGCTCGGCTGAGGTTGAAGTCGTCAATGTGGATGCGGCCAAACCCGAAGCCAAAAAGAAAGGTTGGTGGAGCCTCTAGGCTCCACGCCCCTTTTGGCTGGTACCGCCAGCGTTTTTTTCACTGAAATGCACAGGGCCGTTCAGGCGCTGCTGGTGTTCTGAGAAATCCTAAAGGGTAATTCTGCCCAACTATGCGCCCGGATTATCCCTGACCCAGGCATTGATACGGCGGACGGCCTCTTGCATATCATCGTTGGTGCCGGCAAAGCTGATCCGTATCGATGACCTTCCCTGCTCGGTATCAAAATCAAGCCCCGGGGTCGTCGCGACATGCGCCTCGTTCAAAAGACGGTCAGCAAGGTTCATGCTGTCATCGCTGATTTCGCTTGTATCCGCGTAAATGTAGAAAGCTCCTTCGGCAGGGGCAGCATTTCCCAGAAATCTGGGGTCCAGCCCGTTCAGAAGAATGTCCCGGTTCCTTTTGTACCGGCGGACATGTTCTTCGAGTTCCGCCTTTGCGGACGGATCACTGATGGCCGCGGCCGCAGCGATCTGGGAGAGTGTTGGCACGGAAATAACACAGTTCTGCGCCAGACGCTCAAGGGGATCGACGAGATTGTCGGGAGCAATCATCCACCCCACCCGATGACCGGTCATGGAAAAATATTTTGAGAAGGAATTCACCACGATCGCATCGGAGGACGTGGCGAGAGCGGTTGCCGCCTCCACATCAAAGGTGATGCCATGATAGATCTCATCTGAAATGAGCCGAACGCCTCTGGCATCGCACCAACCGGTGATGGCGGCCATTTCACTGGCATTGAGGACGACACCTGTGGGATTGGCCGGACTGGCGATGATGATACCGTCCGGCACCGGATCCATCGCATCAAGATCAGCAACAGAAAGCTTCCATCCCTGTTCCGCCCGGCAATCGATCATCATGGGCCTGAGCCCGACCGACATCATCAGGTTTCGATAGGCGGCATAACCGGGATTAGTCATCGCCACGGTATCGCCATGGTCAAAACAGGTCAGAAAAGCCATGGCAAAGCCAAGGGATGACCCGACGGTAACAATGACGTTTTCCGGCTTGACCCTGACGTTGTAAAGCTGGTCGTAATGGGCGGCTATTCCATTCCGGAGAGACGGTATCCCGAGCGAAAGTGTGTATCCGTGACTGGAAGGTTCGCCGAGCGCGTCAACGATTGCCTTGCAGGCAGCCTTTGGTGCACCGGATGATGGCTGGCCAACCTCGAGATGGATAACCTTCTCACCCCGGGCCTCCAGATCTTCTGCCTTCTGCATCACGTCCATGACCATAAAGGAGGAAAGATCTGATCGCCCTGCTATTTTCAGTGCCATAAAACCACCTTAATTGACGTTATTTTTCTGTGATATGGTATGAAGAAAAGACCATAAATGATACGTGAACTCAATCGGAATTCTTTTCGTCATGGAAAGACCCGGAAAACGCGCAAGAAAGTGGAGAGTATGTGGAAAAAAGCAGGACTCATTGCGCTCATGCTCATTCTGCTTCCGGTCTGGCTGGTTGAAGCGTCCCTTATCCGGGATACAGAAATCGAAGATGGTCTGCACCGGATCATCGCACCGATGGCGAAAAGTGCCGGCCTCAACCCAGATCAACTCAAGATCCGGGTTGTCATTAATCCGCAGTACAATGCCTTTGTCATGGGTGACGGAACCATCTACATGCACAGCGGTCTCCTGCTGAAAGCCGATAATGTTCTTGAAGTCGCCGGGGTGATGGCCCATGAAGTCGGACATATCGCATCCGGTCATGTGCAACGCCGTGGTGAAACCGTATCCGATGCCGGCCTTGCCAGCGTGCTGGGCGCCGCCGCGGCTATCGCCCTTACGGCGGCTGGCAGTCCGGATGCCGCCTTCGGGGTGATGTCGGGCGGGATTGATCAGCGGACACGGCTGATCCTTGCCCGTTCAAGACAAGATGAGGGCGTTGCCGATGCACTTGCCATCAAACTGATGCAGGAACAGAATCTGTCTCTTCAGCCCATGGCCACCACCATGCGGAATATCGCCTCCCAGCGACTGCTGCCCCAGAGCCGTCAGTCCGACTACTACCTGACCCACCCGGGCGCTCTGGAGCGGAGTGCTGTTTTTCAGGATCATGTCAACCGCCATGAGACGACGCCACCTGAAACCCCGGACTGGATGCGCCATATTTTTGATCGTATCCAAACAAAACTTGAGGGCTGGACAGAGCCGCCCAAATCCGTGCTGATCAGCACCATCGGCAAAGACGACAGCGCATCAGTCTATAAATACGCCATCGCAAATTTTCGTCTTTCAAACGTAAAAGAAGCCGAGGTCGCCATGCAGAAGCTCATCGAACAGCACCCCGGCGATGCCTATTACCACGAATTTTTTGGCGATATTCTGCTCTCTCAGGGACGCAGCACAGAGGCGGCAGCCCAATATGAAATGGCTCTCGATCTGCTTAAAGAAAAGGTCAATCAAGGTCAGATCAGGCTTTCCCTCGGCCGTGCATATATGGCGAGCGGCAACAAGGACCATCTTTCTGAAGCTATCGTTCATCTTGAAATTGCCCATCAGCAGGAACCGGACTGGGCTTTTGTCAAACGCCAGCTCGGGATCGGCTATGGGAAATCAGGGCAGATTTCGAAGGCAGATCTCACCCTTGCTGAAGAAGCCCTGATGCGCGGCAACGAAGAACTTGCCGGACAGCTGGCCCGCCGGGTCACGGACAATCCCAATGCAACGAGCATAGAAAAACAGCTTGCGGCGGATATACTTCATCAGGTTGGCCGGTGATCTTAATCCTCAACCGGTGAGTTTCTGGTAAAGGGCAGAAATACGCATGATGCTTTGCAATGGAAACATCTTTCCGTTAAAACAAATCATCTGAACAGAACAGGACCTGACATGACCTCTCCGGGCTCTTCGACATCATCATCAACCAAGACCACGGGAACACCAGCATCAATCACCTCAAAATTCGTGATTGCCCTGATCCTGATGGTGGGTGTGGGTCTCGGCTACGGGCTTGGTTACGGATCCGGCGGCAAGTTATCACAGACTGACGCCGTTGAGATCAACAAGATGATCCGCACATATATTGCTGATAATCCCGGCTTTGTGCTTGAGGTGCTGACAAATTACAACCAGCAGCAACGTGACGCCGCCCGCCAGCAGGCGCTCAACCTTGTCAAGGTTAATGACGGGAAGACAATCATCGGCAATCCTGACGGAGACGTGACGATTTATGAATTCAGTGATTACAATTGCGGCTATTGCAAGCGTGTTTTCGCTGATCTCATGGATCTTGTTCGCGAAGACGGCAATATCCGTCTGGTGATAAAAGAGTTTCCCATTCTGGCGGAATCCTCAACACAGGCCGCACAGATTTCAATGGCCGCGGCTGAGCTTGGCCGTTTCGAAGAAATCCATACCGCGCTGATGCAATGGACCGGGCGGATTGATGCCAGCGCCTTCAGCCGCATTCTCGCAGATGCCGGCATAAACCCGCAGGAAATACAGGCTGAAATCGCAAAAGGGGAGATCAACGCCATCATTGCGCAGACAAGAGCCACAGCAGAAGCTCTTGATATCGGCGGCACCCCTGCTTTTGTTATCGGAGATGAGATTGCTCCAGGGGCGATTTCCAGGTCTGAGATGGCGGCCATGGTGGCCCGTGCCCGGAATAATTGAAACCGGGACCGAGGATGACAGCCATGACGCAGACTGGTATAATGTATTTGGGATAAAAAAATGACAGATTTACCGGCACTTTTAATCATTAACGGCCCTAATCTCAATATGCTGGGCAAACGCGAACCTTCGATTTATGGCACGGCGACGCTGGGCGATGTTGAAGAAATGTGCCGTGAGGCCGCCAAAAAACAGGGATTAACCTGCCGGTTCATGCAATCCAATACCGAGCATGAGATCATCGACGCAATCCATACGGCCATCACCGACAAGGTGGCGGCAATCCTCATCAATGCCGGTGCCTACACCCATACCTCCGTTGCCATACGTGACGCACTGGCAATGGTGAGCGCACCGGTAATTGAGATACACATGTCAAATGTGCACGCACGTGAAAGCTTCCGTCATCATTCATATATAGCTGGTGTTGCCAGCGGGGTTATTGCAGGGTTCGGGCCTCAGTCCTACACTCTGGCCGTAGATGCTGCGGCGTCATTACTTTCGAGGGAGTGAGACTTCATGACAAAAAAATCTGATCCTAAAGGCGTCCAGCTGGTTCAGGAACTGTCCGACATCATGCAGGATGCAGGTCTGGTGGAAATTGAATATAACACCGATGATGTATCCATCCGGCTGTCCCGCGCAGCTGCCGCATCCGTACCTGTCGCCGCCGCCCCTGTTGCGCCATCGGCAGCAATGCCCGCTCAGTCCGCGCCAGCCGCGGAACCTGCCCCGGCAGATGATGAGATTACGTCCAGCCATCCCGGAGCTGTCAGCTCCCCCATGGTCGGAACGGTGTATCTTGCCGCTGAACCCGGCGCCCCTAATTTTGTCAACGAAGGTGACAAGGTCAAAGCCGGACAGACGCTGGTCATTGTCGAAGCGATGAAGGTCATGAACCCGATCACTGCCCCGAAATCAGGCACCGTCTCACGTATTCTTGTCGGCAACGCCCAGCCGGTGGAATATGGTGAAGTCCTGATTGTCATCGAATAACAACTTTCGAAGGACGGGTTGCCATGATCAGGAAAATCCTAATCGCCAATCGGGGTGATGTTGCTCTCAGGGTCTTGCGGGCTTGCCGCGATATGGGAATTGAGACTGTTGCTGTTCATTCCACCGCCGATGCGGATGCCATGCATGTGCGCCTTGCTGATGAAAGTGTCTGCATCGGGGATGCACCATCCAAAGACAGTTATCTCAATGTTCCTGCCATTATCACCGCCGCTTCCATCACCGGAGCGGATGCCATTCATCCCGGCGTAGGTTTTCTTTCTGAAAACGCTGATTTTGCCCGGGTGGTCGACGCCCATGGATTGATCTTCATCGGCCCGCGGATCGAACATATCATTGCCATGGGGGACAAGGTCGAAGCCAAACGCACCGCCGCCGAGGCCGGATTACCGCTTGTCCCCGGCTCGGACGGTGCTGTTGAATCTCTTGATGAGGCGCGGGAAGTTGCGAAAGATGTCGGCTATCCCGTCCTGATCAAGGCCGCTTCAGGTGGTGGCGGACGCGGCATGAAAGTTGCCGCCAGCCCTGATGATCTCTCGGAGGCCTTTTCCTCAGCAAGGAGTGAGGCCAAAGCCGCATTCGGTGATGATACGGTCTATATCGAACGCTATCTGGACAATCCGCGTCATATCGAAATTCAGATAGTGGCGGACAGCCATGGCAATGTCATCCATCTTGGGGAACGTGAATGTTCGGTGCAGCGACGTCACCAAAAACTTCTTGAAGAGGCGCCGTCGCCGGTACTGGACGCAGCCCAGCGTGACTCCATCGGAACCATTGCCGCCAATGCCGCCGCCCGAATGGGATATCTCGGCCTTGGAACGATGGAATTTCTGTATGAGAACGGGGAATTCTTTTTCATTGAAATGAACACCCGGCTTCAGGTGGAGCATCCGATCACTGAGGAAATCACCGGCGTTGACCTCGTGCAGGAACAGATCCGAATTGCCGACGGGGCGGAATTGTCCATCAAACAGGAAGATGTCACCTTCAACGGGCATGCGATTGAATGCCGGATCAATGCCGAGCATCCGGAAACCTTTTTCCCCACACCGGGAACAGTGACGAATTTCCATGCCCCCGGCGGGCCCGGTGTCCGGATGGAGAGTTTTCTTTATCCCGGTTATGCCATCCCCCCGCATTACGACAGCCTGATCGCCAAACTGATCATCCATGGAGAAAACAGGGAGCATTGCCTTGCCCGACTCCGGCGTGCGCTCACCGAATTCGTCATTGAGCCGATGCCGACTTCGCTTGATCTGCATCGCAAACTGGTCATGGATAAGGATATTATCAGCGGGGACTACACCATCCGCTGGCTTGAAGAAGACTTCCTGCCGCGGCAATCGTCGTCTAAGACTACAGATGAATAGAGCCCTCACTTGAACATGAACTGATTTCATGTTCATACTAAAACCATGTACATGCTCTCACCCGAAACGCTGATCAAAGCTTACGCGCTGGGTGTCTTTCCCATGGCTGAAGCCAGGGAAGATGAGCGTATCTTTTTCGTTGACCCGGAAGAGCGGGGGATTCTGCCGATTGATGCGGTGCATATTCCGCGCCGGCTTCGCCGTCGCATCCGCCAGCGCCCTTATGAGGTCACAATCAACACCGCCTTTGATGCTGTGATTGACGGATGTCGCGAAGTCACCCGGCAACGTGCCGACAGCTGGATAAACCCGCAAATCAGGCAGCTTTACTGCGCGCTTCACCGGCTTGGCTTTGCCCATTCCATTGAAGTCTGGAGTAAAGCTGAAACCGGAAGAGGTGAGTTGGTCGGGGGTCTTTACGGCGTTGCCCTCGCCGGTGCCTTTTTTGGCGAATCCATGTTCAGCCGTTCCAGCGATGCCTCAAAAATAGCACTTATTCATCTCATGGCACGACTGAAGAAGGGAGGTTTTGTCCTTCTCGACACCCAGTTCAGCAACACACATCTGGAGCAGTTCGGGGTGATGGAAATCCCGCGTGAGATGTTCCGTCAAAAACTGGAGGCAGCGCTTGCAACCAAAGCTGCCATGCCGATGGACAGTGACGACTGGCCCCTGGTTCAGTCTTTCCTGCAATCGAGCACGGAAACATCATAGACAGGGTGCTCAAGCGCATTCAGCGCCGGACTGGAAGCAAACATCCATCCTTTGAAGATTGGCGTATCGCTGATCAACCCTTTGTGATCAACACTGCTGATTTCAATCAGCGCCGCGTTCTCCGGCGGCATGGTCGGCGGACGAAACGTGCAGGCATGGACCAGCAACTCAAGGGTTCCATATCGGCTCGGCTCACCCACCCGGGCGGTGAGTGTTGAGATCCGGGCGGTGATCTTGTCCAGAGCCTGAAGCTCAACCACATTGCCCTGAAGCCATTCATCCCCCGCGGCCAATACGTCACCGGTGGTGGTGGCCGTACCGACGGAAAGTGCCATCATGCCAGATATGATCAGGGCCCGGCCCCTAGCCATCATTAGACCCGGAAGAGAAAATAGCCTTACCAAGCAGATCGGTCAGGTTAACCGGATCACGCGTATCAAAAATCGTATCACCATCTTTGAGATTGTCTTCTTCAAAGCCGGGGATCAGTTCAACATGACTGCCGCCAAGAAGTGACGTGGCCGCAATCCGCGCCGCCGTGTCGGCCGGCAGGGTGATTCGCTCATCAACAGATAACGTGACCGTGGCGCCGAAGGTCTTCTCGTTAAGGCTTGCGCCAATGACCTTGCCAACCGCAATCCCTGAAATCCGAACTTCATCCCCGACCGAAAGGCCGCTGATACTGCCGAATTCCGCATTCAGCGTCGTACCCGAGGCGGACTGGATATTCGTTGCAGTATAGGCGAGGTAAAGAAACACGCCTGCAACCAGCAGGACAACTGCACCCATAACGGTTTCGATGGTGTTTCTTGACATATCTCTACTCCGGTTGCCAGGCCTCGTAATCACCGGTGGCGGGCTTGCGCTTGCCGCCTTTTGTCAGATCACCCGCTGGCTTGTGGGCATAAATCGTTCCGGTCAGGTTAGGCAGATGATCTTTCTGCCATGCCCGGCGGGCATATCCCCCTTCTGGCGGCGGCAGTTCTTCGGTGTGATGGAGCCAGCCATGCCAATCCGCCGGCACCTTACTTGCCTCAGGCGTTCCGGCGTAAAGAACGAAGCGCTTATGCCTGCCAAGACGATCAGGACGCTTTGCCTCGAAATAGCGATTGCCATGCGCATCCGAACCAACTTGGCGCGATGTTAGCGAGATCACAATTCTGGATATAATGCTCATTGCTGTCCCCGGTTTAATTCTATCCTGGTTGATACCTTAAAATGATGGCAGAACATTGTTTCGATCATCACCTTATATTCATCTCCATATTCCTACCCGATGGGACAGCGTTAGGCAATCCAGAAGCCGCAACACAGGCACCTGGTATAGTTTTGATACTGTCTGTACCCCGCCATTACCTTGTCGGTTGGCGGCGGCAAGGTAAGGCATTATCAAAAAAATTCAATTTTTTGCCATAATTGGTCATATTGGCTCTTGGATAGATGATCAATATCATGTAGTTTTATATTCTTAACGCCACTACATATGGTCTGTTCATGCGCATTGCGTATTTTTTTTCGTTTTAAACATCCAGGTTAACCAAAAAAAACAAGGGTCAATAACATGAAGCTGAAGCGTCACTTTACCTCCTCTGATCAGTCCCCATATGCCGCGATGGATTGGGTTCAAGCGACCAGTGAAATTCGCAATCCTGACGGCACGGTGGTATTCAAAGCAGAGAATGTGGAAGTGCCCGCCCATTTTTCGCAGGTGGCAACAGATATTCTGGCGCAGAAATATTTCCGCAAAGCCGGCATTGCCGCCCGCCTTACGACAGTTGAAGAGAGCACCGTTCCGTCCTGGCTCTGGAGATCTGTTCCGGATGAAAAAGCGCTGAAGGAACTTCCTGAAGGTGAACGCTATGTTGGCGAAACTTCTGCAAAGCAGGTCTATGATCGTCTGGCCGGAACCTGGACCTATTGGGGTTGGAAAGGCGGATACTTTTCAAGTGAAGACGACGCCCGCGCCTATTTTGACGAAATGCGCTACATGCTGGCCATGCAGATGGCGGCACCAAACTCACCGCAGTGGTTCAACACAGGTCTGCACTGGGCTTACGGTATCGATGGCGCAGGTCAGGGACACTACTATGTTGATTTCAAGACCGGTAAACTGACCCGGTCCAAATCCGCTTACGAACATCCCCAGCCTCACGCCTGCTTCATCCAGTCGATCGACGACGATCTGGTGAACGAAGGCGGCATCATGGATCTGTGGGTGCGCGAAGCCAGACTTTTCAAATACGGGTCCGGCACAGGGACCAATTTCTCCCGTCTCAGGGGTGAAAATGAACCGCTGGCCGGTGGCGGCAAATCCTCCGGTCTGATGAGCTTCCTGCGCATCGGAGATCGTGCGGCCGGGGCAATCAAATCAGGCGGGACAACACGACGCGCCGCCAAAATGGTGACGGTTGATGTCGACCATCCGGATATCGTGAAATATGTTGACTGGAAGGTTGTCGAAGAACAAAAGGTTGCCGCCCTTGTTGCCGGATCGAAACTGGCCAGCCAGCACATGAACGCTGTCATGGCCGCCTGCACAGATGAAGAGGTTGCCGCCGAAGACCGTTTCAGCGCCAAGACCAACAAATCGCTCAAGAAGGCGATTATCGCCGCCCGCAAATCCATGGTACCCGAAAACTACATCCAGCGCGTGATCCAGTTTGCGGAGCAGGGCTATACCGAAATCGAATTCCGCACCTATGACACCGACTGGGATTCCGAAGCCTACATGACCGTATCGGGGCAGAACTCAAACAACTCTGTCCGCGTCACCAACGACTTTCTTGAAAAGGTTCTGAACAACAGTGAATGGGACCTGATACGCCGCACCGACGGTCAGGTCAGTGAGCGTATCAATGCGCGTGAGCTCTGGGACAAGATCGCCTATGCCGCCTGGGCCTGTGCTGATCCGGGCCTGCAATACGACACCACGATCAACGAATGGCACACCTGCCCGGAGGGAGGCAGAATCAATGCCTCCAACCCCTGCTCGGAATACATGTTCCTCGATGATACAGCCTGCAACCTTGCATCTCTTAATCTGATGCAGTTCCGGCATGAAGATAAGTCTTTCGACATCGAAGCTTACGAACATGCCTGCCGGTTCTGGACCCTGACCCTTGAAATTTCCGTCCTGATGGCGCAGTTCCCGTCAAAGGAAATCGCTCAGTTGTCTTATGACTACAGGACCCTTGGTCTCGGCTATGCCAATATCGGCGGCCTGCTGATGGCGGCCGGACATTCCTATGACAGCGACGAAGGCCGTGCCATCTGCGCCTCACTTACCGCCATCATGACCGGTATTGCCTATGCCACTTCAGCCGAAATCGCAAGCGAACTTGGCGCCTTCCCGAGATATGATGAAAACGCTGAGCACATGCTTCGTGTGATACGCAACCACCGTCGGGCAGCCCATGGCGAAGCTGATGGTTATGAAGGCCTTTCCATTCCGCCGGTGCCTCTGAACGAGACGGACTGCCCTGATGCAGCCCTGCCGAAAGCAGCCCGCGAAGCGTGGGACCTCGCCCTCAGCCTTGGTGAAAAACACGGATACCGGAATGCCCAGTCAACCGTGATTGCCCCGACGGGGACCATCGGCCTTGTCATGGACTGCGATACCACGGGGATTGAGCCGGATTTCGCCATCGTGAAATTCAAGAAACTTGCCGGCGGCGGATATTTCAAGATTATCAACCGCGTTGTACCTGAAGCGCTCAGCAACCTTGGCTACAGCGATGATCAGACCGATGACATCATCCGCTATGCGGTCGGCCATGGCAGTCTTGAAAAATGCCAGTCGGTGAGCATTAATGCCCTCAAGGACAAGGGGTTCACCGAAGATGCGCTGAATGCGCTGGCAGGCGCGCTCAAATCCGCCTTTGATATCAAGTTTGCCTTCAATCGATTCACGCTTGGTGATGACTTCTGCAAAGACACCCTCGGCTTCAGCGATGGCCAGCTCAACGATTTCAATTTTGATATGCTGGCCGCACTTGGCTTCAGCAAGGATGAAATCGAGCACGCCAACACACATGTCTGCGGTGCGATGACGCTTGAAGGTGCCCCGCACCTTAAGGAAGAGCATCTGTCGGTCTTTGACTGCGCCAACGCCTGCGGTCGTCTTGGCAAACGTTTCCTCAGTGTGGAAAGCCATATCACCATGATGGCCGCCGCGCAGCCTTTCATCTCCGGGGCAATTTCCAAAACAATTAATATGCCGAATAACGCCCTTATCGAAGACTGCGGGGAAGCCTACCTGCTCTCCTGGCGTCTCGGGCTCAAGGCCAATGCGCTTTATCGTGATGGCTCGAAACTCAGCCAGCCACTTTCAGCCGCGCTGGTCGATGACGAAGATCTGGAGGAGGCCGAAGATATCATCGAAGCACCCGCCGCTGCACAGACAACACGTATTGTCGAAAAAATCGTCGAGCGATTTGTTGCCACCCGTCACCGTCTGCCGGACCGGCGCAAGGGGTACACGCAGAAAGCCATCGTTGGCGGCCACAAAGTGTATCTCCGGACCGGCGAGTATGAAGACGGCAAACTGGGTGAACTGTTCATTGACATGCACAAGGAAGGCGCCGCTTTCCGCTCACTGATGAACAATTTCGCCATTGCGGTGTCCATTGGCCTGCAATATGGCGTGCCTCTTGAAGAATATGTCGAAGCCTTCACCTTCACGCGGTTTGAACCTCAGGGGATGGTTCAGGGCAACGACATGATCAAGATGTCCACATCCATTCTCGACTATATCTTCCGTGAGTTGGCGATTTCCTACCTTGACCGCAATGATCTCGGCCACGTCAACCCGGAAGACCTTGATGCCGGGACAACAGGCGCAGGTGATGTCCAGTCCGATCTTGCGAAAGCCACGATTTCCAGCGGTTTTATCCGCAACCGGAATATCGTGCTTCTGCGGGCTTCCGGCGATGACAGCGTTGCCGCCACCGAAGATGATACGCAAGCAACCGCTCGCGCCGCCAGCACAGCCTCCACAGCCATGACAACAGGGGCTGCAGAGAGCACAGGTGGCGGTGCCGATGTTGCGACCCGGGTTCAGCAGGCAAAAATGCAGGGCTATGAAGGGGAAAACTGTTCCGAGTGCGGGAACTTTACCCTTGTTCGTAACGGCACCTGCCTCAAGTGCAACACCTGCGGGTCAACCACCGGATGCAGTTAAGACTGGACGGAACTTCATCTCTGGCCTAAATCTGATGGCGGAGGGCAACCTCCGCCATTATGTTGACGGAACACCAAAAATCTAGGGCAGTTTTGCCCGGCATACCTATTGCACAAGACCAAGGAGAACTATCGTGGCAGGAAAAATCGACGCTCGCCTGGCTGAACTCGGCATCACTCTTCCCGATGCACCGGCACCGGCCGCCAACTACATTCCCTATGTTGTCACCGGTAATCTGGTGATTATTTCAGGGCAGATCCCCATGGAAGGCGGAGCGCTGGCCGTGACCGGATATGTTGGTGACGGAAACGTGACCGAAGACCACGCCATTGCCGAAGCACGTAAATGCGCAATCAACCTGCTGGCACAGCTGAACGCCGCCACCGGCGGTAATCTTGATCGGGTCAAGCGCGTGGTCAAGCTGGGCGGGTTTGTGGCCTCTGCTGCTGATTTCACCAACCATCCCAAAGTCATCAACGCCGCGTCCGACCTGATGGTCGATGTCTTTGGCGAAGCCGGACGCCATGCCCGCTTTGCCGTCGGCGCCAGCGCCCTGCCGCTGGGATGCGTTGTTGAAATCGAAGGCATGTTCGAAATCGAATGAAACAGGCATGACGCCATTGCACCATCCGGGTGACGGATTACATTGCGTGTATGGATGATGAACGCAACAGTACAGGTGATAGTTCCGTAAACTGGACAATCACGTTGAACGAGACCATTCACGCGATCCCGGCCGATGACTGGGATCGTTGTGCTCGGGATGAAAATCCGTTGCAGAGTCACGCTCTTCTCGCCGCCATGGAAGACAGCGGCTCCGCCGTCGCCGATACCGGCTGGCTCCCGCGTCACCTCAGCCTTGCTGATGCCGATGGTCATATCCATGGCGTGATGCCGCTTTACATCAAATCCCATTCCTACGGCGAATATGTTTTTGATCATTCCTGGGCCAATGCCTGGCATAAGGCAGGGGGTGACTATTACCCCAAAGCCCAGTCTGCGATACCTTTTTCACCGGTGCCGGGACAGCGCCTCATGATCAACAGCCCCTATCCGGAAGAGGCATTTACCGCCCTTTCCCAGGGCGCGATCCAGGCCGTCGATGCTATGGGCCTTTCTTCGCTTCACCTTACCTTTCTCAGCAAGGAGGAAAGCGATAAACTCAACGTGCTGAACCCGTCATGGATCAAGAGAACAGGGCTGCAATTCCATTGGCATAATGATGGGTATCAAAATTTTGATGATTTTCTCGATGCGCTTTCTTCACGAAAACGCAAGACGCTACGACGTGAGCGACGTGAAATTGCCGCAAGCGGAATAAATATCCTCCGCCTGACCGGAGATGACCTTAAGGCCGGACACTGGGATGCCTTCTATCGGTTCTATCTTGCCACCATTGACCGCAAATGGGGCGGAGCTTACCTGACACGGGATTTCTTTGACCAGATCGGTGCCACCATGGCCGATAAAGTCATGCTGTTTCTTGCCGCCCGGGATGGTGAATTTATAGCAGGTGCCCTCAACTTCATCGGCAAAGACACTCTATACGGGCGCAATTGGGGTGCTAGCGCCGATATCCCCTTCCTTCATTTTGAAACCTGCTATTATCAGGCGATTGATCTTGCGATTGAACTCGGGCTTTCCCGTGTCGAGGCCGGCGCTCAGGGCCTGCATAAGGTTCAACGTGGCTATCAGCCGGTGACAACCTATTCAGCGCATTATCTGAAAGATGAAGGATTTGCCCGGGCTGTCCGTGAATTCACTGCCCGTGAAAGCCGCCAGATCGAACGGGAGGCAGATGAACTCAACGGGTGGTCACCCTATCGCAGGGCAGAAGATCAGACGTAGAAAACTCTGTCTTTCCTGTCATGCCCCGGTGGAGGATTTAGCCTTGGTCCTGGGTGATTTTCCCTTTGATGATCTGCCTTTGGGTGACTTGCCCTTTGAATTGCCGGCGGGGGGAACGTCCCCCTCAACCGCGGTGACCACCAATCCCGGAATGTGACCATCTTCTTCTGGCTTGGCGGTGTCAACTCTGGCAAGACCTCCATCGGTCAGCCGCCCGAATAAAAGCTCTTCGGCCAGGGGCTTTTTGACATGTTCCTGAACCACGCGGCCGAGAGGGCGAGCGCCATAAGCCGGATCGTAGCCACGTTCAGCAAGCCAGTCACGTGCGCCATCACTAAGAGTAATGGTCACGCCGCGGTCTGCCAGCTGGGCTTCGAGCTGAAGGATGAACTTATCCACCACCATGCGGACAATTTCAGGGGCCAGATTAGCAAAGGGAATAACGGCATCAAGGCGATTCCGGAACTCCGGCGAAAATGTTTTTTCAATAGCTTCCGTATCCGCTCCGGCGTTGACGCCGCGGTTAAACCCGATCGCCTGCTTGCTCAACTGGGCGGCGCCTGCATTGGTCGTCATGATGATGATGACGTTGCGGAAATCAATCGTCTTGCCGTTATGGTCGGTCAGACGGCCGTTATCCATCACCTGCAGGAGAAGGTTGAAAATATCGGGATGAGCTTTCTCAATCTCATCAAGCAGCAGGACAGCATGTGGTGTCTGGTCCACCGCATCGGTCAGAAGTCCGCCCTGATCAAAACCGACATATCCGGGAGGCGCGCCAATAAGACGTGAAACGGAATGACGTTCCATATATTCGGACATGTCAAATCGGATCAGTTTAATGCCGAGGCTGTCCGCCAGCTGACGGGCAACTTCGGTTTTCCCAACACCCGTAGGGCCGCTGAAAAGATAATTTCCTACCGGCTTTTCCGGCTCCCTGAGGCCGGCACGTGAGAGCTTGATCGCCGAAGCAAGAGCGATGATAGCCTCATCCTGACCATAGACCATCCGCTTGAGATCTGATTCAAGACTGGCCAGCGCCTGACGATCATCACGACTTACGCTCCGTGGCGGGATCCGCGCCATGCTCGCGATTGTTGTTTCAATTTCCTTGGCCCCGATCACTTTCTTACGTCGTGACGGCGGCAACAGCATCTGAGCTGAAGCGGCTTCGTCAATGACATCGATCGCCTTGTCGGGAAGCTTGCGGTCACTGATATACCGCGCTGAAAGATCAACCGCTGATTTAAGGGCTGCATTGGTGAACCGGACATCGTGATGTTCCTCATAACGGGTTTTGAGCCCGGCGAGAATCTTGACCGTATCTGCAATGCTCGGCTCATTGACATCGATCTTCTGGAAACGGCGCGAGAGTGCCCGATCCTTTTCAAACCAACCACGGAATTCCTTATAGGTGGTGGATCCGATGCAACGCAGACTGCCTTCCTGCAAGGCAGGTTTCAGCAGGTTGGAGGCATCCATGGCGCCGCCACTGGTTGCCCCGGCACCGATAATTGTGTGAATCTCATCAATGAAAAGAATAGCCTGATCGTCTTCGGCAACCTGCTGCATCACGGCCTTCAGCCGTTCTTCAAAATCACCGCGATACCGCGTTCCGGCCAGAAGAGCGCCCATATCAAGCGAATAGATCTTAGCATTCGCAAGCACTTCAGGCACCTCTCCTTCCGTGATCTTCCTCGCAAGACCTTCGGCGATAGCCGTTTTGCCCACGCCGCTGTCACCAACAAGCAGGGGATTGTTTTTCGTGCGCCGGCACAGAACCTGAATTGTCCGGTCGACTTCGGCACTACGCCCGATCAGGGGGTCAATTTTTCCGTCCTGAGCCTTGGCGTTCAGATCAACCGCATAGGTGGACAGCGCGTCCTGCTTGCTGTTGATTTCATCGGCATCAGCTTCAGCCCCATCCGGAGAAGATTTTTCCCCGCTGAAGGCCGGATTTTTGGCAATACCGTGGCTGATGTAGCTGACCGCATCAAGTCGTGTCATATTCTGCTGCTGGAGAGCCCATACCGCGTGGCTTTCACGTTCCGCAAAAAGCGCAATAAGAACATTGGCCCCGGTGGCAACATCACGGCCGGAAGACTGGGTATGGATCACCGCACGCTGGAGGACCCGCTGGAAACTGGTGGTGGGCTGTGTCTCTCCATTGCTTCCAACAATACCTGAAAGCGTATCATCGATATGCCGGTCAAGCTCATCCTTGAGTTGTGTGATATCCACATCGCATGCGGCAAGCACTTCAAGCGCATCGCTGTCTTCGGTGAGCGCGATCAGCAAATGCTCAAGCGTCGCAAACTCATGGCCGTTCCTTGAGGCCAGATCCATGGCGCGGCGAAGTGTTTCTTCAAGTTCCTGCGATAACATGATGTTATTCCTTTTCAAGCTGCAATTGCAGAGGATGCTGATTCTTCCGCGCCAGTTCCATGACCTGCGTTGCCTTGGTTTCAGCGACTTCATATGTATAGACACCGCAAACGCCAACCCCGCGCTGATGAACATGGAGCATGATGTTTGTTGCCTCCTCCTGAGATTTGCGGAAAAACTCCTGCAGGACAAGAACCACAAACTCCATCGGCGTGTAGTCATCGTTCAGCATGATGACCTTGTACATGGCAGGCTTTTTCGTTTTTGGCTTTTCCTTGGTGGCAAGCCCTGTATCCGGGCCGCCATTCCTGTCCCCGCCTTCCCTGTCATTATCATCACTGCTCATGCATGCGCTCCCTGACACTGAAATCTTCTGAACTGAGCCTCGAATGATTTGTCTTATACGAATTATATTGGTATTTCTTTGATCATTAAAACCCCTAAAGGTGCCAAAATTATCTGCTTGGTGACAATTCACCACGCCTGTCAGTGCCAAAAGGGGGAAAAGTGCTTCGGAAGATATAGTGTGAAGATGATCTCTTTGACACATGATATGGTATTGGTGTATAGTAAACATGTTGGCCGGAGATTTCACATGAACGATCAGGGCAGATTGTCATGAAACTTCGGAATATTATCCTCCCTTTTTTGCTGATACTAGCTGTGGTGATGGCACCACAGCCTTCTTTGGCGAAATATGCGTCAATCGTGGTTAACGAAACCACGGGCAAGGTGCTGTATTCGCGCAATGCCGACAAGAAATTATTCCCGGCTTCACTTACAAAGGTGATGACCCTCTATCTTCTTTTTGAAGAACTGGAAGAGGGACGGATCACCATGGACACGCGAATGAAAGTCAGCAAAGTGGCCGCCGGGAGATCACCGTCAAAACTAGGGCTGAAAGCCGGGTCAACCATCAAGGTGAAAGATGCCATGCTGGCTCTGATCACCAAATCCGCCAATGATGTGGCGACAGTTATTGCGGAACATCTTGGCGGCACGGAAAGAAAATTCGCCAAACGCATGACAAGAAAAGCCCAGGCCCTTGGCATGACCCGAACCAATTTTCGCAATGCCTCCGGACTGCCGCATTCAAAACAGCATTCCACCGCCCGTGACATGGCCAGGCTGGCCATCGCCATTCGTAAGGATTTCCCGCAATATTTTCCTTATTTCAAGACACAAACCTACGCCTGGAAGGGAAAAAGGTTTAAAAATCACAACACCCTGCTTCGGACATTCAAAGGTA
Organism: uncultured Hyphomicrobiales bacterium; assembly: GCA_964580905.1. Classification (GTDB taxonomy): domain Bacteria; phylum Pseudomonadota; class Alphaproteobacteria; order Puniceispirillales; family UBA1172. The sequence goes on along the minus strand of CAZOLR010000015.1, from coordinate 17,179 downwards.
CAGACGGGATCAAGACAGGGTATACCAGAGCTTCCGGATTCAATCTCATTGCCACAACGGAACGAAACGGCACGCGGCTTGTCGGCGTTGTTTTCGGCGGGCGTACCGGTTCCAGCCGCGACAAGCACATGAAATATCTGCTGGCAAAGCAGTTTGATTCCCTGCCGCGGTTTACCAAACCTGTGGTGCGTCAGGCGCGTGCCCCGGTCAGGCAACAGCTGCCTGTTCCGCCTCAAAAACCACGCGTTGTCGCCCTCGCTGCCGTGAATGATCCCCCGCCGAACCCTTCGCCCCCGCTCCGCCGGCCTTCTTCAGATTTGCCCGAGCTGATCGACCCAGCCTTGCCGGAAACAACATCCGCGCCAAGCAGTTGGGGCATACAGATCGGCAGTTTTTCAAAGCGTCACCGTGCCCATATCGCCGCTCGGAACGCCCGCAAACTGGCGGATCAGATCATCCCGCTTCAGCCCGCACGTCTCAGCGAAGTTCAGTATGGCGAAGTCACCTTCTGGCAGGTGCAGTTCACCGGCTTCGATGAAGACAATGCCCGGGCTGCCTGCATCCTTCTGCATCGCTCGGGCATGGCCTGTATTGTTGTCCCCTCCTCACTTGCTTAAAGTCGGGGCTGTTCATGGTCCCCTTCTGTTATGAACCGCACCCTGAACATTGGCATCCCCTTCTCCGGTAATTAGTGCCGATTTGAGCTGTTTACTTATCCATAACACCGATTATCTCAATCCGTGCGGCACCTGAAGACACGTGGCTGACTGATTTGCTGCCTTCATCATGACCGATATCATACCTGTCCATGGTGGCGGCAAGGCCGTTTGCAGGGTTAATGACAGCGCTGACAAAATGATCCGGCTTCATCGTCGGTGCAACCATGGCAATGAAGCGGATACCCTGCCCCCGGCTCCGGGCAGGTACGGTGATTTCAACAGATTTACCCGGGGCCAGCAATACGCCCGGAGGGCCGTCACTGCCATGCACGACCATGGCTTTCTTGCCTATTCTTCCCGCAAGCATTCCGGGATCACCGGTAAGTATCTGTGCTTCCGCCTCAGGGGTGACATAGGACCCGTCAAAGATATGCTTGTCCTTACGCACACTGGTGATCAGGATGGGCGCCAGCAGCTCTTCGCTCATCAGGTTGGTGATTCGAATTGTATATTCATGGGCCGCCGCGATCCCGGTGCTCAACACCAGACCGACAAGACCAAAAAGAAAACTTCGGATGATCATTCTTGTCTCCTCATTTCATAAGGCCGACGTCACGCCGGCGGATTAGCCGGGCTTGCCATGCTTGGGAATAAAGAGACTTTTCCGAAAAATACCATGCAGGCATGGAACTCCCGCATCGGCATCACCATTGCCATTCATTGTGGTGAAAATATGATCTTTAAGGGAACTGGTTTCCGGCCAGATTCTGACACGGCAGAATCTTCTTGCAAAATGAATAGTGTTCAGTATTCTATTAGATATTGTTTATATGCAGACCTTACCAATGGTCTTTCCCACCGATTAGCATACGGAGTCTGCCATGACCACCTCTTCTTCAACTGATCCGTCCACCCCCCGCAAAAACAGGAGAGGCGGTGCCCGCGCCGGTGCAGGGCGGCCCAAAGGACAAGGGCCTTATGGTGAAGCAACAAAGCCAGTCCGTATTCCCCTCAGCATGGTGGATAATGTGCTGAGCTACATCAACAAGGGCAGCCACGCCCTGCCCTTGTTCAGCTGCGCTGTCGCGGCCGGATTCCCGTCTCCGGCAGATGACCATCTCGAAGGCAGTCTTGATCTTAACGAACACCTGATCAAGCGCCCGTCGGCAACTTTCTTCGTCCGTGTCAGTGGCGATTCCATGATCAAGGCAGGCATCCATGAAGATGATATTCTGGTGGTAGACCGGAGCCTTGAGCCGCGGCATGGCAAGATTGTCATCGCAGCCGTCGAAGGTCAGCTCACGGTGAAGCGACTTCATCGCAAAGGCAGCCAGACGATACTCATGCCGGAAAACGACGCCTATGCACCGATTCCCATTGCCGATGACAATGATATGGTGATCTGGGGCGTGGTCACCAGCGTCATTCATCAGGTCTGATCAAGCCTGATCGAGCCTGATCTCCGGGGAGTTTACGTTCACTTACTGTGCCGGATGGTGCCATGTCCTGCTACGCTCTTGTTGACTGCAACAACTTTTATGCTTCCTGCGAACGGGTGTTCCAACCCGCGCTCACGGGCCGGCCGGTGGTTGTGTTGTCAAACAACGACGGCTGTATCATTGCCAGATCTGACGAGGCCAAGGCGCTGGGCATTCCCATGGGCGCCCCCCTGCATGAATACGCCCCTCTGCTGAAGCGCCAAAAAGTAGCGGTATTTTCATCGAACTATGCGCTTTACGGGGATATATCGGCGCGGGTGATGGACCAGCTCACCTTCTTCACCCCTGATGTGGAGGTCTATTCGATCGATGAGGCTTTTCTTGGTCTGGACGGGTTTACCCCGGCCATGTTGCCCGATCACATGCGCCAGCTCCGTCGGTCGATTCGGCAATGGACGGGCATTCCGGTATCTGTCGGGGTGGCACCAACCAAGACACTGGCAAAACTCGCCAACCGGATCGCCAAGAAATATACATCCGATGGCGTTTACGTAATGGATGACCCTGAACTGATGACCCGAATTCTCGGAGATATTGAGGTTGAGGATATCTGGGGGATATCAAAACGATGGGGAGCACGGCTTCGCCGGATGGGTATCGGCACCGCGCTCCAGCTCCGGCAGGCAAGCCCTCGTCAGATCCGCCAGGCGCTGTCGGTGGTGGGGGAACGGATCGTGCATGAACTCAACGGCCGGTCCTGCCTCGCGCTTGAAGAAATCCAGCCACGCAAAACCATCATGTCCTCGCGCAGTTTCGGCACCATGATCAGCAACCGGAGCGATCTGGAAGAAGCGGTGGCAAGCTATACCGCACGTGCCGCTGAAAAACTCAGGCGACAGCGTTCCCGGGCCGGGGGAATATATGTTTTCATCCGCACCAACCGTTTCCGTCAGCAGGACCCGCAATACAGCAACGCAGCCATGGTCGGGATGGACGAGGCAACCAGCGACACAGCCAAACTCATCCGGGCGGCAATGGGGGCACTCCGGCATCTGTGGCGCGCCGGGTACCGTTATCATAAAGCCGGCGTCATGCTGACCGATCTTGTGGATGATCATGGTGATCAGGCCAGTCTTTTTCAGACACACCTTTACACCAGAGGGCGTGATATGGCGGCCGAACGCAAAACCAGCGACCGCCGCATGGCCGCCCTTGACCAGATCAACGCCGCAATGGGTCAGGGAACCCTGTTTCACGCAACAGAAGGGCTCACCCCCGGGGGCCATCATCATCGGGAGAAACGCCGCCATAACCTGCCGAAAGCCGAACGCTGGCGCATGCGCGCGCAATTCAAGTCGCCGGCCTACACAACGCGGTGGAGCGATCTGGTCCGCGTCCGATAAGCAACAGGTTAAACGGGATTATCCGCGCGGCAGTTCCGTTTCAACAAGGCGCGCCCAGTAACTGGCGCCCAGAGGCAGAAGCTCATCGTTGAAGTCATATCCTGTGTTATGCAGCATTGCACCCTTGCCGCCGCCACCGGCACCAAGCCAGATATAGGCGCCGGGTTTTGCTTCAAGCATATAGGAGAAATCTTCAGAAGCCATGGAAGGCGCGGCGTCAAAAATCACGGCGTCAGGGCCGAGCACATCCTCGGCAATGCGTGCTGCGCGCTCAGCTTCAGCGGCGTGATTGATGGTCGGAGGATAGCCTTCTTCCCAGTCAAATGTCATGCTGCATTCATGGGCGGCAGCAATGCTCGCTGCCAGATGACGTATCTGGTCCTGAATAAAGACACCGGTTTCACGCCGGACATAGCGGGCCGTGCCGACTATTTCTGCCGTGTCAGGTATCACGTTATGGGTGGAGCCTGCGTGAAACTGCGTGACCGAAACCACAGCAGGATCGACAGGATCAATCCGGCGCGAGACAATTGTCTGCATCGCCTGAACCAGAGATGTGCCGGCAACGATGGAATCGAGTGTTGTGTGGGGCATGGCGGCATGACCACCTCTGCCCGTAAGGGTGATGGTAAACATATCCGCCGCCGCCATCGAAGGGCCACGTTGCACGATCATCTTGCCGACATCAAGCCCGGGCCAATTGTGCATGCCCCAGACGGTTTCCATCTGAAACTGATCAAAAAGGCCATCTTCCATCATGGCTTTGCCGCCGGCCCCACCTTCTTCAGCAGGCTGAAAAATCACCGCGACCGTGCCGTCAAAATTTCGGGTTTCGGCCAGATACCTTGCCGCCCCCAACAGCATGGCGGTATGCCCGTCATGGCCGCAGGCATGCATCACACCCGGACGCTGCGAGACATGATCAAAATTGTTTTCCTCGGTCATGGGAAGGGCATCAATATCTGAACGCAGGCCTATCATTCTGGAAGAATCTCCCTGCCCGCGGATAATCCCGACCACCCCTGTCTTGCCCATGCCGCGATGGATCTCAATCCCGAAGGAGGTGAGTTTCGCGGCGATGTAGTCAGAGGTCCAGTGCTCTTCATAGCCGAGTTCAGGGTGCTGATGCAGCTCACGCCGCCATGATGTCATTTCGTCATGGCAATCAGCCAGGGTGTTGAGAACAGGCATAATTGCTCCTTTGGCTATGTTTATCACCTGATAAGAAAACATGCATAATATACCCAACCCCCGCCAGCTTGTCCAAGCTGGTATAAGGGCAGAAGTTTCCGGCCAAATTGTCGCAAGCCCGCCACTGTCATAATGTGCTAAAAGATCCGGAGGATATGTCGGAAGCATGAAAACCCGTGTCGTTGCCAAGATAGGTGGAATTCTGGCTTTACGTAACATACGATCTGATTCCGAGTGATGCCGGTTTAACAAGGGAGTTGGCTCAATGGCTGAAACACCAGACAGGGGTGCACGCGGTCTTCCGGGTGGCAAGCCTAAATATTCTATTTTCTCTCTGGCACGCAACGCTGCGTCCTATCATCAGGACTGGCAACGGGCATGGCGAGCGGCTGAGCCTAAGGCTGAATACGATGCCGTTATTGTCGGTGGCGGCGGGCATGGCCTTGCCACGGCTTATTATCTGGCAGCTGTCCATGGCATGACCAATATTGCCGTGGTGGAAAAGGGATGGCTTGGTGGCGGCAATACGGGGCGTAACACCACCATTATCCGTTCCAACTACATGTGGGATGAAAGCGCCGCCATTTATGACCATGCGCTGAAACTCTGGGAAGGCATGTCACAGGACCTGAACTTTAACGTCATGTTCAGCCAGCGTGGCGTGCTGACCATTGCCCATAGCGAGCATGAATTGCGGGAAATGTCCCGGCGGGTGCACGCGATCCGGCTCAACGGGATTGACAGTGACGTTCTCGGCCCGGAAGAGATCAAGGCATTTGTGCCGACCATCAATATTGATCCGTCTATACGCTATCCGGTGATGGGAGGATTTCTTCAGCGCCGGGGCGGCACAGCACGTCATGATGCCGTTGCCTGGGGATACGCCCGCGCGGCCGATGATCTTGGTGTCGACATCATCCAGAATTGTGAAGTTACCGGCCTTCGCCGCAAAGCAGGCCGGATCGAAGGTGTGGAAACAACACGGGGTTTCATCAAAACACCCAAAGTCGGCTGTGTCGTGGCTGGTCATTGCTCGGTGCTGGCGGCAATGGCTGATATCCGCCTGCCGATCGCAAGCCGCCCGCTTCAGGCGCTGGTCTCAGAACCGATCAAACCCGTGCTCGATACGGTCATCATGTCGAATGCTGTGCATATGTATATCAGCCAGTCCGATAAGGGCGAAATGGTGCTGGGGGCAGGGGTGGACAAATACAACTCCTACGCCCAGCGCGGATCATTTCCGGTACCTGAACACATGATCGCCGCGGCGGTTGAGCTTTTCCCCATTCTTTCACGCCTGCGGATGCTTCGCCATTGGGGGGGTATCGTGGATACGTGCCCGGATGCGTCTCCCATCATCTCGAAGACAGATGTTAAGGGGCTGTATTTCAACTGCGGCTGGGGGACAGGCGGCTTTAAGGCGACGCCAGGTTCTGGCCATGTCTTTGCCGATCTCATTGCCAATGACCGCCCCAACGCAATCGCCGCGCCCTATTCGCTGGATCGTTTCCAGACCGGGCTTCTGATCGATGAACATGGTGCCGCTGGTGTGGCCCACTAGGACCTGACTTCATAAGGGGAGTTTACAATGCTGTTGATCCCGTGCCCCCATTGTGGCGAACGTGACGAAATTGAATTCAGCTGTGGCGGCGAGGCCCATATTCTCCGCCCTCTTGCCGAGAATTCCATCACCGACGCCGAGTTCGCGGATTACCTTTTCTTAAGGGAAAACACCAAAGGCGTATTTCTGGAACGCTGGCGGCATGCCGCCGGGTGCCGCCGCTGGTTTAATATGGCCAGAGATACCGTGACCCATGAGATTTTAGAGGTGTACCCGATGGGTGCCCTGCCAGAAAGCGACGCCGGCAAAAAAGCCTATAAGGAAAACTGGCGCCGCAAGTCAGCCGCAGAAGCCGCCGCGAAACCTTCGAAGAGCAAGCCTTCCGGCAAAGGGAAGAAAGCATGATGAAAAAGTCCAAACTCAACGCCGGCATCATGCGGCTTACGTCCGGTGGCCGCATCAACCGTGACCGCCTGATCCCTTTCACCTTCGATGGAAAAACCTATACCGGGTATGAAGGGGATACATTAGCTTCAGCCCTGCTTGCCCATGATGTGCATCTGGTTGGCCGCAGCTTTAAATATCACCGCCCACGCGGCATCATGTCGGCAGGAAGTGAAGAGCCTAACGCCCTCGTACGTCTCGGTGAAGGCGCGAGAATTGAGCCTAACCTTCGCGCCACCCAGATTGAAATTTATCCTGATCTGAAAAGCGAAAGCCAGAACAGATGGCCATCGCTCCGCATGGATATCGGTGCGATCAATTCCCTCTTCCATCGCTTGCTTCCGGCCGCGTTCTATTACAAGACCTTCATGTGGCCTGCCAATATGTGGATGACCTATGAGCATTTCATCCGCAAGGCCGCCGGTCTTGGCAAGGCGGCTGAAGATCACAACGATCCGGACAGATATGAAAAAACCCATGCCCATACCGATGTTCTTGTTGCCGGTGGCGGGGCCAGCGGGCTGATGGCCGCACTGGCGGCAGGGCGCGCCGGTGCACGGGTCATTCTGGCCGATGAGCAGAACGAATTTGGTGGCTGGCTCTTATCTGAAACGGACACGGCTGTGGACGGCAAACCAGGTGCTGACTGGGTGGCTGACACGCTCTTGGAGCTGTCCACCCTCCCCAATGTCACCCTTTTGCCGCGGACGACTGTTTTCGCCTATATGGACCAGAACTATCTGACGCTGATGGAGCGGGTCACCGATCATCTCGGGCAAACTCCTGCACATATGCCAAGGCAACGCCTGTGGAAGGTTCGGGCCAAACATGTTGTGCTCGCACAAGGTTGCCATGAACGCCCTCTTGTTTTCGGCGGCAACGACCTGCCGGGGGTGATGTTATCAGGTGCTGTCCGCAGTTATGTCAACCGCTATGCGGTTGCCCCCGGACGGCGGGCCGTGGTGGTGACGAACAATGACGATGCTTACCGGACTGCCCTCGCCCTCAGCGATGCCGGCGTCTATGTCCGCGCCATCATCGATATGCGTCCGGCTCCGGGAACATCGCTTGTAACCGAAGCGATCCGGCGCGGTATCGAAGTTCATACCAGCCATGCGGTGCTGGACGCGGTGGGCAATCATCGCGTCAGCCGTATCAAGGTTGGGCGCATCAATACCAGGACAGCCATGCCTGACGGCGATATGTTCTATATCGACTGCGATCTTCTCGCCATGTCCGGTGGCTTTACACCGATTGTGAACCTGCACAGTCAGGCCCGCGGCAAGCTTTCCTGGAACGACAAGAGCCTCTGCTTTGTGCCGTCAGCCTATCATGAAGCCGCGCAGTCGGCCGGGGCGTGCAACGGGATGTTTGACCTTGCGCAAGCCATGGATGACGGCGCCAGGGCCGGTGTGGCGGCGGCAGAGAAGAGCGGGTATTCTGCTGAAACACCCACCTGCCCTCAGGTTGAAGCCCCAGCCCAGGAATATACCCCGCTTGCGCTCTGGAAAGTGCCGACCGATGCCAATCCCGGCGCAGAACCCAAGGCATTCATTGACTTCCAGAACGATGTCACCGCCAATGATATCAAACTGGCTGTTCGCGAAGGATATCATTCGGTGGAACACGTCAAGCGGTACACCACCAACGGGATGGCAACCGATCAGGGCAAAACATCGAATATCAATGCCCTTGGCATTATCGCCGATCAGTTGGGCAATGAAATTCCGAATGTCGGAACAACCACCTTCCGGCTTCCCTATACACCATCATCGCTCGGCGCTATTGCGGGGCGTGATATCAAGGATCTCTTTGACCCGGTCCGGCTCACCCGGATGAACGAATGGCATGAAGCCAATGGCGCAACATTCGAACATGTGGGCCAGTGGATGCGGGCCTGGTACTATCCCCGGGCAGGCGAAGACATGAAGGCGGCCGTCAATCGCGAAGTCAAAGCTGCCCGCACCACCGCAGGCATTCTTGATGCCTCAACGCTCGGCAAGATTGATATTCGCGGCAAAGATGCGGCCGAATTCCTCAACCGTGTCTACACCAACGCCTGGCTGAAACTGCCGGTGGGAAAATGCCGGTACGGGCTGATGCTGAAAGATGACGGCATGGTCATGGATGACGGGGTGACCTCCCGCCTTGGGGAAAATCATTTCCATATGACCACCACCACCGGCGGGGCGGCAAATGTTCTGGACTGGCTGGAAGAATGGCACCAGACCGAATGGCCGGAACTTGATGTCTATATGACCAGCGTTACCGAACAATGGTCGGTGGCCACGGTTTCAGGGCCAAATGCCCGGGCCATCCTTGAAAAGGCCGGATGTTCCATCCCTCTTAACGATGAAGCGTTTCCTTTCATGTCGTTCCGTGAAGGGACGATTTCGGGCCTTCCGGTGCGGGTGTTCCGGATCTCCTTTACCGGCGAGCTAAGCTATGAAATCAACACTCCGGCAAGACTTGGCCTTGCCTTGTGGAAAAATCTCATGGCCGCCGGTGAAGAATACGGCCTCACCCCATATGGCACCGAAGCCATGCACGTATTGCGGGCGGAAAAAGGCTTTATTATCGTCGGCCAGGAAACCGACGGATCCGTGACGCCACCAGACCTCGGCATGGACTGGATCATCTCCAAGACCAAGGATGACTTCATCGGCAAACGTGCGCTGGAACGTCAAAGCATGAGCTTTACCAACAGAAAGCAACTGGTCGGACTTCTGACCGAAAATCCGCAGGAAGTCATTCCCGAAGGTGCCCATGCTGTTCTGGACCCGGATGAACCCATGCCGATGACGATGCTTGGTCAGGTGACATCATCCTACTATTCACCGAATCTCGGGCACTCAATCGCCATGGCCATGCTGAAAGGCGGCCACAGCATGAAAGGTAAAACCGTCTGGTTCCCGATGATTGACGGGCGCCCACCCATCAAGGCCAAGATTACCGATACGGTTTTCTATGATCCCAAAGGAGAAAAGATCAATGGTTAACCTCAGGAATATTCCCGGCCAGTCTGCGTTACGCGGGGTGGCGCCAAAATCGTCTCCTGTTCAGGACGGCTCCCTCGGAATTACGGTCATCAGCGATTCAGGGGTCAGCGACAAGATCAATCTCCGGACCAGCCCGGATAATGCGGTTTTGCGGCAGGCCCTCAAGCGGAGTGTCGGATCAGACCTTCCTCTTGATGCCAACACCTTTTCTGCCGCCGGTGATCGCATGGTGATCTGGCTTGGCCCTGACGAATGGATGATCATGGCTGAAAATGGTGCCGCGGCATCAATAATCACCGAACTTGATACTAAGGAAGCAGGCCATGTGGCCGTCACAGATGTGAGCGATGCCATCGGTGCCATAACCATGAAAGGCCCGCATGTGCGGGACGTACTGGCCAAGCATTGCGGGCTTGATTTTCACCCTGATGTATTCAGGCAGGGCGTAGCGCAGCAGAGCCTGCTTTCCCATGCCGGTGTGACCATCGCCTGCCTTGAGGATGACTGTTTTCTCGTTATAGGACGCTCAAGCTTCATGCCTTATATCGTGGCACTGATGCAGGATGCTTCCATCGAATTCGGTTTTGAATACCACGCCGCCTGAAACCTGAATTGATCAAATGCCGGGATGATACCCAAAAGAAAACCGGGGCAGTGACCCCGGTTTTTTAACCCTGAATTTAACGAAGATCAGTATTCCGCATCCGGCAATTCTTCCATACGCTTTGCCTTATACGCCTGAAGGGCTTCATCGATGGCCGGATCAAGGGCCGGGGCCTCATATTCTGCCAGCATCTTCCGTGCCTTGTTTTCAGCTCTCTTGGCACTTTCGATACCGCCTTCTGCGCTCCATTGCTCAAATGTGTTGTTATCTGCCATCTCAGATCGCCAGAAGGCGTTTTCAAAATTGGACTGGGTATGGCTTGAGCCCAGGAAATGCTTACCTGGACCAATTTCACGAATGGCATCCATTGCCTGACCATTTTCCGAAATATCAATTCCCCCCACCATGCGTCCCATCATGGTCAGCTGGTCGGCATCAAGAATGATCTTGCGGAAATCGGAAACAAGACCGCCTTCCATCCAGCCTGCGGCATGCAGAACGAAATTTACGCCGCCAAGCACGGTCGGGGTAATCGTATGCGCGCTTTCATAGGCGGCCTGAGCATCCACGGTTTTGGCCGCGGTCAGCGAGCCACCTGAACGGAAGGGAACGCCAAGACGACGGGCGAGTTTAGCACAGCCATAAAGCACCATGGCAGGTTCCGGGGTGCCAAATGTCGGCGCGCCTGTCTGCATGGACATCGAAGACGCAAACGATCCGAAAACAACCGGCGTTCCCGGATTGATAAGCTGGGCAAAGGCGATTCCGCTCATGGCTTCGGCCAGTGTCTGGGCAAGTGTCCCTGCAACCGATACAGGTGACATGGCTCCGGCAAGAATAAACGGCGCGGTAATCACGGCCTGACCTGCTCTGGCATAGGCTTTCAGCGCTCCAAGCATGGTTTCATCCCACGTCATAGGAGAGTTGGCGTTGATCAGGCTGATCATCACCGCATTCTGGCTGACGAATTCTTCACCGAAGAGAATCTTTGACATTTCAATGCTGTCTTGCGCCCTTTCGGCTGAAGTCACCGAGCCCATATACGGCTTGTCGGAATATTTCATATGCGTGTACAGCATTTCCAGATGGCGCTTCGGTACCGGCAGATCCACCGGCTCGCAGACCGTGCCACCTGAATGGTGCAGGCCGGGATGCATATAGACGATCTTCACTATATTGCGGAAATCCTCGATCGTGGCGTAGCGACGCTCACCTTCCAGGTCACGGATGAAGGGCGGGCCGTATACCGGGGCAAAAACCGTGTTATTCCCGCCGATGATAACCGACCGGTCGGAATTCCGTGCATGCTGGGTGAATTCAGATGGCGCCGTCTTACATAATTCCCGGCACATGCCGCGCGGGAAATGAACGCGCTCACCCTGAACATCCGCCCCGGCATCTTTCAGTATGGCAAGAGCTTCGGGATCATCCTTGAAATCAATACCCACTTCTTCAAGGATGGTTTCGGCGTTGTTTTCAATAATCTCCGCGCCCTCATCCGAAAGCACATCAACCACAGGCATATTCCGGGTAATGAACGGCTTGGACATGCTTCCTGCTGACGCACGGATGGCACGGCGGGCGTCCCGGCCACCACCACGGCGGGAACGGCGTTCGGTTTCTTTGGCTTCAGTCATGATTTGATCCTGTCTGATTTATATTGAACTGTTTCAGGCTTTGAGGCGTTCGTTTTCAGGGTCGAACGGACTTTCAGCAATGATTACCGCTTCATATCTTTTGCCGAGGATATCAATCTCAAACTTTGTTCCCTCAGCATCAAGTGTTGGCGGCACCATAGCCATGGCAAGCGATTTGCCGATACGGAAGCCGTAATTTCCTGATGTCGCGCGCCCCACCATTTTGCCATCGTGATAAATGGGATTGCCACCAATGGCATCAGCATCGTCAACATTCCTGACCTCCAGCGTCACCAGACTGTTGGCGAAACCTTTCTGCTGCCATGCCACCAGATTATCCCGGCCGATGAAATCACCTTTGTTCGGATGAACAAATCGTTCCAGATGAGATTCAAGAGCGGCGTATTCGATGGAAAGTTCGGTACCCACCATGCGATAGGATTTTTCAATCCGCATGCAGTCCATGGCCCTGATACCAAATGGCTTCAGGCCCAGATCAGCCCCCGCCTCCATCAGCACATCGAAGATATGGTTCTGGTATTCGATCGGGTGATGCAATTCCCAGCCAAGTTCACCGACAAAATTGACCCGTGCCGCAAGGCTCGGGGCATGGCCGACATTGATCCACTGCGAAGACAGCCACGGGAAGGCTTCGTTAGAGAAATCAAACCGGGGCGATACACGTTCCATCAACGTTCTCGCCCTGGGGCCAGCCACGACCAGCACGCCCATGGAATTGGTCAGATTCTGGAGTTGCACGGATCCGTCATGAGGCATGTGCTTGCGGATCCAGTCATGATCCACGCTTTGCAGGGCGCCTGCGGAAACCACATAGAAGGACTGGTCATTTTCACGGATGATGGTGAATTCGGAATGCACCCCGCCCGATGGAGCCAATGCATGGCAGAGATTGACCCGGCCCGCCTTTTTGGGCACGCGATTGGCGATGAGCTGATCAAGGAAAGCTTCGGCACCCGGTCCTGAAATACGGGCCTTGGCAAAAGCCGACATATCAAGAAGGCCGACATTTTCAGTGGTGTTGCGAACTTCATTGCCGACATGCTCAAACCAGTTGGAACGGCGGAAAGACCAGTGATCTTCCGGGGCAACACCTTCCGGCGCGAACCAGTTGGCACGCTCCCAGCCGAATTTATGCCCGAAAACCGCACCAAGATCCTTCAGCCGGTCATAGCAGGGCGCTGTGCGCAACGGGCGGGCCGCTTCGCGTTCTTCATCCGGATAATGAATGGTGAAGACATTGGCGTACGCTTCTTCGTTCTTGGTGATGAGATAACTTTCCGTGGCGTAGGATCCAAAACGTCGCGGATCAACGCCGGTCATGTCGATTGTCGGCTCACCTTCCACCATCCACTCAGCCAGCTGCCAGCCTGCGCCACCAGCGGCGGTAACACCGAAGGAATGGCCCTCAGAAAGCCAGAAATTACGCAAGCCCGGTGCCGGTCCTATGATCGGATTGCCATCAGGCGTATAGGCAATCGCGCCGTTATAGACACGTTTCACCCCGACCTCACCAAAAACGGGAACACGCATCATCGCCGATTCGATATGCTGTTCGATACGCTCAAGATCTTCCTGGAAGAGCTCGTATTCGGAATCCGCGCTCGGACCGTCAACATAACAGGCCGGCGCACCGCTTTCGTACGGGCCAAGGATAAGCCCGCCCGCTTCTTCACGAAGATACCAGCCGTTGTCGCTGTCACGCAGAACACCCATTTCCGGTTCACCCGCCGCGTGGCGTGCCTTGATCTCAGGATGAGGTTCGGTGACGATATACTGGTGCTCGACCGGTATCACCGGCACGTTAAGGCCGACCATGGCGCCGGTCTTGCGCGCAAAATTACCCGTGCAGGACACGATATGCTCGCAGGTGACCGTCCCTTTATCGGTAACAACCTCCCATTCACCGGATGAGGTCTGGTTGATAGCTGTCACGGTGGTGTTACGGTAAATCGTGGCGCCGCGGTCCCGGGCCCCCTTGGCCATGGCCTGTGTCAGATCTGCTGGCTGGATATATCCGTCATCAGGATGCTGGATTGCGCCGAGAAGGCCTTCGGTATTGCACAAAGGCCAGACCTCTTTGACCTGTTCCGGTGTCAGTCTCCTGACGTCGACCCCGATCGTATCAGCAACACCAGCGTATTGCATGTATTCATCCCAGCGGTCAGGCGTGGATGCCAGACGGATATTGCTGACATTGCGGAACCCCACATTCATGCCGGTTTCCTTTTCAAGTTCCTGATAAAACTTGACGGAATATTTATGCACCTGGCCAACTGAATAGGACATGTTGAATAGCGGCAGAAGACCTGCTGCGTGCCAGGTTGACCCGGAAGTAAGCTCTTTACGTTCAATCAGAATACTGTCTGTCCAGCCTTTCCTGGCCAGATGGTATAGCATGGATACCCCGACAACACCGCCACCGATCACAACCGCCCGAGCTTGTGTTTTCATCATTCATCTCCCTGATGCCTAAATCCTGACCGTGGGAATACCACGGCAATAAAATATCTGAAACATGCCTATATTATGAATTTCAGCACGTAAAAGCGTCCATCAAGCGACCAAATCCGGCCTAAAAAAGCATCACCCTGCAATAGAAAGGCCAAGGTTTGGGCGCGTTTGACAACTTCCGGACCGCCGGCAATGAAATTTCAGGATAAATCCCTTATCAGGGGTAAAGACGCATGGTCGACCAGCTGTCCCCGTCCTTCAGCATCCGGAACCGGTCATGCAACCTTGATTCGCCATCCATCCAGAATTCAAATTCATGAGGCGTAAGACGGAACCCGCCCCAAAAAGGCGGACGTGGTGGGTTTTCAGGATAGGATGTACTGAATTCTTCGACCCGTGCGGCAAGCTCTTCCCTGCTTCCGAGCGGGCTTGACTGATCTGATGCCCATGCCCCGATCCTGCTGCCATAGGGGCGTGAGGTGTAATATTCATCCGAGATTTCATCTTCGAGACGGCTGACTGCCCCGACCAGACGGATCTGCCGGCGCAGGGATTTCCAGTGAAAACACATTGCGGCCTTGCCGGTGGCATCAAGTTCTGCGGCCTTGCGGCTGGTATAGTTGGTGTAGAAATGGACCGACTGATCATCGCGGCCTTTCATCAGCACCATCCGTACCGACGGCCAGCCATCATCGGAAACCGAGGCCAGGGCCACAGCATTCGGATCATTGATTTCAGATGCTTCTGCATCCCTCACCCAGTTGTCCAGGATTTCAAAGGGATTTTTTCCGCTCGGATCGAACATGTTGCAGCCTTTCGTGAATACCTTGTTGATATAATACCTTAAGATGCAGAAACCACCACCTGTTCCGGAATTCCTGAATTGACAAATAGACGCAGGCCGCCGGAATTCAGATATTTTAAATAAAACATTATTCCAAAGGTCTATTGTCTTATCATTGCCATAATCATCGGACAGAATGTATACTTGGTATGTTTCAACCAATGGAGAAAACCATGCAACGGACACTTGCCGCTATGACCTTCGTCATGCTGTGCCTGCCGGGCATTGCCTCGGCAGACCAGACAACTGTGACTTCAGTTGTCGGATATGTTGACAGTGTTGAAGTGCTGACGTCTACCTACATCCGGAAAACCCCTGCTGAAGAGAAAGTCTGTGAAGTTGAAGAGGTTCCGATTTATGCAGGACAGCAGGAAAGCGATGGTATTGGCGGGCTGATTATCGGCGGGCTTATCGGTTCAGCCGTAGGTAATGCTGCCAGCGACAAGGACGGGGCAGGCACCTTCGGCGCGGTCACCGGTGCCCTGATTGGCCATGATCAGGCCAAGAAACAATCCAAACAGGGAAAGATCGTCGGGTATAAACAACAGGATGTCTGCACCATCCGCAAGGTTGTTCGCGAAGAGCGCATCGAAGAGATTACCGGATACCGGCTTAAGATCAGCGCTGATGGCGAAAGCCTTACCCTCAAGAGCAGCCGCAGCTATAACGCAGGTGACAGTATCACCCTTCGTAAGAAAACCACCTATTCAATCAATTAGAAAGGTGGGAAGCTGATACTTGCTGACATCGCCTTGGCGGTGTAGATTGACCTGAACAACATATTCTAATCGTCACGATGGGTGTTGAGGGCGACATGGCACAGGAATCAAATCTTCTTCAGGGGAAAAAAGGGCTGATCATGGGGGTTGCCAATGATCGGTCCATAGGCTGGGGCATCGCGCATGCGGCACATCTTGCCGGGGCTGAACTTGCCTTTACCTATCAGGGCGAAGCTCTTGGAAAGCGTGTCAAACCGCTGGCGGAACAGGTTGGCTCTTCCCTTGTCCTGCCTTGTGATGTCACCGATGAAGACAGCGTGGATGCGGTTTTCAATTCCATTGCCGAAGCCTGGGGCAACATCGATTTTATCGTCCATGCCATCGCCTATTCCGACAAGGATGAGCTCAAAGGTCAATATGTGGAAACAACCCGTTCCAACTTTATCAACACCATGGATATCTCGGTCTATTCCTTTACTGCCATAGCACGCCGCGCCGCTGCCATCATGAACGATGGCGGATCGATGCTGACGCTGACCTATTACGGCGCGGAACGTGTCATGCCGCATTATAATGTCATGGGAGTTGCCAAGGCCGCGCTCGAAGCATCGGTGCGTTATCTGGCCGTTGATCTTGGTGGCCGTAATATCCGGGTTAACGGGCTTTCTGCAGGCCCTATCAAGACGCTGGCGGCCTCAGGGATCGGTGATTTCCGTTATATTCTGAAATGGAATGAATACAACTCTCCCCTGAAGAGAAACGTTACTCTCGAAGATGTGGGCGGTGCCGGTGTGTATCTTCTCTCTGATCTGTCAAGCGGTGTATCCGGCGAAACGCATCATGTCGATTGCGGCTATCATGTTGTTGGCATGAAAGCCGTTGACGCACCTGATATATCAGTGGTCTAGATCATGGCGGATAACAGTTTCGGCACGCTTTTCCGGTTCACAACATTCGGGGAAAGCCACGGACCGGCCATTGGCTGTATCGTTGATGGCGTGCCGCCGCAAATTCCGCTGGATGAGACCGATATTCAACCTTATCTGGACCAGCGCAAGCCCGGGACCTCACGTTTTGTCACCCAGCGCAAGGAAGCCGATAAGGTGAAAATCCTCTCAGGTGTGTTTGAAGGCGTGACCACCGGAACGCCGATCATGCTGATGATTGAGAATACCGACCAGCGCTCCAAGGATTACGGGGATATTGC
>CAZOLR010000014.1:38168-52502 GCA_964580905.1 uncultured Hyphomicrobiales bacterium | reverse complement strand
TGCCACCGCCGAAGGAGCAACCGCCCCGGAAACTCTCAGGCAAAGCGTACTAGTCGATCCGAACACTCTGGAAAGTGACCGGAAGGTCCACCGAAGGGGAAAGTCCTATACCGTGATCTGCGGTGGCCGGATGAATATCTCAGGTTCCACGACAGAGGGGGCATTGCATCCGGCAGGATGCAGTGACTTCTATTTGTTCCGGGGGGACCGAATAATGACCACATCACCACAGCCGCAAACAACGGCTCTTTATGACTGGCATCAGAAACATGGTGGCCGTCTGGTGGATTTTGCCGGCTGGATGCTGCCCGTTCAGTACGAAGGGGGTATCAGGGCCGAACATCTGGCCACCCGCAATTCGGCAGGTCTTTTCGATATCTCGCATATGGGGCAGGTGGTGATCCGGGCTGAGGCCGGAATTGATGCCGCCGCGGCTTTTCTTGAAACCATCCTGCCCATCGATCTCAATACGCTCAAACCTGCGCGGACGCGCTACAGCCTCATTCTCGATGAAGAGGGCGGTATTCTTGACGATCTGATGGTCAGCCGGGCGGAGGGTCATTTCTTCCTTGTCGTCAATGCCGCAAGGGCGGAGCATGATCTTGCCTGGATCAGGGCACGCCTTCCGGCCGGGATCATCATGGAGCCGCTGAAGGGACGTTCGATGCTGGCGCTCCAGGGGCCCAAGGCAGGGGAGGTGATCGCCGCGATGATTCCCGGAGCCGGTGATATGGTCTTCATGGATTTTATGGAAACCGATTGGCAGGGCCATTCGCTGACCCTGTGCCGGAGCGGTTATACGGGTGAAGACGGATTTGAGATCGGCCTGCCGGACGCGGCGGTTGTTGATTTTGCGGACAGGCTGCTTGCGGATGATCGTGTCACCGCCGCCGGGCTTGGTGCCCGGGATTCGCTCAGGCTTGAGGCAGGGTTGCCGCTCTGGGGCCATGATATCGATGAGACGACAACACCGGTTGCCGCTGATCTGGGGTTTGCGGTCAACAAGCGCCGCCGCGGGGACGGCGGTTATCCCGGGGCTGAGATTATCAACCCCGAATTTGATGCCCCGCCGCCACGCAAAAGAGTTGGCCTGATCGGGGAAAGCCGCCAGCCGGTGCGGGAAGGGGCGAAGCTTATCTTAGATGGCGAAGAGGTGGGGCAGGTCACGTCAGGTGGGTTCAGCCCGTCGCTCGAGATCCCGGTGGCCATGGCGTATATAAACCGCGAGATTGCCGGGGCCGGAGTTTCGGTCAACGCAGATGTCAGGGGCAGGATGGTGCCGATGAAGATCGCTGATCTGCCGCTTGTTCCGCACCGGTATAAACGCCGCTAGGAGATTTTAAAAAGACCGGCGGCAGGCATGGGCCTGCTGTCAATACAACGAAGAAAACAGAAGACAACAAAGAAAACTGCACAAGGGTAATGGAGGGAGAGAGCCATGAAAAAATATGCAGAAACACATGAATGGATCGACAGCGCCAGCGGGGAAGTCGGTATCACGGCCCATGCTATTGAACTGTTGGGGGATATCGTTTTTCTGGAATTGCCGGAAGTGGGCCGGACGATTGCCAAAGGAGACGGGGTTGCGGTCGTTGAATCGGTCAAGGCCGCGTCCGATATCTATGCCCCGGTCGCGGGGGAAGTCGTTGCCGTCAACAGTGATGTTGCCGATAACCCCGAAAGTCTCGGCGATAATCCCGACACCTGGCTTTTCAAGATCAACATTGCTGATGCCGGGGATCTGGACAGCCTGATGGATGAAAATGCCTATACCGCATCGCTTGATGCGTAAGGAGGCAGAGATGACAGATATAGCAATTTTCCGGGACCGGCATATCGGTCCTTCCCCGCGTGATATCGAAACGCTCCTCGGCGTGGTCGGTTACCCCACCGTCGATGCGCTGATCGATGCGGTGGTGCCCGCCCGGATACGGCGGGATGATACAATGGCAATTCCGCCGGCGCTCAGCGAAGAGGAGGCGCTTGCAAAAATCTCCGGCTATGCCGGGCGCAACAAAGTGGTCACGTCGATGATCGGGATGGGGTATTACGGCACGCATACACCTAAAGTCATCTTGAGGAACGTGCTTGAAAACCCGGCCTGGTATACGGCCTACACGCCGTACCAGCCTGAAATCAGCCAGGGCCGGCTTGAAGCCCTCTTGAATTTCCAGACCATGGTGGCGGACCTGACGGGAATGGATGTGGCAAACGCTTCCATGCTCGATGAAGCAACGGCGGTGGCCGAAGGTGTCGTCATGGCGCACCGGTTTTCCGGTGGCGGCAATATGGTGATGATTGACCCTGATGCCCATCCGCAGACACTGGCGGTCCTGCGCACACGGCTTGAGCCGCTCGGGATTACCATTGTTGAAGGCACGGCGGGAGATATCCTGCCCGAAGGGCTTAGCGCGGTGGTCATCCAATATCCCGGATCAAGCGGCGCTCTTCGTGATATTTCGGCTGAGATTGCCGCCATTCATGAGGCGGGCAGCCTTGCCGTGGTGGCAACAGATCTTCTGGCCCTGACGCTCCTGACCCCTCCGGGTGAGATGGGGGCCGATATTGTCGTCGGCTCAACACAGCGTTTCGGCGTTCCCATGGGTTTTGGCGGCCCGCACGCCGCCTTTCTTGCGACGCGGGAGAAATTTCAGCGCCGGATGCCCGGCCGCCTGGTTGGTGTGTCGGTGGATACCCAGGGAAGGCCTGCGTACCGCCTGGCGTTGCAGACACGGGAGCAACATATCCGGCGGGAGAAAGCCACCTCGAATATCTGCACGGCACAGGTGCTGCTGGCAATCATGGCCGGGCTTTACGCTGTCTGGCATGGGGCGGAAGGCCTGAAAGCGATCGCATCCCGCGTTCATAAAAAGACAAGCCGACTTGCCGCCGGGATATCCGCTTCAGGTTATTCCATCCGGCACAAGGCGTTCTTTGATACGATCATGGTGGATACGGGCGATAAAACCGGGGCGATCATGGCCGATGCGCTGGCCGCCGGGTTTAACCTGCGTAAAATGGACGGGGCGGTTGGTATCAGCCTTGATGAAACCACCACGATTGAGGATTGTGAACGGCTTGTTTCCATCTTCGGCGGCAAGATGCCGTCTTCTGCTGACAGCGCTCTGCCGTCAGCCCTGTTGCGGAAATCCGACATTCTGACACATCCGGTTTTCAGCCGTTACCGGTCGGAAACCGAAATGCTCCGGTATCTGCGCCGCATGGCAGATAAGGATCTGGCGCTTGACCGGTCCATGATCCCGCTCGGCTCATGCACCATGAAGCTCAACGCCACCGCTGAGATGATTCCGGTCACCTGGCCCGGCTTTGGCCAGTTGCATCCCTTTGCCCCTGAAAATCAGGCCGAAGGCTACCGGGATCTGATAAGGGAACTGGAAGACTGGCTCTGTGCGGCGACAGGATATGATGCCATGTCCCTGCAGCCCAACGCAGGCTCGCAAGGGGAATTTGCCGGATTAATGGCGATCCGCGGATGGCATCGCTCTCGCGGGGAGGAGCATCGCAATGTCTGCCTTATCCCGGCATCTGCCCACGGCACCAATCCGGCGTCGGCCGCTATGGCCGGGATGAAGGTCGTGGTGGTTGATTGCGACGCCGAGGGGAATGTCGATCTTGATGATCTGAAGACACGCGCCGATGAACATGCGGATAACCTTGCCGCGCTGATGGTGACCTATCCGTCAACCCATGGCGTTTTTGAAGAGGCTATCCGAGATATCTGCCAGATCATCCATGACCGGGGCGGGCAGGTCTATGTGGACGGCGCCAACCTCAATGCGCTTGTCGGTCTTGCGTCTCTGCCCGGGTTCGGTGCTGATGTCAGCCACCTCAATCTGCATAAAACCTTCTGCATTCCCCATGGCGGGGGAGGCCCGGGTGTCGGCCCCATCGGGGTGGCAAAGCATCTGGCGCCATTTCTGCCCGGCCATCCGCTGACCGGGGAAAGCGCGGTTTCCGCCGCGCCGGAGGGCAGCGCCAGCATCCTGCCTATATCCTGGATGTATATTGCCATGATGGGGGCAGACGGGCTCAAGCAGGCGTCAAGCATCGCCATCCTGAGCGCCAATTACATTGCGGCAAGGCTCAAGGACTATTACCCGGTTCTCTATGCGGGCAAGAACGGGCTGGTGGCCCATGAATGCATCATCGACATCCGCGGCATCAAGGATGAAACCGGTATTTCCAATGAGGATATCGCCAAACGCCTCATGGATTACGGCTTTCATGCGCCGACCATGTCTTTCCCGGTTGCCGGAACGCTGATGATTGAGCCGACGGAATCGGAATCCCTGCAAGAGCTGGACCGGTTCTGTGATGCCATGATTGCCATTCACGGGGAAATCGAACAGGTGAAGAAAGGTGTCTGGCCGCAGGATAACAATCCTCTGGTCCACGCGCCCCATACGGCCGAAGCCGTGACCTCTTCCGACTGGGACAGGCCATACAGCCGTCAGCTCGGGGCGTTCCCTGCGGGAATGGCAGATAAATACTGGCCGCCGGTCAGCCGAATCGACAACGTCTGGGGGGACCGCAATCTTCATTGTTCCTGCCCATCGGTCGATGAATGGAAGGATGTGGCCGAATAAACGGGTATCCGGCACCTGATCTGCCCGGATTCTTTCATTAAAAAAGTCATTTGGGCCCCAAATGTGACCATCCGGTTGCTTTTAGGGGGCCAAATGATTTGACGTGGCCGCAGAATGATACATTATTATAGGCTGATCATGACGAGCTTATGCTTGGATTCGATAAGGTGGTTGATGCCTTGGTGAATGCGGCTAGTTCAAGATTACATGGTGTAGCGGATGTGCTGCACAAAACATAAGGTGAGGAGAAAGACATGAAACGTCGTGACTTTATGACTAAGGCTGGTATCGGTGGTGTAGCGACAGCTACGGCACTTGCCACGCCAGCAATTGCCCAGGATCGCATTGAGATTGCCATGGTATCCACCTGGCCGCGTGACTTCCCGGGTCTTGGCACCGGTGCCCAGCGTTTTGCTGCCCGTCTCGGGGAAGTAACGGATGGCCGTATTCAGGTGACCTATTACGCCGCAGGCGAACGTGTCGGGGCTTTTGACAGCTTTGATGAAGTCGCATCCGGCAACGCGCAGGCCTACCACGCAGCGGATTACTACTGGAAAGGCAAGCACCCCGGCTGGGCGTATTTCACTGCTGTTCCGTTTGGTCTCAGCTACAATGAGATGAATTCCTGGATTCACTGGATGGGTGGTCAGCAGCTCTGGGATGAGCTGGCGGGCGAATTCGGCCTCAAGTGTCTGGCCTGCGGTAACACCGGCGTTCAGTGGGGCGGTTGGTTCAACAAGGAAATCAACTCTGCTGATGACCTAAAGGGCCTGAAGATGCGTATCCCTGGTCTTGGTGGTGACGTGATGGCCAAGCTTGGTGCCTCCCCTGTTTCCCTGCCAGGTGGTCAGATCTACGAAAACCTCGTTTCCGGTGCCATTGAAGCCACTGAATGGGTTGGCCCGTGGAACGACGAAGCGATGAAGTTCTATGAAGCGGCCAAGTATTACTACTATCCTGGCATGCACGAGCCGGCATCCCAGCTGGCCGCCGGCTTCAACGCTTCCTTCTGGGGCACCTTGTCGGAGACCGATCAGAAACTGATCACCGCGGTCGCACAGGCAGAAAACGACAACATCATGGCTGAATACAACGCCAAGAACGGTGCGGCGCTTGAGCGTCTGGTCGATGATCAGGGCGTCACGGTTCGTGAGTTCAACGAAGAAGTCTACGAAGCCTTTGGTCGTGGTTCGGCTGAAGTTTACGCTGAAGTGGTCGAGCATTCTTCACTGGCTCGCCGTATCCATGAATCCATGGTTGCCGCACGTAAGACGGTTGGTGAATACCAGCAGCTCAACGATGTGGAATATGTCCTCAAGCGTAACGCGGTGCTTGAAGGCTAACATCATCAGGAAGGCGGGGTTTCATGCCCCGCCTTTTTTCTGTTCTCATTTTAAAGGCCCACCATGAGTGACCGTCGATATCTTAATCCGTCTCTTGTTTTGATTTTTCGATTTGCCGGAATAGCCAGCGTTGCGCTGGCGCTCGCATTTGTTGTTAATAATTTTCTGACCTATGCCTATGGGTTGCCCGGGATCGCGCCGACACTTGGCAGCGCCGGACTCATTGGCTTTGAAACACCTAAGGGTGATGTCAGCAGCGCCGGATGGCTGCAGGTTCTGCTGATGCTCGCCGCTTTTGCCGGTGCCGGATTTTACGCAGGAACCCGCGGCTCCCTCGAAGAAGATGCCAGCCGGATGGATGAACTGTCGTCCATCATCATCCGTGTAGCCTTCTGGTCGGTTCTTCTGATCGGTATTGCCGATGCGGTGCTATCCTTTCTCCGTGTGGAAGATCTTCATACCGTGATTTTCGGCAAGGATCTGGCCACCAAGATCGGCCTTTCGTCCTGGCGGGGCATGTTTGTGCATATACCGCTGATGGGGCTGGCGGTGCTGATCGGCCTCAGGGATAAATCGGTTTCGGTGGTATGGCTGATCTTTCTTGTGGTGATTGCGGAGCTTCTGATCGTTCTGGCACGTTTCATCTTTGCTTATGAACAAACCTTCATGGGTGATCTGGTGCGGTTCTGGTATGCGTCTCTGTTCCTTTTTGCCAGCGCGTATACGCTCAAAGAAGAAGGTCATGTCCGCGTCGACGTGATCTTTGCGGCGTTCAGGGAGCGCACCAAGGCATGGGTCAATGCCACCGGCACGGTCTTTTTCGGTATTCCGCTTTGCTGGATGATCCTGACCCGCGGGCTTGCGGGCAAATCTAGCCTGATCAACAGCCCGATGCTTAATTTTGAAACATCGATGAGCGGTTTCGGTATGTATGTCAAATATCTGATGGCGGCTTTTCTTCTTGTCTTTGCGCTGTCGATGCTGGCTCAGTTCACCAGTTACTTCTTTCATGCCCTGTCGGTCATGAACAGCACTGATCCTGAAGCCACAGCCGATCCGGAAGGAGCATAAGTCGTGGAACTTCTATTTCTGGCCATTCTATTCCTCACCATGATGTATGCCTTGGGTTCAGGGTATCCGGTGGCGTTTGCCCTGCCGGGCTCGGCTATTCTCACGATTATTCTGGCCGGGGTGACAGGATACCTTTTCACCGGAGATTCCGGGGCGTATTTCACCCAGGACGGGCCGTGGGAATGGCTCACCGCCGGGGTGACGAATTTCAGGGGCATTTACTGGGAGGTGGAGCGTGACACGCTCATCGCCATCCCGCTGTTTATTTTCATGGGGATCATGCTGCAGCGCTCACGCATTGCGGAAGATCTGCTGGTGACCATGGCCCAGCTTTTCGGGCCAATCCCGGGTGGTCTGGGGATTTCGGTTGTGTTCGTGGGCGCTCTTCTTGCCGCAACGACAGGTATTGTCGGGGCGACGGTGGTGGCCATGGGGCTGATCTCCCTGCCGGCGATGCTCAGGAACAATTACTCAAAACCTCTCGCTACCGGGACAATATGTGCCTCCGGTACGCTGGGGCAGATCATCCCGCCATCGATCGTGCTGATCATTCTCGCCGACCAGCTCGCCAGCGCCGCCGATCAGGCGGCATCGGAACGCAAATCGCTCTATAAGGAAGCCACCGGCGAATTTTCGATGCCATCAAGCCTCGACATCGTCTCAACCAGTGCCGGGGATATGTTCCTCGGTGCGTTTCTGCCCGGGCTTGTGCTGGTGGGTCTTTATATGGCCTATATCCTGATCTCTGCCCTTATCAAGCCATCGACCGCGCCAGCGGTTCCGTATGACGGCAAGCTTCTGGAAAAGGCGTTTCTTACCAAGGTCATGCTCGCTCTGGTGCCGCCGCTTGTGCTCATCTTTGTGGTGCTGGGTTCTATCATCGCGGGTATTGCAACGGTCAATCAGGCCGGTGCGATCGGCGCGATTGGTGCGACTATCATGGCCGGATACCGGTTGCGTGAAGGCGAAAAGGATGCCTATCATCCGGCTATTCTGGCTATTCTTTCGCTGGCCCTCATCCTTGTTCTGATGAACACCTTCAACCTCAATATACGGACCATTGAGACGGGGGCGGACAAACTGGGCATTTTCCTCGCCCTGATTGGCGTCGCCGGATTTGTTGTTGCGGTGGGATGGTCGTTCTGGCGGACCTTCAAGATCGAGGATACCCTCAACGGGGTCATGGTGGAGAGCGCCAAGACAACATCCATGGTCTTCATCATTCTTCTGGGTGCCGCCATGCTGACCGCGGCTTTCCGCGGCTT
This sequence comes from uncultured Hyphomicrobiales bacterium, assembly GCA_964580905.1. Taxonomy (GTDB): domain Bacteria; phylum Pseudomonadota; class Alphaproteobacteria; order Puniceispirillales; family UBA1172. The sequence continues at coordinate 44,216 of CAZOLR010000014.1, read as the reverse complement.
CGGCGGTGAAGAGATCGTCAAGCACTTCCTGACCGGTCTTCCGGGGGGATTCTGGTCACAGTTCATTGTTGTGATGCTGGTGATCTTTCTCTTGGGCTTCTTCCTCGACTTCATCGAGATTGCCGTGGTGGTGGTGCCGATTGTATCGCCGATCCTGCTCGCCGATCCGTCTTCAAACGTGACGGCGGTCTGGCTCGGGGTGATGATCGGGCTGAATATCCAGACCTCGTTCCTGACACCGCCATTCGGCTTTGCGCTGTTTTATCTCCGCGGTGTGGCGTCGAGCGCGGTGCGCACACTTGATATTTATAAGGGCGTGGTTCCCTTCATTGCATTGCAGCTGCTGGGGCTGGCCATTGTCGGGTTTTACCCGCCGCTGGTGAACTATCTGCCTGTACGGACATACCTCACCAGCGAAACGGCGCCGCCACCGAAAAACCCGCGGCTTCAGGCCTGCCTCGAAGATTATCTGTTCTCCTATTATATGGAAGATCGTTCGGAAATTGAGGCTATCACCGCCAGGGTTTCCTCGCTAGATCTCAGCGCATTGCCGGCTCCGGTGCGGCGCCAGATCAACGGAACAGTTGATGTTGTGAACGGCGTCTTCGGCCAGGTTGAAGCGATCCGCGCGGCTGAGACTGCCCTTGAAGAGGCATCGGTGGAATATCGCCCTGTTCACGGGATGGTTCGTGAAATCGAGCGTGATATCCGCCGCCTCAACAGGGAGATCACTGCTCTGGGCAAGGATATCCGCGGACTTGATACCGAAGAAGAAAAAGCGGCCATGCAGGCAAAGATCACCGCGCTTGAAGCCGAGGTCAATGAGCTGAAAGCACAGGTTCCGGCGGAATGGAAAGACGTCAACAAAACGTATAAAACCGTGCAGAAAGCCCTCGAAAAGGAGCAGAATATCTATCGGCGCGGCGTGGACGATGCCTATACCGAACTCAAAGATGTCATTGACACATTAAGCGATAAGGACGCTTTGGCTGAACTCCGGCCCATGCTCGAAGCTTTGCCGGCCCTGATCACCGATGACGGCCCGCATGAAGATGCCCGTGACCGCATCAAGGCTGCGGCATCAGCGGTGCGTGAAGTGGCGGGCACCGGTGACATTGCCTCACAGCTCGACAAGGCGGCAAAAGACCTGAGGAAGCGTAAACCAAAGCCGAAGAAAGCCAGAAAATCGCTCGCCTCTGCCCTCAAAGCGTTTGACAAAGACCTTAAGGGACGTGAAGCCGGGGCGGCTCTGCTGCCCGAACTGATGGGTTTTGAAGAAGGCATCCGCAACAGTATCGGGCTGCGTCAGCAGGACCGGCTGACCAAAGAGCAGGCGGCGGAAATTTCAGGTTGCCTTGCGCGGCACCGGGATATTTCGCTTAATTTCTGAGCCGGGCTAATTTCTGAGTCCGGCGCGGCGCAGGCTGCTTTCGTAATCTTCGCGGTTAAGATAGCAGCCCGCCATCTTCCGGTGACCACGGAATGCGGCGCGTCCGTGCAGCACACGCCAGTTGTCAAAGATCAGCATCTGCCCCGGAGCAAGGATCTGCCGCCACTGCATCGCCGGATCATTGGCTTTCTGGTCAAAGAGACGGCTGGCGGCATAGAATTTCATCATGTCATCATCGTTCAGTCTGAACGGGGCACGGTCGTAATTATTGAACGTAACCTGCGCGAGATCGCCCTGTTCACCATGACGGAACACCGGACGTTCGGCACGCAGAACAACACCATCACCAACATACTGGCCGGGAACATGTATACGGCTCAGATCAGCGAGCGCCGCCGGGTCATTCTCTTGCATCCACTGATGGATGGCAAACCCGTCTACCATGATGGAATCCCCGCCTTCGGCGTCGTATTCACAGCAGAGAAGAAGCTGAAGCCCGGGGGCATCATGGCTGTAGGTGCCATCGGTATGCGGACGCAACTCTTTCGGAGTATAGGCGCTGTCGTCCATGCCTTCATTGGCGGCGAATTCCCATAACCCGCCAAAAATCGTTTCCCGGACATAGCCGATCGCATTGGCAACCGCGGCAACGCTTTCCTGCCCGACCGGCACCTTGTCCAGAACAGCAAAGCCATGAAGGTGAATAGTCTCAAGCAGTTTTCTGAGCCCGTCATCGGTCAGGGAAGAATTGCTTGAGATATCCTCCCACGGGAGGAGCAGATCATCCGTCCTGATGGTCTCAGCCGTCCAGATATGACGGGGGGCCGAAAGATCAGGTTCCGGCCTGGCAAAACGATAGAGAAAGCCTGCCGGGTAGGAAATTGTCCCGTTCTGGTCCGGCCAGCGCATCATCAGGTTGCTGCCATCTTCATCCAGATGCACATCAACCGGGGTAATCGAAGGGTCTGCCGCGGCCGTGAAAAACTCCCGCTGGTGGCTCCGGTGATCCCAGCTTTCATCATCCTGCGCATGGTCACGTAACCAGAAAAAGGGGAAGCCGGTTGTGGTGGTATCTTCAAAGGTAAGATGAACAGCGCCTTGTTCTGTTCTGGCTTCAATCAATTTGGTCATCCTGCTCTCCGTCTCTCTGAATGCGCTATGTCCAAGAGAATGGCGTAAAACCACCCTGTTTGGCAAGGCGCTCCTTAACCCGGCCCGCCTGAACAGAAAATCAGCGCAGTGATTGCAACACCATCACATTAAATAATTGACGGCGACGAAAATTCACCTAGCGTTATTCAGGATAACCCTTGAACGAGGTGGTGACATGAATTCTGTCCATATGCGCGATAAACGAAAGATTGATCCGACACGTCCGGCCGCCACATCCGGCCTGATGGCGGACGGATCCCCGCGTGATAACGATCGTGTTGAGATCGGCCCGACACCACTTGCCTTTGCTGAATGGGAAGAGGCTGGCCTGACCCCGCCGCATCTGCCGAAACTGCGTCAATATCATCTTGACCGTATTCTGTTGCAGCTGCATGAGCGTGACCTTGCCGGTGTGCTGTTGTTTGATCCGCTGAATATTCGCTACGCCACCGATTCAACCAATATGCAGCTCTGGAACACGCATAATCCGTTCCGCGCCTGTCTGGTGACGGCCGACGGGCATATGATCCTGTGGGATTACAAGAATTCCCCTTTCCTTGCCGATCATAATCCGCTGGTGCGGGAGGTCAGGTCCGGTGCGTCGATGTTCTATTTTGCCAATGGCGACAAGACCGTTGAGGCCGCACGAAGCTTTGCGGGCGAGATACGGGGGCTTGTCCGTGAGCATGCCGGCGGCAACTCCCGCCTTGCGGTTGACAAGATCATGGTGGCCGGGCTCCGCGCCCTCGAAGCCGAAGGGCTGGAGGTGGAAGAAGGTGAGGTTGTCATGGAGCATGCACGCGCGATCAAGGGGGAGGATGATATCCTTGCCATGCGTTGCGCGATGTATGCCTGCGAGCAGTCGGTCCATGCGATGGAAGCCGCCGCCGCCCCCGGCATGACCGAAGATGATATCTGGGCCTGTCTTCATGCTGAAAATATCCGCCGTGGCGGGGAGTGGATCGAAACCCGTCTGCTGGCTTCCGGCCCGCGCACGAATCCGTGGTTTCAGGAATGCGGCCCGCGGGTGGTGCAGAATAATGAAATTCTGGCCTTCGATACCGATCTGGTGGGATGTTACGGGATCTGCTCGGACATCTCCCGCACCTGGTTTCTCGGCGATGGTGAGCCGACGGCCGAAATGATTGAAGATTACCGCCTTGCCTATGAACATATCCAGACGAACAGGGAGCTGATGAAGCCAGGGGTGACGTTTTCGGAACTGACCCATAAAGGCCACCATCTGCCGGAGATCTACCAGAAGCAGAAATATTCCTGCAAGTTTCATGGTGTCGGGCTGTGCGATGAATGGCCGCTGATTGCCTATCCGGATCAGTTTGTTGACGGCGCCTTTGAGTATGAGCTTCAGCCCGGGATGGTGCTCTGCGTTGAAGCGCTGGTCAGCCGTGAGGACGGGGCGTTTTCCATCAAGCTTGAAGATCAGGTTCTTGTCACCGAGGACGGGCACGAAAACCTGACCAGATATCCGTTTGATGACCGTCTGATGGGCAGATAATATCGCCGGAAGGGGATCAGCTGGTCATCCGCACCTTGCCGATATGAGGCAGGTTGCGGTTGTTTTCGGCGTAATCGATGCCGTAACCGACGACGAATTCATCGGGAATTTCAAATCCGGTCCAGCGGACATCGACCTCAACTTCACGCCGTGAGGGTTTGTTGAGCAAACAGCAGACTTCAAGACTGCGCGGCTTTCGTGTGCCCAGAATGCTCAGCACCTGTGAGAGGGTGTAGCCGGTATCGACAATATCCTCGACCACCAGCACATCGACATTTTCAACCTCACCGTCAAGATCCTTGAGGATGCGCACTTCCCGCGAAGACACCATGCCATGGCCATAACTTGAGACCGTCATGAAATCCACCTCAACCGGCAGATCAAGGCGGCGCACCAGATCAGCGATGAACATGAAGGAGCCGCGGAGAAGCCCGACCACCACCAGTTTCTGTGTGCCTGTATAATGGCGATTAATCTCACGTGCCATGGCGTTGACCCGGGCCGTGATCTCACTTTCCGGAATAAGGATATCGATCTCGTATTCACCTGCCATGGTATTGCCCTGCCCCCCGATACATCGTTGATTCCTCTTATAGCAAAACCTTCACTGTGAAGCCATGCTTGAAAAGCCCCGCCTCGTCCGGCAAGATGCGTTTAAGTTAAATTTTCCATGGTGTATCAGCATATCCCGGAGGTAGAGGAAAGATGGCAAAAGTCGCATTCATAGGTCTCGGCGTCATGGGGTATCCCATGGCAGGTCATCTTCAGGCGGCGGGGCATGACGTGACCGTCTATAACCGCACCGCGGCAAAGGCCGAAGCCTGGGTGAAGGCGCATGGCGGAAAGTCGGCGCCAACCCCGGCCGGGGCGGCGGCAGGGGCGGAATTCGTCTTTGCCTGTGTCGGCGCGGATAAAGACCTGCGGGAGGTGACAACCGGCGCTGAAGGCGCGTTTGCCGCCATGGAAAAGGGCAGTATCTTTATCGACAACACCACCGCATCGGCGGATATCGCGCGGGAACTGGCGGCGGCGGCATCAGGCCTGGGCCTTGGTTTCATCGATGCGCCGGTCTCCGGCGGGCAGGCCGGGGCGGAGGGCGGTATTCTGACCGTCATGTGCGGCGGCGCGTCTGAAACCTTTGCCCGGGCGGAACCGGTGATCCGCGCTTACGGCAGGACGGTGACGCATATCGGTGGCGCCGGAGCAGGCCAGCAGGCCAAGATGGTCAACCAGATCTGTATTGCCGGGCTGGTGCAGGGGCTTTCTGAGGCGCTTGATTTCGGGATGCGCGCGGGGCTTGATATGGATGCGGTGCTGGATACGATCTCCGGCGGGGCGGCGCAATCCTGGCAGATGGTCAACCGTGGCCGGACGATGGTGGCGGGGGAATTTGATTTCGGCTTCGCGCTGGACTGGATGATCAAGGATCTCGGCATCTGCCTTGATGAGGCGGGGGAAAACGGCGCCGGACTGCCGGTGACGCGGCAGGTGCTGGAGTATTACAAGGAGCTTTCAGCCCAGGGCTTCGGCCGCAACGATACCTCCGCCCTTATCCGCCGCCTGAGGTGAGGGGTTACCATCTTTTAACATCACATTTCGCTTTAAGCGTTGTTTCGATTTCCTGGCCATTGTGGATTAGTATCCGCATATATGACCCCCTTTTTTCGACCCATTTGTATTCACCATCTTCCGGAAGGTTCAATCCTTCTGGTAATTCAGGTCTTGGGTCTGTATCAACGTCGGGGTTTTGATACCAGATGATCCCGTTAACCTGCTCTTGGGTCAGGTTTCTCACACGTGATAAATCGCATCTGGTGAAATCAGCAAGATTAAATTCGGCACCATCAAAATCACAACCATCAAAGTTTAACCCATTGAAAATCGCTTTATCGAATTGGGCATTTCTGAAAGTGCAATTTGTAATCTTCCCCATACAAAAATATGATTTTAAAAATCTTGAATTATCAAGAACAGTGTTGTGAATATTCGC
>CAZOLR010000014.1:0-38068 GCA_964580905.1 uncultured Hyphomicrobiales bacterium | reverse complement strand
GCTTATCTGGTCCAGTAATGACTGGTCACTTTGGATTTTTATTTGATTTGAGAAACTTTCTTGTTGTTTTTCGGCAATGACGCTCCTGAATGTTGCTATTGCCAAAGTCATAATGCCAATTAACCCACCCACAATGAAACTGGCAGTTCTGATAATGTCCAGAATGGTGTTTTCTTTTCCTTCAAACGATTTGGGCGGATCAGAAATCAACCAGTATGACATTGCTCCGATAACAATCGAGAATAGCAGCAGGATGACGCTTAAAATAAACAGATAACTCCGCCCACTTAATTTGAATGGATATTTGAGCCAATCACGAATTTTCCCCTTGATTTTCCTTAGCTGAAAATTCCGTACCCCCTTTGATGTAAGCCACGTGAAATTCACACCAACTCCATCTGCCGGTCATGATGATAACTGGCTTTGAGATAGGGGCTGATCACCGAAGGCATGCGGGGGGATTGCCCTTCGAGTAATTCCCTGATCGTGATTATCTGGATGCGCGGGTATGAATTGCCGGTAAAGGCATCCTTCCACAATCCGAACTGGTTTGACGTTTCAATCATCCCTTTGGTCGGTGTGTTGAGGGTGATCAGCACGCCCATAATCGCGTTGAATTTTGTGACGGCGCCTTCAAGTTCATTCACCATCGAAGGGGTGAGGGTTTTGCCGCCCTTGACGGAAATGATACCGCGCTGGGGCCTGTCTTTATCACGGCCATAAAAGCGCAACTCTCCGTCACTGCCCCCGTCGCCTGTCTGCCTGTCGTTCGGGCGTCCCCTGATCAGGCCAACCGCCCAGCGTTCAAATTCAAGGGGATTACGCCGGAACATCTTTTCCGCCCCGGGATGATCACGCGGGGTGCCCGAAACCTCAATCTGGCTGAGCACATCCTTGCCATGGACATGCTCCAGCCGGTCAAGGATGACATTGATGGCAAGGCAGGATATATCAATGCAGATCCACCGCCGCCCCAGAGCTTGCGCCGCATCCACCGTTGTGCCGCAACCGCAGAAAGGATCAAGCACCACATCACCTTCGTTGCTGGATGCGCTGATGATACGGTTCAACAGCGCGAGCGGTTTCTGGGTGGGGTAGCCGAGGCGTTCCTTGGCGTGGGATTGAATGGGCTCAATATCATCCCAGATCGAATCAACCGCAATACCTTTTGATTCATCAACGTAGCGTTTGAAACGAGGTATGCCTCCAGGTTTTGACTGGACAATTCTTCCCTCTTTATAGGCTTTTTCCATACGATCTTTCGTCCAGCGCCAAACTCTTTTCACCCCAAGAAATTCATAGGTCAGATTGGGTCGGTTCTTGTTCGGGTTGGCTAAATTATCGAGTTGGTAGCGTCTGTTGGTGCCCTCTTCAACGTAACGATAGAATCGTCTGATATATTCATCGTTTAAGGGCTTGTATTGGGCATTCCACCGGAAGTCTTTACCCATGCTGTAATAGAGAAGAATATCAGCATTTTTGGGATAATTTGTTGATGCCAGCCCTTTTGCGTTTGTCCGCCGCCACGTGATTTCATTCTGGAACATTTTTGCTCCGAAAACAGCATCCATGATGATTTTCAGGTAATGGCTTGCCGTGGGATCGCAATGCAGGTAGATGGAGCCTGTTTTCCTGAGCACACGTTTCATCAGGATCAGCCGTTGCATCATGAAAAACAGATAGGCCAGCATGCCGCAACGGCCACGTATCTGCATCAGGGCTTCGGCGGTATTGCCAAGGGTGCCGCCACGCAACATCAGGTTTGAATAGACCTCTTCATGATCCGGCCGCCAATACCATGTGTCGGTGAAAGCATGAACCTGCGCCGTATCTTCCCCCTGCTCATCGCCGAACAGCATGTTGTAATTGGCGTTGGAATTGAACGGCGGGTCAAGATAGATGAGATCAACCGAATCATCAGGAATATCCGCCAGAATATCCAGACAATCGCCGTAATGGAGCGCGTTGGGTTTTTCGCCGGACACAGCCCTCTCCCTTTATCTGGCGGGATGGGCTTCCGGAACATTAAAGGGGGAAGCGCGGAACAGAATGGCATCGCGCGGATTGACCTTAAAGGTAATCTCCCCCTTTCTTCAGGTCAAGTCAACGCGGACTGGGGCGCCGGGCCCTTGCCCTCATGAACCTCTCACCCCATTGAAAAAGGCGGCACCGGAGCGCCGCCTTTGTTGTTGGTGATATACGTGGTGATGGCCTTGCGCCCGCCCGCTCCCGGATGATTTTTACCGGGGCCAGCCCCGCGCTCCGGCGCGGCGGATCAGATCTCGCCGAGGCAGACGTATTTCATCTCAAGGAAATCGTCGATCCCGTATTTGGAGCCTTCGCGTCCGATCCCGGATTGCTTGACCCCGCCAAACGGCCCGATCTCATTCGAAAAGATACCGGTATTGACCGAAACGATCCCGTATTCCAGCGCCTCGGCCACCCGCCAGACACGCGCCATATCACGGGCAAAGAAATACCCCGCAAGGCCGAAAATCGTATCATTGGCCATGGCGACCACTTCCTCTTCGGTCTTGAAGCGGAACAGCGGCGCCACGGGGCCGAACGTCTCTTCTTTGAAGATCTGCATATCGGTGGTCATTCCGGTGAGCACCGTCGGCGTGAAGAAGGTCAGCCCCAGGTCATGCTTGCTGCCGCCGGTGGTGGCGACCGCCCCCTTGCCCAGCGCATCGGCGACATGGCGTTCAACCTTGTCCAGCCCCTGCCCATCAATCAGCGGGCCGGTGACAACGCCGTCATCCGCGCCGTTGCCAACCTTCATCTCGCTGACCTTGGCCGTCAGCGCGGCGGCGAAATCATCATAGATACCGTCCTGCACAAAGATCCGGTTGGCGCAGACACAAGTCTGGCCCGCGTTGCGGAATTTCGACGCCAGAGTCTCCCGCACGGCGACATCGATATCCGCGTCATCAAAGATGATCAGCGGCGCGTTGCCGCCCAGCTCAAGGCTGACTTTCTTGATCGTATCGGCGGATTGCTTCATCAGGATGCGGCCGACTTCCGTTGAGCCGGTGAAGGTCACCTTGCGGACGATCGGGTTGGTGGTCAACTCAAGCCCCATCGCCGGTGCGTCCATGCCGTTCACGATATTGACGATCCCGGCAGGCAGGCCGGCACGGCCAGCCAGTTCCGCCAGCGCCAGCGCCGACAGCGGGGTCTGTTCGGCAGGTTTCAGCACGACAGCGCAACCGGCGGCAATCGCCGGTGCGATCTTGCGGGTGATCATCGCGTTGGGGAAATTCCACGGGGTAATCGCGCCGACAACACCGATCGGCTGTTTGAGCACCATGAGACGTTTATCCGTCATATGAGGCTGGAGGATATCACCGGAAATACGGCGGCCTTCTTCGGCGAACCAGTCAATGAACGAGGCGCCATAGGCAACCTCGCCCCGGGCTTCGGCCAGCGGCTTGCCCATTTCAGCGGTGATGATCTGCGCCAGATCTTCCTGATTTTCCATGATCAGGTTGAACCAGCCGCGCATCAGCATGGCCCTGTCCTTGGCGGTGCGGGCGGCCCATTCCTTCTGGGCGGCGGCGGCCTTGTCGATGGCAAGGCGGATCGTCGCCGCGCCATGATCCGCGATATCGGCAAGTTTATCCCCCGTCGCCGGGTTGTTGAGGGCAAAGGTCTTGCCACCGGCATCGAGCCACTCCCCGCCAACGTAGCTGGCTGTTTTCAAAAGGGCTTTATCTTTGAGTTTCATGGCTGGTCTCCTTGACGAAAAACGGATCACTGTGACTGAGGGGGGAGGGCAACCCCTCCCCCTGAAGGTGGGTGTATTTTCAGCCGCTTACATGCGCGAGGCGACATTTTCCCAGTTGACGAGATTATCGAGGAAATTGGTCAGATACGCTGGCCGCTTGTTGCGGAAATCAATGTAGTAGGAATGTTCCCACACATCACAGCCAAGAAGAGTCTTCTGGCCGAAGCAGAGCGGGTTGACGCCATTTTCGGTCTTGGTGACCTTGAGGCTGCCATCGGTGTCGACGACCAGCCAGCACCAGCCTGAGCCGAACTGCCCTGCACCGGCGGCACAGAAAGCTTCCTTGAAGGCATCAACCGACCCGAAGTTTTCCACCAGCGCTTTTTCGAGCTCCGATGGCATGGCGCGGCCCTGAGGGCCCATCATTTCCCAGAACTGAATATGATTCCAATGCTGCGATGCGTTGTTGAACAGACCGGACTGGACCAGCGCGCCTGCCTGATAGGTGGCGGCGACAATCTCTTCAAGGGATTTGCCTTCATGCCCGGATCCTTCGAGCAGTTTGTTGCCGTTATCGACATACGCCTTGTGGTGCAGATCGTGATGGAATTCGAGGGTTTCCTTGCTCATGCCACCGGCGGCCAGCGCATCGTAAGCATAAGGAAGATCGGGGAGTTCAAAAGCCATGGGTTTTTCCTTGTTCTATGTTGGGTTCTGTGTTGGGTCCTGTTTTAGGTCTCGTGTTGGGGGATGACCTCGCGGCCATGTATCTATCCAATATATATGGGCAAACCGGCCTCAGGAAAAGGGGCGTTTCTTTATTTCGCCGTAATCTTGAAATCTTTCTGCCTCTTTCTTACGTCATGAGTATAAGGTAATCACCAAATTTACTGGCAGAAAGGATATGAAATGCCGTTATTGGTCCTGGCACTGGGATTGTTTCTCTTCCCGACGGAAGACATGAAGGAATTCCGCAAACACAGCAACGGAGTGGCTGAATACAGGTTTGTTACGTCAAAGCCCTGTGATACCGGCCTCAGGGATACGGGATTTGCGCTGGCACCGTCAGGCAATGTTTACCTCAAGCAGGTCAACAAGGACGGAACCCTGGCACCGGAAGTGTGCAATTAACGGAACCGTGCCGACAGGCTATTTCCGCCCCTGGGACATTTTCGCGACCCGGAGCCGCAGGGCATTGAGCCGGATGAACCCATGGGCGTCGGCCTGATTGTAATCGGCGGTGCCGTCCTCAAACGTCACCAGATCAGGATGATAGAGCGAATGGGGTGATTTGCGCCCCGTCACAATAACATTTCCCTTATAGAGTTTGAGCCTGACCGTGCCGGTCACCATGCCCTGGGTTTCATCGATGGCCTTTTGCAGCATCTCACGTTCAGGGTCAAACCAGAAACCGTTATAGACAAGCTCGGCATAGCGGGGCATCAGCGCATCCTTGGCATGGGCCGCGCCGCGATCAAGGGTGATGGATTCCATCGCCCGTCGTGCCTTGAGCAGAATTGTTCCGCCGGGGGTTTCATAGACACCGCGGGATTTCATCCCGACAAAACGGTTTTCCACCAGATCCACCCGGCCGATCCCGTTCCTGCCCCCGAGAGTGTTGAGCGTCTCAAGCAGGGTTGCGGGTGACATGGTCTTGCCGTTGACAGCGACCGGGTCACCACCGGCAAAGTCGATGGTGATTTCCGTCGGTGTGTCCGGGGCATCCATGGGTGAAACCGTGCGCGAGAACACATATTCTTCGGGTTCAACCCACGGGTCTTCGAGCACTTTGCCTTCGGCGGAGATATGCAGGAGATTGGCATCCACACTGAAAGGAGCCTCACCCCGTTTGTCGTGGGGTATTTTGATCTGATGATTTTCCGCGTATTCGATCAGTCGCGTGCGTGAGGTCAGATCCCATTCGCGCCACGGAGCGATCACCTTGATGCCGGGTTCAAGCGCGTAATAGCCGAGTTCAAACCTGACCTGATCATTGCCCTTGCCGGTCGCGCCATGGCTGACGGCATCGGCGCCGACGTCGCGGGCGATTTCGATCTGGCGCTTGGCGATCAGCGGGCGTGCGATCGATGTTCCAAGCAGATATTCCCCTTCATAGAGGGCATTTGCCCGGAACATGGGAAAGACGTAATCACGGGTGAATTCCTCGCGCAGGTCTTCGATGAAGATCTCTTTTATCCCGAGGGCTTCGGCCTTGGCGCGGGCAGGTTCGATATCTTCGCCCTGGCCGATATCGGCGGTGAAGGTCACCACTTCAGCCTGATAGGCATCCTGAAGCCAGCGGAGAATTACGGATGTGTCGAGCCCACCGGAATAGGCAAGAACGACCTTTTTGGGTGCATCTGATGTCATCATGCCGCTCGTATAGCCTGAACTTCACCCTGTTGCAAGTATCAGGTATCAGCAGGCCTCAAAGTGTGGCATCAGGTGCTTTCTTCGCGCAGGACGGGGCCGGGTTTGCGGCCCAGTGTCCGTGTCGCACCGATAAGGCCGAGCAGCACGGTCGCGGCAACACCGCCGAGGGCAACACCTGCGGCCAGTTGAGGCGCGAAGACAAAATCGGTATCAAGAAACCCCTTTATCATCCCCCAGCTCGCCGCGGTGCCGATCACCACCGCAACAAGTGCCGTGAGCAGCCCGAGCAGGGCATATTCAAGAATATAGGATAAAAGGATCACGGGCCGGGTTGCGCCCAGCACCTTGAGAATAATGGAAGACTGGATACGGCGGGCTTCGCTGGCGGCGACGGTTCCGGCGAGAACGGCAAAACCTGCGATGAGTGTTATTCCGGCGGTGATCTGGATGGCGGTGGACACAAGGCCGAGGATACGGGCGGCGGTCTCGGCCGCTTCACGCACCGATATTGAAGAGACGTTAGGCAGCCGGGCGGCCACGTCCCGGTCAATGGCCGCTTCGGTTTCCCGGTTATCTGTCCTTATGGTGGCAACCCAGTTATGCGGGGCCTGTTCGATCATCCCCGGGCTCAGGATGAAAACGAAATTCAGCCCGAAATTCTGCCATTCGATGGCACGACTGCTGGTGATGGTTGCCACCATGTCACGTCCTGCGATATTGATACTCACCGTATCGCCGATCCTGAGGCCGAAGGCTTCAAGCGCTTCATCATCCATCGATGCCTGAAGCGGGCCGGTGTAATCATCATCCCACCATTCACCCTTGACGATGCGGGCGCCATCAGGGGGCGGGCCCATCCATGTCAGCCCGCGGTCGCCACGCAGAATCCAGGCTTCGGACGGCGGGGCATCAATCTCTTCGGCAGGCACACCGGCAAGGGCCGTGATACGCCCGCGCACAAGCGGCGTCATCATCACGTGATCGCGCGGCACATGCGCAGCAGCGATATCCAGAAAAGGCTGACGCTGATCAGGCTGGATATCAATAAAGAACCACGCCGGGGCGTCTTCTTCCAGCCGGTCGCTGATCTGGCTCCGCATACTGTGCTCGGAAAGCGCCACCGCCACCAGAACCGCAAGCCCGAGACCGAAGGTGATGATCACGCCCCGGGTTGCGTTGCCCGGGCGGACAAGCGCGGCCAGGGCAAGGCGCAGCGGCGTGTGTGATGGCACCGGCAGATGATTGGCCAGCCGCAACACAGCCTCACCCACCAGCGCCAGCAGACCGAGACTTGCCAGCACACCAAGGATAAAGGCACCGGCAAGAACGGGGCTCGTGGTGATCCAGCCGGTCAGTACCGCAAGGCCGAGCGTGGCCATAACGATACCGGCAAGATATATCCCCCGGGGCCTTCCGGTTGGAGCGGCAATCAAGGTCCGGAACAGTTGCGAGGGGTTTACGTCTCTTGCCTTGCCGAGCGGCCAGAGTGAGAAGGCAATGGAGGTCAGCGTACCATAGGCCGCGGCGGCAACAAGCGGGACAGGGTAGATCCCGGCGGCGATGGGAACAGCAATCCGGTCGCCGAGCAGAATCTGGGCGGCAAAAGGCGCAAGGATGGCCAGAACAAGCCCGATCGCTATTCCCAGCACCGTCAGTATCAGCACCTGCAGAAAATAGACCCGGAAAATAAGAGAGGCCGGCGCGCCAAGACATTTGAGGGTGGCGAGGACAGGCATGCGGCTGCCAAGCCAGGCCCGGACCGCCGTTGAAACCCCAAGCCCGCCAATCAGCAGGGCCGTCAGGCTGACAAGGGTAAGAAAGGTCTCCGTCCGGGAAAGGAAGGATTCAAATCCTGCCGAGCCCTCACGATGATGCCTGAGCCGGACAAGAGTATTGCCGGGGGATTGCCGGAGAGTTTCGAGCACATCCATGTCGTCCCCGGGGGTTTTAAGCCTGAGCCTTTCGCGATAGGTCAGGAGCGCTCCCGGTGCCAGCAGTCCGGTTTCATTAAGGAAATCCCGGTGGATAATGACCCGCGGCGCAAAGGCACCAAAGCCGAGATTCTGATCCGGCTCTGAGATGAGGATAGCGCCGATATGCACATCGGTCATGCCAAGCCGGGCAATGTCGCCAACCTCTAGCCCGAGAATCCGCAAAACACCGGCGCTCGCCACAATTCCCGGGCGTCCGTCTTTGCGGGCCAGCGCCTGTGCCAGCGGTACGGGCGGGTCCAGCACCGGTCTGCCGATCAGTGGCCAGTTGTCATCCACGGCCTTAAGGCCGGTCAGGCGCCGGATGGGCTGGCCATCCTTTTCGGAGGCAAGCATGGCCCGCATGTCAATAAGACTGGAGACCGTGCCGCGGCCTGCCATTTCCTCGCGCAATTCAACCGGCACCTCACGCTGGGTGCTGCTGGCCTCAATGTCGCCGCCAAAAAGGGCGCGTGAATTGGCGCTTATACCGGCGCGCATGGCATCCGCGATACTGCCCACCGCGCCGATAGCCGTCACCCCGAGCGTCAGGGCAATCAGAAAGACGCGGAACCTGCCGAGACTGCCTCTCAGCTCACGACGGGCCAGTGTGAAGGCAAGAGCAAAAGAAGCACCGTTCATTGGGCGGCCCTTGTCTTGTCGCCGCTGTCGGAGGCAATTCTGCCATCAGCGATACGGATGATGCGGCTGCATTGTTCGGCAAGATTTTCATCATGGGTGATCAGCACAAGGGAGGTGTTGTGCTTTTTCACGGTGGCCAGCAGAAGATCAATGATCTCCCCGCCGGTTGTCTGGTCCAGATTCCCCGTCGGTTCATCCGCAAGGAGGATCTGTGGTTTTGTCACGATGGCTCTCGCGATGGCCACACGTTGCTGTTCACCGCCGGAAAGCTGATCCGGAAAGTGATCGAGCCGGTGCCCGAGACCCACGTCCTGAAGAGCGGTTGCGGCCATATCCATGGCATCCGGATCGCCGTTGAGCTCAACCGGCACGGCGACGTTTTCCAGAGCGGTCATGGAAGGGATGAGACGAAAGGCCTGAAAGACGATCCCGATATGGTCACGCCTGATCCTTGCCAGCCTGTCTTCACCCTGCCGGGTAAGATCATGTCCGGCGACGCGCACCTCACCTCTCGTGACGCCTTCAAGTCCGGCCATGACCATCATGGCGGTGGTTTTGCCCGCGCCGCTCGGGCCGAGCATGGCGACGGTTTCCCCCGCCGTGATCGACAGCGACAGATCGTTCAGAATGTCAACAGATCCGGCACGGCTGGGCAGGGAGAGGGAAACCTTATCAAGCCGGATCATCTCGGCGGTTGAGGGGGATGGCATTTGGGTGTATTCCTCAGGATAGTCGGTGAAAACTCTCTGTTGACGGCTGGCCGAAAACAGTTACGGGATATAATGGTGTCTGCTTCTGCTTGGATTTATATGGTGCCCTTCCGGCCAAAATGCAATTGGCCGATGAGACGTCTTGTGAAAGCAGGTCTCCGCCGGGTTAAGGCGGGGCTTTTTCTGCTGTTTCTGCTGCCGGGGTTCGCCTGGGCCGATCAGCCGTTGCGCCTGATGATATTCGGGGACAGTCTGGTTGCCGGATACGGGCTGGATCTTTCGGAGGCTTTTCCTGCCCGGCTTGAGAACAGCCTCAGGGCATCGGGGCATGATGTCGATGTCATCAATGCCGGTGTGTCGGGGGACACAACCGCAGGCGGGCTGAGCCGGATCGACTGGGCGCTCGGGGACAAACCTGATGCCGTCATGGTGGTGCTGGGAGGCAATGACGCGCTGCGGGGACTGCCGCCGGAAGCAATGCGCGACAATCTTGACGGTATTCTGGGGCGGATACAGGATAAAGGCCTGCCTGTATTGCTGGCAGGGATGAAAGCTCCGCTGAATATGGGTTCTGAATACGGGGCTGATTTTGATGCCGCTTTCCATGGGGCGCTGGAAGAGGCACAGGCGCGGGGAGGGGAGGTGTTTTTTGATCCGTTCTTCCTTGAAGGCGTTGCCCTGATGCCTGAACTCAATCAGGCGGATGGCATCCATCCCAATCCCGAAGGTGTGGATCAAATCGTCCGTCGTCTCATGCCGCTGGTTGAACGTCTGCTTGCGGCTGCGGTAAAATGACACTCCGGACGTTTATATTCTGATGAGGTGAGGAGCAGGTTGATGCGGGGATATGCAGCACTTGGTGTGGAAGAGGTCAGCAAGGCACGTAATGCCGGGGCGGTGATCCGGACGGCGCATGCCTTTGACGCGGCGTTCGCTTTTCTGGTGGGCGGCAAGACGGGCAGACGCGAGATCAACCAGTCGGACACATCCAACGCGGCGGAACAGATCCCGCTGTATCAGTTTGAAGGCCCCCGCGATCTTGCCCTGCCATCGGGATGCCAGCTGGTCGGGATTGAGATCACGGAGGATGCCTATGATCTCCCCAGTTTTCGTCATCCGCGCAGGGCGGCGTATATCCTCGGCTCTGAACGGGCGGGGCTGAGCGCTGATATGCTTGATTTATGTGATCATACCGTCAAAATTCCAACACGTTTCTCGCTTAACCTTGCGGTTGCCGGTGCGTTGGTGCTGTATGACCGGATGCTTTCCCTTGACCGGTTCGCGCCGCGGCCGTTAATGCCGGGAGGGGCAACCGAGGCTCTTCCTGAACCGGTCTTCGGGGAACCATTATGGAAAAAAAAGGATCGCCGCCGGAAAAAAGAAACAGGCCTTTCTTGACGGGGTTGCACTTTGCCGCTCTTTCTGTGATTTTAGGCCACGGTTCATGCAGTTTGGTGCGGTTCTGGCCAACGGCGGTATGAGAAATGGCACCGAAGCTGTTTTCGGGCATAGCCCGGTTAACTGATAACACATGACGAAAGCAAGGACGAACAGGTGGGGCAGATGATGCGTATCTTTGAAACCTTCGATTTTGGCAGAGTAGGCAGCCGTATTCTTTTGGTTGCCATGGTTGTGGCAGGATTTACATCACCTGCTCTCTCACAGACAGGAGACCTGCTCAGCGAAAACGGAAACTGGCAGGCCTATCGCGCGGGCAAAGATGCCGGCAAAGTTTGTTTTATCACCAGCCAGCCCATAAAGTTCGAGGGTAAATATGACCGCGACAATCGTGGCGAGACACGTGTCTTTGTCACGCATCACAGCAGCAATGCCGATGAACGCGGCGTTGTCAGCACGGTTGCCGGATATCGCTATAAAGAAGGGCGTGACGTTGTCTTTAGTGTCGATGGCAAGACGTTTAATCTCTTCAGCGTGGATACCCGTGCCTGGGCCGTCAAACCTGAAATGGACCGGCAGCTTGTGCGTGCCATGAAACGGGGCAACAGCCTCAAGGTCACCGGTATTTCCAGCCGCGGCAATACAACCATCGATACCTATTCGCTCAAAGGGTTTACCGCCGCGATGAAAGTCATTGACAAGGCCTGCCCGTAACATGCCCTCCGGTGCGCCGATAACTGAACCTGCCATGACGGATGACCAGCCGTTACCGGTTGATATACCTGTTGATATTTTGGGGCTGACGCAACCGAAACTGGAGGAGGCGATCCGCGCCCTTGATCTTCCGGCTTTCCGGGCACGTCAGATCTGGCGGTGGGTCTGGCGGCATGGCGTCACCAGTTTTGATGACATGACGGATCTTGCCCGTCCTGTGCGCGAGATGCTCAGCCAGCGGTTTCATGTATCCCGTCCCCGGGTGAGCCGACGGCTTCAGTCCCGTGACGGCACCATTAAATGGCTGCTTCGTTTCCCCGACGGGAATGAGGCGGAAACCGTCTATATTCCTGAAGATGATCGTGGCACGTTATGTATTTCCTCGCAGGTCGGCTGCACCCTGACCTGCACTTTCTGTCATACCGGAACCCAGAAACTTGTCCGGAACCTGACGGTGGCGGAGATTACCGGCCAGGTCATGCTGGCGATGGATGAACTCGGCGACTGGCCTGCGGGCAAGGAAAACCGCCGGCTGACCAATATCGTGCTGATGGGCATGGGCGAGCCCTTGTTTAACTATGAGAATGTGGCCGATGCGATGCGGATCGCCATGAGCGGCGAAGGGATCGGTCTTTCCAAGCGGCGCATCACGCTGTCCACATCGGGGGTGGTGCCGGAAATTGCCCGTTGCGGTGAAGAGCTTGGGGTTAACCTTGCGATTTCCCTTCATGCGGTGCGGGATGAGCTGAGGGACGAGCTGGTGCCCATCAACCGGAAATATCCGCTTGATGTGCTGATTGAGGCCTGCCGGAATTATCCCGGTCTCTCCAATGCCCGCCGCATCACCTGGGAATACGTCATGCTGGACGGGGTCAATGACAGCGATGCCGATGCAAGAGCGCTGATAAAACTGATCAGGGGGATCCCGTCAAAAATCAACCTTATTCCGTTCAACCCCTGGCCGGGGACACAATACACATGCTCGGCACCGGAGCGGGTGGAAAAATTTGCCTCGCTGGTGCTGAAAGCAGGGTATGCAAGCCCTGTAAGGACACCACGCGGGCAGGATATTCTGGCCGCCTGCGGGCAGTTGAAATCTGCCTCGGAACGGGGGCGGCGCCAAAGCACAAGAACAATATCAGCATCTTGAAACTTGTGCGGGCAATAGTTACATTAGAATCGTACTGAATTATTGGGAGATAACTCATGCAAGATCCACGCCCTTTTAACCCTTCAGTTGCTGCGTCTGCCGAGGTTGATGCAGGACTCCGGGCCTATATGCTCGGCGTCTACAACTACATGACGACAGCACTTGCGGTCACAGGTCTGTTTGCCTTCGGCACCAAGATGCTCGCCGTGACAACCGGCCCGGACGGGGCCATGTACCTTACGGCGTTTGGCAACATGATCTTCAATTCGCCGCTGATGTGGGTGATTGCGCTTGCACCGATTGCGATGGTCTTCTGGCTTTCCATGCGCGTTCACGCCATGTCCGTGACAAAAGCCCAGACAGTTTTCTATATCTTTGCCGGTCTGATGGGCATGTCTCTTGCCTCGGTTCTGCTGGTGTATACCGGTGAAAGCGTGGCGCGGGCCTTCTTTGTTACCGCTGGTGCCTTTGCCGGCCTCAGCCTTTATGGGTACACGACCAAGCGTAACCTCGGCCCGATGGGTGCTTTCCTGATCATGGGGCTGATCGGCCTCATTCTGGCGAGCCTCGTGAACATGTTTGTCCAGTCGCAAGGCATGGAATTCATGATCTCGGTCATCGGTGTGTTGCTTTTTGCCGGGCTGACCGCCTATGACACCCAGCGCATCAAATCCATGTATATGGTGACCGACAGCTATGCTGACGCCCAGCGGAAATCAATCCATGGGGCGCTGTCGCTGTACCTTGATTTCATCAACATGTTCCTGATGCTCCTGCGTCTTTTCGGCAATCGCGAATAGTCGGGAGATCATCTGACAGATTATGGCGCCCGGGAATTTCCCGGGCGTTTTTTTAATGGCTCCACAGTTTATCGAGCTGTCGTCCCAGCACGGCATGGCCGATGCCGTGAAGCCCGATATTCCGTATGCGCGCAAGGGGCCCTTTAAGCGAGAAGAGATCACCCGCACGTCGCGCATCAAGGGTAATCTCACGCAAATGCCGGATACGTTGTGCCGACCATGCGCTGAAGACAGGCTGGAGATCATCTCCCGGAGCTTGCTCATTCAGTCTCGCTGATAAAACGGCGGCATCAATCAGCGACTGGCCGGCGCCTTGCGCCAGATGTGGCGGCATCGGATGGGCGGCATCGCCTGCCAGAATAACACGTCCGCGCTGCCAGGTATCAAGAAGGGGCCGGTCCAGAAGAGGCTGGGCAAAAGCGGTCTTCAGCCCTTCTGCCGCCGGAGCCAGCCGGTCCTGCTGCCTTAGCATCGCGGCGGCCTTATCTTCTGCCCTTGATGATGGCGTTGTCATGACCACCAAATTGATCTGATCCTGATCAAGGGGGTAATGCACGATATGCCCGCCGTCGCCCAGCCATACGGTTGTGGCCCGTCCGGTAAGGCCCGGCATGGCGGCCTTTTCCAGCACCATCCGAAAAGCTATACGTTTGTGTTGCGGATCAGGTGCGCTACCAGCTTCAACATACCGGCGGCTTATCCCTGTCGCTCCGTCTGCCCCGATCAGCCATTCCGCCCTGATGGTGTTCCCGTCGGTCAGGATTGCTTCGGCGTGACCGGTGCTTTGCGTGATCTCCTGCACTTCACCTGTCGCAATTTCAACGCGGCCGGTGGCAAGCGCCGCTTTGGCCAGCGTATCGATCAGTGTTGCCCGCCGCATACTGGCATAGAAGTGACGTTCCGGGCGGTCATTGAGCGGCAGGGAGACCAGCGTCATCCCGGTGTCGAGAGATAAAAGACGCATCATCATGAGCGGGGTTGCCGCGGCCTCAAGGTCTCCCCGTACGTCAAGATCAGCAAGGGCAGCCCAGGTGTTTGGTGCCATCTGGACACCGCCGGGAACTACCCTGCTGCCGGAAGAAACCAGCCGCACGTCATGACCATTCCGGGCAAAGGCAAGCGCCATGGCATATCCGGCAATGCCGTCACCGATAATGGCGAGGGGAATGGTCGGTGTTTTGTGGTTGCCGGGCATGTCCATCCAATCTCTGTCTGATCACCAAAACTAACGAAATCCATGTGACAGGCAAAGCCTTTATGCCATAATAATGCGTTTAATGAATTGTTTTCACGGAAACCCCGGATGCCGACATATTTTTTCCCGTCCATCTTTGTTGTGCTTTGGGCGAGCGCTTTTG
Source organism: uncultured Hyphomicrobiales bacterium (assembly GCA_964580905.1). Classification (GTDB taxonomy): domain Bacteria; phylum Pseudomonadota; class Alphaproteobacteria; order Puniceispirillales; family UBA1172. The sequence goes on along the minus strand of CAZOLR010000014.1, from coordinate 23,226 downwards.
TTTCTGCCAAATACGGGCTGACCGATGCCGGGCCGTTCAGTTATCTTTTTACCCGGTTTGTGATCGTCGCCGCGTTATTCGTGATCATGGCTGTGGTGATGCGGTCGGCCTGGCCTGACCGCAAAACACTCATTCCGACGGCGATCGCCGGTTGCCTGATGCACGGAGTCTATCTGGGGGGCGTATTCTTTGCCATATCCATCGGCACGCCCGCAGGTATTTCAGCGCTTGTCGTATCTGTTCAGCCTGCCATCACCTGCATCATCGCGCTTGCCGTGCTGAAGGAAGATATTCGCGCCATTCAATGGCTGGGGATTGTCCTCGGGATGATCGGGGTGCTGATCGTGGTCTGGCCCCGGTTGGGCGGGGAAGTGCCGGGATGGGGGTTTGTCAGCTGTTTTGTCGGTGTGGCCGCCATGTCCGTCGGCACCATCATGCAGAAAAGATACGCCCAGGATGTCGATCTGATTTCCAGCAACTTTATCCATGCCACCGCTGCAGCCGTGTTTTACGGGGCGCTGCTGCTGACGGTCGAAACCTATTATCTTGAATGGACACTGCCCGTCACCCTCTCGATGATCTGGATCATCAGTATGGTGTCTGTCGGGGCCGTTTCGATACTGATGTATCTTATCCGGACTGGAAAAATGGCCGCCACCTCAAGCCTGTTCTTTCTGGTGCCGCCGGTATCCGCCATCATGGGCTATTTCGCTTTCGGGGAAACACTCGGCCTTGTCGGTATTGCCGGTGTCTGCACCGCCTGCGCCGGGGTCTGGCTGGTCAACCGCCCGCAAACCGGTTAGAATCGGTTTCATGACTGATCCGGATAACGCCGCCCCTGATACGCATCGCAAAGGTGATGCCCCGCCGCAGGATATCGCGCGTTGTCTTTTCTGCGGCCAGCCCGAACAGCTGGTATGGGTGCATGGTCACGGTCAGTGTGCGTTCTGCGGTGTCAATGCCATGCCCTGCTGTGATGGCGCCACCTGTGAGCCTGACGCACCGGAATAAGAAGTGTTATCCCCCGGAATGTGCGAATCACACCCTGCCGACAGGTTGCGGTATCGCCCCGGCTTTCCTGGCCATGACAGCCAGCCAGTCATGGGCGATGTTCGCCGCCGCCATGGCGGTGACATCAGCGTGATCATATGCAGGAGAGACCTCAACAAGATCAAAGCCGATCATGTTCAGCGGCTCCAGCCCGCGGATCAGCTCAAGCGCCTGCCAGCTCGCAAGCCCGCCCGGGACAGGTGTACCTGTTCCCGGGGCAAAAGCCGGATCAAGGCAGTCGATATCAAAACTGATATAGCAGGGCGTATCGCCAATACGTTCCCGGATGACGTCGAGGGTTGCGTCGATGCCGTTGCGGTGAACCCACGGGCTGGTCAGAATCTCAAACCCATGATCGCTGTCGTTATAAGACCTGAGCCCGACCTGTATGGATTTATCAACCCGGAGCAGGCCGTCTTCCTTGGCTTGAAGGAACATGGAACCATGGTTGAGAGGCGAGCCGCCATCCTCCCATGTGTCGCAATGGGCGTCAAATTGCAGGAGAGCAACCGGACCATGTTTTTCCGCATGGGCGCGGATCAGAGGGTTTGACACAAAGTGATCGCCACCGAAGGTCAACATCCTTACATCGGATTTGAGGATATGCCGCGCATGGTTGGTGATAGTCTCCGGTATCGAGGCCGGGTTATGGGGGTCGAGGGCACAGTCGCCGTAATCAACCACGGCCAGGGTATCGAAAATATCAAAACCGAAGGGAAAGGCCTTAAGGCTCGCAAGTTCGGTGGATGCGCTGCGGATGGCGCGGGGGCCGAACCGGCATCCGGGCCGGTTGGTGACCGCCCCGTCAAAGGGAATGCCGCTCACCACAATATCCACGCCGTCAAGGTTGCGGGTGTATTTCCGGCGCAGAAAGCTGAGCGCGCCGGCATAGGTCATTTCATGTGACGTTCCCTTGATATCCTCACGCAGAAACGCGGCGTCGCTGTTGAAGTAATCAATGGTCATCACGATCTCCCCAGAGTTTGGAGCGTATCATCAAGGGCGCCGCGGGTGATGGTGATCACGCGGTCGATATCATCTCTGGTAAAGGTGAGCGGCGGCGACAGGATCATGCCGTCCCGGACCGCCCGCATCATCATGCCCCGGGCAATGGCGTGGTCACGGCAGATCACGCCTGTCTCGCCTTCGTTTTCGAACATCTCCGGCCCGGTCTTGTCGGCAACGAGTTCAATCGCGCCGAGCAGGCCAAAGCTCCGGGTTTCACCGACAAGCGGATGATCATCAAGGGTTTTCAGTGCCTCAGCCAGATAGGGGCCTGTATCCTCACGCACACGGGTGATGAGGTCTTCACGTTCGATCAGCGCAAGATTGGCGAGCGCAACGGCGGCGGCAACAGGATGCCCTGAATACGTGAAACCATGATAAAACTCGCCCCCGTCACTGATCAGCTTTCCGGCCACCCGGTCACCCACCAGCACCGCAGACATGGGCATATAGCCTGAAGTCAGCCCTTTGGCGGTCGCCATCAGATCCGGCTCCAGTCCCATGGTCTGGCTGGCAAACCACTGGCCGGTGCGGCCATATCCGGTGATGACTTCATCGGCCACGAACAGGATGTCATGTTTCCGGCAGATGGCCTGGATGTGGTTGAAATACCCGGCCGGAGGAATGATCACGCCGCCCGCGCCCTGAATGGGTTCGGCAATGAACGCGGCGATATTATCGGCGCCCGCGTCGAGAATTTCCGCCTCAAGCCAGGAGGCCGCGGTTTCAGCAAACGTGGCGTCATCCATATTGCCCTGATAAAGAAAGCCATAGGGCGGTTTGATGTGCCTGAAATCAGGAAGACGTGCGGCCTGTTCATGCATGCCGCTCATCCCGCCCATGCTGGCGGCAACGGTGGTGGAGCCGTGGTAGCCGTATTCCCGGCTGATGATCACCTGTTTTTCCGGCCGGCCTTCGAGGGCCCAGTAGTGTCGGATCATCCGGACAATCGTATCGTTGGCCTCGGATCCCGAATTGGCAAAGAAGACATGATTGAGTCCGGCAGGCGAGATCGATGCCAGCCGTTCCGCAAGTTCAGCCGCAGGAGCGTTGCTGGTCTTGAAAAAGGTGTTGTAGTAGGGAAGCTTCCGGAGCTGTTCGGCTGCCGCGTCAATCAACTCAGCCCGTCCATAGCCGACATTGACGCACCACAGACCGGCCATGGCATCCAGAATGCGATTGCCATCACTGTCGATGATATCATGACCTTCGGCATGGGTGATGATACGGGTGCCTTCTTTTTTCATCGACTTGTAATCGGTGAAAGGATGAAGATGGTGGTTGATATCAATATCAGACAAGGATGAGCTAATGTTGTTCATGATGAAACCGTTTATCTTGTTGTTTTCACCAATCACTATAAGATGAAACGCGCGCGACGCCTAGAGATTGTGAGGAAATGATTATGTTGCCGACCTCGGACACCCCACGTGATATTCGTGGCCGCTACCCCGACCTTGAAACAATCACGGCCATGTTTGCCGACAGCAACGGGATCATGCGCGGCAAAATCCTCCCGGCATCCGGGCTTGAAAAACTCTTTGCCGAGGGCGTGTATCTGCCCGCCAGTGTCTTCGGAACAGATGCAACAGGCGAATCGGTCGCCACGACAGGTCTTGTCTGGGAGACAGGAGACAAGGATTTCCCCTGGCGCGTCATCCCCGATACGTTCCATATTCTGCCCGGAACCGATGGCCGGGAAGCCGGGGTGATGATCCAGATGATGACCGATGAAGGGGAGCCGCATCCCCTTGATCCGCGGAGCATTCTGGAAAATGCGCTGAAGATGCTTTCAGATATGGATATTTACCCGGTCATCGCCCCTGAACTTGAATTCTATCTCATCGATCCGGCACCGGATGAGATGGGAATGGGACGGGCGGCTATTGTCCCTGCCCAGGGACAGGGCCAGCCAACCAACCAGATCTATGGCATCGATGCCTATGATGAATTCAAGCCCGTGATTGAGGCGATCAAGACCGCGTGTCAGGAGATCGCGGTTGGTGCCGATACGGCGATTGCCGAATATGGCCGCGGCCAGTTTGAAATCAATCTCACCCATCGTGATGATGCCCTGAGGGCATGTGATGAGGCCGCGCTCCTGCGGCGGCTCGCCCGGCTGGTGGCCCGCCAGCACGGGCTTGATGTGACCTTCATGGGTAAGCCATTTGCCGATGATACCGGTTCAGGTTTTCATCTCCATGCCAGCCTGTGGGATAAGGAGGGCCGCAATATTCTGCGTGAAGAGGAGGGTGAAAGCGCCGACAGCAACCCGAACCTTCGTCATGCAGCCGGGGGAATGGGGCATTTTCTCGCCGACAGCATGGCGGTTTTCTCGCCCAATGCGAATGCCTGGCGGCGTATCCAGCCCGGGCATTACGCGCCGATAGACCGGAGCTGGGGCGAAAACAACCGAACCGTCAGTTTCCGGATACCTCCCGGCAGTCCTGCGCACCGGAGGCTTGAGCACCGGTGCGGCAGTGCGGATGTCAATCCCTACCTTGCCACCACACTGATACTTGGCGCGATGGCCGAAGGCATGGCAGGAAAAATCACGCCGCCTCAGATTACAACAGGTAATGCGTATGCCTCACCGGACCGTGAAGGTCTGCCGGCCACATGGGCGGAGGCCAATGCCTGTTTTCGTGAAAGTGCGTTCATCGGACGCTGGCTCGGCGAAGAATATCGGCATGTCTATGCAGAGACAAAGGAATACGAACGCCTGACATTCAACAGCACGATCACCCCGCTTGAATGGGCATGGTACCGATAATGCCGGACACACCAACTTCGATCTATGCCGATCAGATTGACTGGGCAGACCCTTACCCTGCACCGGATGGTGATCAGCAGGTGGATATCGCGGTTGTGGGGGGCGGTTTTACCGGCGTATCCACCGCGCTCAACCTTGCTGAAAAAGGATACAGCGTTCATCTCTATGAAGCGGAACGGATAGGATACGGGGCTTCAGGCCGGAATGGCGGGCAGGTCTGTCAGGGCTGGACCACCGATTTTTCCAAGATCGCAAAACGTATCCCGCCGGAACAGCGGCGCATGGCTTGGGATGTCGGGATGCTGGGCCGGGAGATAATTATTGATCGCTGCCGGCGTCACGGGATCAATGCGGATCTCAAATTCGGCTATCTTCATGCCGCGTTGCATCGTCGCCAGCTGGACGAACTCAAGGCGATGCAGGAGGAATGGGAAGCCGAGGGGGGCGATGGGCTGACCTTTCTGCCCGATAAAGCCTCTCTTGCACCACATATCAAAAGTGATGCTTATATAGGCGGGCTTTATGACGCTACGTCAGGCCATCTTCACCCGCTGAAATATCTCCTCGGGCTTGCCCGGGCTGCGGCGGATGCCGGAGTGCGTATTCACGAAGGCTGCCGCATCACCCGCATCATCCCGGCAGAAAGAGGGGATGACGCCAGGCTTGAACATGCCCATGGTGTGGTCAGGGCCAGAAAGCTGGTGCTCGCCGGTAATGCCTATCTGGGCAAGATAGCCCCACGTCTTATGGATCAGCGGATAGCCCCGGTAACGTCGGCCATTATCGCGACACGGCCGCTCGGCTCAAACACGGCCCTGACGCTTCTTCCCGGGCAGATCGCCGTCGCCGATTGCAATACCGCGCTCAATTATTTCAGGATCGATGCCGAAGGCCGGATGCTTTTTGGCGGCAGGGCATCTTATCTGGCACAGGAAAGCGGCGCTATCCGGAATGATCTGTCCCGGCGCATGGCCTCGGTGTTTCCTGATCTGGCCGGGGTGGACATTGAACACGCCTGGTCAGGGAGGATAGGCATCACCGTGGACCGGATACCACATTTCGGCAAGATCGGTACGAATATCTGGTTTGTGCAGGGGTTTTCTGGTCATGGTGTCGCCCTTACCGGGGTAGCAGGGCTGATCATCGCCGAAGCCATCGACGGAGATACGGAGAGGTTCGATACCTTTGCCTCAATCCGTCATCTGCCGTTTCCCGGCGGGATTTTCAGGACACCTGCACTGGCGCTGGGCATGTCCTGGTATAAACTCAGGGACAGGCTTCGTATCTAACCCGAAAGGCCAAGCAGGTTTTCGAGCTTGCGGCGGGCCACGGTTTCATCCTCCCCCCAGGCGATGGTGCCGTCAAGGCGCCCCCGGCTGTCATAGAGAAACACCGTTGCGGTATGATCCATGGTATAATCGCCGTCATCCAGCGGCACTTTTTCGGCATAGATCCCGAAGCTTTTCACCATCGCACTGATCGCCTCAACGGACCCGGTAAGCCCGACAGCACCTGGATTGATGGCATCGATATATTCCTTCAGCACCGATGCGGTATCGCGTTCCGGGTCAACCGTCACGAAAATCACCTGAAGCGGAGCGGCCCCGGTGCCGATGGCACGGATCTGCTGGTTGAGGCTGTAGAGCGTGGTGGGGCATACTTCGGGGCAATGGGTAAAGCCGAAAAAGAGCGCCGCGGGCCGGCCGAGAAAATCTGTATTTTTCCGCGAAACCCCTGACGTCGCCTCAAGATCAAAACGGACCGTATCAAGCCCGGGAAAGACAGCAGGGACAGTGCGGCGGGCCAGCTGATCCGAAAGAAACCCGATCAGCAAGGCGGCAACAAGAAAGGCACCAACCCCGGCACTGATGCTGATGGCGGTTCGGGTTCTCGGGGATAATGGCATGGCTGGTCTCCTCCTTGGGGATGTACTTACACGTTCACCTGCCCTCCTATCAAGCGGGGATTTGCCGCGGGGTTACCTGCCAAAACCGGTCTTGCCTCGGAAGGGGAAGGTGCTAGTCTTGGGGCATGAAAAAAACAGCTTTTATTTTCGGGCTCGGCTTTTCGGGGCGTGTGCTGGCGCGGCAGCTGCTGAAGCTCGGCTATGACGTGCGCGGGACCAGACGCACCGCCGGTGAAGAAATGCCCGGGGTGACACTCTTTCCATTTGCCGATGACACCCCGTTGCAAGATACAGATGCGGCCTTTGACGGCGTTACCCATGTGATCTCGACCATTGCTGTCATCGGCGGCAGTGATCCTGTGTTGCGGCACCATGGCGAGGTGATCCGCAGGCTGGATTGCTGGACAGGATATGTTTCCGCCACCAGCGTTTATACCGAAGCGGATGGCGGGTGGGTCACCGAAGACAGCCCGGCCGATCCCGTGACCAGACGCGGGCAACTCCGGCGTGAAGCCGAAATGGCCTGGCAGGGTAAGCTCAGCGCAGAGGTGTTTCGTGCCGCCGGTATTTACGGGCCCGGCCGGTCCCCTTTCCGGGACCTTTTGCAGGGAAAGGGGCGCATCATCCTGAAACCCGGTCACCAGTTCAACCGGATACATGTCGAAGATATGGGGCGGATCATCGCCGCCGCGATGGAAACACCGGTGGCGGGCCGGATACTCAATCTCGCGGACGGCTCCCCTTGCGAGGCAGGTGATGTCATCCGTTATGCGGCTGATCTGCTTGGCGTTGCGGCGCCGGTGCCCGTTCCTTTTGAAGACGCTGAGCTGAGCCCCATGGCCCGCAGTTTCTATGCAACATCCCGGCGGGTCGACAGCAGCAAGGTGGGCCGGGAGCTCGGCATTGAATTCATTTATCCTGACTATCGCCATGGCATGCGTGCCGTCCTTGCCGAAGAACGTCATCAGGGTATCCTGCCGCATCAGGACGAAATCTGAGGAGATATTACCCCATGCCGATTGATCGTATGCGCCGCGCCCATGAGCCTGACCACAGCCCTTGTGTCGGGCATTGCACCTATGATGAGGGCAGGCATTGCCTCTCCTGCCGCCGGCATGAAGACGAAGTCGGGATCTGGCGTGATGCGTCTGAAGCAAGCCGGCTTGAGGTCTGGTCCAGATTGCCTCAGGAGATCGATGCCGCCGGACGTCATCTGATGCGTCTTCCCCTTGATAATGAGGATATAACATCTCTCGCTCTTGAGACTTTGGCCCAGGGCGGCTCCTGGGTTGTCGGGGTTGAGGGGTGCTGGCTTGCCGCCGACAGACCTCTGCCCGGGACGAATGCGGAGAGACTTGAAGCCGAAAGTCATTGCAGCTCAACACAGGTCAGCCTTGATCTCACCGGCAAGATCCGTGCCCTCGCCTGGGCGCGCGGAGGGCGAAAACTCGCCGATGGTGTGGAGGGTTTGCCGATAGTGCTGGTGACGCCGCGGGGTCGGGTGGGGCTCACCTGCTGCGAGGAAGAAACGGTGCTTGATGACGGCCGCGTTGATCTCGGGCTTGGGCTTGCTTCGGCGCGTGCGCTCAGGGCCAATGGCAGAACTGAGATCGAAACCGGTTTTGCCCGCGCGGTGACGTCACTGGAGCCGGCCACGGGCTTTGGCCGGTCTGCCCTGCCCGGGGATCTGGTGATCAATGAAAGCTACGCCCTCGGCGCGATACTCCTGCCACGTGGTGAGCGTCCCTTATAAACCGGGATCGGCCCATAAGTTACACGCAGGTTCAGACCTTGCCTTCGGTGATCATTTGCCTGAGCTCAAATTTCTGCAATTTCCCGGTGGCTGTCTTGGGGATGGTGCAGAAGACAATCTGTTTCGGCCGCTTGAATCCGGCCAGATGCTCACGGGTGAAGGCAATCAGTTCGTCTTCGGTGATGCTGGCCCCGTCTTTGATCTCGACAAAGGCGCAAGGCACCTCACCCCATTTCTCATCCGGCTTGGCAACAACAGCGGCAATGGCAACGGCCGGATGCCGGTGCAGCACGCCTTCAATTTCCACCGAAGAGATATTCTCCCCGCCGGAGATGATGATATCCTTCAAGCGGTCCTTGATTTCGATATATCCGTCGGGATGCATCACCGCCAGATCACCTGAATGGAAATACCCGCCGTCAAAAGCGTCTTTGGTGGCGTCGGGATTTTTCAGATAACCTTTCATGACCGTGTTGCTCCTGAGCCCGATTTCCCCGATAGTCTCACCATCGCAGGGGACAGGCTTGCCGGTCTCTTGATCAACCACGATGGCGTCTTCGGTCAGCATCATGGCCACACCCTGCCGCGCCTTGATGCGGGCACGATCAGAAAAAGAGACCTCATCCCAGTCTTCGTTCCAGACGCACATGACGGTATGACCATAGGTTTCGGTCAGCCCGTAGACCTGCGTTACGTTGAAGCCGAGGGATTCAATCGCCTCCAGAATGGCGGCGGGTGGCGGGGCACCTGCTGTCATGACCTCAACCGTATGATTAAAGGGGCGCCGGTCCGCGTCGGCGGCGTTGACCACCATTCCCAGAACGATGGGCGCCCCCCCGAAATGGCTGACCCCGTGATCGGCTATTGCATCGTAAATCGTTTTGGCGGTGACGGCCCTTGTGCAGACGATCGTTCCCGCCATCGCGGTCACCCCCCAGACATGGCCCCAGCCGTTGCAATGAAAAAGCGGCACGATATAGAGATATTTGAGGTGCTGCCGCATGCCCCAGTCGGCGATGGTGCCCATGGTCATGAGATGCGAGCCGCGGTGATGATAGACAACACCCTTGGGCCGGCCGCTGGTACCGGAAGTATAATTCAGCGCCATTGCATCCCATTCATCGCGTGGCAGACGCCATTCGTATCCGGGGTCACCGCTTTCAAGCAGGTCTTCATAGGTCATCTTGCCGAGGCATCTGCCGTCCCCGTCATTTTCGCTGTCGTCGATATCAATGACGGTTATGCCGTGATCCGGCCCCAGGATTTCAAGAGCTTTCGCGGCGGTATCGGCAAAGGCTGTGTCAGTGATCAGGCAACGGGCCTCGCCATGGTCAAGGATATAGGCGATCGTCTCCGGATCAAGACGGACATTGATCGTGTTGAGCACCCCGCCTGTTGCGGCGACACCGAAATGGCATTCCACCATTTCAGGGGTGTTAAAGGCCATTACCGCAACGGTATCGCCATGCCCCACCCCGAGTTTTTCAAGCCCGGATGCCAGCCTGCGGCATCGATCGAAAACCCCGGCCCAGGTGTAGCGGCGGCGGCCGTGAATCACCGCCGTCCGGTCAGGGAAAATCCCGGCAGTCCGGCGGATGAAAGTAAGCGGGGAGAGAGGAACAAAATTCGCATCAACTTTATCAAAGGCATCGTACTTATCGGTCATTTCATATCCTCCCTTGTCGTTTGTCCCGAAGTCTAGTTCCGCAGCATGGTTCCGGTTTCCAGCATGGCCACGATACGGGCTTCGGTTTCCGCTGTCCGGGCAAGGCGGATGAACGCATCCCTTTCCCGGGCGAAAAGATCATCTTCACTGGCCGGAAGACCGCCGCTTTCCTCATGGGCAACGATGCTGCCGACCGCCATCGCCACGGTCTTGTCATGGGGGAAAAACAACCCGTCGCTGATCCCCTTGTCCATGAAAGAGGCCATTTCATCAATGAGGCCATCACCCGGAAGCTCGAATTGCGGCACCGCAGGCGGGGTATATCCCTCTGATCGCATGTTTTCAATTTCAGCCATGGCAGTGGTCATCAGCTTATCGCGGTTCATGACGCTCAGGTCACGGTCCTTGAGGAAATACATCATCGGCGCGCTGAGTTCAGGGCTGGTACCGGTGCGGGCATAGCCGATCTGCATCCAGGTGTTCCACGCCGCCTTGCGCCAGTCGCCGGTTGCATTATGCCAGCGGCTGAGCGTTTCCTTGACGCCGCCACCACCCGGCACAACCCCGACCGCCGCCTCAACCAGACCCATGACGATATTGCCATGGGCGATTACCTTATCGGCGTGAACAACGACTTCATAGCCGCCGCCAAGCGTGAGACCCGACGGGGCAGCCACCACCGGCACCGGCGCATAGCGCAGGGCCTTGACGGCATCCTGAAAACGGATCAGGAACCGGTCGATACCGGTCCAGTCCTGCGCCCGTATCAGTGCCAGCACCCCGTTGAGGTCGACACCGGCTGAAAAATGCTGGGCATCGTTATGGATGATGATACCCTTGCCATGGTTGCGCGCGGCTTCGGCGACGATTTCCATGGAAGCATCCGTGAGCGCGTTTGCCTTGGAATGAAATTCCACCAGCCTGAGATCACCATCAAGGGCAAAAAGACTTGCCGCCGCATTGCTGGCAACAGGCTCAAGGCCCTGGCGCATCATATGAAAGCGGATGGTTCCTTCGGGCAGGCTGACCGGTTTGAGGGTGCCGGGCTTGCCGGTATCTTCAAAAACGCGGACCTGAAGTGCATCGGGGCCTGCTTCGTAAAAGGTCTTGCCATGCTTGAGCACGGGCGGGATGTCACTTCCCGTCTCCCTGATCATCTCCATCAGCGTTTCCGCGCCGATAGCATCCATCATCTCAAAAGGGCCACGGACCCAGTTGAAGCCGAGTTTCATGGCATCATCGATATCCTGCGGTGAGGTGGTGACATCAGGAATGAGGCTGGCGGCATACCCGAGCACCCGGGCCAGCACATGACGGCAGAACCGTGTCTGCGCGGCATCGCCGTCATCTGTTTCTTCAATCAGGACATGAAGCGCCTCGCCATGGTCGGCAAGCGTTCTTGCGGCACGTTCCGCCTTGGCCGGCAGACCGGGGGTGCGTGGCCTGATCTCTCCGGTCAGGATATCAACGGCCATTTCGCGTTCTTTTTCCGTGCGATAGAAACCGCCCTTTCCCTTGTCGCCGGTGAATCCGCTGTCGATCATCCGGCTGATCAGCCCATTGAGGGGGTTATTGCCGCCAACGGCGTGAAAGGCGTCACCATCAGGCAGGATCACCCCCAGTGTCTTTACCACATCAGCCATCAGATCAATGCCGATCAGGTCATAAAGCCCGAAGACACCGGTTTTGGGAATGCCCATCGGCCGGCCCATAAGGGCATCGGCTTCTTCGATGGTAAGCCCCTGGCGATGGGCTTCGTCCATCCCGACCTGAAGCGCATAGACGCCAACGCGGTTGCCCAGAAAGCCCGGGGTATCGCGGCAGGCAACAACACCTTTGCCGAGAATACGGTCATTGTAATCGGCAAGTTTTGCCATGATGGCCAGATCCGTATCCTCACCTTCCACCAGTTCCAGAAGCCGCATATAGCGGACCGGGTTGAAATAATGGGTAATGGCAAAACGTCGGCGGAACGATTGCGGCATATCCTCCACCAGAAGACGGATCGGGATGGTTGAGGTGTTGGAGGTCACCACGCAGTCATCACGGATCACGCTGTCCAGCCGCGCATAAAGGTCTTTCTTGATATCAAGCCGTTCGACCACGGCCTCGATGATCCAGTCGCATTCCGCCAGTTTTCCGAAATCATCACGGATATTTCCGATGGTGATTTTATCTGCCCTCGATTTATGCATGAGCGCCGGAGGATCAGATCTGAGCAGCCGGTCCACCGCAGCGCTGGCGGCGCCGTTCGGATCATCATCCCGGGGCAGGTCCAGCAGCATCACCTCATGACCGGCATTGGCGATCTGACCGGCGATGCCGCTACCCATCGTACCTGCACCGATAACAGCTATGCGTGAGAAAGGAACGTCATGTACCATGGCAAACCACCAAAATTTAATTCTGCCTATTCAAGAAAAAATGGGCGCAAAGCGGCATTGGTTTCAACCGATTTCTCGCTTTGCAGAAAATGGCCGGCGTCGGGGATGACCACAACACGGCTGTCGGTCAGCATTTCACTGAGCTCAAGGCCGAATTTCTTCGGCACCATCCGGTCACGATCAGCGAGGATCAGCAATGCCGGGCAACTGATGGCGGCGGCGGCATCCTTGCCTGCCTTGTAGGAATTGCAGGCCAGAAGATCGGTGAGCAGCACGCCGGGCTTGTTCCGGCCCATGACCTTGTTGCCGAAAAGCAGATGGCTCTGCCCCGGCACGGTATGATCGTGACGATGGCCTTCGGTGCCGTGACTCCACGAGACCATGAAACGGAAGGCTTTGCCTTCGGCATCACGCGCCATATCAAGCAGAGGATCAGCAACAGGAATGGCATGGGCACTGCCGATAACGGCCAGTTTACGGGTCCGGTCAGGATGACGCCGCGCCGTTTCAAGCGCGATCAATCCGCCCTGGGAATGGCCGATGACCACCGCCTTTTTAACGCCAAGGGCATCAAGGAGTGCGGCGCACCAATCGGCCATCTCTTCGATGCTCTCAAGCGGCTCACCACCGGAAAGATTATGCCCGGGCAGATCCGGCGCCAGCACCGACCAGCCGCGATTGGCAAAAAAGCGGGCCTGAAGAAGCCAGGAGAGATGACTCTGCCCGCTGCCGTGAATAAAAAGAAGAACATCCCCCGCAGGATCGAAATCACGACCACCGGTTGAAACGAAAATATCCTGATCATCCATCCTGATATGCATCAGCGTGATCCTGTTGCCCGGGCGGCCGCTTTGAGGCCTGTGTTCATATCGGCAATGATGTCGTCAATGTCTTCAAGCCCGACGGAGATCCGGACGAGATCATCAGTCAGCCCGGCCGCACGCATTGCTTTTTCGTCAAGATGGGAATGGGTGGTGCTGCCCGGATGGATGACCAGTGTCTTGGCATCACCCACATTGGCAAGATGGGAGGCCAGTTCAACATTCTCAATAAAGGCGCGCCCGCCCTCACGTCCGCCTTTGACGCCAATGGCAATGATCGATCCCGCCCCCTTCGGCATCAGACGTGCGGCGACGTCGTGATCTGGATGATCGGCAAGAAGCGGATGCCTGACCCAGGAGACCTGTTCGTGTGAGGTCAGAAACTCAAGCAATCTGGAGGTGTTCTCCATGTGACGCTGCATCCTGAGCGGCAGGGTTTCTATCCCCTGAAGAAGGTGGAACGCGTTCATCGGGGCAAGGCAGGGGCCGATATTGTACATGCCTTCCGTCCGCACCCGGGTTGAAAACGCAAGCGGGCCGAATTCCTCCCAGAGATTGACATTCTGGAAGGCGAAATGAGGTTCGGTCAGGGTGGGGAATTTATCGTTCTGGCCCCAGTCGAAATTGCCGCCGTCAATGATACCGCCACCCAGCGCCACGCCATGCCCTCCCATCCATTTTGTCAGGGAATGAATGACAATATTGGCCCCGTGTTCGATAGGTTTGAACAGCCACGGGGTGTTGAACGTGCCGTCGATCACCAAGGGGATACCGGCTTTGCGGGTGATTTCCGCCACCGCAGGAACATCCATGACGTCCATGCCGGGATTGCCGATAACTTCACCGAAAACCATTTTTGTGTTGGGCTGAATAGCATTCCTGATGGCGGCAGGATCGTTCGGCGCAACAAAACTGGCGGTGATACCATAGCGCCCCAGCGTATGCTGGAAGAGATTGATATTCGCGCCATACATCTGGGATGATGCCACGATGTGATCACCCTGGGATGTCAGCGACAATACGGTGAGAAACAGGGCCGCCATCCCGGAAGACACGGCGACTGCCGCCACGCCGCCATCGAGCGCGGCCAGACGCTGTTCGAGCACTGCCACGGTCGGGTTGGTCAGGCGTGAGTAGATATGCCCCCCCACTTCCATATTGAAGAGCGCCGACGCCTGTTCGGTGCTGTCAAAAAGGTAGGACGTCGTCTGGTGAATGGGCACAGCCCTTGAGCCGTGCCGGTCATCCGGAGACTGTCCGGCGTGGAGACTTAATGTGTCGAATTTATAGTCTGTCATGGGTTTCCCTTGATCCTGTCTGGCCGGCCTCAGGTTTCATTACGGAAGGGCAGGCTGGTGGGACGGGCATGGCGTTCGCCATCGTCACTGAGGACCACAAGCCCGCCATCGGCATCAGCTGCCTCTACCGCAATCAGTGCGGTTGCTATATTCCATTCCAGCCGTGGTGAATAGGCCGCCGCCGAAGCGAAGCCGACATCAACGCCGTTATGCATGATCCGCCAGGGATGACTGTTGGTCGATGCCAGCGGCGCGCCATCCATAATAACCCCGCAGAAACGACGCTTTACGCCCTCGGCCCTGATCTTTCTGAGCGCGTCTTTGCCGATGAAGTCCACGTCCTGTTCGAGGTCAACAAATTTGCCGAGCCCCATCTCAAACGGGTTGGAGTGATCATCCGTGTCGGCGCCGACGGAAATCAACCCGCTTTCCACGCGTTCAATATAATTGGGTGCGCCGGGCCCGATACCATAAGGCTGGCCCGCCTCAGCCACTTTTTGCCAGAGCGTATCCCCCCTGCTGCCATCGAGAAGGTAGAGTTCAAACCCGCCCTGTTTGCTCCAGCCGGAGCGCGCCACCAGCAGGGGTATCCCGTCAAGTACAGCGTCTCTGAAACCGAAATATTTGATATCACGGACCCAGTCACCAAAGAGGCTGGCGACCACGTCTTCGGCCTTCGGGCCCTGGATGGCAAGCGGCGATGCATCAGGTTCGGTGACCCGGACATCAAGGCCCAGCCCGATGGCGACGCCTTCGGCCCAGTATTTCATATCGGTATCGGCTATGGACAGCCAGACTTCATCCTCATCGATCCTGAGCAGGACAGGATCATTGATCAACGTGCCGATGGAATTGCAGATCGGCACGTATTTTCCCACGCCCCAGGTAAGCGAAGAGAGGTTGCGGGGGGTCAGCAATCTGGCAAGGGTCAGTGCATCAGGGCCTTTGAGCGAGACCTGTCTTTCCGCTGCCACATCCCACATGGAAACACCATGGATCAGCCGGTCATATTCCGCCGCCAGATCACCATAGGTCACCGGCATATACATGTGATTATAGGTGGTGAAATGCGTCACCCCTGTTGTTACGGTACTGTTGAAAAAGGGGGATTTGCGGATCCTTGGTCCGAGAGCAATACCAAAACTCATCTGTTGTGTCCTGTCACGAAAATGGTTGAATTTCCCTCGCTGGCTGACCGGTTCAGGCGGAAGGGTTGACCAGCACCCGCCCCCGGACTCCGCCTTTGAGTATCGACCGGCCCAGATCCATCATGTCTTCCAGTCTGGCTTCGGTCACCATCGCGGAAAGTTTGTCCTTCGGGATCCAGGCGGCGGCATTCTTCCAGCCTTCCACCCGGCTGTCGTAAGGCTGGGCGACGCTGTCAATCCCCAGCAGATTAACCCCGCGCAGAATAAACGGTAGCACATTGGTATTGATTTCAATACCGCTGGCATTGCCGATGGCAGCAACCGACGCGCCATACGCCATCTGCCCCAGAACGCGGGACAGCGTCGCGCCGCCGACATTATCGATGCACCCCGCCCAGGTGGCGCTTTCCATCGGTTTTGTCGTGGGTTCCGACAATTCTTCGCGGGCAACGATCCGGCTGGCCCCTAGACCGGTGAGGTAATCGGCTGTTTCAGGTCTGCCGGTGACCGCCGCAACACTGTAGCCGCGATGCGCCAGCATCGCGACCGCAAGCGACCCGACCCCGCCGGCCGCACCGGTGACCAGCACGTCACCTTTTTCAGGGGTTAGCCCGTGCCTTTCCAGTGCCATCAGGGCAAGGACGGCCGAAAATCCGGCCGTGCCGACAGACATCGCCTCCCGGGTTGTCAGGCCATCGGGAAGGGGAACACACCAATCCGCTTTCACCCGGGCACGTTCGGCATAGCCGCCCCACCAGATCTCACCAAAGCGCCAACCGGTGACCAGCACCTTGTCGCCTTCCTTATAGCGGGGATCGCCGGAGGAAAGGACAACACCCGCAACATCGACGCCGGGGACATGGGGATAGTCGCGGACAAGACGGCCGCCGCCGGTCATGCACAACCCGTCCTTGAAATTCAGGTTTGAATATTCGACGGCGATAAGCACATCTCCATCTGCAGGCAAATCCGCATCGGTAATCATCTGCACAGATCCGTCTACCTTGCCATCCTCATCCTGGGTGACCACGAGCGCGCGATAGCTCATCTCTTTCTCCTTATTCGTATCCCTTAAGGCGTCATTTTATACATGCACCGAAGGTGAGTTAAAGTCCAATTTAAATCAAACCGAACATTCGTCCACCCAAGCTGATACCTATGAGCATCAATCCGCATCCGATGACCATCTCGATGCGGTGCTGATGGGTCTCAAGGCGCGCAAGCAAGGGCGGAAACGCAATGATGACGGCCACGAGCAGATACCATCCCGTATCGATCAGCCAGGCGAATATGGTCATGCCGGCCCGTGTTGCGATACCTTGCCCATCGCTCAGGAACTGGCTGAAGATCGCAAGGAAGAAGGCAGCTATCTTGGGGTTGAGAAAAACGATCATGAAACCGTCCATCCCGTGCCGCAATAAAGGACGTGATGTCTGTGTCCTGAGATTGTCTTCATCAGGGGCAACCGGCGCCGTCAGGCCAGCGCGGATCATCTGGCCCGCAATCCACAGAAGAAAGATCGCACCTGCGCCCTGCAAGGCAATCAGAATAGCGGGCGACACCAGCAAGGCCGCGCCAAGACCTAAAGTCACAGCCCCGGCATAGAACAAAATTCCAGCTCCATGGGCGATGCCGAACATCATCCCGGCAATCCGGCCGTCACGAACGACGCTCCGGATCAGCAGGGCGAGGCTCGGGCCGGGGCTTGCCGCACCGGCAAGGCAGGTCAGGGCAAGCAGTCCCCAGTCAGCTAAAGTCATCTTCACCTCCGGCCGGGCAAGTCTTTCGGATGCCGGCATGTTACGGTCGTCTATCTCCTGCCATATTTTCACGCTGTCAACAAAGCATATTACAAATCAGTCTTGAGATTTCTCGCGCGCTGTTGATATGCAAAACGTGAAAGGGTTTTTCTCTGGTGCCTTAACAAGAGGTTGCTCATCCGGTGAGATACAAGCCCTCTGAGGTTGACAGCCCGTCATTCAGCCTTCAGCCTTGTCGGGATATTCCGGGATTAACCCAGAGGAGAGAAGGGGATGTTTGAAGGGTTTGCCTCCGAACGAGTCGAGGTCAGCGATGGAAAGATGTTTTGCCGTATCAGGGGAGATGGCCCGCCGCTGCTGCTGATACACGGCCATCCCCAGACGCATGTGATGTGGCACAAGACAGCCCCGGCACTGGCGGAACATTTTACCGTGATCGCCGCCGATATCCGCGGCTGTGGTGACAGCATGGTGCCGCCAAGCGATGAGACCCATTATCCCTATTCCAAACGCCAGATGGCCATCGATATGGTGGAGATGATGGAGGCCTTGGGCCATCCCCGCTTTTTTGTGGCAGGGCATGACCGCGGCGGCCGGGTGGCGCACCGGCTCATCCGTGATCACCGGGATCGTGTGCCTGCCTGCTCGGTTCTTGATATCTGCCCGACGCTCGATATGTATGAGGATACGGATCAGGATTTTGCCACCGCGTATTTTCACTGGTTCTTTCTGATCCAGCCCTATGATCTGCCGGAGCGCATGATTCTTGCCGACCCGAGGGCATGGATGGATGCCTGTCTGCAGAAATGGTCAGGAGGCTTTGTCTTTGGTGAGGCGGAAGAAGCCTATCTTGCGGCTTTTGCTCCGCCGGAAAAAGTCCATGCCACCTGCGAAGATTACCGTGCCGCCAGCACTATTGATCTGGTTCACGACCGGGAAGACCGGGGCACGCCGGTGGATATTCCGCTTCATGTTCTCTGGGGTGAGCGGGGTGTCGTGGGCCGGAAATGGGACCCGGTCTCTGTCTGGCAGCGCTACACCACGGCGGAAGTGACAGGCAAAGCCATGCCCACCGGGCATTTCATTCCCGAAGAAGATCCCAATGGCACGATTGCTGAGTTGCTTGATTTTTTCACCCGCCATCCGGAGCCGTAACGAAAAGATCAAAAAAATCTGGCAAGGCAGGCAAGTCCATGCCATTTTAATAAAAACGAAAATTCGGGGAGATGAATGATGAAAACTCGCGCCGCTGTCGCCTTTGAGGCAGGAAAGCCACTGGAAATTGTTGAGGTTGACCTTGAAGGCCCGAAAGCCGGAGAAGTGCTGGTGGAAATCAAGGCAACCGGTATCTGCCATACCGATGAATTCACCCTTTCCGGTGCTGATCCTGAAGGCATTTTCCCGGCCATACTGGGGCATGAAGGCGCCGGAGTTGTGGTGGATGTCGGCCCCGGGGTCACGTCTCTTGCGAAAGGGGATCATGTGATCCCTCTCTATACGCCGGAATGCCGGGAATGCGAATACTGCCTCAACCCGAAAACAAATTTGTGTCAGGCTATCCGCACCACGCAAGGGCAGGGGCTGATGCCCGACGGAACGTCACGCTTCTCCCTCGATGGCAAGCCGATTTACCATTACATGGGCACGTCGACCTTTGCCAATCACACGGTTCTGCCCGAAATCGCCCTGGCCAAAATCCACCCGGACGCACCTTTCGATAAGGTCTGCTATATCGGCTGCGGCGTGACCACAGGGATCGGTGCTGTGATCAATACCGCCAAGGCTGAGCCCGGATGCAACGCGGTTGTCTTCGGGCTTGGCGGGATCGGGCTGAATGTTATTCAGGGGCTCCGCCTTGCCGGGGCAAACATGATTGTCGGCGTTGACCTTAATTCCGAAAAGAAAGCCTGGGGCGAGCGGTTCGGGATGACACATTTTGTCAATCCTTCCGAAATTGACGGTGATCTGGTCGGCCATCTGGTGGAGATTACCGGCGGCGGGGCGGATTATTCTTTTGAATGTATCGGCAATACCAGCGTCATGCGCGCGGCGCTCGAATGCTGCCATAAGGGCTGGGGCGAGTCGATCATCATCGGTGTTGCCGGTGCAGGTCAGGAGATCAGCACGCGGCCGTTCCAGCTGGTCACCGGACGTGTCTGGCGCGGGACCGCCTTTGGCGGCGCCCGTGGCCGGACGGATGTGCCGAAAATCGTCGACTGGTACATGGATGGCAAGATCGAGATCGATCCGATGATCACCCACACGATGCCGCTCGAGGAAATCAATTCGGCTTTTGATCTGATGCATAAAGGTGAAAGCATCAGATCCGTGGTCATCTTTTAAGAGGAAATGATGGAAATCCTTGTTGATACGGGGCTGCATGGCGGCCGGCATATGGTTGTCCGCCATTCCAGTGAAGCGACCGGATGCGAGATGGAATTCGCGCTCTTTGTGCCGGCGGGCAAGGGGCCTTTCCCCTGCCTTTACTATCTTTCAGGGCTGACCTGCACCTGGGAGAATGCCGCCACCAAGGCCGGTGCGCAGGCTTATGCCGCACAGGCAGGGCTGATGCTGGTTTTTCCTGACACCTCCCCGCGTGGAGATGATGTCGCTGATGATGCGGATTTCTCCCTTGGCAAAGGGGCCGGATATTACATGACCGCGACCTCAGAGCCCTGGGCACCGCATTACGCCATGGATACGTATGTCACCGATGAGCTGCCCCGGCTGGTGGCGGAGCTGGCGCCGGTGGATCATAACAGGACAGGCATCACCGGGCATTCCATGGGCGGGCATGGTGCGCTGACGCTGGCGATGAAAAACCCGGGACAGTACCGGTCGGTTTCGGCTTTCGCGCCGATAGCCTCTCTCCGGCAGGTGCCGTGGGGACAGGCTGCGCTCAACGCCTATCGTGGTGATGATCCGGAGAGCCACGCGCTTTACGATGCCGCGGCACTGATGGAAAGCCATGGCTGGGCCGGGCCGGTGCTGGTAGATCAGGGGGCGGATGATCCGTTTCTTGACGAACATCTCAAACCTCATCTGCTTGCCGAAGCGGCGGAACGGGCAGGGATTGATCTGACCCTCAGGCTTCAGCCCGGCTATGATCATTCCTACTGGTTTGTCAGCAGTTTCATCAAGGACCACATTGACTGGCATATGGCGCGACTGCGTTAGGGTGTGATGGAAAGCTACGATTATATTGTCATTGGTTCTGGTTCAGCGGGGTCAGCCCTGGCCTGGCGGCTTGGTGAGGATGGACGTCATCGCGTTCTGGTGCTCGAATTCGGCGGCAGTGATGCCGGCCCGTTCATCCAGATGCCCGCCGCGCTGTCCTATCCGATGAATATGAAAACCTATGACTGGGAATATCTGGCTGAACCGGAAGAAAGCCTTGGCGGGCGGCGTCTTGTCTGCCCGCGTGGCAAGGTTATCGGCGGGTCATCCTCGATCAACGGGATGATCTATGTTCGCGGCAACCCCGGCGACTACGCCCATTGGGAAGAAAGTGGGGCCAGCGGCTGGGGCTACGCCGATGTGCTGCCGTATTTTCAGCGCATGGAACATGCCCATGGAGGTGATGACGGCTTCCGCGGGCGGAGCGGCCCCTTGCATGTCACCCGCGGCAAGCGGGACAACCCCCTGCATGATGCTTTTGTCCGGGCCGCCACGGAGGCAGGTTATGTCGCCACGCCGGATTATAACGGCTTCCGGCAGGAAGGGTTTGGCGCTGCGGATATGACGGTCTGGAAGGGACGGCGCTGGTCGGCGGCCAATGCCTATCTCAAGCCAGCCTTGCGTCGCGGCAATGTGCGGCTGATCACAAGGGCGCGGGTGGACCGTATCCTTTTTGACGGCACGCGGGCGACAGGTGTTCGCTTTATCCATCGCGGCAAGGTCTGTGATGTGCGCGCGGAACGTGAGGTGGTGTGTGCCGCAGGCGCCATCAACTCACCGCAGATACTCCAGCGTTCCGGTATCGGGCCCGGGGATCTGCTCCGCTCCCACGGGATTACGCCGGTGGCCGCGCGGGACGGGGTCGGCGCTAACCTGCAGGATCATCTTGAGGTTTATTTTCAGGTGGTCTGTCTTCAGCCGATCACGCTGTACAAATATCTCAACCTGTTTTCCAAGGCGAGGATAGGGCTTGAATGGCTGCTGACAAAATCAGGCCCCGGCGCAACCAACCATTTTGAGACCCTGGGTTTCATCCGTTCGGCGGCGGGGGTATCGTATCCGGATATCCAGTATCATTTCCTGCCGGTGGCGATCCGCTATGATGGCACGGCCCCGGCCGAAGGCCACGGGTTTCAGCTCCATGTTGGCCCGATGCGGTCGAAATCCCGCGGCCATGTGCGGATCCGTTCGTCCCGGGCCGAAGACGCGCCGGAGATCCGGTTTAATTATATGAGCCATCCCGATGACTGGGAGGAATTCCGCCGCTGTATCCGGCTCAGCCGTGAAATTCTGCGCCAGAAGGCGATGGATCCTTTCCGGGGGCGTGAAATCCAGCCGGGGGATGAGGCCACCTCGGATGCGGCGATTGACGCCTTTATCCGTGACCATGCCGAAAGCGCCTATCACCCCTGCGGCACGATGCGGATGGGCCGCGCGGATGATCCGATGGCGGTGGTGGACCCGGAATGCCGGGTGATCGGGGTGGAAGGGCTGCGTGTTGCCGACAGTTCGGTCTTCCCGCGTATCACCAACGGTAATCTGAACGCGCCGTCGATCATGACCGGGGAGAAGGCGGCGGACCATATCCTCGGGCGGGCGCCGCTCCCGCGGGCGAACCTGACCGCGTTTGAACATCCCGACTGGCAGACGAAACAGCGTTAGCGGTTGTTTGCGCGGGGGGCTTTGGACTCACATGCGATGATATATTCCATCTCTTCTTCGGTGGCGTTCCGGTCCCCCATGCGTTCCATCGGAGTGTTGGTCACATCGCAAAAAAGCAACATGATATGGAATGGCATAGCGGCCTTGTATTCGTAACTTTTATACCGTTCTGTTGGAATATCCAGTGCTCTGGCCATTTTCGACTGTGTCCATTTCATGCGTTTCCGGACATTGATGATGCGACATCGAACCAAAAGATTAAATCGCCGTGAATGAACGCTTATGAAAGGCATCTTCCTCCTCCGGCGCAGAGAGCGGCGATAAGATGGTGCTTTAAGATCAGGATATCTCTCATTTGGGCAGGCCGACGGGGACCAGTTTTCCGTTGATGAAATTGGGCCGCATATCGTCACGAAGCAGTCGGCAATTTTGTGTCAGGTCGTGCCATTTAAGGAGTTCAATATCGAATTTTGTCAAAGACGGGTCTACTAAATCAGTTACTTTTATATTCACCAGTTCGCAAAACCGCACTAAACAGCGCGGGGGAAGAGGTGATCTATATTCGTAATTTCGATAAGTTGGGCCAGGCAACATAAGGATTTTCGCGATGCGCTCTTGGCTCAAACCTGATCGCATTCTTGTCCATCGTGTTCTTTTTATCATCATATGATCGTATTCGGTTGCAGTAAAATACATCAGGGAATTACTCCTCTCCCTGCATGCCGACGGGGGCCAGTTTTCCGTTGACGAAATTGGGCCGTATATCGTCACGAAGCAGTCGGCAATTTTTGTTTTCATCATGCCACTTGAACAGTTCGATATC